>CAZYFU010000134.1:12284-17413 GCA_964647025.1 uncultured Myxococcales bacterium | reverse complement strand
GCTCTAGCTACGCAAGCCGGGTGCTTCGTGGCCGCTTCGTGCCACGTACTCGATGTATCCGCCGCCGTAGGTCGTCGAGCCATCGGGGGTCAATTCGAGAACGCGGGTGGATAGCGCCGAGAGAAAACGCCGGTCGTGCGACACGAAGAGCATCGTGCCTTCGAAGTCTCGCAGCGAAGAAAGCAGCATTTCCTTGGTGGTCAGATCCAAGTGGTTGGTGGGCTCGTCGAGGACGAGAACGTTCGGGCGATCGAAGAGGATGCGTGCCATCACGGCGCGCGCCTTTTCCCCACCCGAGAGCACGCGGCAGGTCTTGTCGATGTCGTTGCCCGAGAACCCGAAGCAGCCGCCGAGCGACTTCAAGGTGCCCACGGTCGCGAGGGGAAATGCTTCTTCCAAGGTTTCGTACACGGTCTTGCCCGGGTCTAGCAGCTCCATCGCGTGCTGAGCGAAGTACCCGAGCCTCACGCCCGCACCGACCGTGACTTGGCCCGCGTCCGGTGAGATCTCCCCGGCGACCAGCTTGAGCAGGGTGGACTTGCCGGCGCCGTTGACTCCCATCACGCACCAGCGTTCCTTGCGCCGGATCATCAAGTCGAGACCTTCGTAGATGATCTTCGATCCATAGCGCTTGTGCAGGCCCGCGATCTTGATGACGTCTTCGCCCGACCGGGGCGCCTGCGGAAAGTCGAAGGTCAGGGTACGTCGCCGACGCGGAGGCTCGAGCTTCTCGATCTTGTCGAGCTTCTTCACCCGCGATTGCACCTGCGCCGCGTGGGAGGCCTGCGCTTTGAAGCGCTCGATGAAGCGGATCTCCTTGGCCAGCATGGCTTGCTGGCGCTGGTAGGCCGCCTCCGCCTGGGCTTCGGTCAACGCGCGCTGCTTTTCGTAGAAGTCGTAGTTGCCGGAATAGGTGGTGAGGACGCCGCCGTCGATCTCGATGATCTTGGTGACGACGCGGTTCATGAACTCACGGTCGTGCGTGGTCATGAGCAGGGCGCCGTCGTACCCCTTGAGGAATCCTTCGAGCCAGATGATGGACTCGATGTCCAGGTGGTTCGAGGGCTCGTCTAGCAGCATGACGTTCGGTCGCATGAGCAGAATCCGCGCGAGGGCCACGCGCATCTTCCAACCGCCGGACAGGTTGCCGACGTCGCCGTCCATCATCTCCTGCGAGAAGCCCAGGCCCGCCATGATCTCCCTGGCGCGTGCCTCCAGCGCATACCCGCCCAGCTCGTCGAAGTGGGCCTGCACGTGGCCAAACCGGTCAACCAAGGTTTCGAGCTCGTCCACCCGGCTGGGATCGGCCATGGCGATCTCGAGCTCGCGCATCTCGGCGGCCAGGGCCGAGACCGGGCCTGCGCCGTCCATGGTGGCGGCCACCGCGGAGGTCCCCTTCATCTCGCCCACGTCCTGGCTGAAGTGGCCGATGGTCACGTTGCGGTCGATGGAGATCTGGCCATCGTCGCAGGACTCCTCGCCCATGATCAGGCGGAAGACCGTCGACTTGCCCGCGCCGTTCGGTCCCACGAGGCCGATCTTCTCCCCGCGGTTGATCGCCGCGCTCGCGTCAACGAAGAGGATCTGTGGCCCATGCTGCTTGCTGATGTTTTCTAGTCGAATCACGGAGGCGCCGTGTCTACCACGGACGGGGCAGGGTTCCAGTGTGATGCATACCCAAAAGCAAGGCGCCGGAGCCTGGTACTCGCGAGACTGGCGCCCGGAACGCGGGAAATATAGTCTGCTCGCATGCTCGAGAAGCTCGACTGCGCTGTTATCGGCGGTGGCGTGGTGGGCCTTGCCATCACCCGCAGGCTCGCCATGCAGGGGCGACACGTGGTGCTGTTCGAAGCCGAGAAGTCCACCGGCCTGCATACGAGCTCGCGCAACTCCGAGGTGATGCACGCCGGGATTCATTACCCGACCGGCTCCCTGAAAGCTCGCCTGTGCGTGCAGGGACGCCGCATGATGGCGGACTACTGCCAGGCGCGCGGGTTGGCGTGGAGCCCGATCGGCAAGATCGTCGTGGCTGTCGAGGATCACGAGATCGTCGAGCTCGAGCACATCAAAGCCCTGTCCGAGGCGAACGGCGTGGGCGACTTGACGTGGCTCTCTCCCGACGAGGTCCGCGCCCTGGAGCCAGCGGTAGCATGCAAGCGCGCGTTGTCGTCGCCGTCCACGGGGCTGGTGGACAGCCACGGGCTCATGCTCTCGTTCGCCGCGGACGCACGTGCCGCGGGCGCGGACATCGTGCTCGCGAGCCCCATCGTGGGCGGCTCCGTGGGAGGTGACGGCCTGGAGCTGGACGTGGGCGGCGGGGACCCAGGCCGTTTTCGCTTCCGCGCCGTCATCAACGCCGCGGGGTTCTCGGCGCCTTCGGTGGCGGGTACATTGCGAGGGCTCGATACCGCGACCATTCCGCGTGCCCATTTCGCCAAGGGGCATTACTTCGTGCTCTCCGGGCCGCCGCCCTTTCGACGCTTGGTCTATCCGGTACCGGCGGCAGGTGGCCTCGGCATCCACGTGGCCTTGGATTTGTCCGGTGCCGTGCGCTTCGGGCCCGACGCCGTGTGGGTCGGGCATCCCGACTATCGATTCGACGAGAGCCGGAGCGCGTTCTTCTACCGTGCCATTCGTCGCTACTATCCCGACCTCGCGGACGGGGCGCTGTCGCCTGGCTTCGTCGGCATCAGGCCCAAGCTCGGCCCGGCCGACGCGGGCTTCATCGATTTCGTTCTGCAGGGCAGCGACGTGCACGGCGTGCCGGGTCTGCTCAATCTGTACGGCATCGACTCTCCGGGCTTGACCTCGTCGCTCGCCTTGGCCGAGGAAGTGGCGCGGCGCTTGTCGTAGGCTCGAATCGCCCTACGAGCAGATACCGGAGAGTCAAAGGCTCAGGCGTTCATCGTGTCGCGGCCAGCGTCTCGATGTGCTCCAGGCTCGCCCACGCGACCTGTTCGGCCTGCCGCTTGCCCAGCTTCAGTCGATCGAGCGCTGGCTGCGAGAACACCGGCTGGCTCTCGTCGATGCCGCCACCGAAGCCGAAGGCGTGCGCCATGCCGTCTGCTACGTGCACCAAGGTGACCGTGTAGTCGTCGTGCTGGGAATCGTCTTCGAGCTCCCAGGGGGCGTGGTGGGCTTGGTTCACCAGAGCGACCGCATGGGGAAGGCGCCACGCCTCGGCGATCGCGTTTCCGACTTGGGCGTGATCGGTACCCAAGGCGCTGCGCTCGGCTTCGATCGAGGTCAGCGGAAGCTCGCCAGCCGGCCGGCCATGTCGCCTCGTCAAGAAGGCGCTGATGACCAGCTTGCCAAGGTCGTGCAGCAACCCCGCCGTGAAGAAGAGCCCCCCGCGCCCGGACGCCAGCTGCCTGCCCAGGCTCTCGGACAATACGGCCACCGCCACACAGTGTCTCCAGAAGGCCTGCGCGCTCAAGCCGTAGCCGGCCAGCTTTTCCGGAATCACTTCGGCCATGGCGGACAAGGTGACCGCGTCGACGAGACGTCGCAGGCCGAGCACCGAGATGGCCTGCCTCACGGATTCCACCCGACGCGAGGTCGCGAAGTACGCCGTGTTGGCCGTGCGAAGCAGGTTCGTGGTCAGCGCGGGATCGGTGCGGACCACGTTCTCGATGTCGCCGAAACCGATGTCATCGTCGTGCAGCATCCCCATGAGCCGTACGACCGTGGCATTGAGCGTGGGCAGTTGATCCACCTCGGCCAAAATGTCGACTATCGAGAGCATCCTCACACCTCGCGGTCTCGCGCCTTGCTGTCAACGCGGATGGGCCCAGAACCAAGGGCCACATCCACGGGAGGAATCTACAATCGATACGGCGCGGTGTCACCTGGCCGCGAGGTCCAGCGTCACCGTGTTGTCGGTCGGAGGCAGATCGGTCCAAATGCTTTGCAACATCACACCCGCGAGCAGCTGGACGCTGACCCCCGATGTGAGCAACTTGGCTATCTCGCCTGGTACGTTGGCAGGCATGACCTCGTCGCCCGCGTAGTGGGCAACCAGGCCGTCAGCCAGCCAGGGCGAGACCTCCGCCGCCTGGCTGTCGGTGATCTCGTAGTTCGCCTGTACGATCAGCCGCGGGATCAGGGCCTCCATCCCGACGCGCAGGTTCTGGTAAGCATACGTCCGCAGGTCGGGTGCGCCTTCGAGATCGTAGTCGATGTCCGCCACGTGCTTGGTCGCGATGGCCAGAACGTCGGCGGAGACGTCCACCACGCGGTAGGGGCATGGGTACGTGACAGTCGAGCCCGTCTCGATGTCGTAGATGGCCCGCGACGAGCCGATGGGCAAGCCACGCGTGATGTCGTTGGCATGGAAGTGCCCCGTGAACACGGCACCTACGCCGCCGTTCGACAGCAGCGCAGCCACGGCGTCCCGCTCTTCGACGACGTATTGGGGAAAGACGAGGGCCTGGTTCGTGAAATGCTCGACCACCCCGTGGTGCATCATCGCGAGCACGCGCGCGCCTCGACCAGCCGCCAGGTCGAGCTGGCTTCGAATCCAGGCCTTGGTCGCGTCGGTGATCCGTCCGGGCGTGATCTCGGGCGCCCGGACCTCCCCGTAGATGCACGAGTCGATGCCCAGGAGCCACAGGCCCGGCGCCATCTCGGCCACGTAGCTGAGAGAGCCCGGGTCGCGAGCCAAGGCGTTGCCGTACCCCATGTCGTTGTAGATGGTCGCGAACTCGGCGGCGGACACGGTCGGCACCGGTGCGCTGACGTCGCCCGCGTAGCCTTGCGCGCCGTCGTTCTGGATGTCGTGATTGCCGGGCACCACGAAGACCTTGCGCCCGCCTGCCATCATCTGATGAAGGTGGGAAGCCATGCGCTCGTGCGAAGCGCGCTCGCCGTCCTTGGTCAGGTCACCCGAGATCAGCACGACCTGCGCGTTCTCCGCCTGCACCGCCGCAACCATGGCGCGCATGATTGCGTCGCTTTCTGCGATGAGCTTGCGATCCCGCGTCGTATACGCGGCGAAGGCGGCGCCATCGGTTCCGAGCGCAGGATCGTAGTGGTGCGGGTCGGATAGCACGAGCAGCCGAACCGCCGCGGTGGCGCCATCGATGCCGGCCTGCGAGCCATCGATGCCGGCCTGCGAGCCATCGATGCCG
>CAZYFU010000134.1:10028-12184 GCA_964647025.1 uncultured Myxococcales bacterium | reverse complement strand
GCCGGACTGTGCGCCATCGATGGCTGGCAAGTGGACGGCTGTCTCGTCGGTGGGCCAGGCCGCGTCGGCCGCCGGTGCGAGGTCGACCACCGCCGCACCGTCACGTGCCATGACCGCGGCATCGGTGGGCGATGGGCTTCCATCGCTGCAGCCCCAGGCCGCCCCCACGGTGAACAGCAAACCTGGAAGCAACCACGAACGGCACGAAGCAAGTCTCGACATGAACGGCTCCTCTCGGGCAAATCTAGAGGACGGCCGCGTCGTGCGCTACGCCCAGCTTCGGATTTCTACCGTGACTCCAGCTTCGTGGCGGGAATGCCCGAGGCGCCCTCGGGCCCAGGACCACGAGCTTGCCCACGCTTCGCCAGAAGGAGCGCCGTGGCCCCCACCACGGTTACCGGGACCACCTGGATCGCGTGGTAGAAGAACGCGAAGGCCACGGCCGGGCCCTTCGCGATTCCCGCGAACAGAAGGACTGCCACGGTCGCTCCCTCGAAGGGCCCAGCGCTGGCGGGCGTCGAGGGCAAGGTCAGCGCGAGGTTGATCCCGAACAGGACGATCACCGCCAAGGGAAAGGAAACCGAGAGCCCCATCGCGCGCCCGCAGACCAGGACCATCGTTGCCTCGCACGCCCAGGCCAGGAGCGACAGCAGCACCGCCCGCCAAGCTGTCCCGGGCTTGCACAGGGCGCGAAACCCGGGCTGGGCGCGAATCAGGAGTTGCTGGAGCTTGCTGAGCCAGCCGCGCCGATTTGCCGGCGCGCAGGTTTCTCCTCTCGCCGCCCGTCTGGTGATCGTCAGGAGCAGGCCGAGCGTAACCACGGTCACGAGGAACGCGAGCGGCGTCGCGACCAGGGCCCACGTCTGGCCGTTGGCGAGCCAGGCGGCCGCAAAGCCGAGCACCGCCAGGATGGCGACCTCGAGCAGGCTCTCCACCAGCGTGACGGCCAGAGCTGCGGACTTCGTGACCCCGCTCGCGCGTTCGATCATCCACAGCCGAGCCACCTGCCCGCCACGGAGAGGCGTGATGTTGTTCAGCGCCGACGAGGTGAGCAGCGTGATGAACGCAGCGCCGAACGAGAGTCGCCGATCGAGCAACGTGCGCAAACGCCAGGCGCGCAGGCCCATCATGCAGGCGTTCATCCCGATCACGACGGCAGGCAGGACGATCCCGGCCCGCCCTACCGCAACGGCGATGTCGCGCCATCTCACGCCGCGGACCAGGAAGCCCATGGCAGCGGCCAACACCAGACCGCGCACGGCCCAAGCCCACCAGGGGGCATGCTGGGCGGACGGCTCAGCGCCTGATCGAGGCATCGATCGCCGCCGTGGTCTTGTGGGCTGCCTTGGTCCCTGGATTCACAGAGGGAAGCAGCGGCCGCGAGTAGCCAGAGCGCGGCCTTGGCGACCGCATACGATGGATGTGGTACGAACCCCTCCCCTCGGTCAGGTGGCCGAAGTACGGCGCGACTGCGAGGGCGACGCTGAGAATGACCAGCCGGTCGGCGCGCTGGATCAGCCCTTCTGCGCCCGAGCCGCCGAGGGCTTTCCCACGCGCGCGCACGTAGCTCGTGGCGAAGTTGCCTGCGATGAGCAACACGGCCGCCAGGGTGAAATGCCCGGTCGCGATGCAAATGCCGGTCGGGATGCTGGCCGCGAGTGACGCCAGCGTGAGGTGATTCGGCTCGAGGCCGGTTCGCTTGGCCAGGCGGAGCGCGGGGCCGAGTAGCCAGTAGTAGAAGCCGACGAAGAGCGGACCCAGGAGCCTCCGACCGGCGCCCGTATCCTTGGCGGCCGGCAGCCGCTGCATGCCGAGAAGCCAGAGAACCACGTAGGTCCCGAATGGGATCAACGCCGCGGCCAGAAAGGAGACCAAGGAGATCGCATCCAGGGTGGAGCCATCGAGGCCTGTGAGCGCTGTCATGACACGTTCCTGCGGGCGACGGACGGCCCCTCGACTGGTCGGAGCTCACGGCGGGGAACGCGCCAAAGCTTCTCGCGAGCCACGACGCGTACGATCTTGGCGTAGGTCGATAGCGTCGACAGGACGAGCTGGATGAACGCGCAGACCTTCTTCGTGAGAGTGATGATCGACTCCATGGCTTGGGCCGTATTGCAATCGCGCTGCCACGTGCAGGGCTGCTGGCATGGGCTTCG
>CAZYFU010000134.1:0-9928 GCA_964647025.1 uncultured Myxococcales bacterium | reverse complement strand
GGCCCGACCATCTGTCGGTCCGCTCTACCGGTCGTGTAAATATTTCGTCAAAGTCGACGGGGGGGGGCCGTCCATCCTATTGCCGGATTACCACGATGACGTTCGCGCAAAGAGAAACCCCATGAGAGTCCGCGCTGGCGCCCTGGCGAATCTCCGTCGCTGGTGGGCAGGGTGGCTCTCGTCCGTGGTCAACATCCGCGACACGCCGGAGGCCAACGCCCGTGGCCTGGCCATAGGCTTCTTCTTCGGCGTGAGCCTCTTGTGGGGGCTTCAGATCGTGCTCGCGCTGTTGGTCAGCCATCTGCTCAAAGGCAACAAGGTGCTGGCCGCCGCGATGACCGCCGTCAGTAACCCGCTGACCAACCTGCCGCTGTACGGGGTGTGCTACTTCATCGGGCATCTGCTGGTCGGCGGACCTGACCAGTTTCCGGGGTTGATGCAGCTTGCCAGCCTGGACGGAATCGTCGCCCTCGGGCCTCGCTTCCTCGCGGCGATGTTCGTCGGGACGACCCTGGTTGGAGCGGTCGGCTCCGTGGTGGTCTATCTCAGCGCCCATCGAATACTGGCCACCCTGCGGCGCTGGCACGAGCTCCGCCTGCGAAACCGACTTCGAGCGTGAATGTTACGTGCCGTTCACGAAGTCCTGCATCCAAACCCACGGACCCATGAGGCCTATGTCCCCATTTAGACTCCGTAGTGCTCGCTTTCTGCAGTTGCTCGCGTTTGGATCGATGGCGTTTCCGGCTTACCCGTCCCACGCGGAGCCCTTGTCGTCGCTTGGTGAGGCCATCGCCCTCGCCAGCAAACACGCCACCGTTGCCGTCGAAGCCGCCGGGCAGTCGACCGTGGCCCGCGCATCGATGCTCGGAGCAAAGCTGCTGCCGCTGGGCAATCCCCAAGTGGAGGTGACCGCTGGACAGCAACGGACGGCCCGGGCGGAGCTCGATGCCAAGCTGTATCTGCCGCTGGAAGTGTCGGGGCAGCGCTCCGCTCGCATCGCCGAGGTCGATCACCTGGTCGCATGGCGCGACTTGGCCGCCGCCGAGGCGCGCGCACGGGTGTCGGGCGAGGTGACGGAGGCTTGGGGGATCGCCGTGGTATCCGCCGCCCGCATCGAACAGGCAAGGCAGGCGGCCGAGGATGCGCGGCGGGAAGCCGAGTGGGTAACGGCACGCCAGGGGCTCGGTGCGGCGACGGTCGCCGACGTCAGCCTGGCCGAGGCCGAGGTCGCGCGCTGGGAACAGGTCGGCGCGGAGTCCGCCGTGTCTTTGGGGCAGGCCACGGCGCGCCTGGCGCAGCTCGTGCGCTTGCCCGAGGTGGAGCTGCCGCCGACGAAGGCAGTCGATCCGCCGGCGCTTCGATTCGCATCGGAAGCCGAGGCGGTGGCCCAGCCAATCGATCGCGCTCCGGTGCTGCGCAGCCTGGCGGCCGAATCCACCTACTGGCGTTCGAATGCCGAGCGGTACCGGCGGGAGGGCAAGCCGCCCGTGAGCGTCGTCGTCTCCGCTGGACGCGGCGACCTGGGAGAGCCGCGGTTTGCCGGGGGGCTGGCTTGGGCGTTCCCCGCATTCCGGCGCTTCCAGGGAGAAGTTGGTCGAGCCAACGCCGAGGCGGCCCGTGCCGAGTCCGTGCTCTCGGCCGCGCGGGATGGGCTTACGACTCGCGTACGCGGGGACGTGCGCGCGTTCTTGGCTGCGCGCGAGGCGATAAACCAGCTCGAACAGAAGGGGTTGCCCGCGAGCGAGCGCTTGGTCGAGGCCGCCACGGCCGCGTGGCGCGCCGGTAAATCCGAGTTGGTTCAAGTCATCATCGCGCGTCGTGATCTCGCGTCGGCGCGCCTGCGACGGCTCGATTTGGTCGAGACGACCTGGAGAATCTACGGAGAGATCGTTGCCTTGACTGGAGAGTTGCCATGACAAGAAGAGAGCGAAGCTCGTGCACAGTCGGCGCGTGGGCGGCATGGATGGTGGTGGCCGCGGGTTGTGGCGGGGGCACCGAGGCGAGCCGTCCGATGGACGCTGGTCCGGGGCGCGGGCCGAGGGTGGTTCGCATCAACCCGCAGACCGCGCAGAAGCTCGGCGTGCGTGTGGAGGCGGCCGGCAGCCAAGCTGGGGAACACCGCCTGCGGCTCCCCGGGTCCCTGGACTTCGACATCGAGCGGGTCGCGCGCGTCGGATCGGTTCTGGAAGGTCGTGTGGTGTCGGTCATCAGCAAGGTGGGCGACAAGGTCAAGAAAGGCCAGCGCATGGCCACCCTGATGGCGCCCGCCGTGGCCACGGCGCAAGCCGAGTATCTCGCCTCTCGCGCAGAGGTCGCCTTCGCCGCCGACAAGGTCGCCCGGGAAGAGGCGCTGGCGACGCGTGAGCTGACCACGGCCCAGGAGCTCGCGCGGGCGCGCAGCGAGAAGGCCAAAGCCGACGCACACACCTCTGCCGCCGAGGCTCGCCTGCGGGCCTTGCGAGTCGCTCTGCCAGACGGCAAGCAGTCGCTCGCCGAATCGGGCTTGGTCGCCATGGTGGCGCCACTCGATGGGGTCGTCGTGGAGCGCTCGGTGCTGCTCGGGCAGTACATCCTGCCCGACGACACCGCGTTCGTGGTGGCGGATCTCTCGACGTTGTGGGCGAACGTGGACTTGTTCGAGGCCGACGTGCCCTACCTGCGCGTGGGCACGGAGGTCGAGCTCACGGTGGATCCGCTGCCGGGCACGGTGTTCAAGGGGCAGCTCAGCGCCATCGAGCCCAGGCTGTCGAAGAGCTCGCGCTCGGTCCGGGCCAGGGTGTCCGTCCCCAACCCCGATGGCGTCTTGCGACCGGGCTACTTCGTGCGGGCTTCCATCGCCATCAAGAACGGCTCCGAGGACATTCTCGTTCCCGCGGGTGCGGTGCAGCCTCTCGACCAGGACGTGGTCTTCGTGCTGCGCGACGCACAGGCCGGCGTGTACGAGGTGAGGCCCGTGCTGGTCGCGCGCAGGACCGCCGAGATGGCGGAGATCTCGGAGGGGCTCGCCCGGGGTGAGAGCATCGTGGTGCAGGGCGCGTTCCTGCTGCGCGGAGAGGTGACCCGACAATGAATCGACTCGTTGGCTGGGCCGCCGAGAACCGGCTGTTAGCACTTCTCGTCATCGCCCTGTTCTTGGTCCTGGGCGCGGCGGCGCTGCGCGGGCTGCCCATCGATGCGGTGCCTGACGTGACCCCGGTGCAAGTGCAGGTCGTCACCCGGGCGCCCGCGCTCGCGGTGGCGGACATGGAGACCAACGTCACCCAACCGGTCGAGCGCGCCATGGCGGGGCTGCCCGGGCTGCGGCAGGTTCGCAGCGTCACCAAGTTCGGCATCAGCATCGTCTGGCTGACCTTCAACGACCACATCGACACCTACTTCGCGCGGGCCCAGGTGAACGAGCGCCTGACCCTGGTGCGGGATCGCATCCCCGAGGAGTTCGGGCGCCCCGAGCTCGGGCCTATCTCGACGGGGCTGGGCGAGATCTACATGTTCGAGCTGGCGGCGAGCCAGCCCAAGCGCAGTCAGGAAGAGCTGCGAACGATCGTCGAGTGGCAGGTCGCTCCGCGCTTGCGGCAGGTACCCGGCGTCGTGGAGGTGGTCGCCTTCGGCGGTTCGCTCAAGCAGTACCGAGTGACGCTGGATCCCGCCCGACTGGCCGCACACTCGCTGTCCATCGACCAGGTGCGGGCGGCGCTCCTACGTGACAACGCAGTATCGGGCGGTGGCTCCATCGAGACCGACGGGGAGCAGGTGGTGCTGAGCGGCGACGCGCGACTGCGCGGACTCGAGGACATCGCGGCCGTGGTGGTCCGCACCGACGAGCACGGGCTTCCTATTCGCATGGGCCACCTGGGCAAGGTCGACACCGGGCCGGCGCTGCGCCAAGGGGCCATGACCCGCGACGGTCGCGGCGAGATCGTGGGCGGCAGCGTCTTGCTGCTCAAGGGAGAGAACAGCCGCGAGGTCGTCGAACGGGTCAAGGACCTCATCGCCGAGATCGCCCCGGCCTTGCCCGAGGGCGTGACCATCTCGCCGTACTACGACCGGGCCGAGTTCATCAACGGCGTCATCGCGACGATCACCAAGAACCTCAGCGAAGGCGCCCTCATCACCGTCGCGTGTCTGCTGCTGACCTTGGGCAGCTTGCGGGCGGGGCTCCTGGTCGCCGGGGCGATTCCCTTCTCGCTCCTGATCGGGTTCATCGGACTCAAGGTCTCGGGCTACAGCGGCAACGTCATGTCGCTGGGTGCGGTGGATTTCGGCATCATCGTCGAGGGGACTGTGCTGGTGGTCGAGCACGCCATGGCTTACGCCACCGGAAACACCGACCCGCAGCAGCGGCTCGAGCGCCTGGTCTCCGCTATGAAGTCGGTGGTGCGCCCGGCGGTGTTCGGGGTGACCATCACCTTGCTGGTGTTCCTGCCGCTCGCCAGTCTGTCGGGGATCGAGGGCAAGATGTTCCGGCCCGTCGTGATGTCGCTGGTGTTCATGCTGGCCGGGTCGTTGGTCTACGCGCTTCTGTTCGTGCCCGCGGTCGCGCCCTGGGTCCTGCCCAAGGGGGCCGGCCACGGACACGCGGATCCCTGGTTGATTCGGACGCTCAAGCGTTTCTACGTGCCGACCGTGGACTTCGCGCTCGCGCGTCCCAAGGTGATCATCGTGGGTGCCGCCTTGGTCACCTGCGGTGGGCTTGGGCTGGGCGCCACCATGGGCGCGGACTTCCTGCCACGGATCTTCGAGGGCGCGCTTGCCATCGATGCGCTCCGGCCGCCGTCCACGTCGTTGACCCAGGCCATCGCGCTCGGCCGCGAGACCGAGGAAGCGTTGCGAGAGTCGCCCGAGGTCGCCACGGTGGTGAACCGCATCGGCCGACCCGAAGGCGCGGTCGATCCCGCCGGTCCCGAATCGAGCGACGTCTTCATCATCCTCAAGGATCGTTCCGAGTGGCGGCCGGGCATGACGGCCGAGAAGCTGGTCGAGGAGCTGTCCGAGCGCCTCAATCACCGTGTCCCCGCGACGGTCAACGCCTTCAGCCAGCCCATCGAGATGCGGGTCAACGACATCGTGTCGGGCGCGCGTGGCGACGTGGTGGTCAAGTTGTTCGGCTCGGATCTGGACGCCCTCGATCAGACGGCGGACAAGCTGCGCAAGATCATCGCGACCGTGCCGGGCGCCGCGGACGTCCGGCGGGACATCTCCTTCGGCCTGCCGAACATCAGGCTCGTGGTCGACCGCGAGCGCGCGGGACGGTTGGGCGTCGATCCGCGCGCGGCCCTCGACGTGGTGGCGCTCAGCCGAGCGGGCGTCGAGGTCGGCAGCGTACGCGAGGGCGAGGCGGTCTTCGATCTCGTGTTGCGCGTGGGCGGCGAGTCGGTCTCGAACGCGGCCCAGATCTCTCGGCTGCCCGTGATGACCGCGAATGCGTCGCTGGTGCCGGTCGGGATGGTGGCCAACGTGATCGAGGACCGGACGGTGGTGCAGATCAGCCGCGAGCAGATGCAGCGGCGTGTGGTCGTGCTGGCGAACGTCCGCGGGCGCGACATGGTCGGATTCGTGAAGGAGGCCAAGCAGCGGGTGCAAGCCGTGGAGATTCCTCGCGGCATCCGCCTCGAGTGGGGTGGACAGTTCCAGAACTTCATCGAGGCGCGCAACGACCTCGCGGTGCTGGTCCCCATCTCCCTCGGCATCATCGCGCTGATGCTGGTCATCACCTTCGGCAAGATGCGCTTCGCGGTGGTCACGCTGCTCAACCTGCCCTTCGCCTTGGCGGGGGGCGTGGCCGCGCTGTGGCTGCGCGGGCTGTCCTTCAGCATCCCCGCCGCGGTCGGCTTCATCGCACTGTGTGGCGTCTCGGTGATGACCGGGATCGTGATGACCACGAACCTGCTGGCGTTGCCCGAAGACGACAACGTCGTCGAGCGTGTCAAGCGCGCGGCCGTGTCTTCGCTGCGGGTGGTGGTCAGCACGGCGTTGATCGCGGCGGTCGGCTTCATACCGGCGGCGCTCGCGACCGGCAAGGGCGCGGAGGTTCAGCGGCCGTTGGCGACCGTGGTCATCGGCGGGCTCTTGGTCTCGATGATGCTCTCGCTGCCCGCCCTGCCGTCCATGCTGCTGGTGGCCACGCGGATGGGACGCCGAAGCAAGACCGAGCCACGACCCGTCGAGGCAAGCGCTGCGTGACAGACTCGGCCAAGACGGCGTTCCGGGTTCACGCAGCGGACGCTTTGCCTCCGCTGAGGATTTCGTCGTAGACGCGCAGAACCTGGGTTGCGACGGCAGCCCAGTCGAACCTGATCGCGGTGGCGTGGCCGGCGTGGGAACAGCGCAGGCGCAAGGGCTCGTTCTCCAGCAATTCACGCGTGCGCTCCGCGAGGAGGACGCAGCCGACATCGGATGCCACGTCGACCATGAAGCCTTGCACGCCGTCCTGCATGACGGTGCGGAAGCCTGCGGTGTCAGCGGCCACCACGGCGCAACCGGCGGCCATGGCCTCCACCACGATGATGCCGAAGGTTCCCCCCACGGCCGGGCAAAGCAGGACGTCGCCCGATGCGTAGTACGAGGGCCGCTCGTCACTCTCCACGAAGCCGACGAAGTGAGCGTCGGCGCGTAGATCCTGGGGCACCATGGACTCGTACGTGGGGCGTAGGGGACCGTCGCCAACCAGAATGAGCCGGGCATCGGTGCCGGCCCTCCTCACCCGGACCCAGGCTTTGATCACCCGGTCGACGCCGTTGCGCGGATCGAAGCGCCCGACGTGCAGGACGTTTGGTCGTCCGTCGTCGAACTCGGGACGGCGCTGGCCCGCGCTGAACATGGCCACGTCCACGCCGTTGGGAATCACGCGCCAGGGCGCCTCGAAGTATCGGCGCAGACCAAGCAGGGCGGCCTCCGACACGCCGATGGCGGCGTCGAGCCGGTCCAGGTACGACTGCACGAAGCGACGAAGCGCGAAATAGAAGAAGTTGCGCTCGAAGTAGCTGTGGAAGGTCCCGACGTTCGCGCAATCGGAGGCGCGCAACGCCAGGAGGGGGAGGGTCGGCATCAGGGGCGCATGGGCATGCAAGACGTCGAAGCGCTCGGCTCGCAGCACGTCGGCCACCTTGCGCGAATACCCGTCGGCCATCGACGCCCGGGCGATGCCTCCTCCACAGAGCAGGGGGATGGAGTCTCCGATGCGGATCACGCCGTTTCGCTCGTCCGCGACAGCCACCCCCGCGAAGGTGGCGAAGTTCCGGTGGCGATTCGGTTTTTTACGCCGGCGCCGACGCGGGCCCTGGTGGAGTCGTCGACTTCTCACCAGGCCCCCATCGGGGCGGCGGGAGCACGATTCGACAAAAAAAGCATGGAAAACCAATCCCACCTTTCCCACGGTCACGTGCTGCGTGTTTGCAAGGTGGATAGCCTAACCCGGAAAACCCGTTGGTAGTTCTCACGGGACCCAGGTCGTCGATAGGGAAGCGGATTTCGGGGTTTTCTAGCTGTCTTCACACCCCCACCGCCACCGAACACCGGAGATCACGATGAAACACGCCTCCCTCGGCAAGTACCTGCTGCTGGCCCTCATCCTGGCCAGCGCGTGCGAGAAAGGATCTGGCTCGAACAACACGGCCACCTCCACCAGCACCCACGTCGGTGGGGCCGGCGGAGCCCGGGTGCCGGGCAACGGTGGCGCATCGGGCGGTGGCGGCGCGAAGACGAGCACGGTCACCCTGACGTTGACCTCGACGACCTCGCAGACCGCCACTGGGACCATCACGGCCACCACGACCAGCACGGCCACCACCACCAACACCGCCACGGTGACCACGACGGCCACGGCGACCAGCACGGGCACCGTCACGAGCACGGCGACGATGACCAACACGGCAACGATCACCAGCGTCGGGACGGCGACCGCGACCGGCACGGTGGTCACCACGGGCACGGCGACCAGCACGGGAACGGTGACCGCCACGGGCACCGCGACCCTCACCGGGACTGCGACCGGTACCGCGGTGTCCGGCACCGAGACGGTGACCGCCACGACCACGGTGACGAACACCGTGACCTTGAGCACGACGGCCACGCTGACGACCACCGGAACTGTCACGAGCGTCGGGACCGCGACGACGACCAGCACCGTGGTCGACACGGGCACCGTGACCAACACCAGTACCCAGACGGTCACGGGGACGGTGACCAGCACCGGGACCGTGACCAGCACGGGGACGGTGACCAACACGGCGACCGTGACCAGCACGGCCACGGCGACCAGCACCGCGATCTTGACCAGCACGCTGACCAGCAGCACCACGCAGACCGCGACGACCAGCGGCTCGGGCACCGTGACGACCACCGGCGCAGGCACCTCGACCGCGTCGCTGGGACCCGCGCCCAGCTACACACCGCCCAGCTACGCGCCCGGCCCGATTCCCGCCGGCACGCCGCCGACCATGGTCGACGCCACCGGCAAGTGGCACACCGCCGTGGATCCCAAGACCGGCCGCTTCGCGTTCGTCGATCCGAAAGGCTACGTGCGTGTGCTGCGAGGCGTGTCCATGACCGGCATGGAGTCGGGCACGCCCGGGGATGCCTCGGGCGGTGGCTTCTGGATGTTCGATCCCAAGGACAACGGGAGCGCACCGCAGATCATCGAGAACGTGGTGACCGCGCTCGAACAGACCTGGAACCCCGGCGTCGTCCGCGTGCCCATCTGCGGCTCGGCGTGGGCGACCCCGTACATGGTCCACGACTGGAGCAACAAAGACATCATGAGCTACCGCGACTGGGTGGACTTGATCGTGAAGAAGGAGCGCGCGCTCGGCCGCGTGGTCATCATCGACCTGCACCTGTGGCAGATCGCGCCGCTGTCCAGCGCGGGCAAGGGCACGAAGCGCATCAACGACGAGACCGGACAACCCTACACCGGCCGCGTCGACGGCTGCATCGGCTACCAGAAGCTGAACAAGAAGGACACTTGCGCCACCACCGACTGGGATCAGACCGACCCCCACAATTGGACCTGCACCGTGGCCAACGCCGAGGGCATCACCCTGCAGAACGCACACTACAACCGCGAGAAGATCGCGAAGATGTGGGCCCAGATCGCCGCCCGCTACAAGGACGACAGCGGTGTGTTCCTCGAGCTGTTCAACGAGCCCTACGAGCACGTGGACACCGGCGCGGCCTTTGGCTCCGATGCCATCGCCGCCGACAAGGTCTTCCCCGACGAGGACAAGTACGACTGGGACATGTGGACCACGGTCATGAACCGCTGGCTGACGGCGGTGCGCGAGGAGGGCGGGGCCGACAACGTGGTGCTCATCAACGGCCTCATGTGGGGCTATGCCTTCCACGGCCCCATCGCCAATCCCGACAAGTACCTGCCTTGGGTGAAGAAGGGCGTGAAGAACGTCGCCTACGGCTTCCACCCCTACCAGCACGGCACCTGCTGCGGGCAAGTGGGCGTGGACAAGGATCTCAGCAAAGACGATCCCTACCACCTGACCTACTGCCGCTACTTCAAGAACGGCACGCCCGCCGCGCCAGCGCCGTTCTTCAGCTACCTGCCTTCGAGCTTGCCTCGGGAACCGATGATCTGTGGGCACATCGGGTACGAGCGCACGCGCTCCATGGGCATGCCGCCCTGTCGTTGGATCGCCGGCGCTTTCAACCCGAACGGCGGCACCGGGATGTGCGTGGGCCAGCCTGACGTCTGCGAGCCGCTCGGCAAGGAACAGTGCGATGCCATCGATCGCGGTTCGCCCGCGGCCGGGGGCTGGTCGCGCTACGTGCTGCCGATGACCAGCTTCGGTCCGGTGATCGCCACCGAATTCGGCTCATTCGACTGCAGCTCGCCGTTCGTGAGCGAGTTCATGGACTACTCGGACAAGTACGACGTCTCGTACACCGCCTGGGCCCTGTGGCCGCAGAACAACGGCGGCAC
>CAZYFU010000133.1:0-17433 GCA_964647025.1 uncultured Myxococcales bacterium | reverse complement strand
ATCCACCAAGTTGGCCTTGCCGTCCCGGATCGACTTCACCTCGGAACCGACCAGGGCCAGCCCGGCCTCGCACACTTCGTCGATGGCGTAGGTGTGGCGTGCCTTGCGGTTCTTGGCAAGCACGGTCTGTGCGTCCGCGCCGCCCTTCCCCCCTTTGCGCGCCACGGTTCTTCCCGGAGCGCGTTACTTGTGGTCGCCGGGGTGGCGCATACCTTCGCCGGCCATGGCCCGGCGCAGGTACGTGGGCTTGTCGAACTCGCTCTCCTCGATGCCGAGGTGGGCAGAGGCCAGCGAGGTGGCAGCCGCGGGGGCCGTGCGGCGCGCGCTGCTGGTCACGCTGGCGGGCGCTATCGGCGACGCCACGGCAGGTCGGATCACCGGCCGGTCATGCGGCATGGAGACGCCCGCGGAGGCTTGGGTGAACACAGGAGCGGGAGTGAGCAGCGAAGCCGGCGGCGGGTAGTGAAGCAGCTCGGGCTCGTCGAAGTCCACGTCGGTATCCACGGCGTCGATGGGCTCAGAAACCGGCGTCGCACTCACGGCGATCGGGGTCGGGACGGCCTCGACCGCGCGAAAGGCGGGCAGAGTCTGTACGCTGGCCACGCTGGCGCCCGCGCTGCTGTGCATGGGCAACGTCATCTGATTCTCGGCCGACTTCTTCACCGTCGGACGAGACGTCGTGGTGGTCGAGGTCTCCACGGCGATCCGGCTCTGGAAGCCGGTGGCGATGACGGTGATGCGGACCTCCTCGGTCAGGTTCGGATCGATGACCGAGCCGAAGATGATGTTGGCGTCGGGATCAGCCGCTTCGTGAACCAGGCTGCACGCCTCGTTGACCTCGGCCAGCGTCAGGTCGGGACCGCCGGTGATGTTCACCAGGATGCCGGTGGCGCCGTTGATGGAAACGTCTTCCAGCAGCGGCGAAGTGATGGCCATCTGGGCAGCGTCGATGGCTCGCTTCTCGCCCTTGCCGAAGCCCGAGCCCATCAGCGCGCGGCCCATGCCGGTCATGATGGAGCGCACGTCGGCGAAGTCGACGTTGATGAGGCCGGGCACCATGACCAAGTCGCTGATGCCACGGACCGCGGTGAGGCACACGCTGTCCACCATGCTGAACGATTCGCGCAAGGTCAGGTTGCGCCCCGCGAGGTTCACCAGGCGGTCGTTGGGAATCACGATGAGCGCGTCCACCGACTTGGCCAACTCGGCGATGCCCGCGGTCGCCTTCTTCTTGCGCTGCAGGCCCTCGAACATGAAGGGCTTGGTCACCACACCGACGGTGAGTG
Source organism: uncultured Myxococcales bacterium (assembly GCA_964647025.1). Classification (GTDB taxonomy): domain Bacteria; phylum Myxococcota_A; class Polyangia; order Fen-1088; family Fen-1088; genus Fen-1118. Next base: position 16,147 of record CAZYFU010000133.1, on the reverse strand, counting down.
CGCCCATCTCGCGCGCCGCACGCGCAATGACAGGCGCGGCGCCGGTGCCGGTGCCGCCGCCCATGCCCGCGGTGACGAAGACCATATCGGCGCCAGCCAACACCTCGCCGATGCGCTGGGCATCCTCGAGCGCGGCGGCGCAGCCGATGTCCGGATTGGCGCCGGCGCCGAGGCCCTTGGTCAGGGTCTTGCCGATCTGAATCTTGGTGGGTGCTTGGTTGGTCTCGAGCACCTGGCAGTCCGTGTTGGCGGCTGCGAAATCAACCCCCTGGATGCCAGCCTCGATCATCGTGTTGACGGCATTGCCACCGCCACCACCGACGCCTACGACCTTGATCTTGGGGCCCAGAATTGGTTCGTCGAATTCGAGCATTATGAATTCTCCCTAGACACCTTGGATCTCATGGGGCGATGCAGAGGACAAATTTTTCGAATGTTTTTTTTCTCGACCATGGCGGGCATCAAAACGCGCTCGACAACACCCGGCGCAGACGGCCGAACATGCCCGGACGAGCCTCGGGTGCGGCCGTACGGACGACCTGCGCGTGTTGCGTGGCTGCGTACTGCACGAGGCCGACGCCCGTGGCGAAGCTCGGCGATTTGACGACGTCGGCCAAGCCGCCGACGCCCTTGGGAACACCCAGCCGCACCGGGATCCCCAGGGTGTCTTCCGCCAGCTCGGCCATCCCGGGCAACTGCGTCGAGCCGCCGGTGATGACCGCGCCCGATGCGAGAAGATCTTCGCACCCCAAGCGGGCGATCTCGGCCTTCACGAACGAGAAGATCTCCTCGATGCGCGGCTGGATGATGTCCCGGCAAAGCACGTGGCGAGACAGCACGCGCGGGGCGCGGCCCCCCACGGACGCGACCTGGATGGTCTCGTCCTCGGCCACCATGCTCGCGAGGGCGCAGCCCCACTGGTGCTTGATCTTCTCCGCTTCGTGCGGTGGCGTGCGCAACCCGAACGCGATGTCCGAGGTCAGCTGATAGCCACCGAGCGGAATCACGCTGGTGTGCGCGACGGCCCCCTCGGTGAAGATCGCGATGTCGGTGGTGCCGCCGCCGATGTCGATCAGCGCCACGCCCAACCCCTTCTCGTCCTCCTCCAGCACGGCCTCGCCCGAGGCCAAGGGCTCGAGGACGATGTCGAGCACTTCCAGCTCGCAGCGGCTGCAGCACTTGATCACGTTCTGCATCGCCGCAGCCGCGGCGGTGACGATGTGGACACGCGCTTCGAGGCGCACGCCGCACATGCCAAGAGGCTCACGCACGCCATCCTGGCCGTCGATCTTGTATTCCTGTGGGAGCACGTGGACGATGTGCCGGTCCACCGGTAGAGCGATGGCGCGCGCCAGCTCCAGCACCTTGGCCACGTCGCTGGTGCGGACCTCCTTGTCCTTGACCGCGACGGTGCCCGTCGAGTTGATACCTTTGATGTGGCCGCCGGCGATGCCGACATAGACCTGCGAGATCTCGCAGCCCGACATGCCCTCGGCTTCCAGGACCGCCTGCTTGATGGCCGCCACCGTGGAGTCGATGTTCACGATGACGCCCTTCTTGAGTCCCCTCGACAGGTGCGTCCCGATTCCGATGATATCGAGGCCGCCCTCACCCATCTCAGCCACCACCGCGGCGATCTTCGTGGTGCCGATGTCGAGTCCAACGATGATGTCGGAGCTTCGTCTGGCCATGGTCTTGCTCTTTGCTGTTGGTTTGCGCGATTTAGTTTTTGGCTAGCTTGGCAGCAGCGGGTTTCGCGGAGTCCGCCACCGCCTTGTCACCGTCACGGAGAAGCACGGGCACGCGGCCACTCTCGGGAAGATCGAGATGGACGATCCGGAGAGCAGCAAGCCCGCCCGCATTGGTATTGGCAGAATCGAAGATCTGATCGAGTTGCGCCAATTTTTTGCCCAAATTTCCTCGCCCGAGGCGAATCTCGGCCCCACCCTCGAGGAGGTACAGAGAGAAACCGAAGGCGGGATCGATGTTCACCTCGCCGACCACCGGACGGCCAGGCTTGCTGCGATACTCGTCGAGCACGGCCATGGCCTCACGAAACGCGGCCTCGCTGATCTCGCGCATGTCTGCGTAGCGCGAGCGTTCGATACCGGTCAACACGGGCAAGCCGTCGGCTTCGTCCATGGCGGCGCGCTTGAAGGGACGACCATTCTCGTCGATGAGGTAGAGGCCCGAGAGCGCCGCCGTGGCCACCGCGCGCTTCTCCACCACTTCGATGACGAGCGTCGACGGGAGCTGCCGGCTGGTGCGGACCGTGGCAACCCAGGGATGCGCGGCGACCCGGGCCGCAACCTGGTCGGTGTCGATGCCGAGGAGCTTGTCGCCGAGCTCCACGCCGGCCAGACGAGCCAGCTCGGCCTGGCTCAGGTGGGGCGTCGAGGAGAACTCGATGCGACTGATCTGAAACTGCGGCGAATCGACCACGTGGATGATGGCGAGACGACCGCCCCACACGCACCCCGCGCTGATGGCCAGGACCAAGAGCAGCTTTCCGACGAGCTTCGCCAGCCGCGCGAACCTGCGCCCGAGGTGCGCCCCGCCGTCGGCCACCAGGGTGAGCAGGCTTCTACGCTGGACGGCCACGCGGCGATTCCGACGTCGGCGCACCAACCCACGCCGCGACGCCCCCATTTCGATGGTCGCAGGACTCACGCTCACCTCGCCCACCGCGGGTGTCGTCCTAGTCCGCCAGAACCAAGGCCGAGGCCCGGACCGGTCTGATAGCCATTCTCACGCACCCACGGACGATCGCCCGAGACCAGGCGACCACCAAATTTTTTGCTACCCGGCGGGTCAGACGCCTTGGTGTTCGAGTATCCCGAGTACCTCGGCGGCGACGTTGGTGATGTCGCCGGCACCGAGGGTGAGCAGCAGGTCGTCCTTACGCAGACGGCTGGCCAGGTGCTGGGCAAGCTGTTTTCTCGGGGCGTAGGTCACCTTCGCCTCGATGGGAAAGGTGCGCAGCAGGGCCGTGACGTCCACGCCTGGGATGGGAGCCTCGCCGGCCGGATAGATATCGGTCAAGACGACCTCGCTCGCGCCCGCCAGCGCCGGGGCGAAGTCCTTCATCAAGTCGCTCGTGCGCGTGTAGCGATGGGGCTGAAACGCCACCACCAGCCGGCGCTCGAACAACCGCGCAGCGCCGATGGTGGCCGCCATCTCGGTCGGGTGGTGGCCGTAGTCGTCCACCACCAGAATGCCGCCGGCTTCGCCACGCACGGAGAAGCGACGATCGACGCCGCCGAAGGCTGCCAGAGCCTCGCAGGTGGTCTCGAAGGGCACGTCGAACACGTCCGCCACGCACAGCGACGCCAGTGCATTGTGCGCGTAGTGAATGCCCGGCATGCGTATCACGAGCTCGCCGCGGTGCTTTCCGCGCACATCGACCCGCAGCCGCGTCCCTTGCGCATCGGCGGACAGGATCTCGCCGCGGTAGTCGCCGCCGGCGAAACCGTAGGTTACGTGGCGCTTCACGAGGTCGGGCAAAAGGCCTGCCGCCGTGGGGTTGTCGGCACAGACAATCACCACGCCATAGAAAGGAATCTGATTGGCGAACTCGAGGAACGCGGCGCGCAGCGCGGCCTCGTTGCCGTAGTGGTCCATGTGCTCGCGGTCGATGTTGGTGATGACCGCGACCATGGGCAGGAGGTGCCGAAAGGATCCATCGGACTCGTCGGCCTCGGCGACCAGGACCTCCCCCTGGCCGAGCCGGGCGTTCGAGCCGAAGACCTTGGCCTTGCCGCCAATCACCACCGTCGGGTCGAGCCCCGCCTGCGCCAGGATGGTAGCGACCATGGTCGTGGTGCTGGTCTTCCCGTGCGAGCCCGCGACGGCCACGCCGTCCTTGACCCGCATCAGCTCGCCCAGCATCTCGGCGCGGGGAATGACCGGAATGCCACGGCTATGCGCCGCCACCACCTCGGGGTTGTCGGCCTTGACGGCGCTCGAGATCACCACCACGTCCGCGCTCGCTACCTGCTCGGCTCGGTGCCCAACGGAGACGCGGCCGCCGAGGGATTGCAGGCGGCGGGTGACGTCGCTCTCGCGCTGGTCGGAGCCCGACACCTGGTATCCCAGGTTCAAAAGAACTTCGGCGATACCGGACATTCCGATACCGCCGATGCCTACGAAATGGATTGCTACGTCGCGCTTTTTGAACATCTTCGGTGCCGCGGGCGGAGTGTATCCGAAACCGGCTCGCGGCAGTGGGGGATTACTTCGTGGGTAGGCCCTCCAGGCTTGGGAGCTCGGACAAGTTCGGCTCGACCACGATCTCGATGCGACGGTTTTGCGCCTGGCCTTCAGCGGCTGCGTTGCTGGCGGCCGGGTCGTACTCCGCATAGCCCGCCGCGCCCAGCTGGCTCGGCTTCATGCCGCTGTCGATGAGCAAACGGACCACCTCGACCGCGCGCTCGGTGGACAGCTCCCAGTTCGACGGGAAGCGCTTGGTCTTGATCGCGATGTTGTCGGTATGGCCGGCCACCAGGAAGCGGCGGTCCATGGTCGCCAGGACCTTCGCCACCTTGGCGATGGCGTCCTTGCCTTCGGGCTTGAGCTCGGTCTTGCCCGAATCGAACAAGATGTCGTTCGGCAGCACCAGCAGCATGCGGCCGTTGCGGACCTGCACCTTAATCTGGCCAGCGTCCACCATGGAGCGCAGCTTCTCCACCAGCGAGCGGAACATCGCCGCGCGCTCCTCCGCGATCTTCTTCTGCTTCTCCAGCTCGTCGAGGCGCTTCTGAAGGTTCTCCATGCCCGCCGCAAGCGCGCCGGCCTCGTCGGCCTTGCCCTTGCCGTAGGCCCGCACCTGGTCCATCTGCTTCTTCAGATCGACGATTTGCTTGTTCAGGTCGTCGACCTTGGCCTGCAGCTTGTCGTTCTCCTGCTTGAGGCCGTCCTTCTCCTTGAGCGCGGTCGCGAGCTCCGCTTCCTTCGCCTCGAAGGTACCCGAGCTAACGCACGCCGTCCCCCAAAGGCTTCCGGCCAGCAGCACTACAGCGAGCTTGTTCATGTGTCTCACGTTCATCTCCTCCGTCGCGAATGATGTGACCGCTAGGTCGTGGGTAGGCCGGCATGATACCCCCGGTTCCGGTCGATAGGTAGCGTTGACTCGGCAACCAGGCATATTCGCACGCCGCTCGAAGGCGGCGAGTGCGCACTCACCGACGTCGCTCGTTCGAAGGCCGCGACGTGGGTCCGGCTACTGGCGAGCGCCGGTCGCGACGTGCACTCTGGCGCGCTTGCGAGACTTGCCGTTCTTCTCGGGTGCGTCGCCTGGGCCGCCGAGCCCAGCCAAGTACAGGGCGTGCTTGGTGGACGAGCCCATGAGATCGGTCAGGTTGCGCGACGCCATGAACACGCGCACCTGATGGTTCACGTGGGTGAGGAGCGCCCCCAACGCGCAGCCGCCGAACAGGCACTTCTTGCGACCAAGAAGACATTTGCAGTCCGACATTGGACCATCCATCGCTTCGAGAATCTCGAGCAACGAGATCTTGTCCGGTTCACGCCCGAGGACGAACCCACCACCGGGCCCCCGGCGCGAAGTGAGCAGACCGACCTTCACCAGGCGTTGCATCACCTTGGACAAGTGCGCCTCCGAAACGCCCTGCTCGGTGGCGATCTCTCCGACTGAGTGATTGACGTTTCCCCGTGACCGCGCGATGTGCGCCATCGCATGGATCGCCAGATTCGCCGCATCCGAGATTCTTAGAATCGTATCCATGCGCTCAAAGGTAGCGCGCAATCCGCCGCACGCCCACCATTTCGACCCAGGCCGTCCGTTTTGCCATTCCCGCAAGCCGGACTCGAAATCAGAGTGTTACGGTCCCGTAATCTCGCTAGCGAGACGCCTCGTTCCGGACCGCACAGAGCTCGATCTCGCACAGCCACTCCGGGCGGCAGATGTCCGCCACGACCACCGCGCACGGGATGGTCTCGACAAGTCCGCTGGTCGCGGCGGCCCCTCGAAACTCGGCAAGGTAATCCGCGCGTTTCAGATACGCGGTGGCGCTCATCACGTCGCCCATGTTCATTCCGGCCTGGGCGAGCAGTGCGGACACGTGACCGAACATGCAACCGAGCTGTCCCTGGATGTCGCCCACGGATACGACCTTGCCATCTCGATCGATGCTGGCCGTGCCCGAGATCCACAGCCAACGCCGTCCCGGCTCGCGCAGCGTGGCGGCACGGGCGAAGGCAGAGCCGTAGCTTTGGGCCTCACCCATCGTACCTGGACCCGTGGCATCCACGCTCACGCCGGGGCCGCCAGAGACCGCGTAGACGTCCATGATCACGCGGGACTCGATGCCCACGGGCCTGCCCTCGACGCAGGTGCTCGCGGGCAATCGCGCGAGCCGTTGCTCGGCGAAGTAGCGGTTGCGCGCTTGGTTAATCGCTGCGTAGTTCACTACGATGCCATCCACGTGGATCCAAGTACGCACCACGTCCGCGAAAGACATGCCCCGCGCGGTGAGCGCGTGACCGGCCTGCGCGAACATGTCGTAGGTCATGTCATCGACATCGGCATCGCGACAGAGCTCCCCGCGAGGAACGACGGACATCAGCCGCACGTGCCTGGCGTCGCCTCGCAACACCGTCGCTGCGGCTGGATTGACGCTGGCGGCGTGCCAGACCCCGCTCTGCCTTGGCGACCGGACCGCGTGCAAGGTCATACTGCATACGCAGAACGGTTCGGCCGGAGGCTGCAACAGGGCCGTGATGGGCAATGGGCCCGGGAGCTGCCACGCCTCTGACAACGCCTCTTGCCAATTCCACGATGGAATGGAGGCGAAGCGAATCCAACCGCTCACCGTGTCGCTCGGCGCGAGACCATGACCGCGTAGCGCGCGGTAGGCTTGGTCCGCCATCGAAAGGAACTGCGTGCGCGGGTCATCGCGCGTCGACGCGGGCAGCGCCTGTAAGAAGACGTCGAGCCATTCGCCGTCTTCACTGCACATCGTCACGGCTGCTTGGGGTGGGACAGAGCCAGTCATCGGACCGCGAGCATATGCACAAAGCGCGCGAGCCGGGTGTGCACAATCGTAACGAGAGGGTAGGATTTCCTCCCTCGTGAAACGCCCCTACGTCCTCGCATTCGTGTTGCTGCAACTCGCGATGATGACAGGCGCGTGTAAGCACAAGCTCCGACGCCCGCCTGCGCAACCCCGCACCGAGAAGCTGGAAGCGCCGCGCCCATTGCCGAGCGCGATGCTGATACCGGGGCTGCTTGCGCCGAGGCTCCTGCCCGCGGGTCGGCAAGCAAGCATTCGCCAGCAGGCGGTGGAGAGCATCGGGACCTACGAGTGGCAGGACTACACCGACTCCGACTCGCGCCTCGTGAACACCAACGGCGACTACTGGACCCATTTGGCGGACTTGGCTTGGCGCCGGGACGTGGAGATTCACCTCGACAACGTCCCCGTGGACCTGGACCAAGACGGAACCGTGGACACCCACGTCACGAGGCACATCTCCCTTCGTGGGGGGATCCTCGACAACCCCGAGGTCTTTGGCCTGGCCGTCGACCCCGACGAGCGGCCGGGCACGCTCGGCTACACGTCCGCCGGCACCGGGTTCTCCGGGCTGCGAGACGCTCTCGACCCCGAAACTGGCAAGCCCACCGGGGAGATCGGGATGACGTGCTGGCTGTGCCATTCGGGGCGTAACCCGGTCGATGGTAAGACCGTGCTGGGGTTGCCGTCGACCCGCCTCGACTACGGAATGATGCTCGCCACGTCGTCGCTGTTCGACCCGAGACACATGCTCGATCTCGACGGCGACGGTCGCGCCGACTGCGAGTCCGAGGTGAGACGTCGCATGCGTCTGCCGGACACGGTCGTCCTCGACGGCAACCGCGACGGACTCGTCAGTGTGGCCGAGTACCGCCGTGCCCTCAAGCTGCCCGACGCGAAACAGGTCCAAGCGACTCTTCTTTCGGCGGGCCCCGGCCGCCAGGACCTGACCAACGAATTCGGCTTGGACATGACCGCCCCCGGCTTGCACTCACGCCGCTGGGCCGACGTGGCCACCATGCGTACCGGTGCCGAGGGCGTGTTCAACCCGAAGAGCACGCCGAGCTCGCTGGTGGTGCGCTCGCTGTCCGTCATCAACTGGGCCGCCACGTACGCCACGCGCGGGGTCGACTGGCTTGGCCGCTATGCCGAGCGAACGGGTCAAACGCGCGGGCAAGCCCTGGCCGACCTCGACATCGATTTTCCACCCGGCCTCGAGGGAGACCAGGACCTCATCAACCGTGCCATCGTCCTCGACACCCGCTCGATTGGCGCCATCGGGCTCCAGGCCGACGCGTTTCCCGGCATCATGTACGCGCGCGTCTTGCGGACCGACGGTCAGGCGCCTGCCGACCTGGTCCGCGGGATGCGCCTCGCTTTCGAGGCCACGCAGATTCGCAAGCTCATCTACGAAACCGAGCTGTCGACGATCGCTCGCCCCAAGCACGACGCGGAGGCGCAGGCCCGCGGTCGCGAGATCTTCTTCAACCGGATCGTGGGCGAGGTGGTCAACCAGCAGATTCTGGTCGACGTCCCGCCGGCATACGCCGGGAGCAACCTGCAGCCGCCGCTGCTCGCGCCCATTGACGAGACCCGACCGCTCTCGGCCAGGCTCCCCGTGCGCTGCGTATCGTGCCACTCGGCGACCACGCTCGCGACCGCCAAGCCGATACCCAAGGCGGGGCTGGAGATCCCTCGCTGCACCGACTGTCACGCCGTCCACGAGCCCATGGGGATCGTGGCCATGCTCGGCCTGCGCACGGGCGACGGCCCCGCCGGCCTCAATTCCATCTTCGACGAGTTCGGTATCGATCGGCTGTCGGCTGGTGAGGCCGAGGTGCGCAGCACCTGTGCCCGTTGCCACGATAGCCATCCCGTGCTGGCGACGCCCATCCCGTTCACCAACTGCAGCATCCTGCCCTTCGATGGGGACGGCGACGGCCGCGCGCAAGGCGACGAGCGCGACGACATGGCTGCCGGCGGGATCGGCACGGATGCGCTGTTCGGTTACGAAGTCGACCGACGCGCCCTCGCCGACAAGAACGTGCGCATGGCGATCACCCGCATCTCGTCCGTCGTCCGCAAGGGCACCGCCCAGACCGTGCAGATCGCCGGGCCCTGGGTGCGAACCGCGCCATTGACCACGTTGGCGGCGTCAGCGCCCTACCTGCACAATGGCTCCGTGCCGACGCTGCGAGCGCTGCTGGAGCCGACCGAGCGACGTCCCGTGACGTTCGAGCTGGGGACAGGGCAGGGCCGCTTCACCTTCGACACCCGCCTGCCCGGCAACCGCAACACCGGCCACGAGTTCGGGACCAAGCTCGGCGATCAGGAGAAGGACGATCTGGTCGCCTTCCTGGAGAGCCTGTGACCCTAGAGAAGCGCGGCGACGGAGAGTCCGAGCATGATGGGGTCGATGAAGGGACCGCAGGCGTAGTCGTCACAGCTCGTGGTGACCATCTGGCGGACTGCTACGGTCCCCATCATGCCGAGGTTCAGCTTGCCCAGGGCGGCGAAGGCGCCCAGGTTGAGCCCGACGGTGATTCCCTGGGCCTGGTGCGCAGCCAAGTTGGGAACGTACTTGGCGCCTGAAGGGAACGTGTCCCACGATCCCCACCTGCGGTTGATGAACCACCCCAGCTTGGGGCCGAGGACGATGGCCCCAGATCGCAGGTGAAGGAGCGGACTTACGCACAGGTCGAGGAAGTACTCGTGCGGGTGCGCGAAGCTCGAGTCCGCGTCGGCATCCATCAAGTCGAAGGTGGCTTCACCGTTGAGCGAGAACCGGGGACGCAGGTGCCACCCTGCGAGCACGCCCAGACGCGCACCAGCCGAGTAGCTTTCGGCCATGGAATCGATGGGCAGGTTGAAGCCGACGTGCGCGATGAGCACCAAGCCAGGGGCGGCCACCTTGGCGGCGGCCGCTGGCGGCGGCGCTACCGCAGGAGGTGGCACCGTCGGGGCAGGGACCGTCGGGGCAGGCTCTGCCAGGAGCTTCTCGGCCTCAGGGGCTGGGACCGATGGGACGGCAGGAGCCACGTCCCTCGCTCTCGGTCCGCCAGGTGCCTCCTCGGCCTGGGCAAGAACGACGCCGGGCGCGGTCAGCGCGGAGGCGAGAAGTAACGTCATCGAAATGGTCCATCGGTGCACGACGGCGCAGCGTACTGCGAGGTGCGCCGGAATTCCATCCCATCCACACCCGCGCGCCCGAACGGTACAACGTCTAGCCGATAGTGATGGGCAATCTGCGGTTGCCCCAATTGCCCGGCTCGCCATCGAACACGCCGACGCACGCTGCTCCGCAGGCCCTGCAGTTTCCTTGCGGGGAGAGCGCCCACGAGCGGATGTCGTACCCAGCGCGCTCGACCAGCCGGGCACCGCAGCCTGTGCAATACGTTGCAGCGCCGTCGGCATCATGGACGTTGCCGAGATAGACGTGCTTGAGGCCGTTGCCGAGTGCGATGCTGCGCGCACGGACCAGCGTGGCGAGCGGCGTCGCGGGCCGGTCGAGCAGGCGGAAGTCGGGATGGAACGCCGACAAATGCAGCGGAACGTCGGCGCCGAGGTTGGAGCACAACCAACGCGTCATCTGGTCGAGCTCACCGTCGCTGTCGTTCTCGCCGGGGATGAGCAGCGTCGTGATCTCCAACCATACTTTCGTGTTCGCCCGCAGATATACCAGCGTCTCGAGCACCTGCGCGAGGCTGGCGCCGCACATGTCGCGGTAGAAGCGCTCCGAGAACGCCTTGAGGTCGACGTTGGCCGCGTCGAAGTGTCGGTACATCTCTTCACGCGCGGCCGGCATCATGTAGCCGGCGGTGACCGCCACGGTGCGGACGCCCAAGCGATGGCACGCCTTCGCGGTGTCCACGGCATACTCGAAAAACACCACCGGGTCGTTGTAGGTCATGGCGACGCTGCGACAGCCATTCCGTAGGGCGGCTTGGGCGATGGCGCCCGGCGAGGCGATGTTGCTTCCGCGCTCCACGCTGCGCGCCCGACTGGTCTCCCAGTTCTGACAGAACTTGCAGGTCAGGTTGCAGCCCGCCGTGCCGAACGACAACACCGGCGTGCCCGGCAGGAAGTGGAACAGAGGCTTTTTCTCGATGGGATCGATACAGAAGCCGGTCGACCTGGCGTAGCTGGTCAGGACCACGTTACCGTCGCGACACGCACGAACGAAGCAGACCCCGCGCTGCCCTTCGTGCAACCGGCAAGCCCGTGGGCAGACCTCGCAGACGGCGACATCATCATCGCGCCGGAAGAACCTCCCCGTGGCCTCGTTACCGCTTTCCATAGGTGCGTCTACGTGTGCGTATTGTACGCCCGGGTGCTGGGGAATCCACGCATCCGCGCAGCTTTGGCGCTAAAGTACGGGCATGCGCACCCGCGCCCCAGCCGTTGCCGGCATGTTCTATTCGGACAAGCCTCAAGAGCTTGCAGCCAACGTGCGGTCGTTCGTCGCAGGAGCGAGCCCGACCGTGCCGAGGAGCCCTCCCAAGGCGATCCTCGCCCCACACGCCGGCTACATCTACTCGGGCCCCATCGCCGGCAGCGCGTACGCCGCTTTGGCATCCCGAGGAAACGACGTCGAGCGCGTGATCCTGGTGGGGCCTTCGCACCGAGTTGCGTTCCCCGGGGTCGCCACCAGCGGCGCGTCGGTCTTCGAAACGCCGCTCGGCCCGATGCACTTGGATCGGGACGCCATCGCCCAGATCACCAACGCACACCTGGCGCGGGAGTTCGAGAACGCGCATCAGAACGAGCACAGCCTCGAAGTCCAGCTACCGTTCCTCAAGCAGGTGTGTCCCCACGCGCGCATCGTGCCGGTCCTGTCTGGCGACGACGACTGGCAAGCCCTGGCGAAGGTGATCGACCTGCTGTGGGGGGGGCAGGAGACCGCCCTGGTGGTGAGCTCGGATCTCAGCCACTACCATGACTACGCGACCGCAAAGAGCATCGATGCCGCGACCGCTGGCGCGCTGGAGAAGCTCTCCGCGGGCCAGCTCGACTTCGAGCAGGCCTGTGGCGCTACCGCGGTCAATGCGCTGCTATCAGTCGCCCGAAGCAACGGCATGGAGTGCACCACCCTCGACCTGCGCAACTCGGGCGACACCGCGGGGCCCCGCGATCGGGTGGTTGGCTACGGCGCGTTCGCGCTCGGATGAGAGAGCTTTTCGCACCAGATACTCGCGACGGTCCTGCTCAAGAACACCGTCGGTCTGCCGAAGCTTGGGGTGATCAGGCGAGGATCAAGTAATGAAGAAAGTCCTGGTGGTCGACGACTCCCCCAGCGTACGTCAGCAGGTTTCAATGGCGCTCACCCAGGCCGGGTTTGGCGTGGTCGAGGCCGTCGACGGGCAGGACGGACTGGCCAAGGCCGCCTCGTCCGGCGTGTCATTGGTGATCTCCGATGTGAACATGCCGCACATGAACGGGCTCGAGATGCTCGAAAAGATGAGGGCCGACGCGAAGCTGGCAACCTTGCAGGTCGTGATGCTGACCTCCGAGGGCCAACCGGCCATCATCGAGCGAGCGAAGAAAGCGGGGGCCAAGGGCTGGATCATCAAGCCCTTCAAGGCTGATCTTCTGGTCGCGGCAGTGAAGAAGCTCGTCCCGGCGTAGGAGACACACGGTGGGCGAGCTCCTGGCGTCAGGCGTGCGCGTGATGGTGGACAAGGCGCTTGGCCGGATTGCCTCCCTGCGCGCGTTTCTGCGCGAACGAATTCGGGAAGTGGACCGCATGACCCAGCGCGAGGTGATGGCCGCCGCTCAAGACGTCAACACCATCTACACCTCGGCGACCACGCAAATCGCCGACCTGAAGTCGCGACTGTCGACGGTGTCCAGAGGCACCGGTGAAGCAGGCGTAAACTCGGCAGAAAACCAGCTCGTCGCCGTGGAACGCTACGTGAACGGCCTCGAGCAGCGGGTCACCGAGCTGAAGACCATCGCGGACCAGTCCGCGGGTTGTACCGCGCAGATAGAGCAGGCCGCGCAGCAGATTCAGAAGCTCACCGTCGACTCGCAAATGCTGTCGATCAACGCCCGCATCGAGGCCGCCCGCAGTACCGACGGAAACTCGCAGGGCTTCGCGGTGATCGCCGTCGAGATGAAGGAGCTGAGCCGCGCCATCGCCGGTACCAGCGAGAACGTGAAGATGCTGGCGCGAACGCTGGGTGCGCTCCTGCCCGAGCTCGACAAGGGAATGACCGGGATGCTCGAGCACTCGCAGGAATTCTCGAGCTCGCTCGCGATGGACATTCGGGGCCTTGCGACGAGGTCGGGCGAGCAGAAGCGCAGCGTGGAAGCCGCACTGGCAGCCAGCGACGTGACCTTGGGAGCCATCGTGAAGGCTTCACAGAGCGCGCTGTCGCACTTGCAGTTCCAAGACGTCATCTCGCAGGCACTCATGCGGATGGACGCCATCGCGCAGGAGACCGAGACCGCGATGTGCAAGGATCTGGATGCCGAGGATCGCGTCCCCGCCGTCCAGGCAGCGATGCACGTGGAGATCGGCGGCGACAAGAACGTCGAGAACGAGAACGCCGGAGAAGTGCTTCTCTTCTAAGCGAATGCAAAGACCGAGCTCTCGGCGGTATCGACCGTCCCCCGCCGGGCGGCCACGGTCACGCAGCGATATCGCTCGCCCACACGCTCACGCCCCGCATCGTCGATACGATGACCGACCCCGGATGGGTCGGGGCAGACGGGTGGACGAGGACGCGCTCAGGCAGCAGCGCCTCCAATCGGAAACTCGCCCCTCGCATCCACGCCGAACCGGGGCCCGACGTCGGGCAAGGTGAAGCTGAAGCGGAAACAGGTTCCCTGGTTGGGCTTGGTGACGACGGCAATCTGACCGCCCAGATCCTCGACTTGTTGACGAACCGCCGACAGCCCCACCCCACGGCCCGAAATGGTAGTGATCTCGGCTGCGGTGCTGACGCCGGAGTGGAACATGGCAGCGACCAGCTCCTCTTCGGTCGAGCTGGGCAACCCATGCTTGACGGCAGCCGCCCGCACGGCGTCCCAATCGATGCCGCGGCCAAAGTCCTCGACCTCGACCACGAGCTTGCGCCCCACGACGGCACTCGACAGACGTATCTTGGGTCGCGCTCCCTTCCCGGCTGCCTCGCGCTCCGCCGAGCTCTCGAGGCCATGGTCCACGGCGTTGCGCACGACGTGCACCAAGTCGGTCCAGAAGCCCGACCAGGCCTTGGGGGCCAGCCGGACCCCGTGCGATTGGATCTGCAACTCCAAATCGCCCTTGCCGAGTCTGCTCGTCAGCGCGGTGGCGTAGCGACCGAGCCGGCCCAGCGGCAGCTCTGCCGGTTCCAGCCACCACGACGCCAGACGATCGAGCACGTGCGTGGTGGGCGCGCCGGCCTTGATCTCCTGCTCCAAGACCTCGATCTCCCGCATGCTGAGCTCGAGCACATCGCGCCCCTTGTCGCCGAGGAAGGTCTTGAGCGCCTCGCTGAGCGTTCGCCAACGCCCTTCCAGTGGTGCGAGCGACTCGGCCGTCAGCGGCGTGGAGCTTTCCGCAAGCTCGTCTTCTGCCTGGTGACACAGATTTGCGACGATGCCGAATCCCACCAGGCCCGCGTTGCCCTTCAAGGTATGCAAGCCGCGCTTCTGGATGGCTAGGTCGCCCTGGCGCACCTGCTTGAAGATCTCGTTGGCCTCGTCCATGAAGTTGAGGAAGCCGCTGCGATCCTTGGTGAGCGCCTCGAACATGGCGAGGATCTCTTTGCGTTCGGCTTCTTGACGTGCGTGCAGGAGCTCGGAGGTGACGTCGTTGATGACGATCAGAAGTCCGCTCAGCTGCTCGTCTTTGAGAATGGCGAAGTACGAGCAACGATACTCGCGGCCATCGTGGCGAAGCCGAGCGGGCAACTGCTCGATGCACAGCTCCCGGGGCAAGATGTCCTCGATCAGAGCCTCGTAGCCCATCTTGAAGCTGACCGCATAGAGCGGGTCTGACTTGGCGATGTAGTCGGAGAACTGCGTATCACCCTCGTACGAGCCAAACCATCTGTCGACGATGGCGGAGCGCTCCTGCGCCAGCTTGCCCGTGATCGACACGGTCAGGAAGCCCTGGTTCACGTTGTCCATCACGAGTCGCATGTCGCGATTGCGCTCGGCGAGCTCGTGCGTGCGTTCCTGCACCTTGATCTCCAAGGTGCGGTTCATGTGCTCGAGCCGCTCGTAAGAATCCTTCAGCTCCGCGACCATCTTGTTGAATGCGCCGCCCAACATCTCGAGCTCATCGCCGCTCGTGATCTGAACGCTGATGTCACGCTTGCCAGAGGCGAGCCTATTGACCGCCTCGGTAAGGTCGGTGACGGGCTGGGTGATGCGCACCGCGGACTGTTTGCTGCGGATGGCACCCATGACGATGGTCACCGTGCCGAGCGCCAAGAGAAGCGCGACGGTTACGAGCAGGCTGCGGTGGGAGTCTGCCCGAGCCTCGGCGAGTGCGCGCTGCAAGGGACCGTCCGAGATGGCGTAGAACAACTTGCCGAGCGGTGCCCCTTTGTCGTCGACCACGCGCATGGAGAACTCGAAGACACTTTGGCCGAGGACGCTGCGGTAGCGCATCTGTACGCCGCCCTTGGTGCCGCCCTTGAGGTCTTTGTCCTCGTGGGCCAGTCGCTTCCACTCGTCCGGGTCCTTCGACAGTCCCTGACGCGTAGCGAATCCCCACGACTTGCCGTCCTCGTCCACGAAGAGCCCGTAGACCAATTGCTCGTCCTTCTCGATGGTTCGCTCGAGCAAGCGGGCGACGTCACCGAAGGCGTTATCCATGACCAAGTCGCGAAGTCCCAGCGCCTGGTTGGTGACGAGGCCGTTCCCCTTGTTCTCGATGCTCGCCGTCAGGTTGCCTTCGATGGTCTTGAGCGTACCCTTCGAAGCACGGTAGTTCATCCCGGCCACGACCAACAACGTAGCAGTCGACACGACGACCAGGGTGGCGATCATGCTGCGAACGAGCTTGGCGCGTAGACTTGTCTTCATCGAAAGCCCCTGCCGATTCAGCGACAGAACTGCCGTTGGGCTTTAGCAGCCCGTGGAAAATGTGGCCGCGATCATGCGGCTGCCTGAACGAGCCACGG
>CAZYFU010000132.1:0-17548 GCA_964647025.1 uncultured Myxococcales bacterium | reverse complement strand
GGACGCGCCCATGCGCGTCCGACTGCCGTCACGACATTTTCCACGGGCTGCTAGGATTCTCCGTTGCGATGGGGACAGCCCCCCTTCGATACTTCCCCATGTACGCATCCACGGATCGCGGGGTGCCGGAGGTTGTCTTGGAGGTCTTTGCTTCGGAGTCGGAGGACGAAATGTGGGTTCGTTCGTCGTGGCGGGGCAGTGAGACTCTGGCCTACCACCGGGTCGGTGAAGAGACCGCTCTAACGGGGTGGGGACACGTGAAATTCGTCGGGAAGCCGATGCCCGACCAACACAGCGGCGGACCTCTGCCGTTCCCCGAACTGCCTGCCAACACCGCCATAAGGAAGGCCACCTTCAAGTACGGTTCGAAACCGGAAGATGCCCATGGCGCCTGGTAGGCCCGTGTTCGACCGGGCCAGTACGGTGATTGGTGCGCGGTGGTTGCTGCCAGAGGCGCGAGTGTCGCCCATCAAGACTCCAGCACCGGACACCGGCGGCGGCTCAAACGCCTATTGGTTAGGCAGAAGCGTGACGGTCATTTGACAAGCCTCGGCCCCGTGATGGTGCGATGGGGACCGTGTTTTTGGAAGTACTGCAGAGCTTCGTCTACCCTCCTGAACTTCTCGAAGCAGTGCAAGAACATCAGCGAGGAATCCAAGATCGTCTCGCCACCCGCGTTCATGACTCGCTCTCCGAGCCTGTAGTGCTGTGGCGCCTCAACTGCGGGCCCGAGCGCTTCATAGAGGCCAAGCACGGACTCGCAGATGTATGCAGCATACTCGAGGCCGGTCTCTCGTGTCGGCCAACGTCCGTTGTGGACGATGTCGTTGCGGAATTCGATCCACTTCCTCTGCAGGTACGGAAACTGCTTGCCAGTATCGCGGAGGTAGCACACAGAGACCATCCCGGCTCGGCGCTGGTCTTGACGATTCTGCCTGAGAAGTTCACGGACCGCTTCCATTTCGAGATTCGCCTGCAGGAGAGATGCCTCAACGTAGAAGTCGAAGGCGGATTCGAGAGCCGCCGCGAAGTTCAAGACGGCCTCGCGATGGTATCCGTCGCCGATCGCGTATGCGGCGGCGGTGATAAGCCATTCGTGATTCGGTCTCTCGGAGACAGCTTTGATGGTATGGCCGTGCTCGCAATTTGCCTGGAACAATCCGGCTTCGTTGACCTGGGCAGGTGCATAGACTACGCCTCGGCCTTCGTCTTTCAGACAGGTGGGGCATATGAGCGGGATCTGCATTGGGTGTTCTCCGGGTTCAGGGCTTCCTGCCTAACGCTCAATTAGCCTGCCGGAGGATACACCAATATTCCTGCGACAAACGAGGCCTGCGGGTGTGGACGCGTTCGTGATTTCGTGGGGTTCGCGACGGACTCGGCCTTCGCGCCTGCTTGATAAGACAATAGGCAAATACAGCGAGCCTGCCGGGCATCCAGCCTCGGCGGCCCTCCGCCCGTGCTCACGCCATATCGACGACCACGAGCTTCCCCGCCTTGGTCAGTCTCTCGCGAATCAGCGGCACCGTGCGGGTCCGGGGCAGGATTCCCTTCTGTTGGAAGGCGATGCTCGCGTTGCCGGGGTTGCTGGCGGTGCCGACGAAGAAGTGGATGCGGTCGGCGGCGCGCAGAAGGTCGCACAGCTCGGTGACGCCACTCCATTCTTCGTAGCGGGAGGGATCCTCTTCCAGGATGTTGTAGACCTGGGTCAGGGTTACGGCGCCCTCGGTGACGAGGTCGATGCCCTCGATGCGGTAGCTGGGCGGCGCGATCATGGGGTCGCTCTCGTCCATGCCCAGCTCTTTACCCAGGTGGCGCGCGACGATCTTCGCGGTGGTGGCGCCACACACGGCCTTCCAGCCGGGCGTGGCCAGAAAGCGCGTGACGAATTCGCGATCCGCGGTCGGCCGGTAGGGCGGGCCGGTGAGGATCGACAGCTGTTTGCCGGGGCGGCACTCGGCAAAGACCGTGGTGCAGTCGTCACCGAGACGCTCACCCCAGATCTGGCGTGCCCGATGGGTCAGCTGCTCGGGGATCCGATCGATGGGCGTCTTGTGGGAAAGCAGCGTGTCCAGGAAGCGCGCGGCCTGCTCGGCGCCCCAGCCATCGCGGAACTGCGTGCCGAGGCCGGCCTGGGTGATGCCGTCGCTCATGAGACAGATGCCTTCACCGGCATTCAGGTGACAGTGGCTTTCGCCCAGCAGCGCCGCGTCGGCGTGAAACAGTCGCTGGGGCAGAAGGCTGGCGTGCAAGGCGCCCACGAAGATGGGCGCCGGCATGTCGTAGGTCAGCACGGTCGCCTCGCCGGAATGCAGGATGCGCGCCACAGCCATGGCGGCGTACATGGGGGTCTTGCCGCGATCCTCGTGGATGGTGCCCACCACGCGGGCGAAGGCGTCTCGCAGCGATAGGCCCTGCTTCTCCAGCTCGAGCAAGCGTGAGGCGTGCAGGGTCGCCGCCACGTTGGCCCGGATGCCTGAGCCCATGCCGTCGCAACAAAGGATGGTGGTCCACCCCGGACTGCGCACCACCCGCACCACGTCGCCCGATGGCTTGCCGGCGCGTTTGGACAGCAGGCTCTGGTTTACTTCGACGTGGAGGTATTCCATCGCCACTTCTTCACCGGGTCGTTGCCGGGCGTTTGCGGCTTCTCGGCCAGCCTGACCAGGTTCTCGACCAGAACCTCGCCCTTGGCCGTGCTCTCGCCCAGGAACTGCGCCAGTTGCTGGGCGATGGCCACTTGGTGGTCGAGCAGCTCTTGCGCCTGCACGATGGTCTGCGCGCGCAGCTTCTCCAGCTTCTCCTGATCGGACTTGCTGGCGGTGATATCCACGAAGAAGCCGACGTACTGCTGGATCTCGCCCAGGCGATACAGGATCTCGTGGCAGACACGATCGTAGCGCTGGTGCTGCACGGTCAGCTCCACGTGGGGCTGCTCGGACGCGGCCAAGCGCAGAAATGGCTCGGGATCCATCAGCTCGGAGATGTGCTTGCCCAGCATCGCCTCGCCCGAGCGGAAGTAGCGGCGGAAGGCCGGATTCATGCTGATGATGTGGAAGCGGCCGTCCAGGATCACGATGCCGTTGGGGCTGGCTTCGAGGATGCTGTCGGTGCGGATCTCGGCCAAGCGGCGCATGTGCGGGATGCACATGTCCGGCTCGGCCATGCCGCGGACCACGGCGATGGCCTTCTCGCGGCAGCTCGCGTAGCCGCAGGCACCGCAGTCCAGCTGGTCCTCGCGCGCGGCCTTGCCCGTGGCGGCCAGCACCTCGGCGATGGCCGCCTCGCTGACGCTGTCCAGGGCGGCAGCGGCGACCGGCAGCGTGGCATCGCGAAAGCAGCCGTTGTCGTTGGACGGCGGGGCCGGGGGCGGGGACGGCATTGGGCCGGTCGTGTATTCCTCGACCGCGAAGCGCCGGGTGTACACGTTGCGCGCGCTGCCGGCGGCCGGACCGTTCACGCAGCCACCGGCGCAGAACAGCGGCTCGAGCACGAGCGAAGAGCCCGGCTGTCCCACCAAATCGAGCGCGTGCTCGACCGCCTCGAAACCCGACGCGGAGAACGCGCAAGCGCCGAGGCCCGAGGTGAGCAGTCCGGCGGTCTTCAGCGCGCCGTCGGGCAAGGGGTAAAGGCGCGCATCGCCCGCGGCCTCGTCGAAGTGACTCTCCTCGCAGCCGCCCAGCTTGATCGACTCCTGGGCCAGCCACTCGCCAAGCTCCTCGAAGGTGAGGACGAGGTCGACGGTCCCCTCATACTCGGGGCGCTCGGCCTCGGCCTTCTTGGCCACGCAGGGACCGATGAACACCACGCGGATGTCGTCGCCCAGGCGCTGTCGCAGCCAGCGCGCGTGCGCGATCATGGGGGTGGCCACCGGCGACAGCAACGGCGCGTCCTCGGTTCGGTAGTGTTGCACGTATCCGATCACCGCCGGGCAGGACGCCCAGACGTGGGACTGGCCAGGATGGCTCCGCAGGTACTCGGCGCCGGCCTTGGCCACCTCGGCGGCGGCCACCGCGGTCTCCGCCACGTAGGCGAAGCCCAGGCGGCGAAGCGCCGAAGGCAAGCGCTTGCGTTCCCACGGCTCGAAGATGCCCGCGTACGAGGGCGCCACACTGGCGACGACCCGACGCTTCTCGGCGAGCATGCGCACGGCTTCGGCGACGTCGTTGCGGTACGCCTTGGCCTTCTGCGGACACTCGCGGATGCAGGTGCCGCAGGCGATGCACCGATCGGCCACCACCTGCGCCTGACCGTCGTGCACGCGGATCGCCTTCACCGGGCAGGCCCGCAGGCAGCGATGGCAGTCGCGGCAACGGGCCTTGCGGGTGAAGACGATGTCGCTAGCCATGAAGTGCCTGTGCTGTTGGATCGGCGGATGCGGGCTTGCTCTGCAGTGCCGCCACGATCGCCGCGAAGGCCTGGTCCGAGGTGGTCTTGTGCAGGGTGACGTCGCCGACCACCACGGTCGGCCCCTTGTCGCAGGCCTCGTGGCAGAAGCTGGCCTGCACATCCACCGCGTCGGCGATGCCGGCGGCTTCGACCTGCGCGATCAGCTTGCGCAGCAGGGTCTGCGCGCCACGAACGTGACAGCTCGTGCCCACGCACACGGTCACGGCCAGCGCGGCAGGCTGCGTGCCTTGCACCAGCTTGAGCGCGGCGCCGTCGATGCGGGCGCGGCTCTGGTAGGTCGTGTGGAGCAGCGCGTGCGCCTTCTTGCCACCCACCTCGCCGAGGACGCGCTCGTAGTAGGTCTTGACCTCGTGGTTCTCGCTCGACCGGTGCAGGTCCAGCATCTTGTCCGCGTGGAAAAGGCCCTTGGCCCGCGCGGCCACGGTGCCCTCGTGCTTGCGAACCGGGTTGCCCGCGCCGTTCACGCAGCCGCCCGGGCAAGCCATGACCTCGATGAGGTCGTATTCGGCCGCGCCCGACTCGACGCGAGAGAGCAGCGTCTTCGCGTTGGAGAGGCCGCTCACCACGGCGAGCTTGAACGGGTGGCCACCGACGGAGATCTCGACCTCGCGCACGCTCTGGTCCCCGCGCACGCTCTGAAACGCGGCCAAGCCGTCGCGGGCGGCGCCCAGCTCCTCGGCGGCCTGGCGCAGCACCGCCTCGCTGACCCCACCCGAGGCGCCGAACAGAAGCCCAGCGCCGGTCTTAAGGCCGAAGGGACTGTCGAGGGACTCGGGTTCGAGTTGGTCGAAGCGCAGGCCCGACTCGTCGATCATGCGCACGAGCTCTTGCGTGGTGAGGACCACGTCCACGTCCTGGCCGTCGCCGCTCTTGAATTTGTCGAGGCCGGCCTCGCCCTTCTTGGCGGTGCAAGGCATGACGCTGACCACGACCACGCGCTTGCCGGCTTGCGAGCCCTCGGCCTTGATCACCGAGCCCAGCATCTGCTGGGGCGACTTGCACGACGACAGGTGCTTGATCCACTTGGGGTAGTACTGCTCGACGAAGCGCACCCAGGCCGGACAACACGAGGTCAGGTGCGGCAGCTTCTCGTTCTTGGTCTTGCGCCCCAAGAATTCGTGGGTCTCTTCCAGCACGGTCAGGTCCGCGGAGTACGCGGTGTCGTACACGCGCGCAAAGCCCAGGGCCTTGAGGGCCGCGACGATCTGGCCGGTGGCCACGGTGCCCGAGGGCAGGCCGTACGACTCGCCCAAGGCCACACGAACCGCGGGTGCGATCTGTGCCACCACTTCGACATCCTTGTCGGCGAGCGCCGCGTAGACCTTGGCCACGTCCGACTTCACGGTCAGCGCTCCCGTTGGGCACACGGTGGCGCACTGGCCGCAGCCCACGCACTCCACCTGGTCCAGGTCCTTGCCAAACGCAGGCACCACCGACACCGCGGCGCCCCGGAAGGCGAAGTCGATGGCGCCGATGCCCTGCACTTCCTTGCACATGCGGACGCAGTCTCCGCACAGCACGCACTTGCCCGGATCGCGCAGCAGGAACGGCGACGAGGTGTCCACGGGCTTCGGCGCGTGGGTGCGCTTGAAGCGGACGGTGTTCACGCCGAGACGCCGCGCCAGCTCCTGCAGCTGGCAGTCCGCGCTCTTCGGGCAAGTGGGGCAGTTCATCTCGTGGTTGGCCAGCAGCAGCTCGAGCGTCATCCGCCGCATCTCGCGCAGCTCGGCGGTGTGCGTGCGGATCTTGGCGCCCGGCTCGGGCGCCAGCGAGCACGACGAGACGATGCCCTTGCCTTCGATGTCCACCAGACAAAGCCGACACGCGCCGTAGGCGGAGAGCTGCGAGTGGTAGCAGAAGGTCGGCAGGTCGATGTTGGCCTTGCGGATCACTTCCAGGACGTTGCGCTCGCCCTCGATGGGGACCTTGCGACCGTTGATCTCGACGACAGCTTCGGCGGACATTAGACAACTCCTTCAATCGCGCCCAGGCGGCAGGCCTTGGCACACGCACCGCACTTGGTGCACAGGGTTTCGTCAATCACGTGGACCTGGCGTTTCTCGCCGCGGATGGCGCCCATGGGACACGCCTTGATGCAGACCCCGCAGCCCTTGCACTTGGCCGGGATCACGTGCGGCTTGAGCAGCGCCTTGCAGCGTCCGGCCGGGCAGCGCTTCTCGACCACGTGGGCCAGGTACTCGTCACGGAACAGGCGGGTCATGGACAGCACGGGGTTCGGCGCCGTCTTGCCGAGGCCGCACAGCGAGCCCTTCTGCACGGTACGCGCGAGCTTTTCCAGCAAGTCCAAGGTGTCCAGCGTGGCGCGGCCCTCGATGATGTCGTCGAGCAGCGCCAGCATCTGCTTGGTGCCTTCCCGACACAGCACGCACTTGCCGCAGGACTCGTTCTGCGTGAACTGCATGAAGAACCGGGCCATCGAGACCATGCAGGTGTCGCGGTTCATCACCACGAGCCCGCCCGAGCCCACCATGGCGCCGATGCCGCGCAAGGAATCGAAGTCGAGCGGCAGGTCCAGGTGGTCCTTGGTGAGGCACCCCCCCGACGGGCCGCCGATCTGCACGGCCTTCATCTCGGACTTGGCCGAGCCGTCGTCGCTGGTCACGCCGCCGCCGACACCGAACACGATGTCGCGCAAGGTGGCGCCGAACGCGACCTCGATGAGCCCGGTGTTCACCACGTGGCCGGTCAGCGCGAAGGTCTTGGTGCCCGGCGAGGTGCGCGAGCCCATGGCCCGGAACGCGTCGGCGCCCATGTTCAGGATGCGCGGTACCGAGGCCAGCGTCTCCACGTTGTTAATCACGGTGGGCTTGCCCCACAGGCCTGACTGCGCCGGAAACGGGGGCTTCGGTGCGGGCATCCCGCGCTTGCCCTCGATGGACGCGATGAGCGCGGTTTCTTCTCCGCACACGAAGGCGCCCGCGCCCTCCATCACGGTGACGTCGAAGCTGTAGCTCGTGCCGAACAGGTTCTGACCGAGAAGCCCGGCGCGCTTGGCGTCCTCCACGGCCTTGCGCACGCGGCGCACGGCCAGGGGGTACTCGGCACGCACGTAGATGAAGCCCTCGCTGGCGCCGATCGCGCGCGCGGCGATCATCATGCCTTCGATCACGCTGTGGGGATTGCCCTCCATCACGCTGCGGTCCATGAAGGCGCCGGGGTCACCCTCGTCGCCGTTGCAGATGACGTACTTGGTGCCGGCGCTCTGCACGCGCGCAGCCTCCCATTTGCGGCCCGTCGGGAAGCCGCCGCCGCCGCGACCACGCAGGCCGGCCTTCTCGATCTCTGCGCAGACCTGTTGCGCGCTCATGCGCGTATAGGCGAGGCAGGCGGCCTGGTAGCCTTCCTTGGCCAGGTACTCGGGCAAGCTGTCGGGATCGATGACCCCGCACTCCTTGAGCACGAAGCGATGTTGCGCTTGGTAGAACGGAATCTCGGCGATGCCACGGCACGAGCGCTTGGCCGACTTGTCCACATAGAGCAGTCGCTCGACGGGCTTGCCGTGCTTGAGCGTGGACTCGACGATCTCGGCCACGTCGCCCTTCTTGACCCGCGTGTACAGGATCCCGTCGGGCAACACGGTCACGAGCGGGCCCATTTGGCAGAACCCTTGGCAGCCGCTGCGCGACAGGTGCACGAAGCCGGGCAGCGGCGGTTCCTCGGGGCGAAGCTCGGTGACCACGTCGATCCCGACCTCGGCGATGGCGCGCTGGAACTCCGCGTGCACCTCCAGCGCTCCGCCGGCGACGCAGCCCGTACCGGCGCAGATGATCAGGCGTCGCTCGGCAGCACCGGCCGCGCTCTGGTACGCGAGACCTTCCTTGGTCAATGACTCTTGGGTGATGACGGCGGTCATTGCACGCTCTCCTTCGCTGCGATCTCGTCGACGATGGCGCAAGCCGCTTCGGGCGTCACCTGACCGTGGACCTGTTCGTTGACCAGCAGCACCGGCGCCAGGCCGCACGCGCCCAGGCACGACACCGTCTCCACCGTGAACAGCAAGTCGTCGGTGGTTGGCTTGGCTTCGCTGACCCGCAGCTTGTTGCGAAGGGCCTCGAGGATCGGGATGGAGCGCTTCACGTGACAAGCAGTGCCGTCGCACAAGCGCAGGACGTACTTGCCCTTCGGCGCCAGCGCGAAGTGCGCGTAGAAGGTCGCCACGCCGTAGACCTCGGCCGGCGGGATGTGCAGCGAGGTGGCCAGGTAGGTCATCACCTCTTCGGGCAGGTAGCGGTACTCTTCCTGCACCGCCTGCAAAATCGGGATCAGTCGAGACGCTCGGTGTTCGTGCTTGGCCAGGATGTCGCAGACTTTCTGGAACCTTCGGCCGGCAAGCGTGGACGAGCTAGCCTCTTCGGGCTGCACTTCGGGCAACATGGCGCTGTACTCCTTCCGGTTGCTGTTCGGCCTCCACCAGCGCGTGCTTCTGGAGAAACACGGCCAGCGACGCGGCCAGATCTTCGTTGTGAACCACGACGCCCTCGGGGACCTTGAGGCCGATGGGCGCAAAATTCCAAATCGCGCGGATGCCGCCTTTCACCATCAGGTCGGCGATGACCTGAGCGGCCCCGGCGGGCACGGCGATGATGCCGAGGTGTACGTGCATGCGGGCCGCGAGCCCGGGCAACTTGTCGACGTCGAGCACGCGCTTGCCGTGGAGGGTGGTCCCCACCTTGGAGGCGTCTACGTCGAAGCCCGCCACGATGTCGAAGCCGTAGCGCTCGAACCCGGGGTACCCGATGAGCGCCGAGCCGAGACCGCCGACGCCCACGAGGAAGGCGCTGTGGTGGTCGTTCCAGCTCAGAAAGCCTTCGATCGATTCCAACAACTCCTCGACCGCATATCCCACCTTGGGCTTGCCCACGATGCCGGTGACCGCGAGGTCCTTGCGCACTTGCGTCGGGTAGAGCTTCAGATCCTCCGCGATGTGCGTGCACGAAACGAAGGGACGGCCCTCGTCGCGCAGGCGCTGCAGGTAGTGGTGGTAGGTGGGCAGCCGACGCAGCGTCGGAACCGGCGCGTGGACCAACGGTTTCTCGATGCTCATGGCTTGTGTTCTCCGGCGGGCGTCATATCGACCAAGATTTATCGATAACGGATGGTCGATATGTACCGGAGCGCAGCCGTGCCGTCAAGAACCTGTTTGGAGAAGCCCTCAACGACTGGGAATTTTCACCACGTGGAAACCGTGGCAGCAGCGGTTGCGTACTTCGACGGAGCCGACGATCGCCTGGCTTTGGCCTATACTCGTCCCGGTGGACTTCTTCGTCGAGCTGAAGAGCCTGACCGATGCGCTGAACGCGAACAGCGTCCCGTATGCCCTCTGTGGCGGGGTAGCGCTGGCCATCCACGGCGTGCCGCGCGCGACCCAGGACATCGACCTCTTGGTCTTACCTGCTGACCTCGACCGCTTCCGCGAAGTTGCGCGGCAGTGTGGTTTCACGCTGGAATCGTTTCCCATGGACTTCGCCAGCGGGATCACGATTCAGCGTCTGACCAAGCTCATCCAGGGCCAGCCCCTGATGCTCGACATCTTGCTGGTGGGGCCGAGCTTGCAGGGCGCATGGGAAGGTCGACAAGCCGCCGAGATCGAGGCCGGACAGGTGGTCGTAGTGTCGAGAGAGGACCTCATTTCGCTGAAGTTGGCCGCTGGGCGCCCGCAGGACCTGGTTGACGTGCAGCGGCTGCGGGAGGTCAGCCGTGGTTGACATGAGCCCCGGAGCGGTGACGGCTCGCTTGCGCAGTGTCGCTGTCCAGCTTGCGCAAAAGGGCTTCGTGGCGAAGACGGTCGACATGTCTCCCGGCGCGGTGACGGCTCGCCTCAGGACCATGGCGGCTCTTTCGGACATGTGCATTCGCCTCGGCAAGGCCAGGATCAAGGGCTGAAGCCTGGTCAGCGCGGCACGTCCCCGTTCGCTGGCCGCGGCTGCCGCAAGTTGAACGATATCGATCGCGGCAAGCCGTACCGTCGAAACCGGCTAGGAGGCCCCTACAGCCACTCGTAGCGCATGTTGCGCCTTCGCGGCTCGAAGCCGGCGGCGCGGATCGCGCGCTCGATGTCGGCCGCGGACAGCTTGAACACCGCGCCCGCCTGGGCGACCACGTTTTCCTCGATCATCGCGGAACCGAAGTCGTTGCCGCCGAAACGCAGGCCGGCCTGACCGACGGCGGGCCCCATGGTCACCCACGAGACTTGCAGGTTAGGGAAGTTGTCGAGGTAGAGGCGCGCGAGCGAGAGCACACGCAGGTACCGGGTCGCGCTGGTGTCGTCGCGCAAGGGCAGCTTGGTGCCCTCGGCCTGGAAGCTCCAGCAGATGAACGCGGTGAAGCCCGAGGTCTCGTCTTCGAGGTCCCGGATTCTTTCCAAGTGGCCCACGAGCTGCTGCGCGGTCTCACCGAAGCCGAACACCATGGTGGCGGTGGTGCGCAGACCCAGGCGGTGCGCCTGGCGCATGACCTCGAGCCAGGTGGCCACGTTGCACTTGCGGGGCGAGATGCGCTTGCGGACTTCGTCGTCGAGGATCTCGGCGCCGCCGCCGGGCAGCGAGTCCAGGCCCGCGGCGATCAGGCGTTCGAGCACGGTCGGGATGGACAGGCTCTCGCGCTCGGACAGGAAGCGTATCTCCTCGGGGGACAGGCCGTGTATGGCCAGGGGAAAGCTCGCCTTCATCCAACGGAACAGGTCCTCGTAGTAGGCGATGCCCAGCTCGGGGTTCACGCCCCCCTGGAGCAGGACCTGCACGCCACCGAGGTCCACCGTCTCCTGCAGCTTCTGCGCGAGCTCGTCTCGGGTCAGGGTGCCGGCGCGGCTGTCGTGCGGAGGGCGGTAGAAATTACAGAACTGGCAGGCGGTCGTGCACGCGTTGGTGTAGTTGACGTTGCGGTCGATGATGTAGGTGACGACGCCGCCCGGATGAAGCTGCCGTCGGCGCGCATCGGCCGCTCGTCCGAGATCGTACAGCGAGGCCGCTTCATAGAGGCGAACCCCGTCAGCGGGCGCGAGGTGCGCACCCGACGCTGCGTCCGCAAGCAAGGCGTCCACGGAGCGCCCCGCGGACACGACCTTGCGCTGCACCTTTCCCGCATACAGCTTGAGCACGGGTCTGCGATTCAGGATCCCGGCCCGGTGGGCGTGGTCGAAAAAAGTCGCCGCCCCGCACAGCTCGGCAGCCCCCAAGCCATAGTGAATGTTCTGGCGAAAGTAGCGACGGTAAAGCTCCGCGTCGGCGCGGTCGCGCTCCGCGAAGCTGCGTGCGATCTCGTCACGATTCGCGAGTCCCAGCGCCAGGCTCTCTTGCAGAAGCGCCACATCGGACGGCTCGACGGCGCCGGGCCGGCCGATCCACGCCGCGTTCAGGAACGGAAGCCCGAGCCGCTTGGTCCACTCGGCGCCGAGATCGTACACGTGAGGGAACTTCTCGCTCGCGCCAAAGCAGAGATCGCCGATGACCAGGGCACCCTTGCGACCACCTATCTGGTCCACGATGCGGTCGTGCCCCACGCTCTCGAAGCGCGGCGCCAGCCCCCGCTCGTGGGTCAGCAGGCGAACCAGCATCTGCGACGTGCGCGACGCCTCGTCGAGGAAGATGGTCTCCATCGACTCCCACGGCACGTCGCCGATGAGCAGCACGGTCCGCACCGGACCGCGAGAGGCGATGGCCACACCGGGGACGATGCGCAGCTCGCTCTCCGCCGCGGCGTAGCTGGCGATGGGCATGAGCCCGAGATCCGCGTCGCCGCGAGCCACGGCGGCCGCGCAGCGCGAGGGCAGATCGAAGCTGAGGTCGAACCGGCCCTTGCCCACCAGGCCGCGCTCGATGCCGTAGGTGATGGGCCGGGTGTTGAGGAAGGAGACCGCGGCGAGACGAATCCGAGCGCTCACATCGCCTCCCTTGCGGCGCGCGAGCCGACCTCCCGATACAGCGTGTCCCGCTCGACGGGGGTGCGCCCCGCGGCCGAGATCAGACGGACCAGCTCCGACGGTGGCAACGACTGCGGCGCTCGCGATCCGGCCAGGTGGTAGATCTTCTCTTCGCTGACGGTGCCGTCGAGATCGTCGGCCCCGAACCACAGGGCGGTCTGCGCGGTGTCGAGGCCGAGGCTGACCCAGTAGGCTTTGACGTGCGGGACGTTGTCTAGAAGCAGACGCGCCACCGCGAAGGTGCGCAGCACCTCGGCCGCGGTGGGTGCAGCCAGATCGCCAAGCGCGTTGTTCTCGGGGTGGAAAGGCAGCGGAATGAACGCGAGGAAGCCGCCGGTCTCGGCCTGCAGCGTGCGTAGACGCAGGAGGTGCTCTACCCGCTCGTCGATGGTTTCGAGATGGCCGAACATCATCGTGCAGTTGGACTTGATGCCCAGCCGGTGCGCGGTCCGATGGACGTCGAGCCACTGGTCGGCGCTGCACTTGTTCGGGCAGATGGCCTGGCGCACCCGCGACGACAGGATTTCGGCCCCGCCGCCGGGCAGGGAATCGAGACCGGCCGACCGCAGTCGACCGAGGATCTCCTCCACGCTCATGCGGTACATGCGGTGGAAGAAGAAGATCTCGACCGCGGAGAATGCCTTCAGGTTGATGCCCGGGGCCGTCGCCTTGAGCGCGGCGAGCAGATCGAGGAAGTAAGACAGCGGCAGGCCCTCGTGCAGGCCACCCACCAGGTGCACCTCGGTCGGAGTGTCACCGGCGTACAAACGCGACTGCAACCGCGCGACCGCGTCCTCGACGCTGAGCACGAACGCCCCTTCGGCGTCAGGGGCCCGGCGGGAGAAGGAGCACAGCTTGCACTGGGCTACGCAGACGTTGGTGGGGTTGATGTGCAGGTTACGGTTGAAGTAGGTGCGACCGCCGTGCAGCCGCTCGCGAGCTTCGTTGGCCAACGCCCCGAGCTCGATCAAGCTGCGATGCCGATAGAGCGCGACCCCTTCGTCCGCAGAGAGCGGCTCACCCGAGCGGACCTTCCGTGCGACCTCCGAGAAGATCACAGCGCCAGCACCCCGCCATCGGGCAAGCGCTCGCACGGCAAGAAGCCGGAGGCACGCAGGAGCGACGTCGCTTCGTCTCGGGTGATCTCGTTGCTGGAGGCGTGCTCGCCCAGGCGCAAGGCGCGCTGACCGACGATCGGGCCCAGAAGCTCGTTGGCACCGAACGACAGACCGAGTTGGCCGAGCTTATGTCCGAAGCTCTCGAGATCCACCACCAGATGGCGCTTCCCGCAGCGCTCACGACAGGCGGCGAAGAACGCGAGGGTATCAAGGCCCTGCGCTTCGCCCAAGGGAACGGGCAGGACGCCGTCGACGCCCGGGAGGCGCGCGAGCAAGGCGAAGAGCTCGCCCAGGCGGCGGTCACGCTGGTCCCGGCTCTCGCCGGCCGCGAACGGGACGCCCACGAGGGTGCGCAGGCCTTTCGCCACCGCGTCCGCGGCGATGGCTCCGTCGAGGCTCGCCAGCACCGTGTTCACGCCGGCGGCGCATACCGACGTGAGTCCGCCGCGCGCGTCGATGACCTCTTCGTCCGCGAGAGCGCTGCTCGCCTCCAGGGGCCCCGACCAGGAACCATCGGTGCGCAGTCTTCGCGCGGGTGTGAAGAAGGCCCGACCGTCGAACAAGGCGCGGGCTTTGTCCAGGGCCGTCCGACCCAAGGAGAAGATGTCGAGATCCGCTGCAACGCTCATGTGGATTGTCCCCAGCGTGGTGCCAAGTCACGCGCGATCCCCAACTGATCGAGGATCCGGTCCACCACGGTGTCTACCACTTCGGTCACCGACTGTGGCTTGGTGTAAAACGACGGCGTCGCGGGCAGCACGACGGCCCCCGCGCGCGCCACGGTGAGCAGGTTTTCGAGGTGAATCAGCGAGAGCGGCGTCTCGCGCACGACGAGGATCAGCTTGCGACGCTCCTTGAGCGCCACGTCCGCGGCCCTGCTGATGAGGTCGTCCGCCATGCCGCTGGCGATACGCCCGACGCGGCCAACCGAGCAAGGCACGGCCACCACCGCGTGCCAGACCGCCGAGCCGGACGCGAACGAGCAGGTGAAGTCGCCGTTGTCGTACTGACGGAATCCACCGGGGCTCTCGTCACCCAGCTCGTGCTGCCAGACTTGCTTGCCGTTGCCGGAGAAGCAGATCGAGACCTGCAAATCGGAGAGGCTTTTCTGCGCCTCGCCGAGCACATCCAGGAGTCGCTTGGCGTAGACCGCGCCGGACGCTCCGGTGATAGCCACGAGGATCTTCATTCCGCCTCCACCAGCGACGCGACGCCGGCCGGAAAGAGGTCGCGGCCTCGAACCTGTGCGAAGCCCACGCCTCGTAGGAGCTCCTCGAACTCGCTCCGGCTGCGAAAGCGCGCGATGGACTCAGGCAGATACCGGTACGCCGCCGCGTCGCCCGTGACCATGCGGCCCACCAGCGGCAGGACCCGCGCGTTGTAGAACCCGTCGAAGAACGCCCGCTTCTTGCGCGGCCTGAAGAACTCCAGGATGGCGATGCGGCCACCGGGGCGCACCACGCGGCGAAGCTCTGCCATCGCCTTGCCGAGATCGCCGATGTTGCGCACACAGAACGACGACCAGGCGGCGTCGAAGACCGCGGTCTGGTAGGGCAAGCTCTGTCCGTCGGCGACCTGCACGGCGACGCGGCTTGCGCCCGGTTTGGTTTTGCCCTGCGCGAGCATGTTGCGGGCGAAGTCCGCGCCGAACACGCGGGCCTGCGGCAGTCTGTGCGCGATCTCGATGGCGCCATCGAGCGTGCCGGCGCCGAGATCCAGCACGCACGGCGCATCACCCAGCCCGCCCAGCAGTCGGCCGATCGCCTTGCGCCGCCACCAGCGGTCGACACCGGCCGACATCACGCGGTTGGCCCTGTCGTATCGACCTGCGATCCGGTCGAACATCTGGCGAACGTCGGTCTTGTCGATCTCCGGAACCGCGGCGGACATCATGCGACCCGGTCGACGGATACCCGGCACAGCTCGACGAGGCCGTCCCGATAGACCGACGCCGGCAACACGGCGAGCGCGCTCTTGGCTTCCTCGGCGAAGGCCAGCGCGCGCTTGCGGGCCCGGTCGATGCCACCGGCGGCGCGAACCGCGGTCAGAATGTCGTGTGCCTTGTCGGGGGCGATGCCGAGGTCGCCCATCGCCAGTCGGATGCGCGAGCGCAGGTCCGGGTCGGTGTCGCAGGCGAGCAAGACCGGCAAGGTCATCTTGCCCTCTTGCAGGTCGCGCCCCGCGGATTTGCCGCTGACCCGTTCGTCGCTGGTGCAGTCGAGCACGTCGTCGATGATCTGAAACGCGCGTCCGAGCGCGCGCCCGAAGCGGAACATCGCCTGATCGATCGGGGCAGGCAGCACGCCGCCCACCCGCGCGCACCAGGACACCAGCGACGCGGTCTTTCGGTCCACCACCCGCAGGTACGCGGCTATGGTCAGATCCGGGTCGCCCGCGCCCTCGAGCTGCGCGACCTCGCCTTCGGCCATCTCGGTGACCGTAGCCGCGAGCGATCGCACCATCGCCATCGATCCCGTCGAAGCCACCAGGTCGAGGCCCCTGGCCAGGCAGAAATCGCCGACCAGCACGGCGACACCGTTGCCGTAGATCATGCGCGCGGCCGGTCGCCCTCGGCGCACGTTTCCGCCGTCCACCACGTCGTCGTGGAACAGGGTCGCGGTGTGGATCAGCTCGGCTGCACAGCCGGCTGCCACCGCCTGCTCCAGGTCGGCCTGGCTGGCACGCGCCGCAAGCACCGACAGCAACGGCCGCAGTCGTTTGCCGCCGGCCCCGAGCAGATGACCACCCACCTCGGGGATCCGGCCCACCGGGCTCTCCATCTGCTTGGCCAGCCACGTCTCGACCATCTGCATTTCGCGCTCCACCAGCGCGACCAGGTCGCCGACGCCAGCGCGGGCAGCCGGTTTGGCCTTGGTGACATCATCCAGGTGCACAGCAGCTTGGCTCATGAAACTTGTCTCGTGAAGCTGAGGTCGAAAAGTCGCATGGGCGATTGTCCCGCGCGCGCCGCCAGTTGGCCGCAAGCGGCCGCGGCATCGTCGCCGCGCGGAGTTCGGATATACACCGGCAGGTCCGGCCTGCGCACCATGTTCTGGAAGGCGAGCACGCGCTCGTGGCTGGGCCGCTGGTAGGGCAGGCCGGGCACGGGGTTCCAGGGGATCAGGTTCACCTTGCTCGGAATGTCGGCGATCAGGCGCGGCAGCCTGGCCGCGTCCATGTCGGAATCGTTCACGCCGGCAAACAGCACGTATTCGAACGTGATTCGGCGATGGTGGGCGAGCGGAAAGCGGCGCGCGGCCGACAGCAGGGCTTCGATATTCCAGCGCCGGTTCACCGGCATCAGCTGGTCGCGCACATCGTCGGTGGTCGCGTTGAGAGAAACCGCGAGGTTGGGCGCGGGGCGCAGCGTGCCCAGGGTGTCGATACCGCTGACCACCCCCGAGGTAGAGACGGTGATACGCCGGGGCGAGATTCCAACCCCCCAAGGATGCTCGAGGATGGACAGGGCGCGCGTGACCTGTTCGAGGTTGTGCATGGGCTCGCCCATGCCCATGAAGACTATGTTGGTCGGCTTTTGTCCGGACACCTCCATCACCCAATAGATCTGCTCGACGATCTCGCCCGCGCTCAGGTTACGGCCGAAGCCCAGCGTCGCCGTTGCACAAAACGCGCATCCCCAGGCGCAACCCACCTGCGAGGAGATGCAGAGGGTCAGCTTGCTGCGCTCTTGCTTGTCGTCGGGGATGAGGACGCTCTCGATGGCGCGACCGTCGTGGGTCAGAAAGCGGAACTTGCGCGTGCCGTCCGCCGACCTGACCTCGCCATCCGGGACCAGCGGAAGCAGGGGCGCGTCCGCCAGAAAGGCGTCGCGCAGGGCGCGCGGGACCGTCGAGGTCTCGAGAGGAGAGCGCACGCCGCCCATGCCGCCCGGGCCGGGTCCGTGCAGCCAGCGAAAGAGCTGCTCGGCCCGAAAAGGCAGCTCGCCCGCGTGTGCGACACGCTGGCGGAGCTCGACAATGGTGAAAGAACGAAGATCCAAGCGTGCGGATTATAGCGTCAGATCTTCGGGATGCCGGTAGAACGGCAATCGCGACGCGGCAAGCTTGGAAAAAGCAACGAA
>CAZYFU010000131.1:0-17594 GCA_964647025.1 uncultured Myxococcales bacterium | reverse complement strand
TGGATGACCTCGCCCGCGCCCAGCCTGAACGCGAAGGGCGAGCCGTGGTCGAGCGAGCTGTCGAACTTCTTGCCCTTGGCGCCGTCCTGCCACAGCCAGCCGGTGTAGTGCATCTCGCACGTCTTTCCAGGCACGGCCTCGGCGCCGGTACCGACGGTGGTGTCCTCGAATTGCAGTCCGCTAGCGGTGGTGGTCATGGCCATGGCGAGTCTCCCGAAGTTGGTGGCACCTTCTACCACGGAGGATTCGTACTCGCCCGGCCGACGAATGCGGTTGGCCCCGGCCCTACACCGGTAGGACCGGCCGCTTGCGCGGGTATCCCCCGTCGACCTTCTCGGCGAGGTTGGCGTACCTTCGAATCAGCTCGTCGCGCAGGTCATCGCCGGCCACGAGGGTGTCCACGTGCAGGTCGGACGCGAGCTTCACGATGTCGATGTCTTCGCGGTAGGCCCGCCGCAGCTCCTCGACGTAGGCGGCACGATCCGCCTCGGGCACCGCCGCGATCTTGTTGGCGTAGACCGCGTTGACCGCCGCCTCGGCGCCCATGACCGCGATGCTGGCCTGGGGCAGGGCCAAGGTGGCGTCGGTGTCGAAGGACGGGCCGCACATGGCATAAAGGCCCGCGCCGTACGCCTTGCGCAGAATCACTGAGATCTTCGGGACGTCGGCGTCGGAGATGGCCGAGATCATCTTGGCGCCGTGGCGAATGATGCCGGTGCGCTCGACCGCGCTGCCGATCATGAAGCCCGGCACGTCGGTGAGGAAGAGCAGGGGAATCTCGAAGGCGTCGCACAGCCACACGAAGCGCGCGGCCTTGTCGGCAGAATCCACGAAGAGCACGCCGCCTTTCCATTTGGGCTGGTTGGCCACGATGCCGATGGCCCGGCCACCCAGGCGCGCGAAGCCGGTCACGATTTCGCGGGCAAACCGTTTCTTGATCTCGAAGAAGCTGCCCTCGTCCACCAAGCTGTCGATGAGGGCCAGCATGTCGAAGGCTTGGTTCTGATTCTCCGGCATGATGTCATCGATGCGCTTGCGGCTGGCCGGATTTCGCGGCGCAACGTCGGCCACCCGCTCACCTGCGTGTTGAGGCATGGTGGCGAGGTAGTCGCGCGCGGCCGCGAGACATGCCGTCTCGTCCTTGGCGAGCAGATCGGCGCAGCCCGAGACCTCGCAGTGCATGCGCGCGCCGCCCATCTCCTCGAGCGTCGTCTTCTCGCCGATCACCATCTCGGCCATGCGGGGCGAGCCCAAGTACATGGACGCGTTCTTGTCGACCATGAAGACGACGTCGCAGAACGCAGGGATGTACGCGCCGCCGGCGGCCGAGGGGCCGAACAGCAGGCAAATCTGCGGAATGGCACCCGACAGCCTCACCTGGTTGCGGAAGATGCGACCGGCGTGGCGGCGCCCGGGGAACATGTCGAGCTGGTCGGTGATGCGCGCCCCGGCCGAATCCACCAGGTACAGGAGCGGCATCCGCTGACGTCCGGCGACCTCTTGGATGCGGAGTATCTTCTCGACCGTGCGCGCGCCCCAGGAACCGGCCTTGACGGTCTGGTCATTGGCCATGATCGCCACCGGACGCCCGTGGACGCGTCCAATCCCGGTCACCACACCGTCGGCCGGCAGGTCCTTGCCCGCGGCGTTGGCGAACAGCCCGTCCTCGACGAAGTCCTTGCCGCCGTCATCGCACAGTCGCGCAATGCGCTCGCGACAGAAAAGCTTACCGGCCGCCTTGTTTGCCTCGTGGTACTTCTGGGCGCCACCCTTGCGGATCTGCTCCGCCAGGGCGCGCACTTCGTCAGTCTTGCTCATCGGCAGCAGTCTACACGAGGTCGCTCCGCTATCGCGCCTGGGTTTCGCCGATAGCCTCCGCCACCGCCTTGCGAAGGGACTCCTGAACCTGCGGGGGCACCGAAGGCGTGGGCAGGGCGCTACACAGGGACAAGGTCCTCTTCAGCGAATCGCACAGGCTCTTGCAGTGCGGGCAGTCGTCGAGATGCGCTTCCATCTTGGCGCACACGTCGGGGCTGAGCTCGTCCTCCAGCTTCTTCGACAGCGTGGTCAGGACGTCCGGGCACGCCGCCGGGGCTCGAGCGCTCGGCTCGCCTCCCACCAACGCGAGCAGGTTCTCGCGTAGGGCCGCTCGTGCCCGGTGCAGGCGGCTCTTCACCGCCGCGACGCTCAGGCCCGTGACGTCGGCGACCTCTGCGGCGCTGAGGCCTTCGATGTCGCGCAACACGATCACCTCTCGCCAGTCCGGGTCCAGCTTGTCCAAGGCGGCCGCCACGCTCTCGCGCGCCTCGCGGCCGAGCAGCATCTGCTCCGGGGTGGATGCCGAGGCCGCGGCTTCGGGTGCGCTTTCTTGGTTCACCTTGTCGAGCGGCTCGTGGTGGGCCGGGGCCCCCTTGGTGCGCCGGCGCTTCTTGATGCAGAAGCTGCGCGCGACCGTGTAGAGGTAGGTCGAGATCGAGGACTCCCCGCGGAAGTCGCGCATCGTCCTGGCCAGGGTGAGCAGGGTGTCCTGCGCGATGTCCTTCGCATCCTCCACGTCACCGCACATCTTCACGCCGAATCCGAAGACCCGTTGTTGGTGCGCTTCGAGCAGTCGAGAAAGGGCGTCGCGATCGCCCCGGCGGGCGGCGTCGACGAGCGAGGATTCGGTGGTGTCCGACATGGCAGGGAGTGTAGCAGCACCCGCGCCCGGTCAAGGCGAGCCGATGGGTGCATCGGCGCGAATCCTTTCTTGCGCTGGCGGCTCTCAAGCTTTGAAAGGACGTGATCATGGCAACTACAGCTCTCACTCAGGAAAACTTCGAGAAAACGGTCGGGCAGGGCATCGTCCTGGTGGACTTCTGGGCGCCCTGGTGCGGTCCCTGCAGGGCATTCGGGCCCATCTTCGAAAAGGCCTCGGCGGCCAACCCCGACGTGACCTTCGCCAAGGTCAACACCGAGGATCAGCCCAGTATCGGCACGGCCTTCGGGATCCAGGCCATTCCCACCCTGATGGCCTTCCGGGACGGGGTCTTGCTCTACCAGCAGGCGGGGGCTCTGCCCGGATCGGCGCTGCAACGGCTGGTCGACGAGGTCAAGGCGCTGGACATGCAGAAGGTGCTCGCCGAGGCCAAGGCGGCCTCGGAGAAGGCGGCCGCGGATCATGCCGCCTGAAGCCTCGGCCGCGGCGCCGGACAACCCATTCCGGAAAGGGAGAACCAGGATGATCCTCCAGACTGTGGCCTTCGTAGTCGGCGGAGCCGCGCTCGGGTTCGGCTACCACAAGCTGGTCGGCTGCAGCAGCGGTTCTTGCCCCATCACGGCGAACCCGTTCATCGCAACGCTGTACGGCGCCGTGATGGGTTTCGTGGTCGGTAGCAGCTTCGGGCGCTGACGTTCATCCGCTGACCTGTTGCATGGCCCGGATCTGTTTCTCGTCCAGCTTGTACACGCAGTCGAACAGCTGCTGCCTGAACGACGTGGGCCC
This sequence comes from uncultured Myxococcales bacterium, assembly GCA_964647025.1. GTDB lineage: Bacteria > Myxococcota_A > Polyangia > Fen-1088 > Fen-1088 > Fen-1118. Next base: position 14,110 of record CAZYFU010000131.1, on the reverse strand, counting down.
GTCCGACTTCTTGACCGCCTGCTCGGCGGCGATCTCGTAGCAGGCCAGCCCGGCGGCCGCGGCCTCGGGCACCTGGTCCGGCATGGCGCCCGCGAAGGTGCCGATCACCGATGCGGCCATGCAACCCGTGCCCACCAGGTTCGCCATCATGGGGTGTCCGTTGCGGATCGAGAACAGCTTGCCTTTTCCCGCCACGATGTCCTCCGCGCCCGTGATGACCACCGTGCAGGCGCGCCTGTCCGACAGCGCCTTGGCGATCTCGCGCAGGTCCGCCGATACCTGACCGGCGTCCACGCCCTTGGTTTCCACGGCCTGGCCCGCGATGCGCGCGATCTCGGAGCTGTTGCCCTTGATCACGTCGATGTGTGCTCCGTCGATGAGCTGCATCGCCTTCTCGTCCCGGTAGCTGGTGGCGCCGGCCCCGCACACGTCGAGCACCACGGGGACGCCCTTTCGGTTGGCCGCCGCGGCCGAGATCTTCATGCTCTCCACCAGCTCGGAGGTCAGCGTGCCGATGTTGAGCACCAGGGCCGAGGCGATCCCGGTCATGGCCGCCGCCTCTTCCGGGGCGTGCGCCATCACGGGCGAGGCGCCGAACGACTTCACGATCTGCGCGCAGTCGAAGACCGTGACCCAGTTGGTGATGTGATGAACCAGCGGTTTCTTCTCTCGCACCGCCTGGAGGAATGAGTAGACGTTCATGTGGATGTCCTTTCGCCCGCAAACATGAACAGGCTTCCCGAGGAATGCGACCCGAAAAGCGCGGCCGACGTCGTGAGGTGGCAGGCACGGTAACTCTTGAGCGCGGGACGACGAATGATTACCCTTCCGGCTGGAGGCGTCCATGGCTGACCGATCGCGCGCAGGTATCGAGATGAACTTTGCTTTTGGCAAGGGCAAGCGGCCCACCCCGCCGGCGGATGCGGAGACCCCCTTCCGCATGCTGGTGATCGGCGACTTCGGCGGGCATGCGAGCCGCGGCGAGGTTCGTGGCCTTGCGGGCTTGCGCCCTCAGCGCGTGGACGTGGACAGCTTTCCGGGGCTCTTCGCCAAGCTCGCGCCCAAGGTGCAGGTCCAACTCGGCGACCAGCCGCCCTTCACCCTGGCCTTCAAGGATCTGGATGCGTTCCATCCCGATCAGTTGTTCATGTCGTCGGAGTTCTTCGCGCCCATGCGCGAGCTGCGCCGCCAGCTTGGGGACCCCAAGGCCTTCGCCATGGCAGCGGCGATGGTGGGAAGCGTGAAGCCGCCGGAGCCCCCGCCGACGCAGCAGCAGGTGGGCGAGCACGCCGAGGATCTGCAGCGCTTGATGGGCCGCGCCCCGAGCGCACCGGTGGAGGCTCCCGCCACGCCCGCATCGATCGTCGACAATCTCCTGCGCCAGGCGGTCGCGTCGCAGGTGGTCGCAAAGGCCGACCCTCGCCAGGCCGACGTGGTGGCGTCGGTCGATGGCATGACCAGCGAGCTCATGCGGGCCGTCCTGCAGGACGCCGGTTTCAAGCAGCTCGAGGCCTTGTGGCGCGGGCTCGATGGCCTGGTCCGCACGCTCGAGCTCGACGAGAACCTGCAGATCTTCGTCCTCGACGCGAGCCGCGACGAGCTGGCCTCGGACTTCGCGGCGGCTGCCGATCTCACCGACTCGGCCATGTACAAGCTGGTCGTCGACGACGCCGGGCAGAAGCCGTGGTCGCTGCTCGTCCTCGGCAGCCAGATCCTCCGGGGCAAGGAAGATGCGGCCGTGCTCGCCCGGATGGGGACGCTGGCCCGGTCGGTGCAGGCCGCGGTGGTGGCCGGGATGGACTTCTCGACCTGGAGAGCGGGCTTTTCGTCGCCGGACGATCAGGCCGCCTGGTCCGCCTTGCGAAACCATCCAGCCGCGGGCGCCATCGCTCTGGCGGTGCCCAGCGTCCTCGTGCGACTCCCCTACGGGAAGGACACCGACGCCGTCGAGCGCTTCGCGTTCACCGAGCAGTCCAATCCGCCCGTGACCGAGCGCTACCTCTGGGGCTCCGCCGCCATCCCGGTCGCGCAGCTCATCGCCCAGTCGTTTTCGGCCGCCGGTGGCTGGGATTTCTCTCCAGGTGACGAGTCCATCGTGGGCGATTTGCCGGTGCACACCAGCAAGCAGGATGGCGAGTCGGTCCAGACGCCTTGCGCCCAGGCGTGGCTCCCCGAGTCCGCCATCGATACCCTCATCAGAGAGGGGCTCGTGCCCATGGTCTCCGCGCAGGGCAGGGGCGAAGTCCGAATGCCTCGCTTGCAAAGCTTGGCCTCTCCGCCAGCCGCGCTGAGCGGGCGGTGGCAGGGCGCCTGACATCGCGTTGGGGGAAGCGATTCGGATAACCACCATCGCTCGCGACATTCCTGTCCCGGGTTCGTCGCCCGTGCTCGCCGGTCCTCCCGGAGTCGCTAGGCCTTTGCGTTGGAACGGCGCTTGCTATTCCGACGTCCAGGATGGGCAAGGTGCTTTCCAATCAGTCATTTGTGATAGCGTCCGCGACGTGGGCAGGTGGCACCAGCTCCTTCTTCTCATTGCCGCAGCGCTCGGATTGGCCGGGTGTCTGCTCTTGTCCGATCCGGTCAACAAGGTGCCCTCGGTGACTGTCTCGTACCAAGGCCTGCCGATCTACCGGAACCAGACCGTCAGGTTCACGGCCAACGTGAACGACGATCAGGACGCGGCGCCCGTCCTCGAGCTGCGGTGGGACGTTCTCGACCCGAAGGATGGTGACCCGACGACCGGCAATGACGGGACTTGCCTCACCATCGGCGCGGCTGACTGGCGCAAAGGGATCTCACCGACCCGCCTCGATCAGCCCTTCGAGCACGCGTTCGATGTGCCCGCCGCCAAGTGCGTGTGCGCCGAGGTCACCGACAGCAAGGGCGCCAAGGGGTATGGCTGCTCGCAGCCCATCAAGCCCTCGAGCCCCATCCCGGTCCCCGTCATCACCGACGTGTCCGGCGCCTCATCCGGGGGCACGCGCCGGCTTTGCTCGCAGATTCGGCTGTTTGGGCAGAACAAGTCCGAATCGTCGACAGCCGATCCGTTGGTCTACAAGTGGACGATGCAGTATGCAGGAGACCATCCCGCTGGTCGAGCCGTCGAGCTCTCGACGTGCCCCGACGACAAGACCGGGGCATACCAGTGCATGTACGCGGCAGCGCCCGGGACCTACACGGTCTCGCTCATCATCGAAGACACCGTCGAGCCCAAGGTCTCAGGCCGTTCGGCCGACTACCTGATTCACGTGGACGTCGACAGGCCGCCCTGCATTCGCCGCACGGAGCCGGACGTCTACGCCAGCTTCATCCTGCTTTCGGGCAGCTACACGTTCAACGCCCTGAGCGTCGACGATGACTGCGAGCCGTACCCGCAGGTCAGCGGGTCGCGCGATCAGACGCAGTTCGTGTGGTCGGTCTTCGACAACACCAGCGGCGGGGCGCCAGGTTGGGCGCGCCAAACCGAGGGCAGCGCCTCGTTCCCCATCAGCAAGTCGAAGTTTCCCAACGCTCGTCCGGGCGACACCATCAAGGTTCGTCTCGAGGTGCGCGACGCGGAGGTGCAGGCGAGCTACCAGAGCGGCGGCAAGGTTTGCGACGACATCGACCGGTGTTGCGGCCCACAAGGCTGCGGTGCGAACGAGTGCGTTCGCTGGACGACTTGGACGGTGCAGTTTCAGCCATGAGACTCGCCAGTGCTCCATGGGTGTTCGTCGCAGCCGCCTTGGCGCTGGGCTGCTCGGCAAGCTCCGACAGCATTGGGGCGCCACCGGCGGCTGGCGGGGCCTCAGGCTGGGCTGGCAGCGGCGGGAGCATCGGCCCTGCAAACGATGCCGGGTACGTGGGGAGGGGCGGTGCGACGGGCACCGACGCCTCGTCGCCCAGGGACGGCAGCACCGAGCCGGTCGGTTCCAACCTGACGCCCGACGCGGTTACGTTCAACTGGGACACCCTTGCCTGCTTGGGCTGTTCGGGCGGCGGCGGGGCGGCAGGCAGCGGCGGGACGGGCGGCTCGAGCTCGAGTGGAACCTCCGCGAATGGCACGGGCGGCAAAGGCGCCGGGGGCGCGGTACCCAACTGGGACGCGGCGGCTCCCGTCGGTGGCAGCGCGGCCGGCGGGGCCTCGATGGGCAGCGGCGGCAGGGTAGGCGCCGGGGGCGCGGCGGGCGGCGGAGGCGTCGCGGGCATCGGAGGCAAGTCCGATGCGGCGGTCCCGACGATGGATGCTGGCGTTTCTACTGATCTCCCTCGCAGCGACGCCGGCTTGCCAACCTATGGAGATGCCGCATCCGACGCCGGCAGACCCGATGTGGTCAGCGGTCCGGATGCGAAACCCGGGGACCTGGGCGGTCCTTGTCAGGCGCGCATCGTGCCGGTGATTCCGGTCCTCGATCGAATCGATCGCCTGGTGGCGGGGGAGCACACGCAAGTCGTCCTTCGTGCAGTGGCCGACGTGGGCGGGCCGTTCCCAGGCTCGGCTTGGACCTGGGGCGCCTACTGGGAGAGCTCGCCGTTCGCGGTAGCGCAATTGGGCGCGGCGGAACCGGACACCGCGGCCTTCGCCGTTTCGAGCCCGGGGCGATACCTGTTCACCGCGCGCTCTGGCAACTGCTACGCCGAGCTGCCGGGCTTCGCGGTGGCCCCGAACGTTTGCGCCAACTGCGACAAGTCCGTGGTCCTCAGGGCCGCGCCCCCGGTCAACTCCAGCGTGCCCACCCAGTCGGGTGGCATCTCGATCGACGAGCCCAACGTCATCCTCTCTCCGGGCGTGGCGGTGGCCGTCGTTCCAAGCATCGGCAGCAGCCTGGTCAAATCCTACGTCCGCATCAACGACACGAGCGGTGGGCTGGTCGCCGACGGGATGGCCGACACCACCGTGGGTGGCTTCGTCACGCGGCTCAGGCTTCTCGACAGTGCCCGGGTCGTCCTCAGATACGACGTCCTGGTCGTCCCGCTCGATGGCGAAGACGGCGCAACCATCGCCGCGACCGCCCCCGAGCTCTACCGAAGCAAGGATCCCACGACCTTGAACGCGAAGGCGCCGCTCGTGCTGGCAGGGGGCTTCAAGGTCGCCGGCACCGTCCTCGACGTGAACGGTCAGCCGGTGGCCGACGCTCGCGTGGTGTTGACCAACCAGGATCCCTCCTCCGCGAAGCAGCGTGCCGATTTGGTCTTCTCGTCGGTGGGCCGTAGCGACGCGCAGGGGGCGTACGCCCTGTACGTTCAGCCTGGAGCCTATTGGGTCTCGTTCTCGCCCCCCCTCGATGGCGGGCTTCCCGAGGTGGTAAGCGATTCCCCGGTGACCGTGACCGGCGACAGCACGCTGTCGTTCCAGTGGTCCTCTGCATCCACCGCCGCGCTGGCGCTCAGGGTCGTGGACGCGATGGGCGTTCCCGTGGAAGGGACCTCGGTGCGCGTCGCCTCGTCGTCGCAGTCGCGCGACGTGGGCGTGTTGTCGGGCTCTCTGATCTCTTCCCAGCAAGCCAGGGGCGATGTCGAAGTTCAGGAGACGACCGACGCGACGGGGATGGTCTTGTTTTCGAAGCTTCCGGCCAACGCAGACTACGCCGTGCTGTTGATGCCGGCGGCACCGGGGCCGTACGCGGCGACGACGGCGACGACGGTTCGGCTGGAAGCTGTCGGGACCAGCACGCAGGTTTCCTTGTCGGCGCAGGCGATGATCCGGGGAAAGCTGGTGGCGCGCGCTGGCTCGCTGCCCATCGATTTCACGACGGTCGCCATCGTCGGCTACGACCGAAGCCTCGACGCGCCGGAGGCAGCGCGGGCGATGACGGTCGACGCCGATGGCAGTTTCGCGTTCGGTGTGACGCCGAAGCGGCCCTACGTCCTGATGGCCGTTCCCGCCACGGGCAGCGGGTACGCGCGCTCCTTCGTCGGCCCTGGCCCCATGCAAGCGAGCGAATTCGTGGTCACGCAGAACCTCCTCACCTCCCTGCCATGGAAGGCGAAGGTGGTTGACGACAATCGGATTGGGATCGCGGACACCGCCTTGCAGGCGTATTGCGATCCCAGCTGGCCAAACTGCGTGGATCCCACGGTGCCGCTCGCGGAGACCATGACGGACGCCGGTGGCGCTTTCCAGCTCGAGCTGGCCGATCCAGCGAGCCGGCTCTAGCCTCGGCCGAGCCGTCTGCTACTTGCCAAGGAAGCGGGGCGTGCGCTTCTCGGAGAACGCGCGCAGTCCCTCGTTTCTGTCTTCGCTCGCGAGCACGACCTCGTAGCACTCACGCTCGAAGGCCAGCGCCTGCTCGATGGGCATATCGAATCCGCGAGTCACCGCGCGCTTGGCTTGAGCCAGTGCCAACGGTCCAGCCGCGGAAAGCTCCGTGGCTAGCGCCATGACCGCCGGGCGCAGCTCTCCCGTCGGGACGACCTGCGAAACCAGACCAAGCGCGAGTGCCCTCTCGCCATCGATGCGCTGGCCGGTGAGCACGAGCTCTTTTGCCGCCGCCATGCCGCACAGCCGGGAAAGTCGCTGGGTCCCGCCAGCGCCCGGGATGATGCCCAGTCGCACCTCGGCCAATCCCATCCGCGCGCTCGCATCGGCGATCCTGAGATCGCACGCCAGGGCAATTTCCAGCCCGCCGCCCAGCGCCGAACCCGAGATGGCCGCGATAACTGGACGGGGGAAGTCCGCAATTGCGTTGACCAAGGCGCCGAGCTCGTCCAGGAACAGGCGGGTTTCGTCGAGCGTCATGGTCAGCCGCTCTTTCAGGTCGGCGCCCGCGCAGAATGCCTTGCCTTCGATCCCCGCCAGCACGACCGCGGTCAGGCCCGCGTCGCCGGCCAGAGCCGCGAGCTCGCTGCGCAACCTCGCCACCAATGCTCGAGATAGGGCGTTGGCCGCCTCGGGCCGTTGCATGCCAATCCAGGCCGTCGATCCGTGTCGCTCGACCACGACGAGCTGTGTCTTCCGATCCATGGGCTGCTTCTACCTCGACCAGAGCCCTTCGAGCACGTCGTCGCTGACCTCTTCCAGCGTGTCGACGACGATGTCGGCCGCCGATTGGTCGTAACCGACGAAGTTCGCTCGCCTGACCGCGATCACCCGTGCCCCAGCCGACTTGCCCGCCAGGATGCCCGGTTCCGAGTCTTCGATCACGATACATCCGGCGGGCGCAATTCCGAGCAAGCGCATGGCGGTCTGATACGGCTCGGGGTGTGGTTTGCCGCGATCGTAGGCATCGGAGCCGAGGAGGTGTCGGAAGCACCCCCCAAACCCAAGACCCGCAATCGTCTCGCGGACTTCCACAGTGCTCGACCCCGAGACGATGGCCAGGGGGACGTTCTTCGAAAGCCTGCGAACCAAACCGTCCGCGCCCGGCAGGGGCTCATACGCTCTGCCTTCGAACAAAGCACGCTTCTCGGCCACCGAGGATTCGATGAGCACGGACATGGTTTCGCAGAAGCCGTACTCACGCTGGAACCTCTGGTGGATTTCGTTCCACGAGTGGCCGACGATGAACCTACGCATCTCGTAGTCGATCTCGATGTTCCACCGGCGTACGGCGCGAATCACCGCCTCGACGTTTTCCCTTTCGGTGTCGACGAGTGTTCCATCCATATCGAAGAGCACAGCTCTGTCGGTGTGCATTTTGTAACGGATTATACGGAGACAATTTGGCTTGACGCTTGCTTTTTGGTACAACCGAGCCCGCCCAGATTGGCGGCTATCCTGAGCGATGGATTTGCAGTCCGACATCGCACGACTACAGCGTGAAAACGAGAGCTTGCGGCGGGAAATCGCGAAGCTCGAGGACTTGCGTGCACTCACCTACCGCGATGCCCTGACGGGCTTGTGGAATCGGCGCTACTTCGCGGAGCGCCTGGGTTCCGAGCTGAGTCGCGCTCGGCGCGCCGCCAGCCGCCCGTTCAGTGTCCTGATTCTCGACGTGAACGATTTCAATTCGATCAACAAATCCCACGGACCCACCGAGGGCGACCTCATCCTGCGCTGGGTGGCCGAGTTCCTCGAGAAGTCGGTCCGTGCGCACGATGTCTGCTGTCGTATCGATGCGGACGAGTTCGCCGTGATCTTGCCGGACATGACGCAGGCTTCATGTCCGGCGCTGCTGGGTCGCCTGCGCGAGAAGCTGGCCACCTTGAGTGTCAGAGGGCCGTTCCCGTTCGGCCTCAGCATGGGCACCGCGAGCTTTCCGCACCAGGGAACCACCTTCGATGTCCTGGTGCGCGTGGCAGAGGAAGCGCGCATCGAAGACAAGCGCAGGCAAGCGTTGACCACGGGCCGCTTCTCCGCGATCACCGACGGGCCGTCGAGCGTGGTTCCGATCCGTCGTCCGCAGGACTAGGAGCCTCCCAACCGCCCGTGGACGACGTCTCCGCGTCGCCGCTCGTGCGGGCTCGCGCGTCTCGAAATGTCGTTTCCTGCCGTTCCGCGAAAGGGGGGGGCCGAGTTTACGGGGCAACCATACGGGGTTACACTCGTAACGCATGCTCCATTTTCTGTCTGACAGGGGCGCACGCAAGCAGCACGGGTGCGTGGCGCGTTGGGAAGGTCTTCATGCCACGGCGGGCGCAGTCGGGAAGGGACCGTCCATGCTTGCGGGTTTCCTGCTGGTCGCGCTCTTGGGCGTGGGCTGCACGAAGCGAGCGACCGACATTCTCCTGCCCATCGGGGACGTGGTCGTCGACAGTGGTCAGGGCGGGATCTTCATCAAGCTCGACGCGCGCATCGGCCAGCCCGGAAGGGAAGGCGACGTCGATCCTGGGCTCGCCTGCAGTGGGACCGCGGAGATCTGCAACCACGTGGATGACGACTGCGACGGCATCATCGACAACGGCTTCGACTTCCAGAACGATCCGCTGAACTGCGGCGACTGTGGCACGCTGTGCAGCGCTGCCGGGGCAGTACCCGCGTGCGTGAAGGGCACCTGCACCATCGCCTCGTGCAGCCCGGGCTACGTGGACGCCGACAACAACTCCGCCAACGGGTGCGAATGTCTGCTCACCAACGAGGGCAAGGAAGCTTGCGACGGCGCCGACAACGATTGCGATGGCGTCATCGACAACGGCTTCGACTTCCAGACTGACGCCAACAACTGCGGAGCCTGCGGCGTGATGTGCAACATCTCCAACGCCGACGCGTTTTGCAGCGCCGGGGCCTGCGGCTACACGTGCAAGCCTGGGCACTACGACATCGACAAGCTGTCCGTCGATGGGTGCGAGTACGCATGCACGCCCTCGGCTGACCCGACCGAAACCTGCGATGGCGTGGACAACGACTGCGACGGTCTGGTGGACGGCGACGATCCCAGCTTGGTCTATGTGCCAGCCGACCGCCTTTGCTACAGCAGTGCCGCCGGCTCGTGCCAGGCCGGTATCCTGACTTGCGTGTCAGGGAAGACGACCTGCGTGGGGGCCGGGCCCGCGAGCCAAGAGGTCTGCGACGGGCGTGACAACAACTGCGATGGGCGCGTCGACGAGAGCGACCCCAACCTGGGCAAGAGCTGCTACGCGCCGGGCGTCGCCGGATGCGACGTCGCGGCCGGCACCTGCCAGGGCTTGTGCAAGCTGGGCGCCTATGCGTGCAGCGAGGGCAGCATCTCGTGTTCGGGCGCGGTGACGCCGACGCTCGAAGTGTGCGATGGACAAGACAACGATTGCGATGGCCAGGCGGACAACGGTTTCGACCTCGACACCGATCCCAACAACTGTGGGGGATGTGGGCAGAAGTGCCGCTTCGCGAATGCACTCGCCGTGTGTAGCAAAGGCGTCTGCGTGCTGGACCCGAGGAGCCGGCAGGGGGCCTGCTCGCCAGGTTGGGAGGATGCTGACCACGATCCCGCGAACGGCTGCGAATACCAGTGCACGGTCGATGGACCCGAGATGTGTGACGGCAGGGACAATGACTGCAACGGCCTGGTGGACAACGATGACCCCGGGCTCGTCTTCCCCATCAACTTCTGTTCGCAGGTCGGCGAGTGCGGCAAGGGCCCCGGCGGTTCGGGACACCCCGGCTGGGAGTCCGCCGCGTCGTTCCCGGTGTGCATGGTTCCAGCCGGTGGCCCGGCCACGGCGGCGCAGTGGATCTGCAACTACCCGGCGACCGTGCAGGTGTCGGCCCCGAATCAGCTGTCGGCAGAGACCTGGTGCGACGGACTCGACAATGACTGCAACGGCATCGTCGACGACGCCTACGCCAAGTCGCTCGGTACGAGATGTCCCGAGCCCGGCAATGCCGCCGTGGGAGCTTGCCTGCGTTTGGGGACGTGGCGTTGTCACGAGGACAAGACTCTGCCCGCCGTCTGCGATTTGACGGGCGTCGCCCCCGCGGCCTCGCCGTCCGACGAGGTTTGTGACGGACTCGACAACGACTGCGACGGGCTCGTGGACGAGGCCTGGGACAATCCCGCTGGCATGCCCCAGTGTGCCGACCACGACTGCCGCGGCGTTCGCGACGATGTGGTGCGTGTGAATGCCTCGAACGCGCCGGGCGGCAGCTACTACATCTATCGCTACGAATCCAGCCGTCCCGACGCCAGCGCCACGGCTCAGGGCGCGTCGATCGCCCGGGCTTGCTCCCGTGCGCAAGGGCCGGACGGTGCCGGCGTTCTTCCTTGGAGCTCGGTGACCTGGAACCAGGCGGACGCTGCCTGTCGCGCCGCCGGGATGCGTCTGTGTCGCGCGATTCGCGCCGCCGGCTTCGTCACGAGCGACGAATGGGGCTTCGCCTGTCGGGCCGGGCAGACCTGCGCAGGCGCATACCCTTACGCCTGCAGCTACGCCGCCAGCGCCTGCAACGGCGCGGAGCTCGGCTTGGCCAGCGCGGTCGCCTGTGGCTCGCTTGCCGAGTGCTCGACCAAAGGCGACCTCGACACCGAAAGCACGAGCGACCAGGTCTTCGATCTGAGCGGCAATCTCGCCGAGTGGACCGACGACAGACGCGATATCCAGGACACGGCGGGGGCGCCGGCGGGAGCGGGCACAGACAGCGCGATCTATACGCTGCGCGGAGGAGCCTTCGACAGCTTCGTCGGTGGCATGACCTGTGACTTCATGGGAACCCAGGTCCACCCCAACTTCGCGTTCTCGGATACCGGCTTTCGTTGCTGTTCCTCGTGCCCGCCCGGTCAGGCCGAGTGTAGCGGCGTGTGCAAGGACCTCTCGACCGACAACGCGAGCTGCGGAGCATGCGGCACCGCCTGCGCCGCCGGAGCCACCTGCCAGAACGGGGTGTGCAAGTAGGCACACGGCGAACCGCTCGGCCCGTCTGGCGAACGAAGTGCGGAACCCCGCAGGCCATGCCGGGCAGAACCGGGACTACGGGCAACCGGGATACGGCTTCCACGTCAGGGCCGTGGAGGAGTCGGTCACCATGATCCGCAGGCTGCGGCTCCCCGCCGTGACCTGGAGCTGGCCACTCGCCGAGAGCACCGTGGCCAGCGAGGCTGGCGGGGCGCTCGAAAACTGGAGGTGCCAGGCAACGGCCGTGGTGTCTCCCAGCGACTGCACGAGCATGTAGTCGCCGGTCCACGCCTGGGCGGTCGCATAGGCGGTGGCGTGATCCACCTCCCAGCCGCGCAAGAAGGCATAGAACATCAGCGCGCCGAACTGGTCCGCGGCGGCCGATGTCTGGCTCACGGGGATGGCCTCCGTGTAGTACGGGCACACGTCCTCGGCCACCACGCTCGGGAAGTGTCCCATCCCATCGCCGAGGAAGCCGACCATGTGGCGCGGTTCCTTGCCGTAACCGTGTCGGATTGCTGCGTTGCCGCCCGATTTGTACGCATTCGCCTCGTACGCTGCTCCCAGGGGGTAGACCAAGAGCTGGGCCAAGAACAGCGGTGTGCTGGTGCCCGCGAAGTTGGTGTAGATGTTGTCGAGCTCGCGCTGGGGCAAGGTCAACGCCTGGTCCAAGGTGGCGTTGAGGAATCCCGAGACCTCGCGTGCGAACAGGTACTCGTAGAAGCGCGCGTCGCCCTCGATGATCGCTTCGTAGGCGAGGTACTCGTCGCTGGTCTGAACGTCGTTCTTGATCACATCGATGTGGCGGTCCTGGATGGCGTGGACGAGCTCGTGGGCCAGGATGACCATCCCGTCTTCCCGGTCGGTCGCGCTGGCCTGGTCCGGATGCGCGACGATGGTGATGGCTTTCTTGGCCGGCTCGTAGAACGCATAGGTGTGGGCGACCTCGTCGTCGAGGGTCGAGCCCCCGGCGTCTCCGCTGGCGCCGCCGTCCGGCGAGCCATGCGACGTGAAATGCAGGAGAGCGAGCGCCCTGTCCCACATGCTGGGTCCAGCTTGCGAACCCTGCTGGTTCGCGGCGATCAGCCAATCGCGGAACTGGTCCTCGCTGATCACGCTGACCGGTGGCAATCCGCCGAAGGGATCGTAGCCGTCGCCGCGCAGGCTGAGCAAGCGGTAGTAGATGTCCTCCTGGCAGGCGCGCTCGGCGATGTCACAGACCGGCAGGTCGCGTTGGCTGCATCCGGTGGCGATGAGCAGGATCGCCAAGGATGCCCCGTGAAGGGCAGGGCGCGCGTTCATGGATCGATCTCCTTGCCGAGGAGGATGCCCCAACGCCCAAGCTCGCCGGCCACGCCGAGTGGCTCGTCCAGGTTCAGCAGCGCCCCCCCAAAGAAGTTGCCGGCGCTCGTGCTCAAGCCCACGCGCAGGCCGAGCGCGCTCTGCCACAGGTCGACCCCACCCGATGGTAGCCGCACCGTTTGCCATCGCGGACACAGCGTGACGTCGGAGCCGACCCGCAGCCGCGCCTCGAGCGCGAGCTGCCCGACCGCCTTCACACCGCTCGCCCCACCCCGCACGCCAATCAAGGTGGCTTCGGCTGCTTCGACGATCAACGCGTGCCCGTCGATATGGTAGTCGAAGCGGACGCCTACCGGGATCGCCATGTGCTCGGGCACCCACAGCCACTGGTTCCACATGCCCCACATCGCCATGGTGTGATTGTACGTGAAGGCGTAGAGCCGACCGTCGGTGCCGCGCGGGACGTGGGCAAGCGGCGCGGTCACTCCGGCCAAGGCGCGCAACCGCCAGGCCCCGCGTCGGATCGCGAAGGCGCCCGCGATCATCGGGTTACCCGAACGGACCGTCGATTGCCCCAGGCCCTCGCCGTCGACACTCCAGGCGAAGCCCCAGGCGGCCCGCAGAAGCACCGCCCGGTGGAGCGCCAGGGCGCCTTCGACGAGTGGCGAAAAGACCACCGAGGTGGACCTCTGTTCACTCACCACCGAGGTCCCCAGTGTGGCGCCGAACGAGAAGCGTCCCGAGCCGCGGTCGGTGGGCTTCGTTGCTTCTACCGCGAGAGGGTAGGGCTCGCCCGGCGAGGCCGCGTAGTCGGGTGTCGGCTGCGTGGGCGATTCCGAGGCAGGCGGGTAGGGCGGGTAGGGTTCGTACTCCGGATAGCCGGGATAGGGCTCATAGGGTTGGTACGGAGGGTAGGGCTGGTATGGCGGGTCGGAGGGACCCGGGCCCGGATACCCATGCGGCTCGGGCGCCATCTGCGCGAAGCCTGTCCGCGCGAAGCCGAAAGCCAGGACTGCGGCGACGAAGACGATGTGCCTCGGCGAGGGCGTCGCCGTCGAAGCGAAGACAGGCATGAGGGCCCACAGTTTACCACGGCCATCACGCACGGCCGGCGGCTTGCCTGGGACACGGCTTGCCTGGGCACGCGGTTTTCGCGCTCGACCAGGTGATGCGGTAATCCCGAACCGGTGATTGGGGGGCGTTACGCCGTCGCCGCGGTCCTTGCCGCGCGAATGAGCGGCAGCTCGAGGGCGTCCCGCAAGGCTTCGCTGCTCGCTTCGATCATGTTCTGCGAGACGCCGATGGTGCTCCAGCTGTCGCCGCGCAGTTGCGATTCGATGAGCACACGGGTCTTCGCCGCCGTCGCTGCCGCCGGATCCAGGATGCGCACCTTGAAGTCGGTCAGGTGCACTTCGCGGAGCAGCGGGAAGTGCGGGTCCAGCGCCTTGTGGAACGCGATGTCCATCGCGTCGACCGGGCCAGCGCCTTCGGCCACCACGTGCGACACCTCGTCGCCGACTTTGATCTTCACCGTGGCCTCGACGAACATCTCGCTCGAGCGTCGGCGTTCCGAGATTACGAC
>CAZYFU010000130.1:0-17608 GCA_964647025.1 uncultured Myxococcales bacterium | reverse complement strand
CCGCCAGCCGCGGGCCGGCCCTTCGGGCGGCCCGCAATTTCCCGACAAGCTCTAGATAGTCGCCATCTCACTGACGCTTGCGCAGCTCCAGCCAAGCCTCGGTGGAGAAGAAGCTGTCGGGCACGGCGGCCTCCATCTCGCGGTGGAGCGCGAAGGGCGCGGTGAACGACAGTATCTCCGGCTCGACTTGGTGCCGGCGGGCGATGTCGAAGAAGCCGATCACGCCGCGCGGATCGGGTCGCTCGGCCTCGGCGTACGCGTAGGCGATGGCCTGGCAAGCGGCTCCCCAGGGGGCGGTGGCGGTCTCCACACGCCCGCGCTCGAATCCGGCCAACGTGACCAGCGCGGAGAGCTGGTCGGGGTTGACGTGCCAGTGCACGAGCACGACCGCCTCGTCCGCGCTGGCGTCCGCGAGAGGCTTGGCGACCACGTAGGCGGCTTGGATCTGTCGGAACGGAAACTCGGACAGCCAGCGCCGCGTGATCTCCGGAGAGCGGTGGAACCGCTCTCCCTCGCGCATGTCGTAGGTCTGCCCGTTGCCGAGTTGGGCCGTGCCGCCCGTGGAGAGCAACTTGTCGATGGGGAAGCCCATGCGCGCGTAACAGTCGCCAAAGCCGATTCCTGCGCCGCCGCCCGGGCAGCCGAAGGTGTCGCGATCGAAGAACACGGTGCGTCCCTTGGCCGCCGTGAGCAGCATGGATGCCACGCAACCCATGCGTCCCGGTTTGAACTGGGTTCCCTCGGCCGGCGGTTGGTCGCGAAGCACGATCGCGACCGGTGCGTACTTGACGCCTAGAGCTTCGGCCAAGGAGCTTCTCATGGTGGCGATCTTGCCGGGTCCCCGTCCCGCAGGCAATACGCTGCTGGCCGTGATCTTCGAAGACGACTCAGTTCAGGCCGGGAGCTCCGCGACCTCGACCGCCGTCCGGGCGATTACGGCCGGCGTCGCGGCCGCCGAACGTGATGCCGCCGTCGATCGTGAAGGGCCGGCCGAACCCGGCATCGATTCCAGCGGTCGGGAACGCGAAGCCCGCGTCTCGTACCCCCGGCACTCGCGTACCGAGGTCGGGTCCGGCGAAGGAGGAGCCCCCATCCCGAACGGGCGGCGTGGGCGGAATGCCGGCATCTCGGTTCGTCGGGCGAACGTCGGGTCCCCCGACGCTGGCATCCCTCGTGATGGGCGGGAGGACGAAGCCCACTTCGGGCCGGGCCGATATGTCCCGTGTCGCCGAATCCGCGCGCGTGTCAGGCCGGTTGAACGGAGCGGCATCGGGCGTTACGGCAACCGGTTGCGCTGCGTCGGGTGTGATCGTCGGCGGGGTCGTCGTAGCCGGCGACGCGTCTGCCTTCCCTGGCGATTGCGTCGCCGCATCCGCAGAAGCCACTGCACCTGGGACGCCCGCATCGTTCTTTCCGGTCGAGGTGCTCGGGTCGGTCTCGGATTGCCCCGGCATGCCTGGCTGGTCTTCCAGGGTGGTCCGCAGGCCACAAGAGGTCGCGCCAACGAGCAGCGCCACCTGAAGAATCGAATATGCCGTCGAACCTGGAAGCCTTCGCATGATGTGAGCTCCTAGCAGTACTTGCGCCCACATTAGAGACGACGGCTTCCGTGTGCCGCCAATCGTTTTTGGTGCTACGGCCCCAGGTATTCGAAAAGCGCGCGGACCTCTTCGGCGGACAGGGCACGGTCATACACGCGCAGCTCGTCGATCTCGGCCTCGATCGAGGGATCGCCCGTGAACTGCGGTTTGCCGACGAAGGCATAGTCGACCGCACCCACCGCCGGTGGGGGGTGCAAGGACGACGTGGTGGCCACGCTGCTGCCATCGATGTAGATCGTCGCACCGCCATTGCTGGCCACGATGGCGACGTGCTTCCAGACACCGGTCGGCAGCAGATCCGTGGTGAGGAACTTGGCGTTGTTGTACCCATCCCTCGAGCTGGTGAGGCCCATCTTGTCGTTGAAGTCCTTGAGGACCAGGCTGAAGTAGGCGGTTCCCGTGGGAGCGTTCTGATTGAGATTCGCGTACACGCCCACGTCGAAGAGCCGTTGCCAGGTGGTCAGGCTGGCGAGCTTGATCCATACGGCGACGGTCAGGGAATTGGCCCATTTGAAGACCTGTGGCGTCAGCCTGATGTGGGCGCCCTCGGCCTGCGACAGCGTCAGACCGTTGCCGATCTTTCCTTTCTCGAATCGGTAGCCGCCCGAAGAGGTCGTCACGATCTGTCCGCTGTTGCCGGCGCCCGACTTGTCCAGCAGGTTGCTGCCGTCCGCGCTCTCGCAAGGCAGGTACACGACCAGGCCGAGGGTGTGGGCGGCCACCGGGGCGTCCGTCAGAACGTCACTGGCAGGCGCGTCGAGCACGTCGGCCAGCGCATCCGCGTGGGTGCCCCCGGTCCCGCCGCCTCCTGCGGCGCCGCCGGCGCCAGCGTCCCCGACCTCCCAGCCACCGGCATCGTCGGCGCCGACGTCCATGGCCGTGCCTCCCGCACCGCCCGTGCCGTTGCCCTGACCCGCGCTTCCCCCCGTCGCCTGGACGCCTCCGCTGCCCAGAAGCTCGATCCCGCCCGTGCCGGGCACCGTCGGGACGTCCGGCGCACCCGCTGCATCGCGTGCGACGACATCGGCGCCGGGGCTGCCGCCTGTCGTCTCCACGTCGACCGAAGGCAGCACGTCGGCGTGCGCGCCGCCCGCGCCGCTGTCCGTTCTCTCGGGTGGAAAGTCCAGGCTCACGCAGCCCGCGTGCAGCATCCAACCCAAGGCCAAGGCGCCAAGCAGCGCCGAGTGGAGCGGGAACTGCGAGTGGGCCAAAGGTCGATGCACGTGTCGCCTCACCACCTGCCGTGCACGATGACTCCGCCCACGCTGGGGGCGACGGCGACCGTCTGCTTCGCGCCCGATGGGCTGCCTCGCGTCGGATTGCGGCCTTCGGTCAGCACGAGGTATACAGCCGCCCCGCCAGCGAGCAGCGTCGCGATCCCGAACCCGTCGGTCAAGTACTGATAGGTGAGCGCCCTCGTGCGGATGTCTTCGGCCTTCGGCCGGTCGTAGGGGTTCTTCGAGACCTCGGCGTCGAAGTCGCTCTTGGCACCGAGGAGGAGCCAGCCGAAGACACCGGTCGCCACCGCGCAAGTGCTGGCGGCCACGACGCTGGCGACGAGCATGGTGCGATCGGGCCTTTTGATCGGCTCCGATTCGAGCGTCTCCGTCGCCGACTTGGCGCCCGCCGGTGGGACCGCGGCGGCCTTGCTACCCACGTCGTTGATCGGGACCATCTCCAACGTCAGAGTCGTCTCCTCTCCGCCGGCCACGGTCACGATTTGCGCGGTCACCGGGTAGCCGGCCTTGATGGCGGAAATCCGGCGCGGACCCGCGTTCACCAGGATCGGCAACGGGAGCGGCGAGATACCCGCCGAGATCTCGTCCACCCGTATGTCCGCGCCGTCCACGTTGCACGTGATGTCGATCCGCGCGATGCGCTTCTCCAGCTTCGCGAAGAGCTCTTCGACCTGTGCGCGGCGGGTTGCGGGCAGGTCGTCGCCGCCGCGTTGTACGTACTCTTTGAGGGTCAAATAGGAATTGGCGTAGTCGTGAAGCTCGAAGTAGGTCTGCCCGACGTTGAACAGGACGCGGTAGCTCGGGCTCAAGCGATAGGCCTGCTTGAACTCGGCCAGCGCGGCCTCGAAGCTGCCTTCCTTGTAGAACTCCACGCCTTGGAAGAAGCGTGCGCGCGCCTTCTCGGTGGATTCATCTTGGGCGGCTGCCGGCGATGACCACAGGAGAAGGCACGAGAGCGCGAGGACGAAGCGGACGAGCGTCTTCATGGTGCATAGGGATCGTCTTCGTCGATCTGTGACGCCGGACGTTTTGCGCTCGACCGCGAGGACATCCCTTGGTCATCGGCATGCTTGCCTTCGGGCTTGACCCCGACTGTCACGTCCCTCTTCGATGGAGCGCGCGGCTTCTGCAACGCGATGTTCAGGAAGACGTCCTGGGAGAAGCTGATCGACCTCTTGAAGGGCAGGAACCCTGGTGCCGAAGCCTCGACCAAATGCAGCTCGTCGTCCTTGGGTACGTCCAGCTTGATCTGGTTGCCGGTCGCGACCTGCCCGTCGAGGACCAGCTTGGCGTCGGGCTCTTGAACCGTGATCTCCAGATGGCACGGCTCCGGGAGGGGGGCGATCGTCGGCGGCAGCGATGCAGGCACCGGGGGAGCTTCGCGTGCAGAGAGCGGACTGTCCCGCCCTTGCGCGGGTAAGGACACGGCCTCCGCTGGCTGCACGCGGGCGCTGCTCCTGCGCCATAGAGCGACGTTTCCCAGCACGCCGCAGACCATGACCGCCGCGATGACCATGAGCCCTTTGTGCTTCTGTTTCGCCTTCGCGGCCGCGGGCACCTGACCGAGTGCGCCTGCCTCG
Source organism: uncultured Myxococcales bacterium (assembly GCA_964647025.1). Taxonomy (GTDB): domain Bacteria; phylum Myxococcota_A; class Polyangia; order Fen-1088; family Fen-1088; genus Fen-1118. The sequence continues at coordinate 13,189 of CAZYFU010000130.1, read as the reverse complement.
AAGAGCGGAAACACGTGGATGTTGCCGGAATGCTCCAGTAGGCGACCGGTGCTGGGCGGCGGGGCCGCGGCAGGTGGCGATTCGATCGGCTTGGGGGCGGGCGTGGCGGCTCTGGGCTTGTTCAGGACCGGGGTAGGTGTGGGTGCGCCGGGCGAAGGCGTCGAGACTCGGGGCTGCGCGAGGGCCGGGGCGGGTGTCCGCGGCGTCGGCGTGAGGATCCTCGGCGGTAGGACCGGCGTGGGCGTCGGCGTCTTCGGCGGAAGTGCGTCCTGGGGCACCGGCAGGCCCTCGGCGGGCGTCCGAGGCGGCGGGGCAGACTGTCGGTTTCCCGACAGCGGGTTCCGGATCTTGCGGGTGACGGCGTCGCGCGAACGAGCCGTCTCGCTGTTCCGGTCAGGCACCTCCGCGTCGCCAAGCCCCGCGAGGCCAGCCCTCGGGGCAGCGACAACATCGGCTTCGTTGTCCGTATCCATTTCTCGGGCCAAGGACCGCTCTGCGGTCCTCTACCTTAGGGCTCAAGGTTAGCCTCGATAGTCATGGCTGTCCAAGCGGCTCTCGCCGATTCCTGCCCACCCGGCGGGCTTCGGGGTCATTCCTGCGGCGCGAACTCCTCGAAGCGCTTCTTGTTCGTCGCTTTCAGCCAGGCGTCTTCGCCGGTGATGCGGCCTTCCTTGGCGAAGGCGTAGAGGGCGTCGTCCATCATCTGCATGCCGTCCTTCTTGCCGCCTTGGATGATGGAGTTGATCATGGGCGTGTTGCCCTCCCGGATCACGTTGGCGAGGCCGGTGGTCCGCAGCAGCAGCTCGAGCGCTGCGATGCGGCCCTTGCCGTCGGCCGTTCGCAACAAGAGCTGCGAGGCGACCGCCGCGAGCGATGACGCGAGCATGCCGCGCACCTGCCTTTGCTGATCGGTCGGGAACACGTCGATCACCCGGTCGATGGTCTTGCTGGCGCTGTTGGTGTGGAGCGTGCCGAACACCAAGACGCCCATCTCCGCCGCGGTGATGGCCAGCGAAATGGTCTCGAAGTCGCGCATCTCTCCCACCAGGATGACGTTGGGATCCTGGCGAATGGCAGCGCGCAGGGCCGCCGCGAAGCTCTCCGTGTCGGTGCCCACCTCGCGCTGGGAGATGGTCGACTTCTTGTTCGGGTGGACGAACTCGATGGGGTCCTCGATGGTGACGATGTGGCGGTCGTGGGTCTGGTTGATCTTGTCGATGATGGAAGCGAGCGTCGTCGACTTGCCCGACCCGGTGGGGCCGGTCACCAGCACGAGCCCGTGTTCCAGGTCCGCGAGCCCCTCCGTGGCGGGGGGAAGGTTCAGCTTCTCGAGCGGAATGATCTCTTCCGGGATGATGCGGAACACGGCGCCGACACCGTTCTCCTGGTTGAGGTAGTTGGCGCGGAAACGCGCGACGCCTTCCAGGCCGTACGCGAAATCCAAGTCCAGCGTCTTGGTGTAGTGCTCCCACTGCTTGGGCGATGCGATCTCCGAGAGCAGCTCGCGCAGATCGGAGTCGGTCAGCACGGGCCAGTTGGGGATCTTCTCCAGGTGGCCGTGCCGTCTGATGCGCGGTTCGAGTCCTGCGCCGAGGTGCAAGTCCGAACCCTTGTGGTCCTTCAGGTAGCGAAACAGCTCGTCGAGGCGGGCCATGGTCCTCCTACACGAAAGCCTTCGGATCTTCGCAATGCCGCCGGGCGGTTTCCTTGCTGATGGTGCCGCTCTTGACCAGCTCGAGCAGCGAGTCGTCGAACAGGCACATGCCGAGGTTTCGCCCGGTCTGCATGACCGAGCGCAACTGGAACACGCGCTCTTCTCGGATCAAGTTCGAAACGGCGATGTTCACCCGCAGGATCTCCAGCACCGGCACCTGCCGGGAGCCGTCGGCCGTGGGCACGAGCTTTTGCGAGATGATGGCGCGCAACGATTCAGAGATCATCGCGCGGATCTGCGACTGCTGGTCGGGTGGGTAGGCGTCGAGGATACGGTTGATGGTGCGGCCGGCGTCGTTGGTGTGCAGCGTCCCCAGCACGAGGTGCCCGGTCTCGGCGGCGGTGATGGCCAGCGAGATGGTCTCGAGGTCGCGCAGCTCGCCGATGGCGATGACGTCGGGGTCTTCGCGCAGGGCCGCGCGCAAGGCGCTGGCGAACGAGCCGGTGTGCTTGCGCACCTGGCGCTGGTTGACCACGCAGCTCTTCGACGGGTGAACGAACTCCACCGGGTCCTCGACGGTGATGATGTGGTCCGGCCGCTCCTCGTTGATGAGGTTGATGAGCGCCGCCAAGGTCGACGACTTGCCACAACCCGCGGGCCCGGTGACCAGCACGAGCCCCTGATGGAAGGACGTGAGCTGCGCGAGCGAGCTTGGCAGGCCCAGGTCCCCCAGGGTGGGTGGCTTGGGCGGGATCGGGCGAAACACGGCGTCGATCCCGCGCCTCTGGCGGAATACGTTTCCACGAAAGCGCCCGACGCCGGGGATGGCGTAGGCGAAGTCGAGATCGTTGTGCGCGGTGAACTCGGCGCGCTCGCTTGGGCTCAGGATCTCCATGATCAGCGCTTCCGAGCGCGCGGACTCGAGCGGCGGGCTGTTCGACTTGAGCAACCGGCCATTGATTCGCATCTGGATGGGCAGACCGCTGTGCAGGTGCACGTCGCTGGCTCGCAGTTGCATGGCCTTGGCGAGAATTTGATCGAGCTGGGCGGGCGTTCCCGCCACGGGGGTCGCGACCCGCACGGGGACGGTCGCGATGGGCCGAGTCGATGGTTGCGGGGATGGGCCGGGAGCGGCCGCGGGCGGTCGCTGCTCTGGCGGGGCTGGACGTGCTGGCGCTGGCCGTGCGGGCTGCCGCACCGGCTCGGGCGGCGGGATCGCCACCGAGCCGCTCTTGGTCATGGATTCCTGCCGGACCTCCTCCGCTCGGCGCTGCGCCTCGGCCTCGGCCTGCCGGTGCCGCTCTTGCACCGTCACCTGCGCGCGGATCAGCCAATCGAGCTGTGCCTGCGAGATGTAGCCGAGCTCGAGCAGGATGTCGCCCAGGCGCTTGCTCGGTCCCAGGCGATCCTGCTGGCGCAGGGCTTCGAGGAGCTGTTCCTGCGAGATGAGCTTCGCAGTAACGGCGATGCGACCGAGCAGCGAGGGTTCTACGCCGGACATCATCAGAAGACCTTATGAACTACCACCGTCCCGGTGCCATCGCCAACCACCGATGTGATGGTGGTCGCGGTGTCGGCGATCGAGAAGGTGGTGCTGTTGGTTTCGCACAAGTAGGTTCGCAGAAGGCCGCTGGCGAGCGCGTCGCCGCGCGCGACCACGGTGCAGACGTTGCCGGTGCTCGAGGTCGCGCGCGCGATATCGAACAGGCCAGCCTGGGAGAGGATCTGCACGGTCCCCTGGTTCGCCGCATAGACCGCGTCGAGCACGATGACCGTCCCGCCGCTTTGTACGAAGACCGTCAGCGCCGATGCCCAGCTTTGCCCGATCCGTGCCAGCTTGTCGTCGTCTGCCTGGGCTTGCCCGTAGACCAGCAGCACGTCGGCGGACGCGAGCCCGGTGGGCACTTCGGCGGCGGAGCTGGTGACGGTGACGACGGGCTGCCGACCGGTGGCCGTCGCCACTTGCTCGATTGCGCTGTTCGCGCCATTGACCGCGATCGGGTCGGCATCGCCCACGTAGGCGAGCAGCCTGACCGGGTTCGTCGGCCACAGGAAGACAGCATTGCCGAGGATACGGTTCATGGCTGGCCTGTTCTTGTAGTAGTCGTGTCCAATCACGATGGCGCGCCCCGTGCCAGCGGCCTCGCACTTGCCGTTGCTGCAAAGACCGCTCGCGCAGGGGATGCCACAGCCGCCGCAGTTGTCCGGATCGGTGGCGAGGTTGATGCACTGGCGGCCACACACGCTCTCGTCCGATTCGCAGACCAGGCAATCCCCTTCGATGCAGACCCCCGTCGCGCAGATGGTGTTGCAGTCGCCGCAGTTCTCGGGGTCGTTGGCCGGGTCGACGCACCCGCCGTTGCAGACGATCTGTGCTTCCGAGCAGAGCAGTGGACCGTCGGGCTCGGGGGATACGTCGATGGTCGCCTCGGCGTCGTCGCTCCCGCCGTCGTCCTGGGCGTCGTTCCCGTCGCGATCGTCGCCGTCGATGTCGCCATCGCTGCTCGCGTCGGTGAAGACCGGGGCAGGTGCGTCGCTGGCAGGTGGCGCGTCGCTCACCGGTGGTACGTCGGGCGGCACCTCGTAGGGCACAGATGCATCGACGACATCGCTCGGGCCGATCACATCTCGCCGCACGACCGTGTCCGCGACCTCGGGCCGAGTGACGTTGGCATCGGCGTCTTTGCGGGTCTCGCTTGCGGGGCGATCCGCCGCGGCTGCGTCGACCGGCGCCTTGCCGCCGCCGTCGATGTCGCCGCCGTCGAGGTCGTCGCCGTCGAGGCCGTCGCCATCGACACCGGACCCGGGCCCATCGATGGCCACCGGATTCGCTTCCGACGACGAAGCATCAATCATCTGGCAAGCCCCGGCGGGAAGGCAAACCCCGTGGCAGGGCGAGAAGCCGGGCTTGCATTCGCCGCCCACGATGGGGTCGAGACAAGCTGGCAGGCCGAGCAGCGCCAATGCGAACAAGCCAGGCGCGTTGCGCAGCCTCATCGGCCACCCTCACCGTCCTCCTCGAGTGGGGGCGGCTCGAGCGGCGCTCGGTCCCGCGTGGGTGCCACGAATCGCTGGCTGGCCCCGGCTGGCACGTCGTCCGTCTCTTGGTCCGCAGTCTCGGCGGCGTTGCGCGCCAGCCCGTCCGCGACCGCCCTCGCTCGGGCAGCGCTCTCCGCCGCCGCCTCGGCCGGGGCCGGGACCTCGACCTTCCTCACGATCACGAACTCCACCCGGCGGTTCTCGCGGTCGGCCTCTTCGCTCTGCTCGGGTACGCGCGGGGCGCGACGGCCAAACGCGCGCAAGGTCAGCTTCTCCGGCGGGAAGCCCATCTGGATGAGCTTGTTGCGAACGCGGACGGCGCGCTGTCGGCTGAGCCACACGTTGTAGTCGTCCGGGCCGTGCCGGTCGGTGTGTCCATCGACAATCAGGTGATCCCACTCGGGGTGCTGCATCCAGAGCGCGAGCACCGCGGCCAGCGCCGGCTTGCCCTCGACCTTCACGCGGGCGCGGTTGGTGTCGAACAGCACACGCTCCTGCATGTAGATGCGGTCCTTCTTGACCACCACCAGCCCCTGGTCGGGGCAGCCGTCCTCGTCCTTGACCCCGTTTACCGTCTCCGGTTCGTTGGGGCAGGCGTCCTGGGCGTCGGGGATGCCGTCGCCGTCGTTGTCCGGCTCGGGGCATCCGTCGCTGTCCTCGAAGCCGTCTTTGTCCTCGGGATCGTCGGGGCACTTGTCCAAGTCGTCGGGAATGCCATCGCCGTCTCGGTCTTGCGGCTTTGGCTCCTCGACGCTCGGCTTCTCTACCGGGGGCGCCGTTTCGGTCTGCTTGGGCGGCCTCGGATCGCGGAGCGCGAGCTCGATGCCGACGAGGACGATCCCGGCGTCGTTGCCATCGAGCGCGTCCGATGGCTGCAGGACGTGCAGGTAACGGGCCATGGGACCCACCGCGTACCCGGCGACGTCGAAGTTCCAACCGATGCCCGCCTCGCCGGTGGCACGCACCAGGTTGCCGGTCAGGCCTGGCCCGGCGGCGACCTCGAGCCACGGTCCGGTCGCCATCGATCCGCCTTGCTTGCCGAACGGTCGCACGCGCGCGGTCACGAAGAGCGCACCCAGTCCACCAGTCGCTGGATCCTTCACGCGAGCATCCGACGGCGCCGGCCCGTCCGACAGATATCCGCAGCGCAGGCGCAGCCCCAGCAGGAACCAGGGCTTCATCGGCACCGCGACCGACAGCGAGGGCATCACGCCCAGTCCGAATCGATCCTCGAGCGGAGTGCTGATGGGGATCGCGGCCGGGATATCCAGCGTCACCACTGTCTTGCGAGGGTTGTCCATGACCTCGCCCCGGGCGACACCGTGCCCGGCCACGGCCAACAGGACGATGGCGAGGGCAGCCAAGCGGCGACGACGATTCATGGCCCGATGGGGATCGCCGGATTTTTCCCAGATCTTGAACGCGTGTTTGGAAAATGGAGCGCCATCGTCCGGACTGCTAACCTGACGGGCGATGCTCCTTGGCGCCACGACCCTTGCCGTCACCGCGATGCTTGCGGCGAGCCCATCGGTGTTCACGGTCGCCATCGACCCGGGGCACGGTGGCTCGAACCGAGGTGCGCCGACCAAGAAGGCGGACGTGTTCGAGAAGCATGTGACGCTCTCGATCGCGAAGCGGGTGCACAAGCTCCTGGCGAATGAGCGCGACCTGAAGGTGGTGCTGTGCCGGACCAGCGACGTGTTCATGCCGATCCGCGCCCGCGTGCGATGCGCGAACCAGTCGCGTGCTCGGCTGTTCATCAGCCTGCACGCCAACGCCGCCGGGCCTTCGGAGCCGCCCGGCAGCCAAGTGGGCTTCGAGCTGTTCGTGCTTCCCACGGCCGAGGTCGACAAGGAAGTCGCTCGCGTTACGCTGCTGGCGCCTGACGACAGCGAGGCCGCGTGGGCCGGTCACCAGGTGCGCCAGGCGGCGAAGCAAAGCCTGGCCGCTGCCCGCCGCATCGGGTGGCGGCTGGCGGACACCTTGGGACGAAGCCGCGATCGCGGCGTCAAGCAAGAAGGCGCGACGCTGGACGTGCTGCAAGGCTTGGGCATGCCGGCGGTGCTTCTCGAAGTGGGGTTCCTCGACCACGACACCGAGGGACCCTTCCTGCTCTCCGATGCGGGGCAGAAGGCCATCGCGGCGGCTCTGGCGGGGGCCATCACCGACTTGCGCAGCCGCGAGCAGCGCGGTTTGCGCGAGCCCATGACCACGGCACCCCGGGCCATCGAGGCGAAGCAGGCGCGCTCAACGCAGACGCAGTCGGGAGAAGAATGACTTGAGCAGCGCCGAGCTCTCGGGCGCGAGCACGCCCGGGACGACCTCGACCCGGTGGTTCAGGCGCTGATCGTCGAGCAGCTGGAACAGCGTGCGCACCGCGCCCGCCTTCGGATCGTCGCAGCCGTAGATGAGGCGGCGCACGCGCGCGTTGACGATGGCGCCGGCGCACATCGGGCACGGCTCCATCGTGACGTAGAGATCGGCGTCGACCAGGCGCCAGCTGTTGAGCGCCGCCGCGGCAGCCCGCATGGCCACGATCTCGGCGTGCGCGGTGGGATCGTTCTGGGTCTCGCGCTGGTTGTGCGCGACCGCGATGACCTCGCCACGCACTACCACCACGGCGCCTACCGGGACTTCGCCGATGCCGGCGGCGCGTTCGGCCGCGGCCAGTGCGGTGCGCATGTACACGTCGTCGACCACCACCGCTTCGGGGGTCGCGTCGAGGGCCAGCTCTGCAGTTCGGGGAGGGGACATCGTAGGGCGGCGTATATTAGCCTACTCGCGGCCCGAGCAAAGCGGTTGTGGTACCCCGATGTCCGCGACGGTGAGGTTCCGCCACGGCCAGCTCCTACGGGCTTCGGGCGGCAAGTGTCCGTTCCGACGAACGAATTCGTTCACGAACGCGCACGTCGGGGGGTTCACGTAGCCGCCTCCTCGCAAGGGGCCGAAGTCGCACTCGTACTTGCGCGCGATGGCTTGGAAGCGCTTGTCGCGCTCCGCCTTGGCGCAGATGCTCGCCGCGGCGACGGCGGTGTGGAGGCTCTCGGCGCGGTCGTGGGCCTCGAGGTGCGCGAACTCCGCGGCCAGGGCCGAAAACAGCGTCCGACCGTCGGCGATGATGCGGCCGCAGCTGGGCGCCCGCCTCACGAGCAACCGGGCTCGCTCGCGTTCCAGCTCATTGAGCGCGCCGCGCGCCACGTATTCGTCGATGGTGTCGACCTCGCACGCCTCGATGGAGACCCAGACCGCGCGTTCGCGGATCAAGCCCGCCAGGTCGGCGCGGGTGCGTCTGGCGGCGTCGGTCGCGCCAAAGGCCTTGGAATCGCGCACGCCGGCCTCCGCGAGCAGCGCGGCGGAAGCGTCGTCCAGGACCACGCCGGCCAGGATCATGGGGCCGAGCCCCGGGCCCCTTCCGGCCTCGTCGATGCCGAGAACGAACGCTCCGCTCATGTGGGCAGAAGCACCAGGGTTTTGTAAATTCCTCGGGTTGGCACTCGTTCCTTTGACGACTTCGTCTTAAGCTTTTCCCTCAACCCGCACCGTGCGACCTTCCCCATATCAGAACGTGGTCAAGAGAATCAAATGAATCGCAAGAGCAGCAGCGGGCTCCCGACGGCCGATGGGCACACGCCCGCGCCGGAACCACAGAAGCGGCACTTCGACACCTTCGAAACCCAGTTCTTCAAGGACGGGGAGCTGGTGGGCGTCGCCGCCGAAGCGGATCACTTCGACGATCTCGATGACGGCAAACGAAAGCGGTTCGTACCTTCGCGCCAGCTGGTGCTCGGCGCGCTGGCGGGCAGCGCATGCCTGGCGGTGATCGGGTGCGTGGCGTTGTGGCGCAGCGGCGAAAAAAACACCGAGGCCGCGGCGATCGTCGAGAAGTCCCCCGAGCCCACGCCAGCGGCGGTCGCAGGCGCGGCTCCGCCAGCTCCCGCAGTCGCCGACCCGACCGCTGTTCCAGGGGCCGCGCCGACTCCCGTAGAGCAAGCCCAAGCACCTTCGGATCCGGCTCTGGCTGCGCCCACGGGCACTCCACCCGCGGCAGCAGCGCCCGCGCCGACCGTCGCCGCAGCGCCAGAGCCTGCCGTGGCAGCGGCGCCGACTCCAGCCGCAGCGCCCGCGCCGACCGCAGCAGCGGTGCCGACTCCGCCCACGGCAGTGGCGCCCGCGCCGACCGCAGCGGCGGTGCCGACTCCGCCCGCGGCAGCGGCGCCCGCGCCGACCGTCGCCGCAGCGCCCGCGCCGACCGCAGCAGCGGTGCCGACTCCACCCACGGCGGCAGCGACCCCCAAAGCCACCGATGCAACCGCCCGCTGCAAGGAGATCGCGGCGGCTCGCCGCCAGAAGGATCTCCTGTCGGTCTGTGCCGAGGCCTTCGCCGCCGACCCGTCGGCCGCCGACGTGGCCATCATCTTGGCCAAAGCCGAGTTCGACAAGGGCCACGTGGCCCAGGCCCTGGCGTGGGGACAGAAGGCCATCGCCGCCGATCCGAACGCGGCCGATGCCTACGTCTTCATCGGGGGCGCCGAGCAGAGCGCCGGGCGCAACAAGGCAGCCAAAGAGGCCTACAAGCGCTACCTCCAGTTGGCTCCGGGCGGGCGCTACGCCGCCGATCTGCGCGCCATCGTCGGGTCGTTATAGTCCGACGTACGTGGCGAGGTAGAGCAGCCCCACCAAGGCCGCGCCGATGATCAGCATCAGCGCCACGCTGGACACGAAGTACGGATACACCATCAGCAGCACGCCCACTGCCAGATGCGGGCCGCGCCGTTGCCTCTTGCCGTACAGGAAGAACCCGAGTCCCAAAGACCCGAGGAAGATCGAAGCGAGGAGCGCGTTCGGGTTCACGCGCTCGCGGTGTCCTTGCCGTGCTTGCGGCGGATGTGTTCCAGCTCGGTCTCGCTGAAACGGTACTTGGCGCCGCAGAAGTTGCAGGTCACCTCCGCGTGGTCGTCCTCGAGCAGCATCTCCTGGAGGTCCTCCTGCCGGAGCATCTGCACCGTCGATTCGGCGCGCTGGCGCGAGCAAGGACAGAAGAACTCCACCCGACGAGAGTCAAGGACCTGCATGTCGTGCGCGCAGTCGCCGAGCGCCGACCGGGCGATGGACTCGGCATCGATCTTCCCGGTGGCCAGCGTGTCCACGAGCACCTTGGTGAACGTCGGCCCGCGCAGAGTGTCGCGCACGAACTCGACCAGGGCCGCCCCGTGCGCTTGCGGCAGGGTCTGCACCAGGAGCCCGGCCGCGGCGGTGATCCTTCCGTCGCTGTCGACCAGCACGTCGCAACGGACGACGCTGTCGATCTGCTCGCTGGTGGTGAGGTAACTCTCGACCTCCTGATCGATCTCGCCCGACGAGAGCGCCACCTGGCCACTGTAGTTGTGGGCCATGCCCAGGTCGCGGACCACGCCCACGACGCCATTCCTCCCGACGGCATCGCCGATGTGGATCGGCAGAGCGCTGGCCAAGCTCTTGTCCCAAACCACGGCGTGCGGGCGCTTCACGAACCCGCGCACCCGACCCGAGGAGCGAGCATCGACGGTGACCCCGGCGAGCGGGCCATCGCCCAGCACTTGGAAGGTCACCTGCTCTTCGTCCTTGGTCAGCGTCGCGAGCAGCAGTCCGGCGATGGCGCTGCGGCCGAGCGCGATGGCCGCCAGGCCGCTGATCCCGTGGCGCTCGGCCATCTCCCGCACCGTGGCGGTGGCGGTCACCACCACCACGCGGGCGCGGCCGTCGTCGATGAGGCTGCGGATGATCTGGTCTGTGCTCGTGCTGTTCTGGGCGGTCACACGTTCTCTGTACCACACGTTCGGCACGCGCGAGCATGCTGGACCGCGCTAGCGGACGAGTTGAGAAAGCGGAGAAATGGTCTATGATTCCGCCGCCGCGTCAAAGCGGTCCCCTCTTACTCTCACTGGTTGGGAATCATGACAAAAGTGCGAACGCAGCGGTTGGTTGCATTGAGCGTCCTTCTGGCCGCCACCGCCCTGGCTGGCGATGGCCTCGCCCAGGGCTTCACCCTCGACAGGTTTCAGCCTTCGCCGGCTGGCGACCGGTTCTTCGATGTCCAGGGTGGTGATCCCGGGGGCCACCTCGCGCCCCGTCTGATGATCTTGGGTGATTATGCCTATCGGCCGCTCGTCCTCTATCGCAACAACGGCGACGACGAAGTCGGGACCGTGGTCTCGAGCCGGCTCCTTCTGCACCTCGGCGGTAGCCTCGCGTTGTGGAATCGTCTGTGGATCTCCGCCAGCATGCCATTGGCGCTGCTCACCGACGGAAAGTCCCAGACCACGGGGACTTTCGGCGTCTCTTCGCCATCGGGCGCGGCGGCCGGCGATCTGCGTTTCGGCCTTCGCTTGCGCTTGCTCGGTGAAGTGGACTCGCTGGCCAACCTGTCCATCGGCGGCTACATCTACGTGCCGACCGGCAGCGAGAACAAGATGGCAGGCGACGGCAGTGTCCACGTCGCGCCCTCCGTGATCTTGGCGGGGGAGAATAGCGACATCGCCTACGCAGTGAACGCCGGCGTGAACATCCGCAAGAAGGACCGTCTGGCGTTCGTCGACACCGAGCTCGGCTCCGAGATGACCTTCGGGGCCGGCTTCGCGTTCCTCATGTCCGACAAGACCATTCAGCTCGGGCCCGAGCTCTATGGCACCACGGCCATGGTCGGGAAAGACAGCTTCTCCAAGGCAACCACCAACATGGAGGCGCTGCTGGGCTTGCGCATTCGCCTGGGCAGCCTGGTCCTTGGCGCGGCCGCCGGTCCTGGCATCACGCAGGGCCTTGGAACCCCGACCCTCCGGGCCGTGGCCAGCTTGGCCTACGTGCCGCTGCCCGAGAAGCCCCTGCCGCCTCCGCCGCCGAAGCCGCGGCCGCCGCGCGACCGCGACAAGGACGGCATCGCCGACAAGATCGATGCGTGTCCGGACGAGCCGGGTGTGCGGACAGACGATCCCGAGACCAACGGCTGTCCGCCTCCGCCGCCGGATCGCGATGGCGACGGCATCCTCGATCGCGACGACGCGTGTCCGGATCTCAAGGGCGTCAGGAGCGACGATCCCACCCAGAACGGTTGCCCGCCCGACACCGACGGCGACGGCATCCGTGACGACGTGGACGCCTGTCCGAATGAGAAGGGCAAGCCCAACGACGATCCCACCAAGAACGGCTGCCCGACCTCGGTGCGCGTGACCGAGCAGGAGATCATCATCCTCGAGCAGGTGCAGTTCAAGACCGCCAGCGCCGTGATCATGAAGGAGAGCGACGATCTGCTGACGCAGGTCGCGAACGTCCTGGCCGAGCATCCCGAGATCGTCAGGATCGAAGTGCAAGGCCACACCGACAGCCGCGGTGGCAAGAAGTACAACCTCAAGCTGTCCGAACGGCGCGCGGCCGCCGTCGTGAAGTGGCTGGTCACGCGCGGCAGCGTCGACCGCAGTCGGCTGTCCTCGCACGGCTACGGCATGGAGGAGCCCATCGCAGACAACGACTCGCCCGAGGGGCGTCAGCAGAACCGCCGCGTGCAGTTCAAGATCCTCGAAAAAGGCCCCAGCGCGCAAAGGAGCTACTAGCCATGAAACCCAGCAATCGTAAACGGCACTTCTCTGGCCGGTGGATCTCGCAGAGCTTCGTGCTCGGGCCGCTGGCCTTTCTGATGGTGGCCGGTGCGGGTTGTCCGTCGCTGTTCCAGAGCGACGGGCAGCGCGCGGCTCGTATCAAGCAAGCCGTGGTCGGCAAGGACGGCGACCGGACCATCACGGCCGCCAACACCGTGGTGAACACCTACGCCGCGCTGTACACAGGCGTGAACCACGACAACAACAAGATCACTGTCCGTCCGACGGAGGATGCGACCTTCGCCACGAGCCTCGAACAGGGCGATCTGCTGCTCATCATCCAGATGGCCGGCGCGACGATGGACACCACCAACACCATCAACTACGGAACGGTCAGCGCCGCCAACCTGGGCAACGCGGGTCACTACGAGTTCGCGTCGGTCGAGAGCGTCAGCGCCAACGAGATCACGCTGACCTGCCTGCTCAAGAACGACTACACCGGACCCGAGGGCAAGACCCAGGTCATTCGCGTGCCCCAGTACAAGACGCTGACCATCCAGAGCGCGGCCAATGCCTCCATCACCGCGCCCGCATGGGATGGCACCACCGGTGGCGTGGTCGCGGTCCACGCCGAGACGACCCTGGTCCTGAACGGCAAGATTGACGTGACGGCCAAGGGCTTCCGCGGTGGAGCTACCGACAACGAGACCGGAAGCAGCTCGATCTTCCGCTCGGACGTCGCCACGGCTGGCGCCGAGAAGGGCGAAGGCATCGTCGGCTACGGAGCCGAGTACGATACCCGCGGCGGACGCTACGGTCGCGGCGCCCCGGCCAACGGCGGCGGTGGCGGCAATTCGCACAACGCCGGCGGAGGCGGCGGGGCCAACGCGCGCAACGGCGTCGCGTGGACCGGCCAGGGCGTGATGTC
>CAZYFU010000129.1:0-17609 GCA_964647025.1 uncultured Myxococcales bacterium | reverse complement strand
GGCGGCGGCCCCAACCGCATCGGCCAGGGCATCGAGTTCGACTACTGCTGCGTGCACGCCGCCATGGCCCTGCGGGCGGCCGGCTACGAGACCATCATGGTCAACTGCAATCCGGAGACCGTGTCCACCGACTACGACACCTCCGACAAGCTCTACTTCGAGCCGCTCACCGTCGAGGACGTGCTGGCCATCCACGAGAAGGAGAAGCCCCAAGGCGTGATCGTGCAGTTCGGCGGCCAGACCCCGCTCAACATCGCCACCGAGCTCCGCGACGCGGGCGTGAACATCCTGGGCACCAGCGTCGACACCATCAACCTGGCCGAGGATCGCGATCTGTTCCGCGCGCGTATGGATGCCATGGGCATCGCGATGCCCGAGTCCGGCATGGCGTCGAGCATGCCCGAGGCCATCGCCGTCGCCAACCGCATCGGCTATCCGCTGATGGTGCGACCGTCGTTCGTGCTGGGCGGGCGCGGGATGGAGGTGGTGCACGACGAGAGCATGCTGGTCGAGTACATGGCCAAGGCGGTGGATGTGACACCCGAGCGTCCCATCCTGATCGACCGCTTCCTGGTCAACGCGCTCGAGTGCGAAGCCGACGCCATCGCCGACGGCAGCGACGCCTTCGTCCCGGCGGTGATGGAGCACATCGAGCAGGCCGGCATCCACTCGGGCGACTCCGCCTGCGTGATCCCGCCGGTGACCATCTCGCAAAAGCACATCGACACGATCTCGGAGCTGACCAGTCGGATCGCCCGCGAGCTGAAGGTCGTGGGCCTGATGAACATCCAATACGCCATCGAGAACGACAAGCTCTACGTGCTGGAAGCCAACCCGCGTGCCTCGCGCACGGTGCCCCTCGTGTCCAAGGTGTGCAACGTGCAAATGGCGAATGCGGCGACGCAGGTGATGCTCGGCAAGCGTCTGGCCGAGCTCGGCTTGAAGTCGCGCAAGATCCCGCACTTCGGCGTCAAGGAGTCGGTGTTCCCGTTCGACAAGATGCCCGAGGTCGACCCCGTGCTAGGACCCGAGATGCGCTCGACCGGCGAGGTGCTGGGCATGTCGGAGAGCTTCGGCGACGCCTTCTTCAAGGCCCAGGAGGCGGCCAAGCCGCGCCTGCCCACCGAGGGCACGGTGCTGATCAGCGTGGCCGAGAAGTCGCCCCAGCTGCTCGAGGTGGCGCGCGAGTTCGCCGCGCTCGGGTTCAAGATCCGCGCGACCAAGGGCACCCACACTTTCCTGTCCGAGCAGGGTGTGGCCTGCGAGCGCATCAACAAGCTCACCGAGAGCCGGCCCAACATCGTCGACGCCATCATGAGCCGCGAGATTCAGATGGTGATCAACACGCCCATGGGACGCTGGAGCAAGGTGGACGATTCCTACATCCGCAAGAACGCCATCCGCTTCCAGGTGCCCTACATGACCACGCTTCCGGCTGCCCTCGCGTCGGTGAAGGGTATCGCCGCACAACGCAAGAGCCGAAGCGGCGTGCGCTCGCTGCAGGACTACCACCGCGGCCTGAAATAGCGGGTCCCCCCACCCGACCGCGGTGAACAGGCGCCTTCGCCTCGCCCAACGAAGGTGGGCGCCGACATGCCTGCGGTCGAAAGCCTCGCCGCGACAATGCGCTCTTGGCGGCAAGGGACACGTCCACCTGCTAGCATTGCGGCCGCTCGTTCCCGGCGGACGACCGGGCGCGCCCGACAGCAAGGAAAGGACAAAACACCATGGACACGTTCTGCTACCAGTGTGAACAGACGAACAAGGGCACGGGTTGCGTCGCCATCGGCAACTGCGGCAAGGACCAGGAGACGTCGGCGCTCCAGGATCTCGTGGTCTTCGCCGCGAAGGGCATCGCAATGTACGCGCACCGCGCGGGCGAGCTCGGGAGCCACGACGACTCGCTGGGGCGAACCGTGATCCGCGCGTTGTTCGGCACGGTGACCAACGTCAACTTCGACCCGGCCCGCATCGCGGCCGAGTTGCAGATGCTCGGGGGCGCGATCGACAAGGCGCGCGGCCTCTACGAAGCCGCCTGCGCGCGTGCGGGTCGCACGCCAGAGCGCCTCGGTGGTCCGGCGAGCTTCCGCCCCGCCGCCGACCTCGCCGGGCTTTACGCGCAGGCCGCGGCGGCCTCCATCAGCGACCGCTCCAAGCGCCTCGGACCAGACGTGACAGGCCTGCAAGAGCTTTCGCTCTACGGCCTCAAGGGTGCCGCCGCCTACGCCGAGCACGCCGCCGCTCTCGGACGCGAGGACCGCGGCCTGTACGTCAGGATGCACGCCATCCTGAACCAGCTCGCGAGCGAGGAGAGCTCCACCGACCGACTGCTCGCGCTCGCGCTGGACGTGGGGGAGTTGAACCTCAAGGTGATGGAGCTGCTCGACGCGGCCAACACCGGCAGCTATGGCCATCCCACGCCCACGCAGGTGCGGGTGACCGCGCGCAAGGGCAAGGCCATCCTGGTCAGCGGCCACGACCTCAAGGACCTCGAGGAGTTGCTCAAGCAGACCCAGGGCAAGGGCATCAACGTCTACACCCATGGCGAGATGCTGCCCGCCCACGGGTACCCCGAGCTGCGCAAGTACGCTCACCTGGCCGGCAACTGGGGCGGCGCCTGGCAGGACCAGATCAAGGAATTCCCAAACTTCCCTGGCGCCTTCCTGTTCACCACGAACTGCATTCAAGCGCCCAAGAGCAGCTACGCCGCGCGGGTCTTCACGAGCGGCGTGGTCGCGTTTCCCGGGCTTCGCCACATCGACAACGGTGACTTCACCCCGCTCATCGAGGCCGCGCTGGCCGCGCCAGGGTTCGCCCAAGACGAGGAGGCGAAGTTCGTCACCGTCGGCTTCGGGCGGCAGGCCGTGCTGGGGGTCGCGGACAAGGTGATCGACGCCGTCAAGCAGGGCGCGATCAAGCACTTCTTCCTGATCGGAGGCTGCGACGGTGCCAAGAGCGGGCGCAACTACTACACCGATTTCGCCGAGCAGGCTCCCCGGGACACGGTGATCCTCACGCTCGCTTGCGGCAAGTACCGCTTCAACAAGCGCGAGTTCGGCGACATCGGTGGCATCCCGAGGCTACTCGACATCGGCCAGTGCAACGACGCCTATTCGGCCATCCAGATCGCCGTCGCCTTGGCGAAGGCCTTCGACACCGACGTCAACAGCCTGCCGCTGTCGATGATTCTCTCGTGGTACGAACAGAAGGCCGTCGCGGTGCTTTTGACCCTGCTTCATCTCGGGATCAAGAACATCCGACTCGGGCCCAGCCTTCCGGCGTTCGTCACACCGACGGTGCTGAACGTGCTGGTGGAGAAATTCGCCATCAAGCCGATCGGCAGCGTCGAGGGCGACATGCAAGCTTGCTTGCGACCGGTCGCCTAGGACACGCCAGGACACGGCGCCGCCTCTTCTCCCGGCAAAACGGGTTCACTCCCAGCCGGTGCTGGTGGCGGCGCCCAAGATGGCGTGCACCGCGTGGACCTGACCGCCGTACATCTTGAACATGTGCATGTCGGCGTTGCCCATGAACAGGGCGAAGCCCACGCCGACGCCGGTCTCCACGTCAGCGAAGATGATGTGTGACTCGACCGCGGGCTTGCTCGCGGGGTTCGGCTGCCCGGGGTCGCAGCTCGCGCCCGCGCTGCACGAGAACGAGCCACCGCCGTTCTCCAGCCGCTTGCAGGCGCTGGTGGTGTTGCACACGCCCCTCGGAAACACGCGGAAGTACTTGTCCATCCACGCGACCAGCTCTTCGCGAGTGTTACGCTGGCCGAGGGCGATCGGCTCTTCCCACTTCAAGCCCGCGGCGCTTTGGATGATCGCGTTGGTGTCCGACGAGAAGTTGCCGCCGTTGAGCTTGTAGTCACCAGCGCGCACGGCGATGGTCTCGATCTCGGTGATCTGCTGGTCGCGCAGCTTGAGCCGGAGCGCAAAGGGGATGTCCGTGTTGCCATCGGGCACGACGGCCTCGCTGGCCGTGTTGCAGCCCTCGGGATCGAGCGCGCTGTGTGCGTACTTGAGCACGCCCGCGGTCTTCCACAGGCCCTCCTCGCCCACCTTGAGCACCTTGCCGTTCTCGGTGAACTTCGCGTTGGCCGCCAAGGGCAAGCCTGCAGCGGAGTGGGCTGCGAGGGCCTTGAAGTAGGCGTCGACGGTGCTCTCGAGCAGCTCTCGGGTGCACGCGCTGGCAACGGCGCCGTCCGTCCCCGTCGCAGCTCCGTCCCCAGAACCGGCAGCGTCACCGGACGCCTGTGCGGCGTCCACCGGCGATGGAGCCCCGCCCGCGCCGGTCACGCCGCCGAGCGAGGTCGTCCCAGCCGAGCCGAACGTTCCCCCCGAAGGGAACGCCCCACCCCCGGTGCCGCCCGCGCTGGCCCCCCCGGCGCCCCCGCCCACCGTCGTTCCACCGCTGGCATTCGGGGCGACCGCCGACGAGCCGCCCGTCGCAGCCGCGCCACCGCTCGCGCTGCCGCCGACTGTGCCGCCCGCGCCAGGACCGCCCCCGGTGGCGGTCGCCCCCGCGCTCCCACCGCTGCCCCCGGTCCCTGCCCCGCCCGCGCCACCCGAACCCTTGCCGCCATCCGAGCATGCCGCGGCCATCACGAAGACAGCGGTCGCGACTACGTGCCTTGGACAGACCATGTTCGTCATGGTCGGTTGGATGATGAACCAGGCCCGCGCGATTGCGGGTTCCAGCAGAAAGTCCATGCGAGCCTCGTTCCACTCGCCCGGGCCGCCGGCGTCTAAGCATCGCGCTAGAGGCCACCGCGATTGCTTGGATGGACGTGGCAGGTCGCGCAGTCCCGCGGCAACAGGTAGACCGTCAGGTGGTCGGAGACGACAGCACCTGTGCTGTGGCATTCGGCGCATTGGCCGTTCGGATCCGCCGCGTGGTCGACATGGGGCGCTCCATTGTAGCCGTGGCAGTCCACGCACGAGGGCGCCGCTGGGACGGTTCCCATGTGCGTCGTCCGCAGGTTAGGCTCTTCGTGGCAATCGAAGCAATGGGCGCTTTTCCATCCTGGGTGTAGCGGATCCAGGTGAGGACCAGCCGCACCCGCGCCATCGGCCGAGGCACTGGCGGCGTCGGCTGGGACAGACGTCGGTGGACCGGACTCCATCTCGCGTTCCGCTGGCGCGCCATTGCAGGCCGCCACCAGCAGCACCGCGAGCAGCGCAGCGCGCATGCCGGTCATCTCCGCCCCTCCTGCAGCCAGAGCAGGATGCGCTTGGTCTCGGCCTCGGTCAGCCGGGCTTCGCTGCGCATCCGCTGCACGATGGCGGGCCATTGCGATGCGGGGTACCCGTGCCTCGGCACGGGATCGTGGCAGCGGCCGCAACGATCGTCGTAGAACTGCTCGCCATCGTCCGTGGCAACACGCGAGCCGACCGATGGGGTGCTCGCACAACAGGGCAGCGCGAGCATGAACAGGAGCCTGCAGGTGCTTGCGTCAAGCATGGTCAGATCGCGAACTGCAGCTGAAGGATCGCCATGTGCTGCCCCATGTCCGCCACGTCGTCGGTGGCGCCGGCGCGGCCGCCGTGGCCCACGGTGGCGGCATACTGGTAGAACGCCTGCAGCTTCAGGTTCGGTCCGAAAGCGTAATAGTTGAGGCCCACGCCCGGCAGCAGAAGCATGCCCGCGACCCGCGTCGAGTTGCGGTCGAACACGTCCCAGCGCACGAAGGGCTCGATGCCCGAGCCGAGATAGCGCGCCAGGGTGCTGTAGGCCCCGTAGAACACCAAGCTCGGTGTGCCACGCATGCGCTCGGTGAACCGCATGTGGAGCAAGTAGCCTTCGCTCGTCCAGATGAAGCCCCGCCCCATGACCACCAGCTCGAGACCGGCGCGCAGATCGTTGCTCGACTCGCCGTTGCCCTCGACGTTGTAAGAGGTTGACGCTCCGACGTGCACGCGGGGGGTGCCGATCGCGCCGGCCCCGCCCTCCTCTGGTGACAACGCGCCCAGGGGCTGCCACGTCAGGCGTGCGGCCCCCAGCAGGGCCGGCAGCTTGGTGTCGTCCGCCAACGTGGAGGTCGCGCCGTTGACCTGACTGCCCTCGCCGTTCCACAGGCCGATCTGGTACTGCAGGCCGTGCCTGAGCCGACCGTGCAGCATGACGCCCACGTCGAAGCTCGTTCCGAGGGTTGGATTCTGGGCGTTGATGTCGAACGGCAGGTTCACGCGGGTGAAGAGCGACGTGGGGCCGACCGGCGCTAAACGCGCACCCAGGCGCGACTGCACGTGCCAGCTCATGGGTGTCTTGAGCTTGCCCGCGCGGACGCGCACGGCTTCGCTGAAGTTGCCTTCCAGCCAGGCTTCGTTGAGCAGACAGCCTCCGCCGCAAGGGCCATTGATCGCGAGATTGTAGGACAGCCGTCCGAACGCCTTGCCCGCCACGCCCAAGACTGCGTTGGGCACGGCGAAGCCGACGTTAGCCAGCGTGTCCGGGTCGGTGAGTTCGAGCCCGGCGTCGTCGAAGTACTGAAACTGGCCGCGCGTCTGCACCAACACGTACGGATTGAGCAGAAAGTATCCCGCCCGATCCTGCCAGCGGAATCCGTCGCGGCCCACGAGTGAGATGACGTTGCTCTCCACGAAGCGGTCGGGCTCGTCGGGCGACACGCTGGACGCCGGGTTGTCGCGACGCTCAGCATCCCTGCGAGCCAACGCCGCCGCGACCGCATGCTCGACGATGCGATCGAGCTCCTGCCGTTCCGCTGACGGCTGCTCGCCTGGGGGGCGCACTTCCGGCGCCAGGGCGTCGGGCATGCCCGAGTCCATCCCAGCGTCGACCTCCGCCACGGCCTCTCGACCAAGCGCGAGGCTGGATACGAGAACGATGAGTTCGAACGATTTGCTCTCCACGGTGCACTTCACGGTTTCCTCCAAAGCTCAAAAGGCAGGCAGGTCTGCAGCGTTCGCGCGCGTCGCCAAGCACTCCACCTCGACCAACCACTCCGGTCGACAGACCGGGGCCCGCACGAACAGACTGGGCGTGCCGGGGTAGCGCTCGCGAAAGGCCGCGGCGATGCGAGGGGCGTCGGCGCCGTCACGCAGGTATACGATGGCCTGGGCGATGTCTGCGGGGCCCATGCCCGCATCGGCCAGCAAGGCTTCCATGTTCGCGCAGGCTCGCCCGGCTTGTTTCGCGGCGTCCCCGAGGTGAAGGCTCCTTCCACCCGGCTCGATGCTGGCCGTCCCGGAGATGATGGCATGGCTGCGATCGCCGTAGTCCACCTGGGTGCCGCGCTCGAAGGTGACCCCGTACACGTCGGTCGGGCCGAGATGCTCCGGCGCGGCAAGGAAACGCACCTGCCGCGGAAGCAGACCGGTCACACCATAGGCGTCGAGTCGGATCAAATTGCGAACATCGAAGCCTCGACCCTCGATGCCGGTGCTGGCCAGGTAGTGTGTCTCGGCGGTCAGGCCGTGACGAGCGAAGACCTGCTTGCGAGCGGCCACCATCGCTGCGTAATTGAGGTCCACGTTCTGCACGTAGAACCACGTGCGCAAGGCATGGTCGGCCAGGCAGCCTCCCACTTCACCGAGCCCGCTCGAGTACTGCTCGAGCACGGCCGCGGTCTCCTGCTCCGCACCCGGCGCCCCCGCGAGCGCGACCAGACCACCCAGCCACAGGTGGCGATGCGCGGGCCGGTCGACTATCACACCATTGCGCGCAGGCCGCTTGCGCAAGCCTGCGGGATCGACCACGTGGTATGCCCAGAGGGCGATCCGCTGCCGGGGAAGCGGCGGCTGTTCGACGACCGAGATCGCGACCGGTCCTTCCCCCAAAGACGGGCGCAGCAACGTCGAGCTGGACATCGCAGGCACTTGGTTCGCGGCGTCGCTGAGAAACACGCGGCGAAAGACCGCCGAGGACAGCGCTCCCCCCAGGCGATCCATCACGTCGCGGTAGGCGCGCTCGAGAACGGCGAGCTCGCTGGCGAAGTCGGTGGGGTTGCGGGCCGAAAGCATGAGGTGCAACTCCTCCACGCCGCTGCCACTCGCAAAGCGGGACACCTCCACGTGCACGGGGCTACTGTCGTCGGAAAGGTCTTGGTACTGCATGGGTCATGGGTCCTTCGGTTGCTAGAGAGAGCGCAAGAACGCGATCAGGGCGTCCCGGTCGGACTTGGGTATGTGCAAAAAAAATTCCGTCGATACGCGGCCCTCCTCGCCGAAGTGCCACAGGATGGCCTCTTGCAGGTTGCGAGCGCGTCCGTCGTGCAGGAAGTGGCTGTGGCCCGATACGATCTCCTGCAAGCCCGTTCCCCACAGCGGTGCGGTTCGCCATTCGTCCCCGCGCGCTTCCCATTGGTCGTAGTCGTCGCCCAGGTCGGGCCCCATGTCGTGCAGCAGGAAGTCCGAATAGGGATGAATGGTCTGCCGGGCCAGCATGGGCAGCGGCGTGCCGTCGAGCAGTCGAGGGATCTCCGGCGAGGTGTGCAGCGTCGGCGTATGACAGGCGGCGCAGGCCGCCTCGGCGAACAGACGCTCGCCACGTACCACCTGCGGGTCGTCCACGTTGCGTCGGGCCGGCACGCCGGATCCGCGCAGGTACATGTCCACGTCGGCCATGTCCGCGGTGCTGATCTCGATCCCGAAGTCGTGGCCCGCCTGCGACTGGCCTTGCGCCACCTCCTCCGGGAAGCGCGCGCTAGTCACGCCGATGTCGGATGAGAAGCCGAGCTCGACGGTCAGATCGGCATGGGTCGCCTTGTGGCCCGACAAACCGATGGCCCAGCGGCCCTGCTCGAACAGCCATTGCAGCTTGCCGCTGATGCCATAGCTCGGGTAGCTGATCGCGGCCAGCGCTCGGATCTCATCGGGATCGACCGCCAACAGCAAGCCCAGACCCAAGTGGCGCAGCGGCGTGCGCACGGAGATGCGCATCTGATCCCGTGGCAGGTCGCCAGCGTACAGATCCTTGAGCCGGTAGTGCGGCCGTATCAGGCAGTAGCGCTCGCCGTCGGGAAAGGATCGGCAGGTCGCCGGATCCTCCCGGATCAGGCAGTAGCCCATCGGGTTGCCCGCACTCGGAGGCCGAAGCCATTTCTTGCAGTGTCCGTCGTCGGTGTCGCAGACTCCGTCAGCGTCCCAGCATACGGGCCGGCCATCGTCGACCACCGTGTATTTCACCTGCAGACGCCCTTCCGGCTTCACCCCGAAGACCGCGTGGTCGTGCAAGACCCGGCCGTAGTCTCGAAAGGTGTTGTCGAATGGGGTGCGCAGGAACACGAGGAAGCTCGAGAAGTCGAAGCCCGTCCCACCATGCGTGAACAACGTCGGCTTGGTCCTGCCGCCACCCGCGTGGCAATTGCTGCACGACTTGCCCACGTACAGGGGCCCGAGGCCGCCTGTCCCGACTGGTGGAGGATCGTCCACGCTGCTGGCCACACGGTCCGTGCTCCATAGCTTGTCCCCGTTCATCCAGCGGGCGAGGTGGTCCGGGCTGCGTTCGATCGGTGGGCTGGGACGATCGAAGGCGCTGCTGGTGTTGTCGAAGATGGTGAGGTCGCCTCCCTGGTACAGCTTGTCCGGTGCGGGCAGGCCCTCGCAGCCGGCCAGCAGCAGACCGACGAGGAGACCCGTATGTCGCCTACCGTGCATGTCACCGCCCCAAGATCGCCGCTCGGACTTCGCCAAGCATCAAGTCCGAGACGGCTTGCACCGCGGCCTGCGCGGCCATGATGGCCTCGGCCCGGCCCGGATCGAGAATCGCCTGGGCAAACGTAGGATTGTTCGTCGGTGAGATGGCAAGGATGGCCGAGATGGCGGCGGCAGTAGCGCCCCGAACCCGCTCGTCGAGGGCGGGATCCGTCTCGATCACCAGTGCCGCGAGGCTTTGTTCCGAACCCGACGCCGTGTAGACGTTCTCCACGCTGCGCAGGTTGTCCGCGAAGTCCTCGAGCGAGCTGTGCGCGAACTGCGACTCCACCAGCTCCGGGTTCTTCTCCTTGAAAGGATCGGCGAGCTTGCCGTTCGCGACCTCGTCGGCGATGTCGGCGCATCCATTGAGCAGCTGCTGTACGCCGTCGGCCGAGCTGAAGAACCGACCGCCCGGCTTCCCCGACGCCGCGAAGCTGCTGCCGAAGTCCTCGCCCTCCGGCGCCCAGGCCATGTACAGATCCCTGGTGTCGTTGCGCAAGGCCTCGGCGGTCGCTCGCAGGTACGCGAGCTCCCTGGGCGAGCCAAGGAGCGCCGCGGCCGTCTTGCCGCCCGCCATTCCGAATAGCAGGTACTCGATGGTGTGGAATCCCTTGAGGCTGCCGCCCAGGTTCGCCAAGACGGAGGCCGCGCTGAGCTCGAGGGTGCTCGCCAGCACTTGATCGAGCTGGACCCGGTCGACCGGCCAGCTGTCGAGCGCGGGATCGAGCCCCCGATCAGCCACCGGCCCGTAGAGGAACGCCTCGCTCTGCTCCCAGAAGTGGCGTGCCTCCAACCAGGTCTGGCGCGCGCGTGCCAGGTCAGCGTCGCCGGCCAGCGTGTCCACGGTGCCAAGCAGAAGCTCGGCCTTTTCGGCCAGCCCGCGGTAGGTGGGGAGAATGACGGTGTCGACGGTTGCGGTGAGCACCGGGCCGAAGTCACGCTGGCTCTGGCTTGTGCCGGTGTCGTTCGAGCCGCCGCCGCAGCCGGCGACCCAGGTGCATAGAAGAGCGGTGGCGAAGAATGCTCGTTGCGCGTACACGATCGCTGACCTCCGTTGTGTTGACGTCAAAGGACGAACCCCAGGGTGAAGCGCGCTTCCTGTTGGCGCCTGTTCCATCGGTCGTCCTTGTTGATCCAGCGCGACAGGTACTCGCCCTTGAGCACCACGCGCGGATGTGGGTAGTAGCCAAGACCAGCCGACAGCACGCGCGCCTCGAGCAGAGGGTTGTCGAAGCCGCTGCCCTTGGCGGGCGGCGCCCACATGGTGTCGTAGCCGTCGTGGCGAAAGAACACATCCAGCCGCTGGTGTGCCTGCGGACTGCGCAAGCCCAAGAGATCGAGCCCGGCCTCGATGTAGTAACCGTAAGCGGCCGAGCCGACCGGCGTGCGCGGCGCACCCAATGCATCGGACAGAGTCGCGTTTTGCGCGGTGACGCGGTCGGCCGCCCCCAGTCGACCGGCGATGATCTCGCCGTTGATGCGCAGAGGGCCCCGCCGAAAGCGCACGTGCAAGTCGCCGATGAGAACCTGGGCCTTTACGCCATCCATGTCACGCTTGGGGCGATTCCCGTTGGTGTTGCCCGTGTAGACGGAGCCCCCCACCAGGAGCCCCCGCGTGCCGTGCCAATCGAGGCGACCGGCCAACGCCCAGTCGTTGGCGCGCGCCACCTCGAAGGCCCTCTGCGTGCCGCCCGCAATCCAGCGTGAGGACGAAAAACCGGTGGAGTCGAGCCCGGTGATGACCTGGATCTGGAGAGACAGCCCGCCGTATCCCAGCGCGACCTCGGCCCCGGTCTCGTGCCAAGTCGAGGGCAGGAGCCTCTCCTCCGACTCGGGCCTGCCCAGGGCGATGAACATCGTGGGCAAGTGGTAGTAGGAGATCATGCCGATGGGGACGAGCAGATGCCCGACCCGGAGGGCGGCCTCGAAGGGCCAGCCTCGCTCCCTGCCCGCCCGCGCTTCGAGGTAAGCCTGCTCGAGCACTATCTCGCCGCCCTTCTCCACCTCCTGCTCGTACTCGCCGAACTCCTCCCACTCGACCTCACGGGTCACGCCCGTGCCACCATGCTCGATCTCGACCTCGGACGAAAAGGACAGCCAAGAAGCGAAGTCCCGTCGGGCCATGAACACGACGCGAGCCAAGTCGACGTCGGTCTGCCGGTAACTCGAGCCACTGTAGTCGCGATTCGGATCAGGCCCGAAGAAGCGGGTGGTGACGAAGGACTCGCCGTAACCGCCGAGCGCCCAGCCGCTCTCCACCGCGGTCACGGGGATACCGGGAAGCTCGCCTATCGCCGCCCCCGCAGGGCGCGATCCGGAGAAGCTCTCGTGGGCCACCGGGGCCGCCACGGCGTCGTCCGCACCGGACGCGCGCAGTGCCACCTCGGCACCGGCAGCGGGTGATGGGATCCCGCCATCGATCGCGATGGGAGCCTTCGCCTCCAGCAACGGGGTGATCGTCTCGGCGTGACTGGGACTGGCAAGCAGAGACGCCGCCGAAACGACAGCGACCGTCATGACCATGCGGAAGGATGTGGGCGTTGCGAGCTGGTCCTTTGTATCCATGAGCACCTTGAAGACGAAGGCGTGGCTTCGTCAGGCAGGGCTCGGTGTTCAGGACAGCTGGCCGCTGGGTCCGGTTGCTGGTATCGGCAGCAACCTCTGGTAGACTCGTCTAACAAACCTCGCGACACATGTCAATCCCCCAAAGCATCCTGCCTCACCGGCCCCTCGCCCACGAATTCCGAGCCTGACTTCGCCTCTGGTCCTCGATACACTGCCTGAAAAACCGCCTCGCCACAGCGGCTAGCGACCTTCGCGTCCAGCGCCCCGGCATCCAACGCCTCGCCCGTGCGAGGCAGAAAGTCGAGCCTGGACAAATGCCTGACAAAGCCGCCCACTCTGCGCCCGGCAACCAATGCCAACGCATCCGCGTCGCCCAAAACGGGGTTGCCGCCGTGGATCTCTGCAACTGCGGAGTGTTCCATGTTCACGTAGGCGCACTCACCCTGCGCATGGAACCACCTGCGGTGCAGGAGCTCCTCGCGGCCCTGCGCGCCGCCCTCGCCCACGGTTCCAGCGAAGCGTCACTCGAGGACGACGCGATCATGAACGCCTTGCGTGGCGGGGGGCATGGGCGAGCGTGAGGGGCTCCAAGAGCGACCATACGATCGGCTGGGCAGCGATCTGCCTGCTCGTCTCCGCTTGTGACAGCGAGGCGGAGAGCTCTTTCAATGCCCGACCGCCGCGCGCTGGCGGGGAGACTACCGTCTTCGACCGCACCTCGAATGCCTTCTCCTTTCCCGCCCCCAACCTGACGGCAAAGGACCTCAATCAGCACCTGCGCGGCGACGTCCTGTTCGATGCGACGTTCGTCTCACCGCCGGCCAAGGTCCACCCGGGGTTGGGGCCACTGTTCAACAATGACGGGTGCGCCCGATGCCACGTGGGCGACGGGCGCGGCGTCGCGACCGTCGGCAACAGCACTTTGGGGAGCCTGCTTCTGGTTCGGGTAAGCCTGTCGGACGGAACGCCGGAGGTGCCGGGCGGGCCCAACCTGACCGGCGACATGGGCGGCCAGGTCCAGGATCACGCCGTATTCGGCGCCCAACCGGACGCCGTCGTGAGCGTGGGCTGGAACGAGATCAGTGGCAACTATGGCGACGGCAAGAGGTTCTCGCTGCGACAGCCATTGCTCACCCTCGCCCGCCCGGACGGCAAGGTTCTGCCCGAGGGATTGCTCACATCGCTTCGCGCCCCACAGCCGGTCTTCGGGCTCGGGCTGCTCGAAGCAGTGAGCGAGGCAACGCTCCTCGCGCTCGCCGATCCGGACGACGCGGACGCAGACGGCATCTCCGGACGACCGAATTACGTCTGGGACGTCACCGCGGGTGCCACACGGTTGGGACGCTTCGGTTGGAAGGCGAACACGCCGAGCCTGCTGCAGCAGTCAGCCGCGGCGTTCGCCAACGACATCGGCGTGACAAATCCACTGTTCCCCGAGCCCGACGGACACGCGGAGCTTGACGCGGATAATCTGCATGACGTTACCGTCTACGTCCAGACCCTGGGCGTGCCCGCACGCGCGAGTACGGAGGAACCGACCATACGAAGAGGCGAGCGGCTGTTTCGCGAGCTCGGCTGCGCCAGTTGCCACGTCGAGACTCTGCAGACAGGCGACCACCCCATCGGAGCGCTCACCAACCAGGAGATTCATCCCTACACGGATCTCCTGCTGCACGATATGGGGCCCGGTTTGGCTGACGGTCGGCCCGACTTTCAGGCGTCTGGGGCCGAGTGGAGAACCCCGCCGCTCTGGGGGCTTGGTTTGACCCAAGCGGTGCAGGCTGGGGCGACCCTCTTGCACGACGGACGCGCTCGCACCATCGAGGAGGCCATTGTCTGGCACGACGGCGAGGCCGCAAGAGCAACCGAGAGATTCCGACTGCTCCCCGCGGCCAGTCGCGCGGCCTTGCTTGCATTCCTCGGATCGCTCTGAGAGGTCGCAAAGACACCCGCCCCAGTGCCCGGTGGGCAGGATCGGCAGAGATGGGAAGCAGCCTTCCATCTGTGTACTATGCGGGCGCGCGGCAGTCATCTCCGCCCGACCGATCCAGACAACCATAGCCAGAAGGAACCCAGGACCATGAATCGAGAAGCCAGTATCACGCTCCTGAACAAGGCCATCGCCGACGAGCTGCAGGCCGTGCATCAGTACCTGTACTTCCACTTCCACATGGAAGACCAGGGACTCGGGCCGCTCGCCAAGCTGTTCCAGAAGACCGCCATCGAGGAGATGCATCACGTCGCACTGCTAGCGGAAAGGGTTCTCTTCCTCAAAGGCGACGTCACCATGCAAGCCGCTGGTCCGGTGGAACGCATCAAGGAACCGCTGGCCATGCTCGAAAGGGCCAGGGAGATGGAGGATGGCAGCGTCCTCGACTACAACAAGTCGGCGCTCGAAGCCGCCAAGCTCGCGGACGCCGGGACCAAGCAGATCTTCGAGTCGCTGGTCCGCGACGAAGAGGGCCACCTCGACCGCTGGGAGAAGCAGCTCGAGAACGTGAAACGCTTCGGCCCCACCTACCTCGCCCTGCAGTCCTTCGACGGCGCGCAAGAGAGCCGTGCGGGAGAAGCGTCGTAGTCAGATCGGGGCAACGCCTCTCTCGCCAAGACCGAGGACACGCACGCGTGTGTCGTGTCCTCGACGCAGCGACCTTCGCATCTGTCGCCTACTCACCAGGAGTCCGTCATGTCGCTTCAGTCCTATCTCTCGAGCCTTCCCGTCTTCGTCGTCGGCGCCGGCGCCAGCCTGGCGGCCAGCGCAGGCACGGGCATCGGCGCGCTCCCCGTGCTCTCGATCAGGCGGGTCTCCCAGCGGGCGCAGGACGTTCTGCAAAGCATCGCCGCGGGCATCATGCTGGCCGCGACCATGTCCTCGCTGGTGCTGCCTGGCGTTGAGGCAGGAAGCAAGCTCTATGGCTCGCAGCTCGTCGGTGCCCTGGTGGTCAGCGCGGCCGCCCTGCTCGGCGCGCTCGGCGTCCTCGGGGTCCACCGCCACGCGCCCCACGAGCACTTCCTCATCGGCCGCGAGGGACCGCTGTCCAGCCGTATCCGCAGGACTTGGTTGTTCGTCATCGCCATCACGCTGCACAACTTCCCCGAGGGCATGGCCGTCGGCGTCGGTTTCGGTGGCAGCGACCTCGGCAACGGCATCGCCCTGACCACCGCGATCTTCGTGCAGAACCTCCCCGAGGGCTTCATCGTCGCCCTTGGCCTGGTGTCAGCGGGCTACCGGCCTGGCTTCGCCGTGGCGACCTCGCTGGCCACCGGATTCGTCGAGACCGTCGGCGGCATGGTGGGCGCTGCCGCCGTGTCCACCGCCGTGGCGGTCTTGCCCTGGGCCATGGGCATTGCGGCCGGCGCCATGCTGTTCGTGGTCAGCCACGAGATGATCCCCGAAACCCACCGCAACGGCAACGAGACCGAGGCAACCTTCGGCCTCATCGGGGGCTTCGTGACGATGCTGATCTTGGATGCGGCGCTGGGTTAGCGGCTGAGCTTCGCGCGACGCGGGGACTGCGCGCGGACGAGGCGCCGCCCCATCGCCAGGGCCAGCAGGATCGCGGCCCACCAACCATTGCCCTGGGACCGGCCGCCGAGGTCACATCCACAGTCCGAGGTCGAGCCGGCAGCCGGAGCGCCGCCCTTGCCCAGGTCGGGCCCCATGGCAGCGTCTCGCGAGCCGCCTGGCATGCCTCCGGCACCCGGCATGCCCCCTGCGCCGATTGCGAGGCCGCCCGTGCCAGGGGTGGCGCCACCAGCCCCGAGGTTGCCGACGTCGAGCGGCCTCGAATCGCCCCCCAGATCGATGGCGGCTGCATCGCGCCCGCTGGCGCCCAGATCAGGCCCGACGGCGGCGTCGCGCCCGGAGGAACCACCGCGTCCGCCCGTGCCGCCGGGGCCTCCGCCGGTGTTGCGGCCGCCGGTTCCGGCAATACCACCGCTTCCAGCAACTCCGCCGCTTCCGACCACGCCGCCAGTACCGGCGACGCCGCCATCGGCGGGGCTGTCCCCCGAAGGTCCATACGGTCCCGTGGGGGTGCCGCTGGTGGTGCTCTCGAAGGCTCCCAGGTCTTTCACCGTGGCGCGGGCCCTGCTCTGTCGCGAGGCCGCCTCGTCCCGATAGTATTCGTGGTCCGGGAGATCCGACGCGGTGGTGGCCTTCCCGATCGCCGAGCTGCCAGAGGCCAAGGTGAAGTCCTTCCCCGCAGCGTTGGTGAAGCCGGGGTCCGTGCCCGACACGCTGGCGGTCAGCCCGGTCGCGCTTGCCCCGGTGACGATCCAGTTATTGCTACCAGACACGCTGCCGTTGCTGGCGTCCTCGATCAGGGTGACCACCGACGTGCCGGCCACGATGTTGTTCCAAAGCTCGGCACGCATGACGGTGCCATCCTCGTTGGACAGGTGAACCAGGGCGGCGTGGCCACCGTTGCCGACGAAGGTGTTGTTCACCAGACGCACCGAAAAGCTGAGCCCGGAGACCTCGCCGTCGTTGTACAGGGCGATGACCTGCGAGCCATTGCCCGGCCGACTGTTCTGCACGAACACGTTTCCACGCAACAGCATCACCTGGCGGACCGCGCTGGCGTCGTCCAGGTCGTCGCTGCTCATCAGATCGCCCTCGTACGACTTGGCGCGAGCGATCCAGTTGTACTCGATGGTCGAGCTCGTGGCGCGGATGTGGAAGTTCTGGCCTTGCGTCGGGTCGTGCAGGTACGAATAGCGAAGGGTGAACGTGCCACCGAACACGTAGATGTTGTGCGTGGGCGCGGACGCCTCGACGTTGCCGTTGCCGTCGAACTCCGAGTACTCGACGGTGATCTCGCTGTTCTCGGTTCCGCCGGTGAGGCCATTGTCGTTGGCCCGGAACACACAGTCGCGCAGCCGAATCGCGCGCGCACCGCTGTAGTAGCGCAGGCCCGCCGAGTTGCGACTGCTGGTGCGACAGTGGGTGAAGACGATGCCGGAGATGTCGTAGTGGCTGCCGCCGCTGATTTGCCAGCAGCCGCGCCCGCGATCGCCGGCGGTGTAGCTTCCGGGGGCGTTCTCGACCAAGGTGTCCCCCAGATCCCAGACCGGCGGATGCGCGGGATCCTGGGCTCGGATGACGATGGGTTTCTCGGCCGTGCCTGCCTTCGTGAGGTGGACACGAAACGCGTAGGTCCCCGGTGCGATGACCACCTCGTCGCCCGCCTGGGCCGCTTCGATCTTCTGGTAAGAATCCGCCGGCGTCACGGTGATCACCGCCGCCGCCCCGATGCGGGCCCCAAACAAGGTCGACGCCACGACTGCCAGGAAGGTCTTCTTGAGCATGCTCTCGATGAGAGCACGAGTTCCACGCGCGCGGAAGCGCCTAGGAGCCCCGCGTTTCGCGCGGGGCCATGACGTTCA
>CAZYFU010000128.1:0-18105 GCA_964647025.1 uncultured Myxococcales bacterium | reverse complement strand
ACGGTGGCGACGGCTGGCAGGCGCACGCGGCGCTGCTCGACGCCGGTGTCGACCTCGCGCTCGACCATGGCGGACTTGCCGTCCGCGGCGAGGACGAGCGACGACAGGAACGTCGCCTGCGGCCAGCCGAGGTAGCCGGCCAGGAGCTGTCCGACTTGGTTGTCGTCGCCATCCACCGCCTGCTTGCCCATCACCACGAGATCCGGCTTCTCGGAGTCGACCACCGCCTTCAAGGTGCGCGCGACCAGATCGGCGTCCAGGGCGGCGTCGTCGCCGGCAATCAGGATGCCGCGATCCGCGCCCATGGCCAGCAGCTGTCGCAGTTGGGTCGCCGTGTCCTTGGGGCCGATGCTCACCACCACCACCTCACCCGACCGCTCGCCGCCCTTGGCCTTCTCGGTCAGGCGCAACGCGGTCTCCACCGCGTACTCGTCGAACGGATTGACCTGCCAAGTGGTACCGGCGAGCTCGACGGCGCCGCCGGCGACCTTCAACTTCAGCTCAGGATTGGGTACTCGTTTACAAGGTACAAGGATCTTCACGCAGACCTCCTTCAGGGGTGAATGCTTGTGGGGAAAAACTAGGGCGTGGTCGTCTGCAGCGCTTCTTCCAGGTGGGCCAGGATCGCCTCGTTGGTGTCGACCAGCCACACGGTCACTGGATTCGGCTGCTTGTGGGCTCGCAGTTCGTTGACCATGGCACGGGCGGCGTCGGCAGGATCCGCGCCACCCAATCCCGTGCCCAGGCCGGGAACCGCGATGACCTGGAAACCGCGTTGGTGGGCCGCGAGCAGGGCTGCCCGCATGGCCCGGCGAACGTTCTCCACGGGGACCTTTTGACCAGGCTCCTCCATGGTTGGCGCGTGGATCACCTGCTTGGCCCACAGCGTCCCGGCGTTGGTCACCACCGCGGCGCCCACGGCTATGGGCGCCAGCGACATGGCTTCGCGTTGGATCAGCGGCCCGCCCTTGCGGGACAGGACCGCCGCCACGCCGCCGCCCATGATGCCCAGCGAGTTCGCAGGGCTGACCACGGCGTCGACAGCCATTTCGCTGATATCGGACTTCGCCAGGTGAATTTGCATAAAATGAAAACGCCGTTCCTCGAACGGCCGAGCCACCGTAGCATCAAGCTCGGGCGGGCTTCAAGAGGGCCGTCGGACCGAAAACGCGGTATGGCGTGGTCAGGCTCGCAGACGCAGCGCACCTTCGAGCATCTCGAAGCTGGCCGGGAGCCGTCCCGGGGTTTCGCCGTCGATTTCGAGCGGGATCTCCGCCTGGCGGTCCACGGGCATCACCCGAAGCTTCCGACAGCGGGTCTGTCGCACTTCCTTCATAGATAGGTGGTTGCCCGAGTAGATCCGGTGGATCTTGGCCAGCACCTCGATGCGGCCCAGGTCGCCCACGGTGACGAAGTCGAAGTGGCCATCGTCGAGGATAGCCTCGGGGCAGATCTTCATGCCGCCGCCGAAGAAGCGTCCGTTGCCGATCGCCGCCAGGAGCAAGGTCATGTGCCGGGCTTCGGCGCCGTCGATGGACACCATGACCTCGGCGTTATCGTAGGTGACGAGCGATCGGACCACGGCGGAGAGGAAGGAGACCCGGCCGCCCAGGCGCTTGGAACCTTGGTTGGCGCGCTCGGCGACCACGCTGGAGAAGCCGACCGAGGTGACGTTGACGAAGTGGCGCGTGGCCTCTCGTCCGTCGTGATCGAGGTACGTCACCCGGCCCACGTCGATGCTGCGCGGGACGCTCTTGCGAACCCGCTCGGCCGCCGCGTAGAGCTGGTTTTCGATGTCCAGCGTGCGGCGGAAATCGCCGCCCGTGCCGCGCGGGATGATGCCGAGCTCGGCCTTGCCGCCAGCCGCGACCAGCCCGTCGGCCACCTCGGAGATCGTGCCGTCGCCGCCGAGGGCTATCACCAGTTGGCGACCGGCCGTCGCCTCTTCGTAGGCGATGGTGCGTGCGTGGCCCGGGCGTTCCGTGAAGCGGGTATCGAAGGAACCCAGCCCGTCACTGATGGGCGCGACCACGCCGGCCCAGCGCTTCTCGCTGAGCCCGCCGCCGGAGCGCGGGTTGACGATGACCAAGGGTTTGTCCACGGGCCGGCAAAATAGCACATCCCACAGGTGCCTTTTGCACGCGGCACGTGACGAAGCGCGATCATCGGGTAAACTGCGCCGCCCATGGCCCACCAATATATCTTCACGATGCAGGATCTCCGACGCGTTCACCCGCCGAACAAGGAGGTTCTGAAAGGCATTTATCTCTCCTTCTTCCCGGGCGCGAAGATCGGCGTCATCGGCGGCAACGGGGCGGGCAAGTCGACGCTTCTGCGCATCATGGCGGGCGTGGACAAGGACTTCTTCGGCGAGGCGCGGCCCGCCGACGGCATCACGGTTGGCTACCTGCCGCAGGAGCCGCAGCTCGATCCGACCAAGGACGTCCTCGGCAACGTGGAAGAAGCCGTCGCCGGAACCAAGAAGCTGCTCAAGCGGTTCGACGAGGTGAACCTGCGCCTCGGCGAAGACATCTCGCCCGAGGAGATGGACAAGCTCTTGGAGGAACAAGCCAAGCTTCAGGACGCCATCGAGGCGGCCAAGGGCTGGGATCTCGACCGTACCTTGGAGATCGCGATGGATGCGCTCCGGTGCCCGCCGGGCGACGCCGACGTGGCCAAGCTGTCCGGTGGCGAGCGCCGTCGCGTCGCCTTGTGCAAGATCCTGCTCCAGCGTCCCGACCTGCTGCTCCTCGACGAGCCCACCAACCACCTGGACGCCGAAAGCGTGGCGTGGCTCGAGCATCACCTGCAGGAATACCCGGGCACCATCGTGGCCATCACCCACGATCGCTACTTCCTCGACAACGTCGCGGGCTGGATCCTCGAGCTCGACCGAGGCGAGGGCATTCCATGGCAAGGCAACTACTCGTCGTGGCTCGAGCAGAAGCGCAAGCGGCTCGAATCGGAGGAGAAGGCCGAGTCGGCGCGCCAGCGCACCTTGGCCCGCGAGCTCGAGTGGGTCCGGCAATCGCCGCGCGCCCGCCAGGCCAAGTCGAAGGCGCGTCTGGCCGCCTACGAACAGTTGCTCGCCGAGGAGACCGAGAAGCGCGAGTCCACGGTGGAGATCAGCATTCCGCCCGGGCCGCGCCTGGGCGACGTGGTCGTGAAGGCCGAGGGGCTGTGCAAGGGCTACGGCGACCGCATGCTGATCGAGAACCTGTCGTTCAACCTTCCCCGTGGTGGCATCGTGGGCGTCATCGGTGCGAACGGCGCCGGCAAGACCACGCTGTTCAAGATGATCATGGGGCAAGAGCAGCCCGACGGCGGCGTGCTACGCGTCGGCGAGACCGTGAAGCTGTCTTACGTCGACCAGACCCGCGACGCCCTCCAGGGCGACAACAACGTGTTCGCCGAGATCGCCCAAGGTGCCGAGTTCTTCGAGATCGGCAAGCGCACCATCAACGTGCGCGCCTACGTATCGGGCTTCGGCTTCCGCGGTCCTGATCAGCAGAAGCGCATGAAGGATCTCTCTGGCGGCGAGCGCAACCGCGTGCACCTGGCGAAGCTCCTGCGCAGCGCGGGCAACGTCCTTCTACTCGACGAGCCCACCAACGACCTGGATGTCGACACGTTGCGCGCACTGGAGGAGGCGTTGCTGTCGTTCCCGGGGTGCGCGGTGGTCATCAGCCACGACCGATGGTTCCTGGACCGTATCGCCACGCACATGCTCGCCTTCGAGGGCGACAGCCAAGTGGTGTGGTTCGAGGGCAACTATCAGGACTACGAAGCCGACCGCAAGCGCCGCCTGGGCGCCGAGGCGGCCCAGCCCCACCGCATCAAGTACAAGAAGCTGATTCACTAGCGAAGACGCCACATGGGATGCCGGGACCGGGGCCTGAAGATCGGCTCCGGGACCGGTTTTGGGGCGCTTCCGGACGCACGTCCGGCTTGCGGAACCGTTGCGGCGCACGGGGCAAAAGAGTTACCCTGTTTTCGACATGATTCCTTACGCCGATCTCGAGTTCGCCATCGACCGCTGGAAGGCTCGCGCCGCTGGCGTTCCGCAGCCCGCGCCGACCGCTGCGTCGGGTATGGTCGTGGCGGAAGTCCCCGTGTCTACCGCTCCCGAAGAGGCCGCCTCCGAAGAAGCGCCTGCGGAAGACTACGCCCCGGACGCGCCCGTCGATGAGAGCTGAGCCAAGCGCGCCCCTGCGAGGGCGCGCGCTGCCGCGCCCGCAGCGCTAGAAATAGGCCCGAACCCCGAGGCCCACATCGATGTCGAACGCCAGCGGCGGGAACACCCACAGGCCCGGCGCCACCTCGAGGTAGACCTCGAGCCAGCTTGGGCGTCGGAACGTCAGATCGAGCCCGAGCGGGACTCGCCCGAACAGGGCCACGTCGTGGGCGCCGCCGTCGTCGGCGTAGCCGTTGAACAGCATCCGGCCACCGACACCCGCGTGCCAGTCGAGCTTGATGGGCGCCGTTTGTACGATCGTCTCCTGGTACAAGTAGTCGAAGTGCACGCTGAAGGACTGGTCCCCGCGGTTGCACCAGTACCGCCCGTCGTGGTTGTAGCAGCGGCCGTAGCCCCAGAACCCGACGCCGAAATCGAGGGCGTTGTTGCGGTCCAGGAAGAGCTTGCCGATGAGCGCGGTCGGGTCGAAGAGCTGCACGCCGAGGCCCAGCGGGCGGACGCTGCCGACCTCGGTCGCCGAGGCAGGCGTGGACAGCGTCGCGAGGGCGGCGACGGCGAAAATGGCTGCAAGGATGACGCGTTTCATGCGCGGGAATACTATTCGATTCAGACAGATCTCGCCATCAGAGGCCTCGCGCTGGTAGATCCTGTCGTTCAACGTGGACCGCCGTCGCCCTCGAGTCGTGTTGCTTGCTGTCGGCCTGCTGGCTTGCGGGCTGGCCTGCCGTGGCAACAAGGTCGCGCCGCCGACACCGGAATCGACACCCGTCCCCGCGCCGCCGAGACCGGTGGATAGCCAGGCGCCCGTCGTCGCTCCGCCGAGGCCCGAGCCTCCCAAGCCCGACGAAGACGCGCTGCCGGAGGCCCCGTCGGGCCTGGCGCCGGAACGTCGCGCATTGCAGGTGGTCGCGGGCCGCGATCGGATCGTGGACGCCGACGAGGCTCGCAAGCGTGGTCTGACCATCGTCGATCTGTCCGACGATTTCGCACCGTACATCTTCCAGGACGGCAAAGCGGCGAACGGCGCGCCCCTGACCAACCGCTACCGATCGGTGTTCGTCGGGCTCGCCAACGACCGCACCGATGGCGACGGCGAAGCCCTGCCGCCGGGCGAGCGGAACTACCTCGAGCTTTATGGCGTGCCGCCCTCGCTGTCCGTGTTGCGCAGGCGGTTCTTGGAAGACGCCGAGCGCCAGTGCGAGGGCAAGGTCGACGCAAGCAAGCTGCTCGCCGTCGACGGCATCGAGACCTGGGGGCGGACCACCGAGAAAGAGATGGCCTCGAAGCACCGCTTTCGGGCGCAGCGACTCGAGGCCGCGCAGAAGAAGGCAGGCGTGGCCAGCCTCGACGAGCTGGCCGAGAAGGACTCGCGCTACCGCAGGGATGTGAAGGATCACCTGCGAACCGAAGCCGAGCGGGCTGCCTTCGCCGAGGTCGAGAAGCGCTTGGTGTGCGAGGGCATGCTCGATCCGAGCAAGCACAAGGATGGCTCGTACGACGGCCCCATGCGCAGCGCCGCCCTGGGCTTCCAGCAGAAGAACGCGGTCTTCGCCCAGGCGGATCTCACGCGCGCGACGCTGGAGGCGATGACCCGACCTCTTCTGCAGAACGACTTCATGGCGCTGCGCCGGACGCTGGCCGAGCGTGCGTCGCATGCAGGCGGGATCATCGAGGACGGCAGCGCCATCGAGGCCATGCCGCCACCCAAGCGAAACAAACCGCGCCAGCAGCCGACCTACAGGACCAAGGCCGGCGAGACTCTCCCGGTGCCCGATTTGGTCGGGCAGGCCACGGACGCGCTCATGACTCGTCTTGGTTTGTCGACCCCGGACGATGCCCTCGCGTTCTTCAGGCGGCACCCGGAGAGCGCCTTTGGCTCCATGCGCGTCGCGGTCCGCTTTCCGGCGCTGCCCGAGTACTACGGGCCGCACATGGAGCTGCTCGCCGAGATCGATCGGGGCGACATCTGGTACGAGTTTCCGTTCGATGAGAAGGGCAATCGTCTGCCGCAGCCCCGCGAGCGGTTTCCGTCGTTCACGTTGTTCGTGAAGTGGCAGGGCGAGAAGGTGCCGCTCATCAACTGGCGCACCACCATCGGCGGCTGGCGCACCGAGGTCGCCTCCGACGGAGAAGAGTACTACCGCTACAAGGACTCCGACGTGGGCGCGCGGGTGTGGCGACACGTCGTCGCCGCGCCGGTGTGGCTGCCGCCGACCTCGGCGCCGGTGGGCGCGATGGTGAAGACCAAGTGGGTCGCAGGCGGATACCCGCGCGTGGTCAACTACGACGAGACCGGGCCCGGCTATCTCTCGGCCTACGGGCTCGTCGCCGGCATCCACGAGCAGCTGCGCCGGCGGCCGTCGGGTGAGCTGGCCTACTTCGACAACGGCATCCGCACGCACGGCTCGTTCGATTACCTCTCGCTGCGCGGGCGCTTCTCGCACGGCTGCCACCGGCTCTACAACAACCTGGCCGTGCGGCTGTTCTCCTTCGTGCTCAGCCATCGCAAGGCGAAGGTCCTTGGATCCATGGCGCTCGGTTTCCGTCGCGTCTTCTATTGGGACGGCGAGGTCTTCGAGATGCGCTTGCCCACCCGCGGCTTCTACTTCCAGTTGGATCCGCCGCTGCCCATCGAGACACTGAAGGGCAACATCAAGGGCCAGCTCAAGCAACCGATCATGGGCTACCTGCCCAAACCCGGCGTCGACTACGGCGATCGCAAGGCGCCCGTGGCAGGCGGCGGAGCGGACAGCAAGGCAGGAGGCGGGCCATGAAGCGGGTGACCCGGTTCTCGTCGGCTGCCGGCATCGTCGCGGTCTGCCTCCTCTGCGGCTGCTCGAAGTCGCCCGGCCACCTGCCGGCGCCCGATGCCGCGGCCCCGCCCGCGACGCCGCCCGTCGCTCCCGAGAAACCGGCGCCGACCAAGAAGTCCTCCGCCAAGGCCGCGCCCGCAGCGCGCCCCGCGTCCCAACCGCCCACGGAGGCCGAGATGACCGCCGCGAAGAGCGCGGGCGAGGAGCTGAAGACCGAGGAGCCCGAGGAGAACCCCTACTCGGAGACAGTGACCCTGAAGGTCAGCGTGAGCCCCCAAGTGAAGGCCCAGGTCCTGTGGGGGGCGAAGACGATGGCCAAGCTTGCCCCGGGCAGCATGGAGGCCGAGATCGTCCGTCCCCGTGGCAGCGGTCCCGTCGACCTGGAGATCAAGGCAGAGGGCTTCATGCCCTACCACACGCGGCTCTACAGCGATCGCAACGAGAAGGTGGCCGTCCGTCTATACCGCGCCGAAGAAGCACCCGGGATGTTCGGCTACAAGCGCGCGGCCAGCGCGCCCGAGAAGAAGTAGCAGCAGCGCTGCGCGGCTTGGTCCGCGGATTGCTTTGGTCCTCTGCGATCCGGCGACGACCCCGTCGTGCAAGGACGCGAGCACCCGATGCGTCGATATTCCACCAGCGCTGTCCAGGTTTCGGCAGACACAGTCCGAAACCGGTCAGCGCAATCCGCTAGGAGCGTGACCATGCTTTTCTGCTACGCAATCATCCCCGACGGAGAGAACCTCCCTTCAGCACTGTTTGCCGAGATCGAAGACGCCATGGACTGGGGCCTTCACACCTATGGAGGCAAGTCCTTCCGCATTCGCTATCTCGAGGTTCTGCAGATCGAAAAGGGCGACCGCGCCGCTGCCGAACTGCCGGCGTGATCGGGTGACTTGCGACATGCCTGTCCCGGATTCGTCGTCGACGGGCTGAATCATCCGGTCGCACTTGCCCGCACATACCGACCCGGGCGATGGTACTCTGCCAGTTCGGACGCATGGCGGATTCAGAAATCGCACCCACGCAGATGGTGAAAGTCGCGCGGGATCCCCTCGTCGACACCGTCGTCGGCGAACGCTACCGCGTGCTTGCCCGCATCGGGGAAGGCGGGATGGGGACGGTGTTCCGTGTCGAGCACACGCACATGAAGAAGGTGCTGGCGCTCAAGCTGTTGCGCTCCGAGTTCAGCAACGTCGAGGACGCCGCGCGCCGGTTCGAGCGCGAGGCGCAGTCCGCCAGTCGTCTCTCGCATCCGAACATCATTTCGGTCACGGATTTTGGCCATGGCGCAGCCGGTGAGCTGTTTTTGGTCATGGAATTTGTTGCAGGGGAGCCGCTTTCCGACGTGCTGGCCCGCGATGGACGCATGGAGCCCGCGCGCGCTTGTCACATCGCCACGCAGATCCTTCTCGCGTTGGAGCACGCGCACGGACAAGGCGTGATTCACCGGGACCTCAAGCCGGCCAACGTCATGTTGGTCAAGGATCCCTCCGATCCCCGCAAACCCGAGACGGTCAAGATCCTCGACTTCGGGATTGCGAAGCTGACGCAGGCCCAGGGCTCGGTCGACGAGCCGCTGACCCGGGGTGTGATGATCTTCGGGACCCCGGCCTATATGTCGCCCGAGCAGGCAGCCGGCCAAGAGGCGGACTGCCGAACGGATCTCTACTCGTGCGCGATCATCCTCTACGAGATGCTGACCGGTCGGCGTCCGTTCGCGTGCGACGACCTGGTCAAGCTGCTCGCCATGCAAATCACGGCGACGCCTGCGCCGTTTGCCACCATCGCACCCGATGGTCGCGCGTCGCCCGAGCTGGAGGCCGTGGTCATGCGTGGTCTGGAGAAGGACCGCACCAAGCGATTCCCCACCGCCGCCGAGTTCCGCGCTGCCCTGGGACACTCGTCGACCGACGTGGCCGAGCGGGGCGCGCGCCTGGCCGCGCGGTCGGTCCACATGAGCATCACCGCCGGCGCCCGGCTGTGGGCCAGACGGGGCGAGGCGGTGGCGCTGTCCCGTCGGGCGTGGAACAGGGTGGTCGCGATCAAGGGCAAGCTCGACGAGCTCGCCCAGCCGGCGCTCAGGTACCTGCCCGCCAAGCTTCGTCGCTTCGCGATTCCCGCGCTCGTGACGCTGCTCTTGCTGGTGCTGGTCTGGCCAAGTGGCGCAAGCCGGCGTCGAGGCGCTTCGCCCAGGGCCGAGCCGCCCAAGGTGAAGCCCGTGGCCGCCGAGCTGAAGTCGCCCATCAAGCACATCGAAGAGACCATGGCGAAGGGCCAGCTGACCGAGGCGCGCGTGCTCATCATGCAGCAGATCTCCGCGCACCCGAACGAGGGCCGCGTGCGCTACCTGCTCGGTAACCTCGAGTTCGCCGACAAGAATCCCAGCGCTGGATTGCAGGCTTACGAAGAAGCCCTTCGCCTGGATCCGGGACTGCGCGGCGATGCCGCCCTGCTGGTCAATATTCGGTCCGAGCTCACCGACAAGAAGGTCGGCCTCATCGCGCTGGAGATGCTCATCAAGCAGGTGGGGAAGCCGGCCGCCGATCTGCTCGCCGACATCGCGTCCGACGATCGCCGGCAGGAGTTCCGGAAGGCCGCCCGCGACGCATGCGAGACCCTCGGCTGCAGCGCGAAGGTCGACCTCGTGGGCAGCTACACCATGGATCTGTCGCAAGCCAGGACGTGTGACGAGAAGCGCGTCGCCGTGCAGAAGCTCGGCGAAACCGGCAACCCCAAGGCCATCGAGCCGCTGCGCAAAGCGCGATCGGAGCGCCGCAGCCTGCTCGGCGGATTGCTCTCCACCGGCGGCAATGCTTGCGTGGTGAAGGACATCGACGCCGCGCTCACCGCCTTGGGGGAGCCGCCCGCGCCAGCGCGGACGACGAAGCGCCGGCGGCGCTGACGGTGTGACGTTCCACCGGTAGCTTCGCCGGCTACAGCCGCGGCGACGGTGTTTCGGTGTGCGGATCCGCGAACGGTACGGACGGCTCTTTGCCGGTGCGCAGGACCGAGTGCCGCACGCCGTAGGTGAAGTAGATCACCAGGCCGATGGCCATCCACACGAACAGGCGAATGATGGTGTGGGTGGTGGCCGTGTACATGAGCATGCCGGAGGTCAGCGCTCCGCCGATGGGGACGATGAAGGGGCCGCCGGGGACCTTGAACGAGCGCGGGATGTCCGGTCGCTTGAGGCGCAGGATCATCACACCCAGGCTCACGAGAGCGAAGGCGAAGAGGGTGCCGATGCTGGTCAGCTCGCCCAGGATGTCGATGGGCAAAACTCCGCCGGCGATGGCGCAGACGCCGCCGGTCACGATGGTGGTCACGTGCGGGGTTCCGAAGCGGGGATGCACCTTGGCGGCGACCGGCGGCAGAAGCCCGTCCCGCGCCATGGAGAAGAAGATGCGCGGCTGCCCGAGCAAGAGCACCAGCATCACCGACGACAGGCCCGCGATGGCACCTATCTCGACGGCGAACTCCAGCGAGCGCAACCCGGTCGCCGCGATGCCGAGCGCGATGGGGTGGGGGACCGACAGCTTGGTGTAGTGGACGACGCCGGTGAGGATCAGCGAGACCGCGATGTAAAGGACGGTGCAGATGGCGAGCGAGCCCAGGATGCCGATGGGCAGATCGCGTTGCGGGTTCTTGGTCTCTTGTGCGGCGGTCGAGACCGCGTCGAAGCCGATGTAGGCGAAGAACACCATGGTCGCGCCTTGCAGGATTCCGGAGATCCCGAAGCGCCCGAAGGTGCCTGCGTTGTCGGGCACGAACGGAATCCAGTTGTCTTGGCGAACGAAGGGCGCGGCGGCGGCGATGAACATCAACACCACCGCGACCTTCACGAGCACGATGACGCCGTTGAAGCGCGCCGACTCCTTGATGCCCACGACCAGGATCGCGGTGACGGCGAGGACGATGAACATGGCGGGCACATTGACGATGGCGCCGGTGGCGTGCAGCTGCTGGGTCGCTTCGTTCCAGACGAATGGCGCCTGTGTCCACGTGTGGGGCAGATCGTGGCCGGTCACGTTCTTGAAGAAGGCGCACACGTAGCCCGACCAGCCCACGCTGACCGTGGCGGCGCCCACCAGGTACTCGAGGATCAGATCCCAGCCGATGATCCAAGCGATGAGCTCGCCCATGGTCGCGTAGGCGTAGGTGTACGCGCTGCCAGCGATGGGGATCATCGACGCCATCTCCGCGTAGCACAGCCCGGCAAACGCCGAGGCGATCGCTGCCACGGTGAACGAAAGCGCGACGGCGGGGCCCGCGTTTGCCGCGGCCGCGCGTCCCGTGAGAACGAAGATGCCGGTGCCGATGATGCCGCCGACGCCGAGCAGGACGAGGTCGAACGCGCCCAGCGTTCGCTTCAAACCGTAGCCGTACTCGGCGTCCGAGCGCAGCTTGTCGACCGACTTCGTTCCGAACAGTGGACTACCCATGAGACCTCGCCGAATGCAGCATCGCCAGCGCACTGTAGGCTGCCACGGCGATCACCAGCCACAAAAGG
Organism: uncultured Myxococcales bacterium; assembly: GCA_964647025.1. Classification (GTDB taxonomy): domain Bacteria; phylum Myxococcota_A; class Polyangia; order Fen-1088; family Fen-1088; genus Fen-1118. The sequence continues at coordinate 6,587 of CAZYFU010000128.1, read as the reverse complement.
TACTCGACGGGCAGCTGGGTGATCACGTAGGCCGCCAGCAACACACCCGGCACGCCTCCGATGGCCAGTCCCAGCGCGGCCCGCGGCGCGTAGTTGCCGCGGTCGATGAACCGGATGCCCGAGGTCGGCATGATGAACGCGCACGAGCCCATCATCACGGGGAAGATCGCCTTCAAATCCATGCCGAGGAAGCCGAACAGGATCAGGCTGGGCGCGTAGGCCCCAATTCCCAGGTTCATCAGCGCGCCGAAGGTGAAGTTGCCGACCAGGCCCACCGCCATCCGCCATCCGTGAAGTCCGAGCGTACTACCGCCCGCCGGAATCCAGTGCAGCGCCTTGGTCAGCATCAACACCGTGGCGCCCAGCAACGCCAACCCCATGCCCACCTGGATCTTCCGTCGTGGCCAAGCCGAGACCACGCCCGCGCCCAGCCAGGACCCCAGGATCGACGCCGCGATGAGCAGCACGAGGGTCGGCATCTCCACCTGGACGATGGTGATGTAGATGAGGGCCTGAGCCACGGTTGGCCACATGTGCCCGACCAGCAGGGTGCCCGGAATTCGCTGGTCGGGTACCAGGTGGAGCAGCTTGTAGATGGCTGTCGTCGTTGCGTATGAGCTGACGCCCAGCGTGTCGAGAAAGTTGGTCACGAACCCGATGCCCGTGTGCCCGAGCGATGGGACGCCCGGCCGTGCGGACGGGTGCTCGTCATCGCCCGCGATCTCCGTGGTCCGGTTGCTGGGCGTTTCGTGGAGGGTTTTGCGTCGCCGGACCAGATCCCGACCCCACACGGCCGTGAAGGCCGCCCCGAAGCCGGCGAGCGCGATCAGCAGTAACTGCCTTAGGCCGAGCATCGGGGCATGGTACACCGGCCTCTCGTCAACGGCATAGGGACGAGACACTCCTGCCCGTCGGGCAGCCAGCACCCCCGTGCCTCAATGTCCTGCGGCACCTGCCGATGAGGTCAGGTGCGACACGTCTGCGGACGAACCGGTGCGAAACGTGGCAGGACCAGACGAAGAAGGACAGCTCGGCCAGGGGCCCGTGCCCGTGGGTACCGACACCATCCTGGTGGTCGACGACGACCAGGCGTTCCTCTCTGCCTGTTCTCGCATGCTGGGCCTTTGGGGCTACGGCGTCATCCAAGCCGGTAGAGGCGAGGAGGCACTGCATGTGCTGCGTGAGCGCACGGTGCACGCCATCTTGTGCGACATCAACCTCCCGGGCATGAGTGGCGTGGAGGTCTTGCGCGCAGTGCGTAGTCAAGACAAGGATGTTCCCTTCATCCTGATGACCGCCGGTCCCGAGCTCGAAACCGCCCGGCTGGCCGTGGAATGGGGCGCGCAGAGCTACCTCATCAAGCCGCTCCCGCTGCCTCAGCTCAAGGACCTGCTGCATCGCGCGGTCCAGTCGTGCCATTTCGTCCGCAGCCAGCGGCAGATGCTCGACGTCAGCGAGCGCTTGGTGCTCGAGAGTCAGGTCATGCGCGAGCAGCTCGAAAAGGCGTTCGCCGGGATGTGGATGGCGTTCCAGCCTATCGTCTCGTGGTCGCAAAAGGCGGTGGTGGCCTATGAGGCCCTGATGCGCACGACCTACGAGCCGCTGCGCTACCCAAGCGATATCATTCACGTTGCCGAGAGCTTGGGCGAGATCCACAACCTCGGCCAGCGGACCCGCGCGATGATCGCCGACGTGCTCGGACGGCATCCCGAGCTACCAGGCGTGTTCGTGAACCTGCACGTGCTGGACCTGCTCGACGAGCACCTCTACGCCGAGAGCAGCTCGCTGCGCCCCTTCGCCAGCCGGATCCATTTCGAGATCACCGAGCGCATGGCGCTCGAGAAGATTCCGGACCTGCGTCAGCGTATCGAGCGACTGCGCAAGCATGGCTACCGGATCGCCGTGGACGACCTGGGCGAGGGCTATTCCGGCCTCAACAGCTTTGCCGCGCTCGAGCCGGACGCGGTGAAGCTGGACATGTCGCTCATCCGAGGGATCGAGCGGGCGCCCACCAAGCGCCGGATGGTTCAAACGCTGGCCGCGCTGTGCGCCGAGCTGGGCACGCCCTTCGTAGCCGAAGGCGTGGAAACCCAGGCGGAATTGTCGACCTTGATCGAGCTTGGCGCCGACTGGCTGCAGGGCTTCTTGTTCGCCCGCCCCGACTACCCGTTGCCCGTGCCGAAGTTCTGAGCTTCGAGCGGAAAAACACGGCGCAGTCCGCCGGTTTCTCGGCTGATTCGGCCGATAAAGGCGTTGGTCTGGCGGGCCGATTTTTGTGTTGCGCCCCACGGGCAGGAGACGTAAGAACAGGGCGCTTTTCTGTCCCATTGGATGAAGGGCCGTGGGCGGTCCTTCAAGATCCCCCGCGGGTGAGAGCAGTCGGCAAAAAGCCCTCCAGCTCTCACGCGACTACTAACACCACGGAAGGACCCAAACGATATGGCTCGCAAGACGGTGACCATCGACGGCAACGAAGCGGTTGCTTACGTCGCACACAAGACGAACGAAGTTTGCGCGATCTACCCGATCACCCCCTCCTCGAACATGGGCGAGTGGGCCGACGAGTGGTCGGCGCAGGGCCGGACGAACATCTGGGGCACGGTTCCTTCCGTGTGCGAGATGCAGAGTGAAGGCGGCGCCTCGGCAGCCACCCACGGCGCCTTGCAGGCCGGTTCGCTGACCACCACGTTCACCGCCGCGCAGGGCCTTCTGCTCATGATCCCGACCATGTTCAAGGTCGCGGGCGAGCTGACCTCGACCGTGTGGCACGTGTCGGCGCGTACCGTCGCCACCCACGCCCTCTCGATCTTCGGTGACCACAGCGACGTCATGGGCGTCCGCCACACCGGCTTCGGCCTCATCGCCTCGGGCTCCGTGCAGGAAGCGATGGACATGGCGCTCATCTCGCAGGCCGCGACGCTGGCCTCGCGCGTGCCGATGATCCACTTCTTCGACGGCTTCCGCACCTCGCACGAAGTGCAGAAGATCGAGCAGCTCACCGACGACGACATCAAGGCGCTGGTCACGGACGATCTGGTCGCCGGCCACCGCGCCCGCGCCATGAGCCCCGAGCACCCGATCCTGCGCGGTACCGCCCAGAACCCGGACGTGTTCTTCCAGGCGCGTGAAGCCTGCAACAAGTTCTACGACGCCGCCCCCGGCTTCGTGCAGGCCGCGATGGACAAGTTCGCCAAGCAGGTCGGCCGCTCGTACCACCTGTTCGACTACGTCGGTCCGGCTGATGCCGATCGCGTGATCATCCTCATGGGCTCGGGCGCCGAGGTCGCGCACGAGACCGTCGATGCCCTCCTGAAGAAGGGCGAGAAGGTCGGTATCGTCAAGGTCCGCCTGTTCCGTCCGTTCTCGATGGCGAGCCTCATCGCCGCCCTCCCGAAGTCGGTCAAGGCCATCGCGGTCCTCGATCGCACGAAGGAGCCGGGCTCGGCTGGCGAGCCGCTGTACCAGGATGTCGTGACTGCCATCGCCGAGTTCGCCTCGGCCGGCAAGCTGCCGTTCGCCATGCCGAAGATCATCGGCGGCCGCTACGGCCTGTCCTCGAAGGAGTTCACCTCGGCCCACGTCAAGGCCGTGTTCGACGAGCTCAAGAAGGGCACCCCGAAGAACCACTTCACGGTGGGTATCGTCGACGACGTGACCAACACCTCGATCGACGTGGACTACAGCTTCTCCACCGAGCCCGACTCGGTGAAGCGCTGCCTGTTCTACGGACTCGGGTCCGACGGCACCGTCGGCGCGAACAAGAACTCGATCAAGATCATCGGCGAGGACCCCAAGTTCTACGCTCAGGGCTACTTCGTGTACGACTCGAAGAAGGCCGGCGCGGTCACCGTGTCGCACCTCCGCTTCGGGCCCGAGCTGATTCGCTCTGCCTACCTCATCACCGAGGCGCAGTTCCTGGCCTGCCACAACTGGTCGTTCCTCGAGCGCTACGACATGCTCCAGTACCTGCAGACTGGCGGCGTCTTCCTGCTGAACAGCGTGTACGGCCCCGGCGAGGTCTGGGACCAGCTTCCGATCGAGGTGCAGAACCAGCTCATCGCCAAGAAGGCGCGCTTCTACGTCATTGATGCATACAAGGTGGCGAAGGAGACCGGCATGGGTGCGCGCATCAACACCATCATGCAGACCTGCTTCTTCAACATCTCCGGCGTGCTTCCCTCCGAAGTGGCGATCGAGAAGATCAAGGCCGCCATCAAGAAGACCTACATGAAGAAGGGCGAGGAGGTCGTTGCCAAGAACTTCCGCGCCGTCGACCAGACCATCGCCAACCTGATGGAGGTCAAGGTCCCGGCCGTGGCATCCAGCAAGCTGAAGATGCCGCCCATCGTGGCCAAGGAAGCCCCGAAGTTCGTGCACGACGTGACAGCGGAGATCATCGCGGGCCGCGGCGACAAGCTGCCGGTCAGCAAGTTCCCCGTGGACGGCACCTTCCCGACTGCGACCGCGCAGTGGGAGAAGCGCAACATCGCGATGGAAATCCCGGTGTGGAACATGGATGTCTGCATCCAGTGCAACAAGTGCACGATGGTGTGCCCGCACGCCGCCATCCGCACCAAGGTGGCTGCCCCCGCGCTGCTCGAGAAGAAGCCCGCCACCTTCAAGTCCATGAAGTACAAGGGCAAGGAGTTCGACGGCCAGGAGTACATCATCCAGGTCGCCCCCGAAGACTGCACGGGCTGCCGCCTGTGCGTCGAGGTTTGCCCGGGTAAGGACAAGAAGGATCCGAGCCGCAAGGCCCTCATGATGGCGCCGCAGATCCCTCTGCGCGCCGCCGAGCGCGAGAACTACGCGTTCTTCCTCGACCTGCCCGAGGTGGATCGCCGCCTCGTGAAGGTCGACACGGTCAAGGGCTCGCAGTTCCTGCAGCCGCTGTTCGAGTACTCGGGCGCCTGCTCGGGTTGTGGCGAGACGCCGTACTACAAGCTGCTCACCCAGCTGTTCGGTGACCGCGCCATCATCGCGAACGCGACCGGTTGCTCGTCGATCTACGGCGGTAACCTGCCCACCACGCCGTTCACCCAGACCAAGGACGGCCGCGGCCCCGCGTGGAACAACTCGCTGTTCGAGGACAACGCCGAGTTCGGTCTCGGCTACCGCCTCACCATCGACCAGCAGACCGAGTACGCCAAGGTGCTGCTCAAGAAGCTTGGCGGCAAGCTGCCGGGCGAGCTCGTGAGCGGCATCCTCGAAGCCAACCAGAAGGACGAGGCTGGCATCTACGAGCAGCGTGCTCGCGTCGCCACCTTGAAGCAGGAGCTCGGCAAGCTCGGCGCCGACGCCGACGCCAAGAACCTGCTCACGGTCGCCGACATGCTGGTGAAGAAGAGCGTCTGGATCGTCGGCGGCGACGGCTGGGCGTACGACATCGGCTATGGCGGTCTCGACCACGTCATCGCCTCCGGTCGCAACGTGAACATCCTGGTGCTCGACACCGAGGTGTACTCGAACACCGGTGGTCAGTGCTCGAAGTCGACCCCGACGGGCGCCGTGGCCAAGTTCGCGGCGGCCGGCAAGTCGCTCGGCAAGAAGGACCTCGGCCTCATGGCCATGGCCTACAAGAACGCCTACGTGGCCACCGTGGCCATGGGCTACAGCGACGTGCAGACGGTGCGCGCGTTCATCGAGGCGGAAGCCTACGATGGTCCGTCCATCATCATCGCCTACAGCCACTGCATCGCCCACGGCATCGACATGTCCAAGGGTCTGGATCACCAGAGCATGGCCATCGAGTCCGGCGCGTGGACGCTGTACCGGTTCAACCCGGGCCTCTACGCCAAGGGCGAGAACCCGCTGAAGCTCGACTCGAAGCCGCCGAAGATGACCTACGAAGAGTGGGCCATGAAGGAGACCCGCTTCAAGTCGCTCACCCAGAGCTCTCCCGAGCGCGCCAAGGCGCTCATGGAGCAGGGCAAGCGAGAGGCCGCTGCTCGCGTGAAGTTCTACGAGGCGATCGCCGCCGCCGGCCACACCTCGCCCTTCGCGCCGCCAGCCCCCGCTGGTGAAGCGCCCAAGGCGTAAAGCAAGCCGCTAGAGAACACCAAGGCCGGGTCGCCAGCGATGGTTGCCCGGCCTTTGGTTTGTGGTGGCGCCGGCCAGCGAAGAAGCGCATGCGCGAGTCCTCCATACGCGTGGCGGCTGTTGGCTCTCCATTGCCTGCCTAACTGTTGCAACGAGCGTAGCGAGTGCGTGATCGTTTCAGTCCCCTCTTGGTCGGGGAGGTTGTCGTCGGACAGCTGCGCGAAATAGAGCGGAGGCTCGAACCGTGTTTCAGTCCCCTCTTGGTCGGGGAGGTTGTCGTCGGGGCTCGGTGGGCTTGTCCCGGCCCGGTCTGCTCGCGAGGTTTCAGTCCCCTCTTGGTCGGGGAGGTTGTCGTCGGGGCCCGGCTCGCGCTATCCCTGCGCCAAGCCGCAAGTTTCAGTCCCCTCTTGGTCGGGGAGGTTGTCGTCGGACAGCAACCCGCAGGCCGGCTCGGCCACGTTCGCGACGTTTCAGTCCCCTCTTGGTCGGGGAGGTTGTCGTCGGGGCTCCTGGCCTCCGCGATTCGGTCGAGCATCATCTGTTTCAGT
>CAZYFU010000127.1:7435-18112 GCA_964647025.1 uncultured Myxococcales bacterium | reverse complement strand
ATCGGCGGACTCGTCGGCTGCCACGGGTTGGCCGGTCGGCCGCGTTGGAACCTGGTCGCCGAAAGCCTGCCCCATCTCGGCCAGAAGCTCCTCGGACGGAGCCATGGCCACGGTCTTGTCGCCGCCCTCGGTGAGGAAACTGGCCTGCTGGGCCTCTCGATCGAGCTGTGCGGGATCCTTGTCGAAGATCTGCGTCTCGCGCTCTTCCTCGTCCCAACCGAACTCCTCGTCGCCCCCGACCTTTGGCCCCGCCGCGTTCTTGGAGTTCAGCGTCGCGGGCCCCGACATCTCCGCAGAGACCTCGGAAAGGGGATCCGCCTCGAGCTCTTCGAGCTCCTCGAGCTCATCCAAATCCATGGGCTCGCCGCCAAGGGCCGCCCCTGATGCGTCGCCAGCAAAGGAGCGCTTCATCCAGGCGGACAAGTCCTTGCGGGAAGCGAACTGCCCGACCGAATGCATGAAGAGCTGCAGGTCGTCGTGCAGGTCGATGGCGTTCTGATAGCGGTCCTCGACGTTCTTCTCGAGGGCCTTGAGCACGATGCGTTCGAGCTTGTCCGGGATCTCCGCGTTGAACGACGACGGCGGGATGATCTCCACGTTGCGGACCTTCTCCAGGGTGGAGAAGTCACTCTCGCCGATGAACAGACGCTCGCCGGTGAGCATCTCGTAAAGCACGATGCCGAGCGCGAAGATGTCGCTGCGTCGGTCGATGGGCAGGCCGCGCACCTGCTCGGGCGACATGTAGCCGAACTTGCCCTTCAGGATGCCGGCCTGGGTCTTCGACGCCTTGCCCGCGGCCTTTGCGATCCCGAAGTCGATGAGCTTGACCTCGCCTTCGTAGCCGAGCAGGACGTTTTGGGGCGAAACGTCGCGGTGAACCAGGTTCAGGTCGCGGCCTTGGACGTCACGCTTGTTGTGCGCGTAGTCGAGGCCCTCGCAAAGCTGCATGATGAAGTAGCAGACTTGCGCGACGGGCATGCGCTCGCCGCGCTTGCGCAGCTCGTCGAAGATGGCTCGCAGGTCGCGACCGTTCACGTACTCGAGGGCGATGAAGTAGCTGTCGTCGACTTTGCCGAGGTCGAAGATCTGGGCGATGTTCGCGTGCTGCAGCTGCACCGCGATCTTCGCCTCGTCGATGAACATCGTAATGAATTCTTCGTCTTCGGCGATGCTGGGCAGGATGCGCTTGAGCGCGACAATGCGCTCGAATCCCTCGACGCCGACGGTCTTGGCCTTGAAGACCTCGGCCATGCCCCCGACATTGATGCGTTCGAGGAGATAGTACTTGCCGAAGGGGATGGGTTTGTTCAAGAGGCTTCCGTGCCCAGCGTCCAGCCATTGGCGCTGGCTAGTTCGTTATCAGCCACCAGTGCCTTCCAAGTCAAGCCACCGTAGCGGCTAGTCCTCGATCCACACCTTGGTCATCTTGTCGCCCTTGCGGATCTTGTCCACGACTTCCATGCCCGAGACGACCTGGCCGAACACGGTGTGCTTGCGGTCGAGGTGCGGTTGCGGGCTGTGGCAGATGAAGAATTGCGAGCCGCCCGAGTCGGGCGCCGCGGTCTTCGCCATGGAAAGCGAGCCGCGAAGGTGCTTCTGACGCTGGCCACTAAGCTCGTCCTTGATGGTGAAGCCCGGGCCCCCCGTGCCGTTGCCCAGCGGGCAGCCGCCCTGAATCATGAAATCCTCGATGACCCGGTGGAACGAGAGACCGTCGTAGTAGGGCTTCTTCACCTTGGCGCCGGACTTCGGATCCGTCCATTCCTTGGTCCCCGTGGCAAGCTCCACGAAGTTCGCCACGGTCCCCGGGGCATCGTCTTCGAAAAGCTCCAGAACAATCTCACCTGCGGTCGTCTCGATGTGGGCCTTCTTCATGGGCGACACATTACCGCGGAAATGGTTCCGAATGTAGGACAAGTACCGCCAGATTTTCGCGAATGCGACACGAGCCTTCCGGGCGGCTGCCGCCACGCAACTCAGGCAGCGGTGTACCCGATAGGCGGACGACGCATCGACCTGCATCGGACGTGTGCTAGTCTCGGGCCTCGGCCATGAAGATCCCCAGCGCAACTTCGCCCGAGTCGTCTGGAGCAGCGGGCAAAACTGCGGCCGTGGCCAGGGCAAGGCACGGCGACTTCGCAGCCAAGCTCGACAAGGCCGCTGCCAAGCGCCGAATCGCCCCGAAGCAGGCCCTCCCCGCGGGGCACACGCGGTCGTCGGTCTCGGACATCGGTGCTGCCTTGAAGGCTGGCAAGCTCACCCCCCAGGCGGCCATCGACAAGGTCATCGACCGCATCATCGCGCGGCAGCTCGGCATCCACGCCGCTCCGGCCGCGAAAGAGAAGATCGGCGCTGCCCTGCGCGAGCGCCTGGCCGACGACCCGCTGTTGTCGGCGAAGATCAGGGCCCTGACCGACGAGGCGTAGCCTCTACGACACCTTGCCCAGGACGGCCCGGCGCTGGGACAGTAGCTCCCGAACCTTGGCAGGAAGCTCTACCTTGTCGGTATCCAAGGTCGCGAGCGCGTCGGTGAGGATCGAGGCACGCTCCGAAGGGGCGGTCTTCTTGTCGATGATCACGCACCAGTCACCCTTCACCCTGCAAAGGCCCCCTCCGCCCGTGGGTCCGGAGGCCGCCATGGCTTCGTAGCGGACCTTGACGCCCAATTGCGTCGCCACGGCTTCCAGGATCTCGGTGAGCTGCTCTGCTTTCATCGTCGTGCTTTTACTTCTATGGGTTCCCCGATCCAACCGTTTCCGTGGTCAGCGGAAGCGAAACCACGAAGGTGGTCCCTCCCGCCGCGTTCGACTCGAAACCGATCTCGCCGCCGTGGGCGAGCACGATGTTCTTGACCACGGGTAAGCCGAGCCCGGTCCCGCGTCCTGCCGGCTTGGTGGTGAAGAACGGCTCGAACACGCGCGCGCGATCCGCTTCGCGAATGCCCTCGCCGTCGTCGGACACGGAAAGGCCCAGCCACGCCTCGCGAGCACGATAGGTCCTGACGGTCACCGTCCCGCCAGCGTCCGCGAGGGACTGGGCCGCGTTGCTGACCAGGTTGGTCACCACCTGCATGATGTTGTCGCGGACCACCCAGATCCTCGGCAAGTCCGCCGCCAGCTCACGCACCAGCGTCGCCTTCGACGCGAAGAGGACCGGCTCGCAGAACGACAGGGCGTGCTCCACGACGTCCGACAGGTCCACGGGTTCCACCTCCCGCCCCGATGGCCTCGCGTACGTGGTCAAGTCGCGGGTGAACTTCCGGATCCGCTCGGCCCCCTCCTGGATCTTCTTCAGGCGCTCGATGTCGTGTGGGTCGAAGGCATTCGCGATCCGGCCTTCGAGCGCCAGGGTACCCTTGCGCAGGACCGCCTCCGCGCAAACCTGCACGGACGTGAGGGGGTTGTTGATCTCGTGCGCGACCCCGGCGGCGATCTGCCCGACCGTCGCGAGCTTCTCCGCGTGCAACACTTGGCTCTGCAGCCCGCGCAGCGCGGTCAGGTCGTGTCCCACGGCCATGACGGCCATGACCTCGCCATCCGGGCCACGCACCGGCATCACGTTGAAGGCGGCCGCCGCCATGCCCACCTTCCCCGGCAAGCGCACCTCGCAACGAACCGCCACCTCGCGCTCGGCGACCTCGCGCACGATGTCCGCCAGATCGCGGACGCCGTACTCGGTCAGCCACTCGGTCAAGCTTCGCCCAAGCCCCTGCGCTTCCTTGCAGCCGGTAAGCTTGGCCAGCGCCGGGTTCCACGCGACGACTCTGCCATCGAGATCGGTCACGGCGATCAGGATGTCCGCCTCGGCCATCATCTGAGTGAGCCCGGCGGACAGATCGCCCCTCGCAGGCGTGGCCACGCAACCATCGCCTATCGAGGAGCGAGTCCGGCTGGCCATCACCTTCGCTTTCGGTGGAACGCCAGCGCAAACGCCGCGGCGCTGGCCTCGGCGACCACACGCCTGACCGGGACCTTGGCGCGCGCGGCGAGTCGCCGGCAGTCGTCGAGCTCGGGCGTGGCGCCGAGCAGCTGACCGTCCCTGCTCGCGAGCTTCACCTGCACTTCGCCGAACTCCGTCGAGACTTTCGCGAAGGCGCGGTCCAGCACCGTCCGCTGCATCGCCTGCCGACGCACCCCGAGCGTCGTCGAGTGCTCGAAGAACGCGCTCTCGATGGCGGCAAGCGCCCCGGGCTCGGCCAGCGCGGACACCTCCAACGCCGGCCGCCCCTTCTTCATCAGGATGGGCACGAACCAGACGTCGAGGGCCCCCGCGTCGAACAGCGCGCCCATGAGCGGCTCGGCGAGCTGAGGATTCATGTCGTCGATGTTTGCCGACACGCAGACGATCTCGGGCGCCGACGGCGGCAGAGCCTGCCCCAGCGCTTCGCCCAGGATCACGCGCAACACATTCGGCCGATCGGCGAACTCGCGGGTCCCCGCCCCGAACCCCTGGGCGCAAATCCGCATCGGCGGCGGCGCCCCGAAAGAGGTCACCACCGCCGCGAGGATGGCCGCGCCGGTCGGCGTGGTCAGCTCTCCCCTGCCCTCGGTCGACACGGGAAGCCCGCGCAGGATCGCCGTCGTGGCTGGTGCCGGTATCGGCATTAGACCGTGCGCCGTGTGGATCACCCCACAGCCCAGCACGGGCGGAGTGGAAGAGACCCCCGATGGCTCGAGCCAGGCGATCGCGGCCGCCGCCCCGACGATATCCGCGATGGAGTCCCAGGCCCCAACCTCATGAAAGGCGACCTTCTCGATGTCCGCCCCGTGAAGCGCGGCCTCCACGGTCGCGATACGCGCGAAGATGTCGCCCGCCAGCTTCTTGGTCTGTGCGTCGAGCGCCGCTGCCCGAAGCAGCCGACGAATATCCGCGTACCCCCGATGCTCGTGACCTCCGGCCGATCGAGGAGCCCGGCGAGCATGGGCGTGAGCATGCTCGTGCTTCTCACCGTGGTCGTGGCCGTGATCGTGATGGTGGTCGTGGTCGTGGTCATGGCCGTGGTCGTGGTCGTGGTCATGGTCGTGGCCGTGGTCGTGGTCGTGTCCGTGGTCGTCGCCCTTCCCCGGCCAATCCACCGTGAAGCCCAACCCCACGAACGCCCCCCGCTTCCTTTCCTCGAACCCCACCTTCAACCCCGCCACGCCCATCGCCTTCACGGCATCCTTCACCACCTTCTCCGGCACGCCCGCATCCACCAACGCCGCGACCGTCATGTCGCCCGCCACGCCCGAGCACGGATCGAAGTGCAGATGCAGCCCCTTCTGCAGCTTGCCAGACATCAGGCACGCACCCGGTTGAGCAACGAGGCCATTCTTCCAGCACCGAAGCCGTTGTCGATGTTCACCACCGCGACTCCCGTCGCGCACGAGTTCAGCATGGTGAGCAGCGCCGAGATCCCGCCCATCGACACGCCGTAGCCGATGCTCGTCGGCACCGCGATGACCGGCCGCGAGAACAGCCCCGCGACCACGGTCGGCAGCACGCCGTCCATCCCCGCCACTGCCACCAGCACCTCGGCCTTCTCGACCGTCTCTCGATGTGCGAGCAGCCGATGCAAGCCCGCCACGCCAACGTCGTAGATGCGCTCGACCTTGTTCCCGTCGAGCTCGGCCGTGGTGGCAGCCTCTTCGGCGACCGGAATGTCCGCGGTCCCGGCCGTAAGCACGGCGATGGTGCCACGTCCGCGGGTGGGCTCGAGCGTTGGCCCCGCGACCATGATGCGCGCGGCTTCGATGTAGCGCGCCGTGGGCACCGCCACGCCGAGCTCTTTCGCCACCGCGGGCGTGATCCGCGTGGCCATCACGGTCGCGCCGTCACGCCCCAGCTCCACGAGCAGCGTCGCGATCTGCGCGGTGGTCTTCCCCGTACCGAAGATGACCTCGGGAAAACCCGTTCGCAGGTGCCGATGCGTGTCCGCGTGGGCGAACCCCAGCGAGCGGAAGGGAAGGTCGCGCAAGTCGCGCATGGCCTCGTCCAAACTGATTCCTCCGTCGCGGACGGATTCGAGCAAAGTACGCAAGCGTTCGGGATTCACGGGCCCCACCTTAGCAGACTTGCCCGGATTGAGCAGTGCCCGCGGCAAGGCATGGGCGCCGCCTCGGTAGAGTCTGGCCCGCCCCGAGAACTACTCGGCTTTTCCCGCTCTCACTCCGCCCTTGCCCCGGCTCCTTCCGAGCGTCGGACCACGATCGGCTCGTCTCGCGCCGGCAGCTCGACGAAGACGTCGTCGCCCACGAGCTTCACCGGGAACGTCGCGATGCTCGCGAGGTCGCCGCCGAGACAAGAGCCGGTCGCCAGATCGAAGGTGTTTTTGTGCAGCGGACACGCGACCTTCGGCCGCCCGCCCTTCTCGCCGAGGATGCCGCGGGCCAACACCATCTGGTGCTTGTGCGGGCACAGGTTCTCGGTGGCGAACCATTCGCCGCGCGAAGCGAAGTTGAAGATGGCGATCTCCCGCTGTCCGTAGCGCGCGGCAATACCACCGTCGCGCGGCACCTCCGAGACCTTCGCCAGCCTCACCCATGCGCGGCCGTCGACGGCCGCCTTCTCGGGCAAGCCAGCGCCGCGCGCATACTGCCGGAACTGCGCCCGCCTTTCCGGATTGCGGACCACGCCCGCCCACTCGCACTCGAAGGTGTCCACCAGGTACTGCAGGTCGCGCTCCAGATCGGCCGCGATGCCGAGCGAGTCGTCCACGATGATCTCGCGCAGGCGCGCGATGCCGCCTTCCATCTTGTCGAGCCACACCGAGGTCCGCGTCAGGCGATCGGCGGTGCGGATGTAGAACATGATGAAACGGTCGAGGTAGCGGATCGCCGTGTCCGCGTCCACGTCCTTGGCCAAGAGCTCGGCGTGCCGCGGATGGGCACCGCCGTTTCCACCGACGAAGACGTTCCAGCCTTTCTCGGTGGCGATGAGACCGAAGTCCTTGCCCTGCGCCTCCGCGCACTCGCGAATGCAGCCGCTGACGGCGCTCTTCAGCTTGTGCGGCGCGCGGATGCCCTTGTAGCGCTCTTCGAGACGGATCGCCATCGCCGTGGAGTCCTGCACGCCGAACCTGCACCACGTGGTGCCCACGCAGCTCTTCACCGCGCGCAAGGCCTTGCCGTAGGCGTGGCCACTCTCGAAGCCCGCGGCCACGAGCTCGTCCCAGATCTCGGGCAGGTCTTCCAGCTTGGCGCCGAGCAGGTCGACCCGCTGCGCGCCCGTGATCTTGCTGTGCAGGCCGTACTTGCGCGCGACCTTGCCCAGCACCACCAGCTTCTCGGGCGTGATCTCGCCACCCGGGATGCGCGGGATCACCGAGTACGTGCCATTGCGCTGGATGTTGGCCAGGAACCGGTCGTTGCTGTCCTGCAAGGTCCGGTGCTCCTCCTTGAGCACCGGCTCGTTGAACAGGCTGGCCAGGATCGACGCCACCGTGGGCTTGCAGATCTCGCAGCCGTGCCCCTGGCCGTACTCGCCGATCAACTGGTCGAAGGTGCGGATGCGCTTGGCGGCCACGATCTGGAACAAGTCCTGCCGGGTGTAGGCGAAGTGCTCGCACAGGCGGGGCCGCACCGACTGGCCCAACGCCGCGAGCTCGGCCGAGAGCAAGTCCGTCACCACCGGCACGCAACCTCCGCACCCGGTTCCGGCCCGGGTGCCCTTCTTCAGGAGGTCGACGGTCACGCACGCCTCGTCGCGCACGCACGCGCGAATGCGGCCGGCCGAGACGTTGTTGCACGAGCACACCTGCGCGTCGTCGGGGAGCGCGAGCTGCTTGGACGCCCCGCCCGGCGTCATGTCCAGCTCCTCGAGCGCGTCGGACAACGCCGTCCGCGATCGCGCCAGGTGCTGCAAGCGAGCGTAGTCCTTGGCGTCGCCCACCAGGATTCCACCCACCAATCGCTTGCTCTCCACGTCGACGACCAGCTTCTTGTAGATGCGCTTGACCTGGTCCTCGAACGCCATCACCCGCGTCCCCGGTGTGGAGACGAACGGGTCGCCGAAGGACGCCACGTCGGTGCCCATCAGCTTCAGCTTGGCGGACAGGTCGGCGCCGGTGAAGCTCGCCTCGCCGCCGGTGAGCCTCTTGGCCAGGACATCGGCCATCTCGTAGCCCGGCGCCACCAGACCGTAGACCATGCCCTGGTGAAGCGCGACCTCGCCGATGGCGAAGATCCGGGGGTCGCTCGTGCGCAGGTCGTCGCCCACCACCACGCCTCCGCGCATGCCCACGTCGAGCCCCGCGGCGCGGGCCAGCTCGTCGCGGGGCCGGATACCCGCCGAGACCACCACCAGATCCGCGTCGATCACCTCCCCGTCAGACAGCTCGACCCCGCGAACCGCGGCCTCGCCGATGAACCTGGTGATCCGGCGGTCCACGTGCACGGTGATTCCGAGCGCGCGGATGGAGTCCGCCAACAACGCCGCCCCCGGGCTGTCGAGCTGCCGAGGCATCAGCCGGGACGCCACCTCCACCACGGCGGTGTCGAGCCCGCAGCCCTTCACGGCCCTAGCCGCCTCCAGCCCCAGCAGCCCGCCGCCGATGACGATCGCGCGCGTCGCGGTCTCGGCTCGTCGAAGAATGGCGTCCAAGTCTTCGATGGTGCGGTAGACGAAGACACCCTGCTTGTCCACGCCCGGGACCGGCGGCACGAACGGGGCCGAGCCGGTCGCCAGCACCAGATGATCGTACGGATAGGTCCGGCCGTCCGCGGTGATCACCTGACTCGCATCCCGACGGATCTCGGCGACGGTCGTTCCGGTCAGAAGCTCGATGCCGCGCTCTGCGTACCAGTCCCGCGTCGCGAGCGACAGCTTCTCCGCCGACCGCGACGCGAAGTAGTCGGTCAGGTGGACCCGGTCGTAGGCGGGCCTCGGCTCCTCGCCCACCACGGTCACGCGAAGAAGACGGGCGACGTCGTATTCGACGAGCTTCTCGCAGAAGCGGTGCCCAACCATCCCGTTGCCCACCACGACCAGGGAGGCAGGTTTCACGATTTCACCTCCCCCGCGGCGTCGTCGGCGACCACCCGCGGATACAAACCGAGCGCGGTCATCGCGTGATTCCGCACCTGACGCGCCAGCTCGTCGTCGTCTTCAGCGTCTTGACACCGCGTGAGGATCGCGATCAGCGCGCTGCGCGCCTGCCTGAGCTCGTGCACCAGCCACATCACGTCGGACAGCGACTCGCTCTTGGCGGCCCGGTGGTTCCTTTCCAGCTCACGCAGCCGCCATTCGACCTTGCTCCCGCCGCTCGGTGACTGGCCGTCGCCATAGCAGTCGGGACAGGTGACCGGCCCGTGCTCGCTGGCGACCTCGCCCGAGCCGTAGCAAGTCTCACAGCCGCCTACTCGAATCGACAAGGCTACACGCTCCTGCTTTCGATCTGCGCCGCACCAAAACAGACTCTCGCGGTCCTCTTTCGCATCCTGTTTCTCCCGTCCATCGTTGGCCTGGATTCAAAGTAGGGGTGGCCGTGTTTCCGTGCCGTAAAAGCCAGGCAAACTCGTGACTTCGAAGCGCCCCACGGCCGGCGGCGGATTCGAGCGCGGCGTCGGGTCCGCTCGCCCCGCGGGCAATCGCCCGTCGACCGCCGCAAGCGGCCAACCGAGGGAAAAATCGGCCTCCCCGCGTGCGCCGCCGCCACCCCCACGCGCCACTGTATTGCCGAGGGTACGCGTCTGTCCGAAGATCGTGCCTGACCGTAACACGGCAATCCAAGGTGCATGACATGACGCCACATCGATCCTTCCGACCACTGGCCTCGGGCTCCGCATCCGGGCGTGCGGCGCTTCTCGCCGCGGTGCTCGCGACGGCAGCGGCCTGCAGCAGCGCCACGGTGGTCAGCGGCGAAGGCGGAAGCGGGCCTGGCCCAGGGCCTGGCGGCGGCGGCGGCAACGTGGGACCCGGGACCGTGCTCGTGAAATTCGACGCGAGCCCCACCGGCGATGGGGCCATCGATCGGCCGAGCGGCGGTACCTGCGGCGATGGCATCATCCAGCGCAGCGAGCAGTGCGACGATGGCAACACCCAGAACAACGACGGCTGCAGCAGGCTCTGCCAGATCGAAGCCAACTGGAGCTGCCCCACCGAGGGAAAGCCGTGCGAATACGCCGGCGTGTGCGGGAACGGCATCCTGACCTCGAACAAGGCGTGCGACGACGGCAACACGGACAACGGCGACGGCTGCTCGGCGGATTGCCAGGCCGTCGAGGTCGGGTACATCTGCCGGGTTCCCGGCAAGCCATGCACCACGCGTTGTGGCGACGGGCAGACCCGAAGCTTCGAGACCTGCGACGACGGCAACACGGACAACGGCGACGGCTGCTCCGCGACGTGCAAGATCGAGCCGGGCTTCGACTGCGCAGGCAGCCCCAGTACGTGCAAACCCACCGTGTGTGGCAACGGAAAGAAAGAAGCCGGCGAGACCTGCGACGACGGCAACACCTTGCCCTACGACGGGTGCTCGTCGACCTGCCAGAGCGAGCCCAAGTGCGGCACGGAGACCACGGCGGTCGGAGCCTGCAAGAGCACCTGCGGCGACGGCATCCTCTGGCGCGGCATCGAGGACTGCGACGACGGCAACGTGGCCGACGGCGACGGCTGCTCGAAGGACTGCAGGGTCGAGGCAGGTTGGACCTGCAAGTCGTTCTTCGACGACCCGCCGCCGCAGTTGACGATTCCGGTGAT
>CAZYFU010000127.1:0-7335 GCA_964647025.1 uncultured Myxococcales bacterium | reverse complement strand
GGCTCGAACTACATGCTGACCCTCGCCAACTTCATCGGCGGAAGGAGCCAGTGCACGCCCGCCTGCGGCGACGGCGTCACGGTCGGCGACGAAGAGTGCGATTGCGGCGACGGCTCGGGCGCCCTGCCCGCCGGCTGTCCGGCGCCGAACAGCGACGGGACCTACGGCGGTTGCAGCACGGAGTGCAAGTGGGGACCGTTCTGCGGCGACGGCACCGTGCAGGGCCCGCCCGCCGCGGCCGAGGAGTGCGACAAGGGCCGAGACAACGGCAAGGCCGGCTCGGGCGAGGACACGTGCAGCATCGGCTGCAAGAGCCCGCGCACCTGCGGCAACGGCGTGACCGACAGCGACCTCGGCGAGGAATGCGATCTGGGCGGCAACAACGGCGTGAAGCTCGACAGCCAGCTCGAGCCCGCGCCAGACGATCCCAAGGCCCAGGTCTTCTGCACGAGCGACTGCGCGATACCGTCGGGAATCGTGTACTGACCCGTCGGAAGGTCGAGCAGGATTAGACCGCCCCCGGAACAGCTCTCGCGATGCTGTCCAGGGGCGGTAAGCAAACGGCCAGCCGAGCCGCTACTTGGTCACCGGCGGAGACGCGAAGCTGAGGTCGTCGGCCAGAGCTGGGGCCGACCAGGGAACCCACTTGGTCAGATCCGCGGTCCCCGCGGCCTGCGGCTCGATTCGTCCATCGGGCTCGGCCTTCTTGGTCAGGAAGGCGCGTATGGCGCGCTTGAGCGGTTCGCCCTGGCTGGCCGCATAGAACGAGCAGTGGTTGTGCGGATCGCTCGAATTGCCGCCGTTGTATTCGATGTTCTTTCCGACGCCCAGGGCCTCGAAAAGCTTGGCCGCCGCCGCGCTGGCCCCGTGCTGGCAGCTCGAGCACAGCTCACCGATGCGCGAGTTGTCGAGGACCAGGAGCCCGCGCGGCGCGTACATGGCCGCGATCGCGTGGGTGTCGCCCGGGATGGAGTTCACCTTCCCCTTGTACGAGTTGAACACGCTGCCGAACCAGCCCTGCGCCTCGCTCCACGCCGAGTCGAGCGTCTGGGCTCCTTTGCCGTTCGGCCCCTTGGGGTTGGTGTTCACGATGCGGAACGCGGACACGCCGCCGGTGCCGGACTCTTGCGGGATGCCGAGCGCGATCCGTTCGTCCCACGCGCCGACGTTGAACGCGGCCTTGCCGTTCCTGGAGCAACCGGTGACGGCCACCGCCGTCGGATCGATGATGTCGTTGCGGCCGGCGGCCTTTTCGTCGACGAGCACGTCGATGACCCGGCTGATGCCCCAGGCCCAGCCGATCTGCGCGGCGACACCGCTGTTCCCGTAGAT
Source organism: uncultured Myxococcales bacterium (assembly GCA_964647025.1). Lineage (GTDB taxonomy): Bacteria > Myxococcota_A > Polyangia > Fen-1088 > Fen-1088 > Fen-1118. Next base: position 6,003 of record CAZYFU010000127.1, on the reverse strand, counting down.
GGTGGTGAACAGGCCACTTCGGCTGGTTTCGCTGGCCATCCCCTGGTGGTCGTAGGTGCCGGTGGCGACGCCCTCGGCCTTGACGATGGAGGCATCGAGGCTCGATCCGCCCATCCCGATGATGATCGGCACGGGGCCGCCGGCCCCGCTCGGCACGCCGCTGACCGGGACGCTGAAGTCGATGCTCTTGCCCTTGTTCTCCACGTGCACCTTGATGGCGGTCGCGCTCACCGACCCGGTCACCTTCTCGGGCCTCGGCGGCTTCTCGCCGTGCACGTATTTCTCCATGACCTTCTTCAGGAAGGCACGCTGGCAGCGCCAGTCCGACTTCTTCGACATGCGCGTGGAGCCGTCGGCGCCGAGGAACAGGTCGTTGAGCGTGCTGACGCTGACGTCCTTGGGATCGGGGACGGTGCAATCGTCGCCCGAGAACTCCTTGAAGTCGGGGTTGTAGACGTTACCCGGTGCCCCGGCCTTGCCTCCGCCGTCGACGGCCACCGCGCCACCTGTACCCGTCGCCGATCCGCCCGCGCCGCCCGTGACCTTTCCGCCCGCGCCCGCGTCGACGGCGCTCTTGCCCCCGACCGGTCCGCCCGCAGCGCCTCCTTGCGCGACCGTCGCTCCGCCCATGTTCTTCCCGCCGGCTCCGCTGGTCGAGCCCGACACGCCGCCCGCCGCCGCGCCCCCCGAGCCTTGCGTGCCGCCCGCGCTCGACGAGCCGCCCTCACCGTTGCCGGAGTTCCCGCCGTTCGACTGCGAGCCCCCGGACGCCGAGGATCCGCCGGCGGCAGCTCCTCCCGAGCCGGACTTCCCGCCTTCGCCTGGGCTCTGCGAGAGCCCCGCGTCGTCGGAACACCCGGCGCTCACGACGAGCGCCAGGCCGAGTGCCAAGGACATGCGCGCAAATGACCTCATGAATCCTCCGAACGGTGTCGCGTGGTAACGCGGTGAACGTGGTCAACGAAATGCATCGAGCTTTCGCCGCTAGTGCTCACGACTCCTCTGATCCGGCTCGCGCGACCGACGGGGGCGATCGGATACGCGCGATGTTGCTCCGTCGCGCACGAAGAGACGCTTCACATCTTGCTGAGCCGTCTGCCGCGGCTGTCCCCACTGCGACCGGTAGAGCACCCACGCTCGTGAGAAACACCATGTCGAAGTTGTTCGTCGCGATATCGGCCCTCCTCTTGGTTTCCGCTTGCGGCAAGGATCAGATGGAGCCGGTCACGCCCGACGCCTCGCCAGACTCGCGTATGGCCGCGGGCGGCGGCCCAGGAACCGGCGGCGCGGGCGCGGGCGCGGGCGGGCGCACCGCCGTCGGAAGCGGTGGTGCAGTGGCGACCGGGGGCGCCGTCGCGACCGGCGGCCGTGCGGGCACGGGTGGCACGGGCGGCACCGAGATGACCGGCGGACGCACGGGAACGACGGCCGGCGCGGGCGGGCGCACGGGAATGGACGCGGGCGCGGGCGCGGGTGGACGCACGACGCCGGACGGCGGCGTGGACGTGGGCAGCGCGGATACGAGAGGCGGTGGCGGGTCGCCCTCGACGGGCGGGGCCGTCGGAAGCGGCGGACGGGTCGGCACGGGCGGGGCCACAGGCTCGGGCGGCGCTACGGGGGCGTGCAGCTCGCCACCCGAGCCGAGCGCGCTCGTCGGCTGGGCCTCGCAATCGGGCAACGGCGTGACCACCACCACGGGCGGTGGCAACGCTACGCCGACCACCGTGACCTCGCTCGCCGATCTGCAAGCCGCCGTCAAGGGCACGAACGCCGCGGTCATCTACGTCAAGGGCGTGCTCGCGGCAGGCAGCATCTCGGTCGGCTCGAACAAGACCATCGTCGGCCTGTGCGGCGCCGAGATCCACGGCCACGTGGAGCTCTCGGGATCGAGCAACGTCATCATCCGCAACATCAAGATCGTGGGCTACGCCGTCGGCGACTGCGCGAAGGATCCAAGCTACGACCCGGGCACGGGATGCTCGTCGGGTCAGGACCTCATCAGCGTGCAGAAGGACTCGCACCACATCTGGTTCGACCATTGCGACATCTCGGATGGCACCGACGGCAACCTCGACATCACGAACGGCGCCGACTTCGTTACCATCTCGTGGACCAAGTTCCACTACACGCCGAGGACCGACAACCAGGGCAGCGACTCGACCGGCGCGGCGGGCCACCGGTTCAGCAACCTGGTCGGCGGCAGCGACAGCAAGACCACCGACGCGGGCAAGCTTAACGTCACGTGGCACCACAACTGGTGGGCCGACAACGTGGTCGAGCGCCAGCCGCGCGTACGCTTCGGCAAGAACCACATCTTCAACAACCTCTACACGTCCACCTCGTCGAACTACTGCGTGCGCGCTGGCATCCAGGCGCACATCCTCCTCCAGAACAACGTGTTCTCGGGCGTGAAGGATCCGCACGAGTTCAACAACAGCGACGACCAAGGCACCGCGCACATCACCGCCAGCGGCAACCTCTACACGAGCGTCAGCGGCGACAAGTCGACCGGTGGCGGCGGCACGCCGTTCACGGATCCGCCGTACAAGGTCACGCTCGATGGCACGGACGAGCTGCCATCCGCCATCCGGGCCGGTGCAGGCCCCCAGTAACCCTCAATCGTCGCCGCGCCACTTGGGATGGGCCGTCAAGCGCGACTTCAGCGTCTTGGTATCCCACAGCTCCATGTGACCGTCGGCGTGCCCGGTGACGAACCAAGCGCCGTCCGACGAGAACGCGGCCGACGATGCGGCCGTGGCGTCGCCGAGCGGCGCGTCCCGGAAGTCGGGCGCTTGCCGGACCGAGACCCGATGGCGCGCACCTCCGAACACGAAGAGCCGGGCGTCCGGTGACACGGCTAAAAGCTCGGCGCAGAGTTGCTCGGGAGAGGACGCCACGAGCTGCGCCTTCGCCGGCTGCTCCCCTGGCGCGGGCGTCCAACGCTCGAGTCGCCATCCCCGACGGGGCGCACGGCCGTCGGGCTCGTCGGGATTCGCAGAGCGCCGGTAGGTCAGGTACACGGTCCGTCCATCGCTCGCCAGGCGCGCCGAGGTGACCTCGACGACGGACAGGTCCATCCCGGCGGCGGGCTCGGCCGTCTTCGAACCCGCACGAGATGGCGACCGCCAATCGGCACCAGGGGACAGGATGCTTGGCCACACGCCGCTGCCGAGGTCACTCCACGTCACGTGGTCTCCATCGCCGGACACGCACATGAAGTGGCGCCCGTCGCGGGAGAACACCCCCTTGGCCCCGCAGGCCTGATCCACCGATGCGCGCACACTCTTCCCCGTCGCCAAATCCCAATGCACGACGGTCATGGCCGGCGACACCCCGGCGCCTTCGCAGGTCTCGCACTCCGCCTCGAGCTGCCGGACCACCGCCGCTGCGCCGGACGCTGCGAGGACGTGCGGGGTCCCGTCGCTGGCCAGCCCGTTCGCGAAAGACCTGACGCCGAGGCTCCGATCCGACGCCAGCTCTCGCGCCTCCAGCGCCACCCCGCCGGTCGCGCTTGGACCAGAGGCCACACCGGTCGAGCCGTCCTCGCCGAGCGCAAGGAACCTGCCGCGCCAGAGCACGCGCGTGGTCTGCGTATCGGGGTCCAAGACCGCCACGCGTCCGGATGCGCTGAGGCCGACGAACGAGTCGCCGTCGAACACCATCTGAACCACGCGATCCCGCCCATCGTCCGCCGCTGCCCCGTCGGGCAGGTCATCGGCGCATCGGTAGTCGGGCATACGCGACTCGAGACGGTCCTTCACCGTGCCGGAGCTCCCGTGTACGCAGGCCGCGAAGAGAAGCGCCGCCGGGAACGCAAGGAAGCGGACCCGGAAAGACCACCGGACGGATGCGCAATCGTGGGTGTCCACGGTCCTAGTATAGGGCGGAAGTCGCGGGCAGGCGCCCGTCAGGGCCCTGCGTAATTGTAGAGCGCCTGCACTTCGCTGGCCGACAGCACGCGGTCGTAAACCCGGAACTCGTCGATGACCCCGTCGAAGTAGGGATCCACGGAGAACTGCGACTTGCCCAGGTAGGCGTAGTCGATGGCGCCGAGGTCATCGAGCTGGGCTCTCGTCTCTTCGTCGGTCTCCACCGGGCTGCCGTTGATGTACAGCGCTCCCAGGTTGGTGGACTTCTCCAGCGTGATGACCACGTGCTGCCATTCTCCGGTCCGGGTCGCGGAGGACGCGTTGAGGGACTCCTCACCGGAGTAGCCGTTCTCGCTGATGAAGAGACGAAGCTTGCCGGTGAGCGGGCTGTTCATGGTCAGTCCCATGTACTTCGTCCCTGACGGCGGGGCGTCCGCGAGGTTCGCGTTGATGCCCGTGTCGAAGACGCGCGCCCAGCCATCCACCGCTCTCGGGTACACCCAGACCGCGACGGTCACGTCCTTGAGGCCCGCGAAGACCTGCGGTGGCAACGACGCGTAACCGCTGCCGGACTTCGCGAGGGACAGGCCGTTGCCCACCCTTCCCTCCTTGCCCAAGGTGAATCCTCCGCTGAGGGTCCCGTGATACCCGTGGCCTGACGAGTCCGAGAGGCTCGTGCCGCTGGACTCCTCGCACGCGTAGTAGGCGACCAAGCCCACCAGCAACGGATTGGCATCGGGAGTCGAGTCGGGGCCGAGATCGGGACCGAGGTCGGGACCGAGGTCAGGACCGAGGTCGGGACCGAGGTCGGGACCAGAGTCGGGCCCGAGATCGGGCGGCTCGATCGGAGCATCGGGTTCGGAATCGGCACCAAGGTCGACCGAGACCTCGACCGCAGTCTCGAAAACCGCATCGGACGAGGCATCGAGAGGTGCGGCGCCATCCAGGATGACCGCCGAATCGGGACTGCCGCTGCCACCTGTGCCCGTCACACCGCCGCCGCCATTCGCGCCACCGGTACCGCCGACCTCGCCGGTGCCAGCGGCTGCATCTCGCTGACCACCACCGCCGCCTTGGGGACCATCGCCCTCGGCCTCGGAGCTGTCGACGGCAAAACCGCCTGCGCCTCCTGCTCCTGGCCCCGACCTTCCGCCCGATCCGGGCGAGGGCGCATCGCCACCGTCGTCGTGATGGACGAGATCAGGCGGTGTGGCACCGTCGAGCAGGTCGCCGCCCGCGCCGACGAATCCGCCCGTGCCACTGGTCTTGCCTCCGCTGCCCCCCTGGCCCCCGACCCCGTCCCAAGGCGGAGACAGATCCACGCAACCCACGGAGAGGCAGAGCGCCGCCCATGTCGAGGCGACCAGAAGCTTGAGCCAGGCTGGACGTGTTCCACGGATCATCGAACGGGAGCCTTTCTTCCCACCGTCACGGACACGGTGCACCGGCCCATTGTAGCGCCAGTCAATGGCAATGTCTTCGGGCAGTTCGCCGGCGGGGCACGTCTCCGGATCCCCGGTACGCCTCCGGCCCAAGCACCTGGTTCGGAGGCGACCGACGACGGTAAGATGTCGCCATGCCGCCGCTGTCTTCCACGCGCTTCCGCACGCCCCTCGCGATTGCCGTCCTGACTTGCTGTTGCCATGACGCCACCCAGCCGTCGCGGGATGCGGGCGACGTCCGACCGGAAGACCCGCCGGTGGCGTTGTTCGATCTCAGCAGCCTCGACAAACGAGTACTTAGTCCGAAGACCATCCCCGCTGGCCTCGACGTCGCCCAGACCCGCGCCGCCGAGATGGTCGCCCGGATGAGCCAAGACGAGAAGCTTCGTCTGGTTCGCGGAGTCGAGGGCAGGTACGTAGGCAACGTGGCCGCGACGGCGGCGCTGCCGGCCCTGACGTTGCAGGACGGCCCCGCCGGCGTCGCGCGCTTCGTCGGCGTCACGGCGTTTCCGGCGCCCATCACGGTGGCCGCCAGTTGGAACCGCGAGCTCGTGCAGCGTTGGGGCGCGGCCATGGCCGTCGAGCAGAGGGGCAAAGGCGTGATGGTGCAGCTTGGCCCGATGATGAACATGGTGCGGGCACCAGCCGCGGGTCGCAACTTCGAGAGCTTCGGCGAGGATCCGTTCCTGGCG
>CAZYFU010000126.1:0-18314 GCA_964647025.1 uncultured Myxococcales bacterium | reverse complement strand
CTGGAGTCGCTCTGCGTGATCCGCCGGCCTAACTTCTGGCGAGCGGCACTAGTAGCGATTGGTGGCAGGCAGGATCGCACGATGGCAGTCGGAGGTCCATCGGGACGGGACCAGGGCCCTGGGGGCGGGCGAGGCTCGCGCCAGCAAGCGGGAATTGGACTCCACGGCGGTAACCGTACAGGCCTTGCCGTGTTTGGCGTGAGCTCGTGGATGCTCCCGGAACGCCCCCCTTCTCGCTTCCTTCAGTTGATGGTGAACTCTTTGCCGCCCAGGGATTGTCTCGTGGGCTTCTCGTCGGCTGCGTCGCCGACCTTGGCGTCGTACACGAAGGACAGACGATAGGTTCCCTTCTTGAGGTTCGAAATCGTCCCCTGAATTCCGATCGGGCACGTGCAGTCGGACAGCACGGGGGAACGAAGCACGATGCTGACTTCGAGGGTCTGGCCTCGCTTGGTGTGCAGCACCTTGACTGTGCTCGGTCGGGTGGCGGCGATGCAGTTCATGGTGAAGACGTGGTCGAAGCTGACAGAGTCGTCGGACACGATCAGGCCGACAGAGTCCCGCCGGTCGGATTCCAGACAGTCGGATAGCTCGTAGCGAAAGTCGTTCGCGGGCTGCTTGCCCTTGCCTTTGCGGGCGGGCGCGGCCTGGGATGCGGCGGACGGCAGGGACGATGCCGACAGGGTGAAGGCGACCAGCGCGACCAGACCAACGACCAGACGAAGTGAAGACGGCATGCCCTCTTCTACCTGTACTGCGGCGCCGCTGCGAAGGCTTTTCCCAGCTCGGTCATCACCGGCACCTTGCCCGCGTCGGACAGGTACAGGTGATTGTGATCGTTCCACGGATACCAGGCGTAGCGCTCGACCAAGGGGTGCTTCTTCAACATGGGGATGGCGTCGGCGAAGAACTTCAGCAGCGTCTGGTCGTCGGGGTTGCTCGACCCCATGCAGCCGAACTCGGTGATCCACACCGGCAGGTTCCACTGGGACGCCCAATTGATCGCGCCTTCCAACTGACCCGCGGTGCACGATCCCGCGTTCCAGCCGTACCAGTGCATGGCGATGAAGTCGACTCGCAGGCCTTTCGCTTTGACCTGGGTCATGAAGTTGACCAACCAGGTGCGGCCGTCGTCGGACACCGCCGGGCTGCCCACGCGGATGTCCGGGTTGCTGGTCAGCGTGGGCCAAAGCGCGATGGCTTCGTCCACGGTCATGTTTGCCTGATCGGACTTGTTGGGCTCGTTGAACCCGAGCACGACCCCGTAGCCCGCGTTGCCCACGGCCTTGATGGCGCTGGCGACGTTGTCCTTGCCCCAAATCATGGGTACGAACAGCGGATCCGCGCAGTCGGTGGACTTGGGCGTGGTGCCCCAGTTGTAGCACCAGGTGGCGCCCAGGGCGGCGAGCTGGTCCTTGGGTGAATTGGCCACGCCCTTGTAGGGCTGGGCGCCCGTCGCTCCGGCGGTCGCGCCACCGGTACCGGTGGCTCCACCGCGGTTTGTCTCGAGACCGCTGGCGGCATCCCGACGAATCGCGCCACCCGTGGCGGACGCTCCGCCTGCACCTGGCACCGCGGCATCGGCCGTCGGGCGGCTCCCCGACGCTCCGCCGGCGCTGCTACCGCCCTGCCCGACCACGCCGCCCGAGCCGACGGCCCCACCCTGGCCGGCGCCACCCGTCTCGGGCACGGAGCCGCCGGTGCCTGGGGAGCCAGAGCCGCTCGAAGAGGAGCAGGCTTGCAGGGCCGCCATCAGCAGCGTGGCCAGGGTCGCGACCAGGGGTGATTTGTGGAGCACGGGGATGCAGTGACCTCGGGGCACATCCTAGCTCAGGGCCCTGGCTGGCCTTCAACGCCAATCCCGATGCTGCGCAAGGCATCGAGCAGGTAGGCGGCGTCATCTGGTCGGCGCAGTGGGTTCGTGCGGAGGATCCACTGGACTGGCTCGTCGGGCTCGGGCTCGCGGCCGTGGACGATCTTGGTCCGGAAATGGTCGAGGAAGCGCAGCGCGTGCTCGCGTGCCGCCGCGAGGTCGCCCGTTTGGACGCAGGCCACGGCGAGCACGGCACGGGTATCGACGGCGACATCGGGGGCGCGTAGCGCGAGCCGCATGGCCTCTTGGAAGCTCCGGGCGAGCAGGTGGGCAAACGCGGCCACCGAGTAGTACCAATCGGGATGCTTGGGATGCAGCCCAAGCGCCGTCGCGGCCAGCTCGCACGCGCGCTGGGGCTCGCCCAGGTGCGCGTAGGCCAGGGACGCGTGCATCAGCATGTCGCTGTCGTTGGCGTTCAGCGCGAGGGCCCGTTCCAGGTGACGCTCGCCCAGCTCGAACTCCCGCCGGTAGACGTGGATGCGCGCCAGGATCGTGTGCGTGACGTGGTCGTCGTCGTCCAGCTCTACCGCGCGTTTGGCGTTGGCGAAGGCGAGCTGCTCGCGCTCGTCCCATCGATCCCATGCCTGGCAGCTCCAGTCGTTGAAGTGGGACAAGGAGATGCCCGAGAAGGCCCGGGCGAAATCGGGCGCCAGGGCCAGGGCCTGCTCGAACAGCGCCCGGGCTTCGTCGTCGCTCGCGGGCGTACCTCGGCGCAGGCACTCGAGCCCCCGCAACCAGCAGTCGTACACCTCCAGTCGCTCGCGCGGCCGTCGGCGGGTCTCTTCCAATCGGGCCTCGTCGATGCTGAGGGCCAGCGCGCCGACCAGGCTTTGGGTCAGGCGATCGAGCACCACCAAGAGGTCGTCGTGGGGCACCTCCCAGCGCTCGGCCCAGACCTGGAGCGAGGTCGTGCAATCGACCAGGGCCGCGCTTACGCGTACGCGCCCGGCGGACACGATCACGCTGCCCGACAGCATGAGCCGCGCCCGGGTTTCCCTGGCGATGTGCTCTGGGCTCGTGGATCGTCGCGCGGCCTCGGCCACGGCCCCGCGGGCGACGATGGCAAGCTGGCGGAAGCGGGCGACCTCGGTGGCGACGTCTTCGGTGAGCCCGCTGGCCAGAAGCCGGGTCACGGCGTCATCGGACGCCGCGACGAAGGGAAGCACAGCGAGCAGAATCCGGCCGCCGTCGTTCGGCTGCTCGGCGATGGCCGACGACGGCGGCGGCCGCTCGGCGACAGTCCGGCGCACAAGCTCGGTCTCGCTGGACGGCAGCAAGTCGAGACGACGCCGCAAGGACTCCCGGCATAGATCGTATTGGCGCAGGGCCGCTGCACGATCGCCGAGACTCCAATGGAGTCGCATGAGGGCTCGATGCACGGATTCCCGGGTCGGCTCGACCTCGACCAGCCGACCGCCCACGGCGAGCGCGGCGTCGATCTGTCCCTGTGTGGCGAGCGCCCCCAAACACTCTTCGAGCTTGCCCAGGAACAGCTCGCGGCCGCGGATGCGCTGGTCCGACAACCAATCCATGAAGGGCTCTTCGATCGCGGGGAACCCCTCGAGCAGCTCGCCTCGCCACAGCTCGGCCGCGGCCGCGCGTTCCACCGGCGGCCGCGCGAGCAGACGCGACACCTCCGCCGTGTCCACCCAGACCCTGGCTGGATCGAGGTGAAGCTTGTCGCCGGAGCCAACGATCGGGTCGGCGGACTCGTCGGACAAGGCCCTGCGCAGGTGCCCCAGCGCCTGACGCAGACTCGTCCGGCCTTGCGCCTCCGGGACGTCCGGCCACAGGCGTGCGGTCAGCCACTCGCGCCCCAGCTCGACGCCCGGCCTGCAGGCCAAGAGCGCCAGCAGCGCCTCGGTCTTGCGCGCCGGCAGCCCGATCCTTCGGCCGCCCTTGCTGACCTCGAATGCCCCCTGCAGACGGAGCGCGATGACCTCCACGGGACGAGCCTAGCCGCTTTCACGGACATTTCACGGCCCACTGCGGAGGCAAATCACGCCCTTGCCCCAAAGTGGGTCGTGAAAGGAAGGCAACCATGTCCATTCACGATTCCCGAGGTATCGCTCTTGGCACCCAGTCCCAGGCGTCGGCCCAGCGCTACGATTCGGCGCTCGACCTGCTCGCCAGCTACCGCCTCGATCCGCTGGCCGCCATTGACGCGGCCATCGCCGAGGATCCCGATTTCGTCTCCGCGTACTGCTTCCGCGCCGCGATCGGCGTCCTGGCGGCCGAGCGCGCGACGGAGCCCATCATCCGGGACAGCCTGGCGCAGGCCGAGCGGCTGGCCAGCAAGGCCGACGAACGCGAGCGGCGGCACTTCGCGGCGGCCCGAGCCTGGCTGGACGGTGAGTTCCACCGGGCGAGCAGCCTGTACGGCGGCATCGTCATCGACCACCCGCGTGATTTGCTGGCGTTGCAGGTGGCACACGTCCTCGACTTCTACCTCGGCCAGCAGCGCATGCTGCGGGATCGCGTGGCGCAAGTGCTTCCCGACTGGGACGAGAGCGTCCCTGGCTTCGGCTACGTGCTCGGCATGCTGGCCTTCGGGCTCGAGGAGATGAATCACTTCGAGCAAGCGGAGGCTTCGGGCCGCCGGGCGCTCGAGCTCGGCCCACAAGACGCCTGGGCCGTTCACGCGGTCGCGCACGTGTACGAAATGAAGGGCAGGACCGACCGAGGAGTCGCGTGGCTCGAGTCGCGCATCGACGACTGGGCGCCGGGAAACGGGCTCGCATGTCACAACTTCTGGCACATGGGGTTGTTCCTTCTGCGCGACGGAAAAGAGCGACGGGTGTTGGAGCTGTTCGACCAGCACATCTGGCCCAAGCCGTCGGCCGTCGCGCTCGAGATGGTCGACGCGGCGGCGATGCTCTGGCGGCTTCATCTGCGCGGCGTGGCGGCAGGTTCCCGCGCTGCCAGCGTGGCAGACGCCTGGAGCGACGCTGGTTACCACGGGTACTACGCATTCAATGACGTCCACGCGGCGATGGCCTTCGTCGCGGACGGCCGCCTTCAGCAAGCGCGTGGGATCGTGGCCGAGCTGGAACGACGGGCCGGCGAAGACGGCAGCAACGCCGAGATGTCACGTGAAGTGGGGCTGCCGCTCGCACGCGCGATCCTGGCGTTCGGCGAATCCCGGTACGACGAGGTAGTGGACACGCTCTATCCGCTGCGGCTGGTGGCGCACAAGTTCGGCGGCAGCAACGCCCAGCGTGACCTGATCGACCAGACCCTGGCCGTGGCGGCCGCACGCGCTGGCCAGCCGCGTCTCGTGCAGGCGCTGGAGGGGGAGCGCAGGCTCAAGGCGGCCTGACCGGGCGGCGCGATGCCGCACGCCGACTCGCCCTGCTTTCTGCACGCGAACCGGGAATATCCCCTGCGTCAGACGCGTTCGCCTCTCCATGAACCTCATCCGGATGCGGGTTGTCCTGGTCACGATCACGCTCTTGCTGGTGGGGTGCGACCACGGCACCAAGTTCTTCGCCAAAAACGGACTGCAAGACGGTCCACCGCGGCCCCTGGTGCAGGGCGTGTTCGATCTGGACTACGTGGAGAACCGGCACACGGGGTTCGGCATGCTGGGGTCGGTGCCCGAGACGATTCGCAGGCCGCTCCTGACCTCGCTCCAGCTCGTCTCGGGGACCGTGTTCCTGCTGCTCGGGCTACGGCGCAACCTGCGTCCTGCCATGCGCGCCTGCCTGCTGCTGGTCTCGGCGGGCGCCATCGGCAACGGGCTCGACCGACTGATGCGCGGCTACGTGGTGGACTTCTTCTACCTTCACCACTGGCCTGTCTTCAACGTCGCCGACATCTACATCACCGCTGGCGGCATTCTTCTGCTCATCGCCAGCCATCGTCGCAAGCAAGCGCAGCCCGTGCCGGCGGGGCCGGCTTAGAAGCCCTCCCCGTCTCTGTCGCCCTAGCGAACCTTGCAGCGGCTGCCGAGGCCGGTGCAGGGGAAGTTGAACGTGCCCTGCACGGTGATCTCCTGGCCCTTGTCGGCCGCGCCTTGCAGGGCCGCCTTCAACGTGAAGGTGCCAGCCGCGCCGTCGAAGTTGAACTTCTTCAGGTCGAGGCGTCCGTCGGTGACTTGGTAGAAGCTCCTGCCCACCCGCAGGCTGGACGCGACGAACTGTCCAGGCACCGCGGTCTTCTCAGCAACGATCTTGTAGGGCTGGGCCTTGCGGGGCACGTCGTCGTAGACCGACTTGCTGGCTGGGCGGATGAAGACATGGCCCTCGGTCGTGGCGCAGTTGAGCAGCAGGATGGCGACACGAGGCACCCTGCGCATGAGCTGCGTGAACTTCCTGCCCTTGCTTCCGGGGCCGGGCATCGACTCGGCGACCTCTCTCATGTCCTCGTCGGTGAGCCAGTAGTCGCTGGCGGCGCCGACGTTGCCCGACTGGTCGTCGTCAGAGTCCCGCCACTCGCCAGCCCAGCTCGCGTTCACCGCGCCGGTCACTTGGACCTGACAGCCCGCGGGCGCCTTCTCTTTTGCGTAGGCCGACCCGGTGGATACGGTCCCGAGAGCTATCACAGCGAGCAACAGCGTCGTGCTTCGTGCATGTGTCATCTGGCACTTCTCCGTCTTTCGGAGAATATCCACCTCGCAAGCCACACCGCAACCATCTTGCGCGTGCCCGGCCTCGAATAGGCGAATGGTCGAGGTCAGTGGTCGTTGCGGTCCAGGAAAAAGCCTTCGAAGGTCTGCCACTGCTCGGGGTACTGCCTGACCATCGCGAGCAACCTTTCCAGATACGCGGCGGCGGCCTTCTCCATCACGGCCTGGCGCTCCTGGCGGCTCGGCGCCGAAAGGAACACCGGCGGATCGCTGACGAAGCGATAGCGCCGCAGGCCCGTGCGCATGGCGAACACGGTCAGCAGGGGCGCGCCGCTGATCATGGCCAGCGCGAACGGCGCGGCGGCCACGCCCACGGTGCCCCCCAGGAACGGGACGCGCAGCAAGCGCGCGTCTCCGAACACGCGATCCGCGGCGAGGGAGACGATGCCGCCCTGGCGAAGGACGCTCACGGCCTGCAGGATGTCGAACGACTGTCCCTGCCCCTCGGGCACGGTCACGACGTCCACGCCCGCGCGCCGCAGGTCGCGGTCCACGCCGGCGCGCGCCTCGCCGCCCACCTGTCCGCCCATCACCAGGGTCAGCTCACGGTGCTTCTCCGCGAGCAACCGCGCGCCGATCTCCCAGCGGCCGAAGTGCGACATCAGCAGGATCACGCCCCGGCCCGCGGCCTTGGCCTCGACCAGGTGCTGATCCCCCTCCTGCTCGAACACGACGTCGCTCCGGCGCGCGACCTCGAGGCGCTCGCTGTAGACGCTGGCGAAGTCCTGGAACTGTCGCCAGGTGGTCGCCAGCGCAAAGCTGGCCGAGCGCCCGGGGAAGGCGGCGCGGAAAAGCCGCATGCTGTGCCTGCGACGACGGGAGAAGAACACGAAGTAGAACGTCGCGATGCCGAACGCGATCACGCGAATGGGCCAAAGTCCCGCGGCCCGTGAGCCGCGCGCGAGAAACCTGTAGAGGCGCTCAACCAACGGACACCCGCGGTTCGGACGGAGCCTCGGCGAGAAACCAGGTCTCTTCCCGGCCGTCCGCGGTGGGCTCGACGAGCGTGATGTGCAGTCCTGCGGCCTCGATGGCTTTCACGACCTCTTCTCGATGCCGGTAGTGCGGCTCGAGTTTCGCCAGGGCCAGTCGCCGCGTCTCGAACCAGCGATAGAAGGGCGTCCGCCCCGGGATCGGCACGGTGGCGCGCAGGACCAGCCGCCCGCCCTCGGCGAGCGACCTGCGCGCGTGGGCCAGCGTCCGCGCCAGGCCGGCGTCGTCGAGGTGGTGGATCACGTCCAGGCACACCACCGCCGCCGCGGACACCTCGGGCAGCACCTCGGGGGCCGCGCCCTCGAAGACCTCGCCCCGGCTGCCCAGAACGAAGCGTGCCACGTCCACCCGCCCCTCGTCGGGCTCGACGCCCACGACGCGCAGGTCGGCGGACCGCGCGAGCATCCAGGCCGCCTCGATCCCGAACCCGCAGCCGATGTCGAGGATGACCCCGCGCTCGGGCAAGAAGTCGCCCAGCCGGGCGAACATCGGATCGAGGCGCATCTTGAACCACGCGAAGCAGCGCGGATAGGCCGAGAGGCGACGGAAGCGCTTCATCACCCAGCGCTCGGGATGGGCGCGGTCCGGCGGCGGCAACGGCCGCGCGGTGAACAGTCGGCGAAGCAGCGGCGGCAGAATCAGGTAGGCCCCGACCGCGCAGTAGCCGATGGCGAGGGTCGCCATGACACCGGCGCTGCGCGTGACCGCGTGCTCGGCGGTGGACATGGTGATCATGCCGACCAAGGTCGCGCTGGAAGCGAGGAAGATGCTGGTTCGCACCGGCGCGTGCGAGGGATGCCGTTCGTCCAAGCAGCGCTGGTACACGCGCACGAACGAGAATGAATAGTCCACGCCCATGCCGAAGATGAGGACCGCCAGGATGAGGCCCACGATGTCGATGGGTCGACCGAGGATATGCAGGGTGGCGATGGTGAGCACGAAGGAGAACGTCAGCGGCGCAAGCGCGATGGCGGCCACGCGCAGGTCGAGGAAGAAGAACAGGACCGCGCCCGCCACAAAGCACACCACCACCACGAACATGGAGCGGAAGGTGCTGGCGAGGAAGTCGGCCAAGGTCTGCGAGAAGCTCTCGCCGTCGAACACGTAGAAACCGTGCTTGTGCGCCTCGGCGGCGAAGGCAGCGGGTTGGTAGCGTGGCCCCGGCACCACGCTGGCCATCCACACCATGCCCTTGCCGTCGCGCCCCGGGCCCACGCCGTAGAGGGCCTTCTCTCCCTCGGAGAGCACGGGCGTGGCGACGTCCGGGGAGGAAAGCCGGGCCAAGAACGGGGCGAACGCTTCGGCCGAGAAGCCTGCATTCTCGCCCGCCTCGCGCAGGGTCGCCGACACGGCCTTCACGCGCTCGGCGGTCCAGAACGCCGCCCAGGCCGCCCGGTGCGCGGCCGCGAGCGAATCGCCGGGGCTCAGCATCGACGGCGAAAACGCGCTGGCAAGCACCCCAGCGGCCTTCTGCGCGTCGGCCATCACCATCCACGCGTCGGACTTGCGACGAAAGTCGGCCTCGTCCTCGGCGTCGATGAGGACGTACAGTCGATGGAAGATGTCGCCCCAGACCGCCCGAACCTTGGCCTCGTCGCGCGCGGTCTCGGCGCGTACGGTGTTCATCGAGGCCAGGTCCACGTTGAACTTCGGCCGGGCGAAGGCCAGGGCCACCGCGAAGACGGCCGCCCCTACCGCCAAGGCACGAAGGCCGCGCCCCACCGTGATCCGTCGCAGGAAGCCGTCCACCGGCACCCATGCCGAACGCGTCGCCGGTGGCACCGATGGGAAAATGTGGGGGAAGACCAGGTGGACGAACAGGTACGAAAAGCCGATGCCCAGCGCCGCGAACAGCCCGATCTGGCCAAGCACCCGAAAGCCGGTCAATCGCAGCGACAGGAACGCGCCCATGTTGATGAGCGTGGACAGGGACCCAATGGAAAACACCTCGTGCGCTGCCCGACGTCCGGCGGTCTTGGTCTTGCGGTCGACGAACAGCAGGTACACCGCCCCTTGGTCGACGGTGATGGAGATCAGGGCGCCGCCGAACCCCAAGGCCAAGGCCGAGATGTCACTCTCGATGAGGGTGTACACGAAGAGCGCCAGGCCGCCGCCCGCCAGCGCGGGCAGAAGCGCGAACACGCCCAGCCAGGGACGCGGGAAACACGCCAGCAGCAGGAGCGCGATGCCGATGGTCGATGCGAGGATGGCGCGGTTCGCGTCGCGCATCACGAGCCCCTCGTTGTCGACGGTGGCGCGGTAGCTTCCCACCGCCATGAGCGCTACTCCCGCGCCCGCGTCGCCGGGCCCGGCCGCCTCGAAGCGCCGCGCGAGCGCTGACAAGAGGTCGTCGATGGCGTGGGAGGTTCGCGTGTCTCGGGTCACGTCGCGGGGCGTGGCCGCGACGAGGAGGTTCTTCCCATCGGCGTCGAGGATGTGCCCCTTTTCGATGCGCGCCTGCTGGGTCGGGACCAGGGCGCCCAGCCTGGCCAGCGCGATCTCGCCCAGGCCCAGCGGATCCTCGGCGATGCGCGTGGCCGCGCCGATGCCGGCCATGTCCGAGACGTCGGCTGCCAGCGCTTGCAGCCTGGCTTCCACCGCGGCCGGGGCGAGCCTGGGCGCGACCTCGCTTTCGAGTTGCTCGCGCGAGAAGAGAATCGGCAGCTCCGAGGGGAGATTCGTGTAGAGCGCGGTCAGCCCGCGGGCCGCCGCGGAGGTCCCCACCGTCGAGAACAGGCCGGACTTCTCGAGCTCGGACACCAGCAGGTCACCGGCGGTGATGAGCGCCTCGGGGTTGCTGCCACCGTCTTGCAGGCTGAGATTGACCACCACCCGGTCGAGCGAGGTGTGGCGCGCCAGCACCTGCCGCGCGCTCTCGAACGCCACGTTGCCCGTGGGCACCGCGGACGTGATGTCCGTGTCGATGTCGAGTCGCCGTTGCCCGGCCCAGGCGAAGAGGCCAGACACCGCGCAGGCCAGCAGCAAGACCCGCCACCGGATCGCCGATTCACGTGCCATGCGTCGCCCCCCTTCCGAGCCGCCGCCGGCTCGACCAGGGGATGAATCGGGTGGCGATCAAACGGGTGAACGCCAGGCTGTTGCGACCGAAGTCGCGCCAAGGCCGAAAGTGCGACACCCGGCCGCCCGGCGGGTCGTAGGCCACCGTCACCGGTACCTCGAGGATCGGCAGGCCGGCCCGGCGGGCGTGCACCAGCACCTCCACCTCGAACTCGAACCTGCGCGCCCGGGTCGGCAAGGCCAGGGTCTCCGCCACCGGGTAGATGCGAAAGCCCGACTGCGAATCCGCCAACCAAGGACCGCCCGACGCCCAGATCCAGAAGCCGGAAAACTTGCGCCCTGCCCGACTGGTCCACGGCACGTTCGCCTGGTTCATCCCGCTGCGGTTGCCGAGCACCAGGGCCGTCTCCAGGCGCCCATCCCGCCAAAGGCCCGCAAGCAGCCGTCGGGCGTCGTCCGGAGCGTGCTGCCCGTCGCCGTCCACGGTGATGGCGAAACGCGCGCGGCAAGGCAGCGCCCCCGCGGTCATGAGCCCGGTCAGAAGCGCCGCACCCTTACCACGGTTGGCGGCGTGGCGAACCACCGTCGCGCCCGCCAGCGCCGCGACCTTGTCTCGGGTATCGTCGGTCGAACCGTCGTCCACCACGATGACCGGCGCACCGCTCGACAGGGCCTCGTGCACCACCCGTTCGATGTTGCGGGCATGGTTGTAAACCGGGATCACGAAGGCGAAGGCGGCCCCGGCATCGGAAAATCGCGCGTGCAGGTCCTGCCAGCTCGGCGACGGGGCTAGGGCCATTACGCGACAGCGCGGAAGATCAGCGACGTGTTGATGCCGCCGAAGGCGAAGTTGTTGTTCATGGCGATTCCCAGGCGCGCTTGCCTAGGGCTGCCGAGAACGTGGTCGAGCGGCGGCAGTGCCGGATCGGGCTCGTCCAGGTTCTTCGACACGGCCATGAACCCGTCCTGCATCATGAGGATGGTCGCGATGGACTCGAGCGCGCCGCTGGCACCGAGGGTGTGGCTCATATAGCCCTTGAGCGCGCTGATGGGCACCTTGTCGCCGAAGATGCGATGCACGGCCACGGCCTCGGCGGCATCGCCCACGTCGGTCCCGGTGGCGTGCGCGTTGATGTGCTGGATGTCCGTCGGGGCGAGCTGGGCGTCGCGCAGGGCCCCGTTGATGGCGACACAGATGCCCTCTGGATCCGAGTTGGTCGGATGGGTTCCGTTGCAGCTCGAGCCGTAGCCGATGATCTCGGCGTAGATGCGCGCGCCCCGTTTCTTGGCGTGCTCGTACTCTTCGAGGATGAGGCACCCGGCGCCCTCGCCCACCACCAGACCGTCGCGGCGGCGGTCGAACGGCCGGGGCGTCTTGTCCGGCGTATCCGAGTACCCGGCCGACGTGGCCCGCATGATGTCGAAGATGCCAGCGTGAAGAATGTGCAGCTCCTCGGCGCCGCCGCCGATGCAGATGGCCGCACGACCGAAGCGCACCTGCTCGTACGCCACGCCGACGCCGTGGGAGCCCGAGGTGCAGGCCGTGCACGAGGCCACCAGTGGCCCCTTGCAGCCGAACATCAGCGCGATGTTGGCCGCGCAGGTGTGGCTCATGAACTGGAGGTAACTCGACGCCAAGAGGCCCCGGATGGAGTTGTCGTTCAGGATGGGTCGCAGGAAGTCCTCTTGCGAGGCCGTGCTGCCCACCGTCGAGCCGAACGAGACGCCGCACGCCGGCGAGGCGATGATGTCACTGGGGATTCCGGAGTCCGCGATGGCGTCGCGCACGGCCAGGGCGGACAGGACCGCGACCCGTCCCATGGTCCGGCTGGACTTGCGAGGGATCTCGTTGACGTCGATGCCGTCGCAGGGGGCGCCCACGCGCGTTCGCAGGCCGTCGAGCCCGCCCCACCCGCTCATGGTTCGAATACCGCCTCTTCCCTCCAGAAAAGACGAGCGCATCGCCGCCAGCGTGTGGCCGATGGGCGAACGCAGGCCGATGCCGGTGACGACGACGCGATTGCCTCTGCAACTACTCATGGGGGCGGCCAGCATGCCAGGGACCAGGGCCGGATGTCACGCCCGATGCGCGGCGCTCGCGGGAAGCAACGCGACGGCCCAAGTTCCAGGCCCGGTGTGGGCTCCCGTGGTGAGGGACAGCGGGCCCAGCGCGAGCTCGGCCTGGGGGACCGCCGCGCGCAGGCGGGGCACGACCTGGGTTTCGAGCCACGCGCGGTTGTCCGTGAACTCGACCAGAAGGTAACCCTTGCCATCGGAGGGCGCGCACGCCTGTTTGGCCCGCGCGCAGGCGTAGGCGATTCGATCTTCGGGCTTGCGCAACAACGCCACCTTGCGCGCACCGTCGGGGAACGGCGAGACCACCGGCGCCAGGTGAAGCGCATCACCGAACCAAGCGCCGGCCTTGGACAGCCGCCCGCCCCGGGCCAGGTACTCGAGCCGTTCGAGGAAGATGTACTCCTCGGCGCGCTCCAACGCGGACTGCGAGAAGGTGACGAGCTCCGCCAGCGACCGCCCCTCCTGTGCCGCCAGCGCGGTCGCGCGCACCACCACGGCGAGCCGGCCCGAGGCGGCGCCGCTGTCGATCACCGTCATGCGGCCGCCCGCGGGATGGGCCTTCTGCCACGCCATCGCGACCGCATGATTTCCCGTGTACACCGAGCCCACGCACAGATAGAGCACGCTCGGCCACTGCGAGGTCAAACGCTCGTAGTGCCGCTCGCGTTCGAAGGTCGACGCCTGCGAGGTCGACACGCGCACGCCCCGACGCATGGTCGCGTACAGATCCGACGGCTCGATGCGCGTCTCGGGCAGCGCGCGATCGCCGAAGTCGATGTGACTGTCGAGCAACGTGACCCCGAGCGCATCCGCTTCGGCCCGCGACAGGGAGGATGCTCCATCGGTGACCACGTGGACCGCGCCGGCCTTGGCCACGGCCGGGCTATGCGCGATCTGCGCTTGCAGATCGTCCCACGACCAACGCACCACCTCGCCCAACGCGCCGAGGGATTCGCGCGCAGCCTCGACGTCTTCCGCGTGCAGGTGGATCTTCCAGAGGTCGCCCTCGCGCAGCGCGATCACCTCGTGTCCGATGCGAGACAAGGCATCGTCTTTGGGCGAGCTGCCCGCGGGCAAGCGCAGGACCGCGTCGACGCAGAACCCGGTCTCCGCGGCGCGATCGTCTCGGGGACGCTCGAAGCGGACCAGCGTCCGAAACGCGCTGGCGATGTCCTCCCGCGCAGGGGGAAGGCCGAAGTACATGCGCAGCATCCCATCGAGGAACACCAGCATCCCCAGCGCACCACTGTCCACGACGTTCGATCGTCGCAGGGATTCCTGGGCCGAGACAGTCTCGCGGACCACCTGCACGAGGCGGGTCAAAAGCGCGTCGGCGGCCGACGGAGCGATGCGAGCGCCGTCCGATTCGGCCAGCGCATCCAGCACCGTCAGCATGGTTCCCGGCTGCGGATTCGCGACAGCTTGGCGGGCCCGCACCGCCCCGCGCACGCAGCGGCTTGGGAGAGGCTCGTCGGTGGTGCCATCGAGCAAGGCGCGCACGAAGGCGCACGCGATGTTGCCGGAGTTGCCCCGGGCCGAGAGCAGAAGCCGCTCGGTCGCGACATGCACGGGGGCCGAGACGTCCCGCAGCGGCGCCAGGCTGACCACCAGATTTCGGCCGGTGTCGCCGTCTGCGACGGGGAACACGTTGATGCGGTCGAGGACCTCGGCCCATGCGGCCACCGATGCCGCACCCGCGGCCAGCGCCGCCCGAAGCTCCCCGACCGGCGCGGTCATTCGACGGGCTCGCCGGTCAAAGCCCGGCGCATCTCCTCGGGCAGCCGAAGCTCCAGGATGCCCTCGGGAAAACGAACCGCGGCTTGCTCGGTGCGCGCCTTGGCGCACAGCTCGCCCGAGGCCACGTTGCGAACCTCGAAGTCGACCACCAGTCGACACTCGCACTCGACCAAGATGGCCGTACAGTCGACCTCGTCACGAACCCGCAGCGGCCGGATGTGCTTGGTCTGCGTCCGCGTGACAGGAAACACCACGCCCCATCGCTCCAGGGAACGGTAGAGGTCGATACCCGCGTCGCACAGCATGCGATCCCGGGCGGCATCGAAGTACTTGAAGTAGTTGCCGTGCCAGACCACCTGCATGGGGTCTGCATCGCAGAACGGGACGGTGAACCGGACCGTGGCCGAGCGCCGCTTCTCCACGCCGCTAGACCTCGCCAGGAAGGCTCTTCCCGAGGTCGCCCTCGGCCACCGCGCGCGCGACGGCCTCGATGTCGGCGTCGAGGCAGCGGTCTTCCTCCACCGCGGCGCTGAGCGCCCGCACCGCCGCGACCGCGGCCGCGACCTGGGGTCGGGCGGCCACACCACCGCGTAGCTCGCACGCCTGGGCGACCGCGAGCAGATGCACCGAGACGGCACGCGCGACCAGGTCGCACACCCGCAAGGCGTCCCGCGCGGCGATGGTGCCCATGCTGACCTTGTCCTGGTTGTGCGACTCCGTCGATCGCGAGAACGACGCGGCCGGCATGGAGGCCTGCAGCGCCTCCGCGGTGAGCGCGGACAACGTGATCTGCATGCCCTTGAAGCCGTGGCGCGGCGCCATGCCGTTCGTCGTGGGCGCGGCGAGATGCGCGGGCAGGCCTCGGTTGAAGCGCGGGTCCACGAGCAGGGCCGCCTGGCGGTCGCACAGATCGGCCACCGACGCCACGGCCGCCTTCACCGCGTCCATGGCAAAGGCGATGTGGCCGCCGTAGAAATTTCCGCCCATCAGCGGGCGCCCGGTCTCGGGGTCGAACAGCGGGTTGTCGGTCGCCGAGCTGGCCTCGATCTCGACCCAGCGTTCGACCCAGCCGAGCGCGTCGGCCAACACGCCAAGCACGTGCGGCGCGCAGCGCAGTGAATAGGGATCCTGGAGCGATTCGGGCACCTCGGATTCGACGACCGCGCCCTTCGAACGCAAGAGCGCCCGCAGGCGAGCGGCGACGGCCTTCTGGCCCGGGAAAGGTTTGGCCTCGAACAGGGCCGGGTGAAGGTGGTGCTCGTGTCCCGCCATCGCGTGCACGGCCATCGCGGTCGCGCGCGTGGCCGCGGCCAGGATGCGCCGGCACTGATCCACCACCAGGATCGCCACGCCGGTCATGATGGGCGTGCCGTTCAGCATGGCGATGGGCTCTTTGACGGTGAACTCGAACGGGGTCAGGCCCGCCAGGCCGAGGGCCTTGGCCGACGGCATGCGCTGGCCCTGGTAGAACACCTCGCGCTCGCCCACCAACGCAGCGGCCACGTACGACATGGGCGTGAGATCGCCAGACGCGCCGACCGAGCCCTGCGCGGGCACCACCGGCGTGATGCCGCGGTTGAGGAACTCGACCAGCCGGCGCAGCAACGCGACGCGAACCCCCGAGTAGCCCTGGGCCAGGCACGAGATTCGACACAGCATGGCTGCGCGGACCGCCGGCACCGACAACGCCGGCCCCGTGCCGCAGCCATGGAATCGAAGCAGGTTGGCACCGAGCGCGGCGATGCTCTCCGCCGAGATGCGCGTGCCGCAGTTGCTGCCGAACCCCGTCGTGACCGCATAGATGGGGGTCTCGTCAGCGACCGCCTTGGCCAGGCGCTGCTCGCCCGACGCCATGCGAGCGATCCAGCCCGGATCCTCCGACAGGCGGATCTCGGCGCCGTGAACCGCGACGCGAATCAGTGCATCGATCTCAAGTGGGACAGGGCCCACCACCAAAGGCTCGGACGTTGACTTGGACATGCTGCAAACGCGCGCCAGTCTGCACGTCGGCGCACCGAAGCGCAAGCGAAGGTATGGGCGGGCTCATTTCCCGCCGCGTGCTTCCGGGGCGGACTCGGCGCTACTGCGGCAGCATCTTGGCAACCGCCGTCTCGGGTGCCCCCGCCCTTTTCCAATCATCCCGACGGGCGAAGTCGTAGTAGTGCCAGTACTGAACCAGCACGGACATCGCGCGCGAGACCAACCTCGGATTGATTCGCCAGGAGGCCTTGGCCACGTTCAGGAACATACGGCGCACGGGCGACGGGACGCGGAAGATGAAGTGATAGAAGACCCTCAGGATTACCAGCAGGCCAGCCAGGGTCTTCTTCTTGGGCGGATAGATCGATGTCACGTAGCGCACGCCGCGCAGCCAGTCCACGAGGCGCCTCTCGAAGCTCTCGGGCTGGTACAGGCTCCGGAACAGCCTTCTGTGCCCGCTGTACAACTCGTCGAGCGTCATTCCTTTCGGCAGGACGTTGGTGGTGAGGTGCCAAAGTCCGCGAAAGTCCTCCAGCAGCCGACCTTCGGCGCGCATGCGCTCGAACAGCGGCGTGTTCTTCGGGGCGTTGAGGACACTGATGGATGCAATGGGGCTTCCCGTGTCGCCGAGAAACTTCTCGATGTCGCCGAATACCTCGGGCGTGTCGTGGTCGAAGCCGACGATCATGCCGATGAAGGGCATGATGCCGTAGCTGCCGATCCTCGGAATCACCTCACGCGGATCGAAACGCGCCATCTGGCCCTTGTTGACCTCGTCGAGGCATTCCTTCCGCGTGGTCTCGAGCCCCAGGAAGATGTTGCTGAATCGAGCGTCGGCCAACAACTTCAGCAGCTCGTCGTCGGCGCCAATCGCCACGGTGGCCTGCGTGCTGAACGAGAGCGGCCGATCGAGCGTGCGATTCCAGGCAATCAGCTCGCTCAGCAGCTCGAAGGTGAACTTGCGGTTGATGAAGAAGTTGTCGTCGGAGAAGAACACCTTCTCGGCGCCGTGCGCGTGGGCATTCTTCACCTCGGCCATGATCTGCGCGATGGTCTTGCTGCGAAACCGCCGCCCCACCAGGCGAACGACGTCGCAGAAGTCGCAATTGTTCGGGCATCCGCGACAGGTCTGTACCGTGAGATAGAGGTAGTCGCGTCCGTCGATGTATGACAGGTCGGGTGCCGGGCTTTCCGTCAGGTCGATGAGCTCTTTCTGTTCGTAGAGCGCATCCCCACCGCCACCAACCCAGTCGCGCAGAAAGCGAGGCCACGTCTTCTCCGCTTCGCCGATGAACAGATGATCGGCCAGCGCGCGGGCACGATCCGGCTCGAGCGTCGCGAAACAGCCGCCGACCGCCACCGGCACCCCGCGGGCGCGAAAGGCCTCGCTCAGCTCTTTCACGCGATCGGCCTGTAGGGTGTAACCCGTGAGCGCGACCAGATCGCAAGGTTGGTCGAGTCGCACCGGCGACCGGTTCTCGTCGCAGAAGATGTACTCGATTTGCAGGTCCTTCGGAGTCAAGGCCGCCAAGGTCAGCAGCGCCGAGCTCGGCATCAACAGCTTGTGCTTGCCCATGATGTCGAGCGTCCCCTGCATGGCCCAGAAGTTCTCCGGCGTCTTCGGGTTGATGAGATAGATGCGCTTCGTTTGCGTGCCCATGCGACGACCTGCGTTTGCCATAGCCCAATCCGTCGAGCATTGGCAAGTGCGGCGATGACACGTCCAAGCTCGACTACGCAAGAAAAGTGCAGATGACACGATCCCGCCGCACTACTATGTTTGGTCGCGATGAGCCCCGGAGCCACTGACCAGCAGATCCCTGGTCCGCTGCTGCTTCAGGCAGCCTCCGCCAGCCTGGCCGTCCTCCGGAACAACAAGGGCATCTCGCCGGTGGTGAAGCTGCAACTGCGTCAGGCGGCGCATGACCTGAAGGAGGCCAGCGCGGCAGTATTCCAGGGTGCGTCGGTGGAGAAGGCGGCCGAGGCCTTGCGGGCGTGCCTGGGAATGAT
>CAZYFU010000125.1:0-18515 GCA_964647025.1 uncultured Myxococcales bacterium | reverse complement strand
TCCGTCTGCCACGCCTGTGGAGCCTGTCGTGACTTCTAACACAGTAGTACTAGGCGTGGGGGGACCTGCCGGCCCACGACGGTGTCGGGGCTATTCCGTACCCGCGCTTCGTCGCAAGGGCAGGGCCGCGTCGGACAAGGCAAACGATAGAAGCTCGCGAGCGACCGGGTCGTCGAACAACCTCGTCAGCATGGCGTCGTTCCAGTCGTCGGCGCGCTCGCCCTCGGCGCGCAGGGCTTGGCCGAGGCTCGCGGGCAAATCGCCGGTGAGCACGTAGGCCGCGCGGATGCTCGCGCTGCGCACGGCTTGCCGCCATGACGAGCTGTCGGGCTGCGGGCGGACCTTCTGCGCGGCCTCTTCCAGGCTTCGCTTGAGCTTGCGCCCGATGCTCTTGGCGATTCGGGCCCGCCACAGGCCCGCGCTGGTGTCGGCGTCTGGCGAGAGCTCGCCCTGGCCCCACAGGTCCGAACCGATCCGCAGCGACGCGAAGAGGATCCCGTCGACGTTCTCTGGGGTCGCGTCGCCCGCCCACGCGATGTCGAGGGCGACGTAGGCGAGCAGGCGCGCGAGCTCGGCGGCTTGTTCGAGCTCTGGCCGCTCGCCGAACTTGGGCGGCAGCACCAGCGCCGCCGGTTCGCCAGAGAGCACGCGGGCGACATGGGTTCCGGGCGCGTCGAGGTAGAGGTCGAACCGTAGTTCCCCGAAGGCGCGGGCCATGCGATCGGCCAGCGCGCGCACGGGATGCGGGGCGCGCTCGGACAGGCGCTCGTTGGCCGTGACACCGAACGCCTCCGGTTCTTGTCGCAGCCACTTGGGCGCCGCCTCGGCCAACAGCGTCGCGGTCTCGAGCAGCGGCAACTGGGCCTCGTCCGACAGCAGGCTGGCGACGATGGTCTCGCGCGGAAGACAGCGCGCAGAGGGGACGCCTGCGGGCAGCGTGCGCGACGTGGTCGGCGGCTCGTCGGGCCCACCCGGTCGCAGCACGGCCAGGAGTGTCTCCAGCGCGGCGGCCGACGCCGGCCTCTGCGCGTCTCGCGACAGCCGCGCGAGCAACGACAGCATGGCGAGCGTCTCGGCGCGGTTCGGCTTGGCGGCTCCGAACTGGGCCAGCAGCGCGCCTACTTCGCGGATCGCTTCGGCTGGCGCGGCGCTTTGGGCGTCGGCCAACGCCGTGTACAGGTCCACGCGTCCGGGCGCCATGCGAACCGCGTCCCTGAGCCGCGCCAAGCCCTCGCGTGGCTTGCCGAGCTGGGTCGCTTCCAGCTTTCCCATGACCGCCAGCCACTCGGGGCGCTTCGGTTTTTCGTTGGACTCGGCCACCGAGATGACCTTCGCCAAGGCGGCCACCGCCTTCTCGGCCCCTTCGCGTCCGCCGCCGAACAGGTTGCACAAAGTGTCCGTGGTGTCGACGCTCTCGGCGGCCAGCAGCACCGCCCTGATGAGGACCCGCTCGGCGCCTTGGTCGTCGCCCAAGCTGCGGAAGACGGCGCCCAGCCGGGAAATGAGGTGGCCATGGTCGACTCCGGCCTGTTCGGTCAGCTTCTCGGCTTCCCGTGCCTCCCGTCGCGCGGTCTCGCGGAACGCCGGCGCGCGCGCGTGGACCTCGGCCAGGGTGATGGTGGCGCGCAACCTTTCGGCGGGCTCGCTCGAGATGCCCATGGCGCTGGACGCGGCCTCCACGGCTTCGGCGTGCAGCCCAAGTCCCATGCTGACGTCGGCCAGGGCGAGCAGGTTGCCCACGTGCTTGGGCGCGCGTTTGCGTGCCCGACGCAAGCCCTCGAGGGCCACCGTGGGATCGTCGAGCAAGTCGAGGGCGACGATCGCCAGCGCGGCCGCGAGCTTCGCGGACTGGTCTGGGTCGAGCGCCCGGTCGAGCGCCGCGCGCAAGGTCTCGGCCGCCTTGCCTGGGTCGAGCGCCCGGTCGAGCGCCTCCATCACCGCGTCCGCGGCTCGCGCCGAGCTGGGGTCTTCGCTGAGCGCGCGACACACGAGGTCGTTGGCTCGGTCGGACGCCTCGGGACCGCTGCGGCAGGCGCTGGCCGCTTCGAGAAGGCGTTCGCAGCGCGTGCTGGCGTCGAGCTCGAGGCCGCCGAGCACCGTGGCTGCCTTCACGAAGGTCTGCGTCTCCGCGAAGCGGGCGGCCATCCGGTGAAGGCCACGCGCGGCGCTGAGACAGTCGGGCCACGCCTCCAATGCGATGGCGTAGTCGATGAGAGCTTGTTTCTGCGTCTCTTCGTCGGCATCGCCTTGGCGTTCGACCATCAACGCGCGCGCCAGGTGCAACGTCGACCCGGTCAGCGGGTCGGGCGACGCCGCTGCCAGGGTCGCGAGCGACGTCGACAGCTCCTCGCCAGGTGATGCGGCTTTGCAGTCGAGGCCGGACTTCCTGAGCAGCAGCTCGTGGAAGAGCAGGTTGTCGGGATCGAGCTCGGCCAAGACCTCGCGCGCCGGCGGCTGTCCCTCGGGCGGCTGGACGTCCGCGTACTCCTCCAGGGCCACCAGCTCGTACGCGCTTCCCAGCTTGGCCTCCCGGGTCGCGAAGCACGCGATCTGCTTGCGCAGCACCATGTCCAGGTCGTGCGGACGGTCCGCCTTGCGCAGGGCTCGCTCCATCGTGCGCAGGGCGGCCACGCTGGCCGTGGGGTGGCTGGCCAGGTCGCCGAGTCTCTTGAGCGCCTTGCCGGGATCGCGATCGTCGACGAGCAGGCCGCCCAGGACGAGCTGCGAGCGCGCATCTGGAGACTCGGTGGCCAGCAGCAGCGCGAGGCGTTCGGCGCGCTTGCCCGTGCGCAGATACGCGCGGTCCAAACGTTCGACGACGGCCGCGTCGTCCGGGAGGCAAGTGCGGGCCTCCACCAAGAGCGGGATGGCTCGCTCGGCGTCGTTCAGGCGGTCGTCGTAGATCTCCGCCGCCTCGATGAGCAGCTCGCCCCGCTGGGTGGCGTTGGCGGTCACCGCCGCAAGTCCCGCCAGCTCCTCGGCGACGGGGCGGTAGTCGCCATTGCCGAGCAAGATGCGGCGAATCTCGGCGCGCGGGGTGGGATTGCTCGGGTCCATGCGGTGGGCTTCTCGCCACGCGGCCAGCGCCTCCGCCGGCCGGTGCATGCGCTCCTCGAGAAACCTGGCGATCTCGGTCTGGATGGGATAGGGCGCCCGTCCCTTCATGGCCTGGCCAAGCAACAGTCGAAGCTGGGCCAGCGCCTCGGCCCGCCGCCCGGTCCGTTCGTGGATGCGGAAGGCGATGCGCAAGGCGGCGGGATCGCCGGCGTTGCGCGCGAGCACCCGTTTCACAAAATCGAGCGCGGCGTCCGGATCGGCGAGCTGGTAGAGCGCCACGGCGGACGCACGCAACAACAGCGACCGTTCGGCGACCAGGTCGTCCTCGGAGAGGTCTGCCTCCAGCACCAAGGCGCGCAGGTGCTCGCGCGTGTCGCCCGCCCAAGCAGCGCACCGGGCGAGCCCCAAGATGGCGCTGCGGCGGGTGGGCTCGATGCCCAGGATCTCGCGGTACACGGCCAGGGCCCTCGCCGGATCGCGAACCTCGTCCTCCCAGATGCGCGCCAGCTTTTCCAGGTGCGCGACCCTTCGGGCCGACTCGGCGGCGGCCGCGGCTTCCACGTAGAAATCGATGCGCGCCCTGACCCGCGCTGGATCGTTCGGATCGGTGGGCGAAGGGGGCGTGCCGGGCGTGAGCAGGTGGACGATGGCGTCGGTGACGTCGGGATGGCCCGGATCGATGGCCCAGGCCGAACGCAACGCCAGAAGCGCCATGTCGGGATCGCCGGCGTCGTGCTCGGCGATCTGGGCCGCGCGCAAGAGCAGGTCGACGCGGTCGCTCTCGGCCGTGGTCCGCGCCGCTTGGTCGGTGAACATGGCCACCCGCTGCGCGTGCTGGCCCAGTCGCGCGAGGGCCTGGTCGAGCTTGTCGCGCATGGCCTCGTCGTCGGGTTCGGCGGCGAGCACGTGGTGCGCGTGCGCTGCCATGTCGTCCAGGCGACCCAGCGCCTCGTAGGTCTGCACGAGCCGGCGATGGAAGTAGCCCGTCTCGGCATCGTGGGCCAAAGCGAGCAGCCGCTCTCCCGTGGCGACCGATGCCTGGAGGCCGCCCACGGCATCGTGAAGTCGCCACAGCTCGCGCAGCGCTGCCCGCTGGATCGAGATGGCGGCGTCCGGGCAACGGGTCGCGCGTTCGTGAAGCTCGATGGCCAGCGCCTTCTGGTCGAGCCGCTCGGCGGCCAGGCGAGCCGCGAAGTAGAGCAGCCGCGCCGCGCGGGCTCCGTCGCTCTCGAGCTTCGCCTCGGCGGTCCACGCCCCCACCAGCACCTCCACTTGGTCGTGTTTGACCAAATGTCGCACGTAGGCGTCGCGCACGGGACCAAGCTGGCCGTCGAGCGACAGGGCGGTGTCGAAGGCTGACTTGGCGGCGTCGACGCGGTCGAGCTTGTCGAGCAGCTCGCCCCGTTCGACCTCCAACCAGGCCGACAACCTGGGGTCGCTTCGGAATACGCCCGCCATGGTCTCGAGGTGCGTGGCCAGCGTCTCGGTTTGCAGCTGTGTCTCCGCCGCGCGCGGCGCTGAGGTCAAGGCGCCCTCCAGGCCTCGCAGGGCCCCGGGGTGCGATGGCCTGGCAGCGAGCACTTGGCGGAACGACTGCCAGGTCCGCTCCGATGGCGCCGTGCTGACCGCCAGCAGGATACCGAGCTCGAGCTCGCGAGCGATCTTGGCATCCGGATCCGTGGTTGCCCTGAGCTCTGCTTCGAGCAACGCGAGGGCTGGTCCGGCGGGACGGAAGGGGGTCAGTCGTCTGGCCGCGGTCAGCGGGGCCAACATACCGGCCGCCACGCCATGGGCGGCCCGATACTCGACCAGCGCCGCCATCGCATCTCCGGCCACCACCTCCAGCAGCAGCCCAAGCTCGGTCCGGGCCCGCGCGAGCGTGGTGCGGTCGCCGGCGCTGCCGAGCTGCTCTGCGCGCTTGCGCCCGTCGGCGATGGCGACATCGGCCGAAAAGCCGATCGTCTCGGCCGTACGCGGGCCTGGCGGATCGTCCGACTTTGCCGCCTCGCCCTCTGCCGGCGCTTTCGCGGGGACCGGCAGAGGCTTGGGACCACCGGCCGTCCCCGTGCCCAGGAGCGGCAGCGCCACCAGCGGCGCCCGCGCGGCCGGGCTGCTTTCCTGCGAGGTCGTCGTTGCCGGCTGAAAGAACGGCCGACGCAGCGGTGGTAGCGGCGGGGCGAGGTCGGTATCCGCCGAGGCCGGCGGCAGCACCTTGGGCAGGGGAGGGGGGCGCTTGGTCGCGGGCTCCTTGGCTTCGATGGGCAGCACCATCGGCGTGGGCGTGGCCTCGATCAGCTCGACCTCGCCCGTGGTGCTCTCCTCTTCGGCGGCTGCCAGCGGCAACGGGCCCTCGGCGTCGGGGGGCCTGTCCTCGGAGACGGGGGCTTCCGTCGGTGCCGGCGCATCGCTTGCGGCAGGTGCCTCGGCCGTGTCCGTTGGGATACTGGACTTCGTCGACTCCTCGGGAGCGCTCGCCTCGGGCTTGCGATCGGTTTCCTCGTGATCGGCGCCAGTCATGGTCTTCCTCTGGGCTAGGGCTTGACCCGGCGTTCGCCGCAGGTGTCTTCCAGCGACTCGGCCAGGCTAAGCTCGATCTGCCGCGATCCGTGCCGCCTCTCCAGCCTGTCGACCGCGCGCACCTAGGATACCCGGTTGCGCCGCCGCGGGAAGACAAATCGCTGGTGCGCGGGATCTCGCTGGGCGCGGCCTGCACGCGGCCTTTCTTCGAAGACCGGTCAGGTCAGTGCTTGATCGACGAGCACGAGTCCGCGGCCCCTGGCTGACACGACGACGGGGTGGCCGGGCCGACCGCGGCCGAGAAAAAGTCCCGGCACAGGCACAGCTTCTGGCAGCACAGCTTGCCGCCTCCCGCTACGTCCTTCGAGGCACCGAACGGCACAGCGCAGACGAAGCCCGTCTTGCACCGCCTGTCGTTCGCGTCGCTGCGGTCGCGCGTCTGACCCTGGCAATCGTCGTCGGAAGAGCAGGTGGCCGAGCAGTACGATCCGGTGTCGAAGTTGTCCCGCAGCACGCCGGGCTGGATGGCAGGCTTCACGCACATCCGGCTCTGGCAGTCGGTCGCATCGACGCTGTAGGCGCCTTCGTCGACGGACACCTTCTCGCCCAGGTTGCATGGCCGGCCGATGCCGTTGTCTTCGCAGGCGGCCGTCGAAATCAGCATGGCCGTGGCAAGGAGCATGCTTGAGGCGAGCCACCAGGACACCGCGCGAGATCGGGCGTTTTGGGGGCGGTCTTTCTCAAACATCGAGAGCTCCTTTGTCGTTCGGGCGTACGCCCGCGAGCCCGTCGCTTGGGCTTCGCGGTCGGCGAAAAGGTCGGCCGCTAAAATAACCCGAGGGACGAACCTCGGTAAAGGAATCAGAGGCGGTTCGCCTGGGCCGTCGTGGCGCGCGGCGTCTCCGCCGGTCGGTCGGAAGACCCCGTCTTTGCGAGCAGCTCCGCGCCTTCGGTCAGCAGTCGTTCGGTTTCGTCCCAGGCGATGCAGGCGTCGGTGATGGAGACCCCATAGCGCAACGGAACCCCCTGCATCCAAGTCTGTTTTCCCGCGAACAGGTTGCTTTCCAGCATCACGCCCAGGATCCCGCGCTGGCCTTCGGAGAAGGTTTGCAGGACGTCCTTGAACACGCCCCCTTGCTTGGTGTGGTCCTTGCGGGAGTTGTCATGAGAGCAGTCCACCATCACGCCCCGAACCAAGCCCTCGCTGTTCACGGCTTCGGCGGCGGCCAGGATGTCGTCCGACTGGTAGTTCGGCCCGGATGCGCCCCCACGCAGCACGATGTGCGCGTCTTGGTTGCCCTTGGTCTTCACGACGGCCGAGACCCCGTCGCTGCTGATGCCCAGGAAAGCATGGCTGTGCCGCGCCGACAGAACCGCGTTGATGGCGTTCTGCAAGGAACCGTCCGTGCTGTTCTTGAAGCCGACCGGCATGGAGAGGCCGCTCGCCATCTGGCGGTGTACCTGGCTTTCGGTCGTGCGCGCCCCTATGGCGGCCCAGGTCACCATGTCGCTCAGGTAGTGCGGCACCACCGTGTCCAGGAACTCGGTGGCGCAGGGCAGGCCGAGCCCGGTGATCTGCAGAAGCACCTTGCGAGCCATGGTGAGGCCCTCGGAGATGTCGCAAGAGCCGTCGAGGCGCGGGTCGCTGATGAGTCCCTTCCAGCCGATCACCGTGCGCGGCTTCTCGAAGTAGGTGCGCATGACGATGAGCAGGTGCTCGCGGGTGGCGTCGGCCAACTTCTTCAGCTTCTCGGCGTATGCCAGCGCGGCGTCCGTATCGTGGATCGAGCAGGGCCCGACCACGACCACCATGCGGCGCCGGTCCTCGCCCCGCAACATCGCCGAGATGGTGTCGCGGCTCTGCCACACCATTTCGCGGATCGCGTCCGACGCCGGCAGCTCCTCTTCGAGCTGGCGGGGCGAGACCAGCGGTGCGAATTCGGCGATGCGTAGGTTCTTGGTCTGCAACATGGCTTTGTCCTTCTTCAGAAACGAAAAAAGGCCCTGAGGGGTTCTCAGGGCCTTGGTTGACTTCGATGCAAGCGTTGCTTAGGCGAGTCCCCGCGGCCCTGGCCGGTACCAGTAGCTAAAGTAGCGGAAAAAAGCAGGGTAACGCCGCATGGGTGCCCCCACAGTAGCACGCCTTGCCACCAGGTCAACCGATCCTTCCGTCCTGTCCTGTCTCGCCCCGTCTCCGCCCCGTCTCCGCCCCCGTCTCCCGACCCGCTCTTCCGACCCGCCCGTTCAGTCGCCGACCGCTTTGAATCCGCCTCCCGACGACGATCCCTTGCCTCCGCCCTTCTTCTTCTTCACCGTGGGCGGCTTGTCGTCCGGCAGCTTCTCGGGCTCCCGCGCTTGGATGACCTCGCGCTCGAGGTTGATGGTCATGGTCCTGTCGCGGCTCGGCTCGACCGACAGCCGCTTCTCGACGTACCCCACCGCCTTGAGGACGATCTCGATCGACTCCGAAGAGCGCGGAACCATGAGCTTCGCCGGCGTGCTGGCTCGCGCGACGCTCTCGCCTGCCACGTGGATGGCCGCCCCTTCCGGGCTCGACAGAATCTCCAGCTCGATCTCGGCGGGCGCGGGCGGATCGGCGTTCTTGTCGATCTCTCCGGCGCGTTCGCCCGCGTCCTGCGGTCGGGGCCTCGTGAGGAGATACGCGGCCGACCCGCCGATGACGACCACGGCCAGGATCGCGATGGCGGGCACGAAGCGCCGAAGACCGGCCGGCCGCAGTCCGAGCTCGGTGTTCCCCCCCGGCTCTGCAGTGACCGCGCGCTGGCGCCCTTCGGGGTTGCTCTTCTGGCGGGCCTGGCTGGGGCTCGGCGGGGACATTGCGGCGTCGTCGGTCTGGGTCGGCGCCTGTCCGCCGCCGGGAGTCGGGACGGGGCCAGCGCCGATCGGCGTGTACTGGCCAGCCCCCATCGGGGTGGGAAGAACGCGCCCGGACGGCGCTCTCGCCGGGGTCAGCCCCTGCGCGCCCGATTCCACGGAGGGAAGAATCTGCGTGGGCTGCTGCGCCGCCACGTCCGGAAAGCCGGCGGGAGGCTGCAGCGATCGGGCGAACTCCGCTTTGCGCACGCCAAGCAGCGCCTCTGCCGCCGTGACGATCTCGGCCATCGACTGCGGTCGTGCCGCGGGATCCTTGGCCAGCATCTGGGCCGCCAGGGTCTCGATGGGGGGAGGGACATCGGGCACCAGGGTGGATAGCGGCGGCGCCTGCTGGATGATGTGCGCCATCAAGAGATCGCCCGGTGCCTCGCAGACGAAGGGCGGCTGCCCGGCGACCATCTCGTACAGCATGCAGCCGAGCGAGTAGATGTCCGCGCGGTGATCGATGGTCGAGATCCCGCGGCACTGCTCGGGGGACATGTAGAGCGGGGTACCGATGAGGCTGCCCGTTCGCGTAGGAGTCCCGCCGCTGCCGGTCCTGTCCCCGGAGAGAAGCTTGGCGATGCCGAAATCCAGGACCTTCACCAGGAGGCCCTCGCGCTGTCCGGGCGGCCAGGTCAAGTAGGTGTTGTCCGGCTTGAGGTCGCGGTGGACGATGCCGTTCTCGTGGGCGGCTTGAAGCGCGTCGGCGGCCATCCCGGCGATGGCGATGATCGACCCGTAGTCGGGAGATAGCTTTCCCGCTCGGTCGAGCGTGCTGCGCAAGCTTTCACCCTGTAGGTACTCCATCACGATGTATGCCCGCCCGTCGGGAAGGATGTCGCAGTCGAAGATCTCGACGATGTGCGGGTGTCGCAATTGGGCCGTGGCGCGCGCCTCGGTGAAGAAGCGCGCCACCACGGTCTGGTTCATGGAGATCTCTGCTAGCAGCACCTTGACCGCCGCATCGCGGTTCAGGTGGCGATGTCGCGCCAAGTAGACCTCGCCCATTCCACCGGCGCCGAGCCTGCGCACGATTTGGTAGGGGCCGATCTGTTCGCCGGGCGGTATCTGTTGAGCGGGAAGGACCATACTGCTGCGAGGATACTACCCGAGATGCCACCATCTGGCATCCCGGGCAAAGTCTCGGTTCCCGGCGGTCAGAACCTACCCGAGAGCGCTGCGCCGCCCGCACCTGGCGCCAGCATCGGGGCCAGGGACACGCTGGGCTTCGAGCGGTCGCGCGCGCCGAGGATGTAGAGCGTGACACCCGTGGCGACCGCTGCGGCGCCCACGCCCACCGCGACCCAGCCCATCGTGCGGAAGGTCTTCGCGGAGTCGTACTTCGAGCTGTCGAACTCGCTGCCGGGGGCGATGGATTCGTCATGCAGCGAGTTTCCATGCAGAACCAGCAGCACACCGGTGACGGCACCGGCGACGCCCACGCCGGTCGCGACGATTCCTCCGATGCGCAGCCCCCGACCCGGGTTGGCGTCCGTCGTCGTCGTGGGACTGGTCTGCACCAGCGCGGGCCGGGGCGCCGTCACGGGTGCAGGCTGCGGATATGGCAGGGGTGGGGCGACCACCACGGGCACCGGATTGGCCGCGGCTGCCTCACGCTCCTTCTGTGCGTCCAGCTCGGCCTGCATGTCCGCGATGCGCTTCTCGATCTCGACGCGCTTCTTCGAGTTGGGATCGGCGTCCACATAGCGACGGTAGAAGAAGATCGCCCGTTGCGGGTTGCCGTTCTGCCGGTGGGACTGGGCGATGTTGTAAAGGAAGATCGGCTCGGACCTGAGCTCGTACGCCTTCTCGAACTCCTCGATGGCCTCCTGGAAGTGGCCCAGGTTGTAGGCGGTCATGCCCTTGTTGTAGTGGCCTTCGGCCGAGGACCGGCCCTTGCTTTGGGCCTGGGCGGGGAGGGCCACGGCGAGGCCCGCCAACAAGGCGAGGAGCACCGGGAAGAACGGCTTGGCTTGTCGATTCATGGGTATTCCTTCTTAAGGGAGGTAGGGGCGCATGATAGTGCGAAGTCGAACCGGGCTTCCACAAAATCGGGGGCGCTCTCGCGTTGGGTCGGATCTCCTGGAGGCCCGGACGAAACGCGTCAGTCAGACTCGGCGAGCTCTTCGGCCAGGCCGGTCTCGCGGCGCACGAAATAGTCGACCACCAGGCCTTCGTTGAGCGCGCTTTCGCACACGAGCGCGTTCGCGACGTCGCACAGCTCGAGCAGGGTTCGCAAGAGCAGGGTGCCAGGGAGCACGGTGTCCGCGCGCATGGCGCCCACGCCGGGCATGCTGGCGCGTTCCTCGGGCGTCGCCGCGAGCAGGCGATCCTCGAGCTCGCACAGTCGATCGAGCGACAGGACCAGATGCCGACCCATGCCTTCGCCGGAACGGCCCCTTGCCTCGGCGACCTCGTCCTCGCTTCCCTGCGCCATGCGCGCCAGCGCGAGGGCCGTTCCCGACGTGAACACCACGAATTCGAAGCCGACCTTCACCATCTGTCGGATCGTCGGCTGCACCACGGCGCGGATGCGCGTCTCCGCGGTCAGGAACTCGGTTCGGTCCGGCAGGCGGTCGCAGTTGCACTGGTCGCGCAGCCGCAGCACGCCCATCGGCAGGGACGTCGCGAAGTGGCAAGTCCTGTCGTCGCCCACGATGGCCTTGATGGATCCGCCTCCGACGTCGATCAGCGCGAACTTCGTCTCGCCCGCTTCCAGGGCCTGCCTCGCGCCCCAGTAGATGAGCGTGGCCTCCTTGACCGGGTCCAAGACCTCGACATCGAGGCCCACCTCGCGTGCGACCGTCTGAACGAAGTCGGCGCCGTTGCGGGCCTCCCGGATGGCGCTGGTGGCGACGGCGATGGTGCTCTCGGGCGCGAAGCCGTCGGCGATCCTGCGCAGCCGCAGGAGGCCGTCGAGCCCGCGCTGGAACGTGGAAAACGGAATGATTCCGTCGCGGAGGGACTCCTCGCCCAGCCTGACCATCTCCTGCCCGCGGGCCAGCTCGAGCAGACCGCCTTCGCCGTCGGCCTCGGCCACCAGCAGATGAAAGGAATTCGACCCCAAGTCGTACGCCGCCACGCGCGGCCGACTTCTACCCTCGGACGCTGCCGCCTTGTCTCCCCACAGAAACTTAGGTTCGGACATTTTCAGGGCCGTGGTTGTACCACCGCTGGTGGCGCCTGTAAGCCAAATCCGCGCGAGGCCCTCCACGCGACGCGGGCGAGCAAATCCGCGGCGCGGAGGCGGTCGGCCTCGCGCTCGCTGTGCGAGAGCAGCCAGCCGGCTGCCGCGCGCGCTGCATCGAGATCATCGGCCAGGTAGGCGGACTCTGCCCATTGCCGGCGACATTCCTTCAGAAGGACCGGCGGCAGCGCCACGTCCGGAGCCGGGTCGCGCAAGGGACAGGCCGCGGCGAACTGCGCCACCGCCAACCGGGGATCCCTCGGCGAGAGCTGCCGCCCGACCATGTACGGCCCCAGCGCGTCGCCGGGCACATCATGCGCGAATCGGGTGAGCAGAAAGACGACCAAACCGGGATCGAGCGGCCGCCCACGTTCGTCTCCGAACAGGACGCGGCCCAGGGACGCGCGTGCGACCTGGTCGGCGATTGCCCGCAGCTTCACCAGGGCGGTGCGTTCCCCGGCGTCGTCGGTGACGTTGGCCAAGCCTTCCTTCAAGGCAGTCTCGCACGCGTCCATGTGCCCGCGGCGAAACGCGATGGATGCTCGCAGGCTGGCCACGTGGAAGCGCAGATCGCGGGTCAGCCTTCCCGTTGCCTCGAGCTTGCCGAGCGTCTCGAGCGATCGGTCGAGCTCACCGGCCGCGAAGAGGGCCTCGGCCAGGTCGAGCTGGTAGACCGGCTCGTCGGGGTCGTCGTTGCAGGCGCTGGCGAGCAGTTGCACGGCGCTGGCCGGTGAGGTGCCCATGCGTGCGCGCGCCTCGGAGACCCTCGCCGCCAGCTCGCGCGCGCAGACCTTGTGGAAGATCGCGGGGCGACGGAAGCCCTCCTCGGCCTGGGCGCGGCGCTCTCGATCGACCGGAAGGGCGGAGAGAAACGCCTTCCAGTCCGATTCCAGCTTGGCGAAGGGCATGCCGTAGACGCGTTCGAACTCGCCCGCGGAAAGGTAGACCTCGCGCAGCTTGCTCACCCCGAACCGCTCGAGCAGGTATCGGCAGAACGAGCCGGCGATGGTGTAGGCCCGGGGGCCCGACTCCAGGCTGAACCCGGCGCCGATGGCGCGCGACAGGGGCGGCGCTTTGCCGAGCGCGATCATGGCCGCCGCCTCCTCGTGGGTGGTGAAGCGCCCGTACGGGTTGTCGAAGTCGGCTGCCTCGGCCACCCCCTCGACGAGCCCGGTGGCGAGCTGCGGGATCGGAATGGGTCCCCAGAACCGCCACGCGAACGAGACGCCGAAGGCAGCATCTCCGAAGGCAGAGGCGAAGACGTGCGCCAGCTCGTGGCGCAGGCGATGCGCGGGGAAGCGGTCGGCCTGCACGAAGATCTCGCGGGTCCACGGTTTCGCGAAGAGCGTCGTGGCGGCGCCAACCGCCTCCTTCTTGGCCGCGGCGGACGGAAACCGATACACGGTGACGGGCAGCGCGGGCTGGACGCCGAGGATCTGCGTCAGCTGGAAGTAGCGGAACTCCAGGTCTTGCACCACGAGCGCGACGTCGTCGTCGCTGTCCACCGCCGGATCGGTGCGCAACACGAAGTGCTCGGAGCGCGTCTCGCGGGGCAGGAGGTCGGCCAGGCGTGCGTGCGTGGTGCAAAAGCCCAGCCGCTCGCCCTGCGCAAACCACGCCCAGGACGCCGCCAACAGCCCGATCGCGATGATGGGGCGCCGCATGGGGAGGGCGAGCGCGCGCACCGGACGAAAGGCGATGTGGAGCGGGCGCGTCGGATCGTGGCAGAGCACCCGGAGCAACGCGATCACGGCCGCCAGCCACGTGAGGTTCGCCAGGCGGAACAGCCAAAGCGAAAGCGGCGGCCGCAGCGCCTCGTCGTAGATGGGGCCGGGGAAATAGCCCGCGTAGGGATCGAAGGCGAACACCGCCGGATCCCGGTACAGGCGCGCGAGCGCCCACGCCACCGAGAACAACGGCAGGCCAAACGCGAGGATCCTGCCCAGGCGCTGCCGCGGGACCGCGATGGCGAGCGCTGCGCCCGTGCCCGCCGCGTACACCATGGTCGACACCGGCAGAAGCAGGAAGAACACGAATCCGGCGCCCAAGTTGCAGTTGCGGACGCGAAGCGCGTTGGCGAGCGAGATCGCGAGTGGCAACACCAGGACCGCCAAGCCCGCGAGGATGGCGCGAAGAACCACGGCAACGGGTCCCGTGTCCCGGGCGCCACGGCGAGCAGCTGCGACGGTGCCGTGTCCGATGTCCACGCCGGCCAAGGCCGAGACGAGCCCCACGACGAAGCAGAAATCGAACCCGAGCACGTTGACGAGCGGCACAAAGGCCAGCGTCACCGCAAGCACGGCGAGCAGCGC
This sequence comes from uncultured Myxococcales bacterium, assembly GCA_964647025.1. Lineage (GTDB taxonomy): Bacteria > Myxococcota_A > Polyangia > Fen-1088 > Fen-1088 > Fen-1118. Next base: position 4,565 of record CAZYFU010000125.1, on the reverse strand, counting down.
ACCCCAGACGGGCAGCCGTCTTCCGTAACGATTGAGGACCGCAGCAATCATGGTGTTTCCGGCCATGGGCCCGGTCGAGTCTGCCAGGTTTCGCGCGATGTGGAATCACGGACCTCGCTTCGAACGCAGGGTGTGAAGAAACGCCACGGTTGATTGCTTCCGCTATGCATGCGACGCTACGGAAGGTCCGCCATGTCCGAAGCCTCCGATCGCCGGCTGCAAGAGCGCGCTCCCATCGAGCTACGGGTGGAGTACCAGCGGCTCAACCGCTTCTTCTACGACTACACGAAGAACATCTCGATGGGCGGGACCTTCATCAAGACGCCCAAACCGCTCGAAGTCGGGACCCAGTTCCTGTTCAAGCTGATGATCCCCACGCTGGGCGAGCCGCTCGTGTTGCGGGGCGAGGTGCGGTGGATCCTGCACGAGGGTGAGATCCGCAAGGGCGAGGGCCCGGATGGCGCCAGCGAGCCGGGCATGGGGATCCGCTTCCTCTACGAAGACGACGCCCAGCGCGCGGGGGTGGAGTGCGAGGTCGAGAAGCTGATGGTCGGCAGCCTGGGGCCGCACATCTACGCCACGCTCCACCGGAGCGGCGACACCAAGAAGTAGCCAGCTAAGGAACCTGCTCGGGCCGCTCGACGGTTCGCAGGCTGAGGTCGCCGGGACCGCCACAGCCGACCAAGGCCTTTCGCGCCATGCCGAAGAACAGGCCGGTCTCCACCACGCCGGGGGTCCGGTGCAGGATCTGGTCGACCACACGCAGGTCCACGGTCTCGGGGAAACGCAGGTCGAGGATGAACTGGCCATTGTCGGTGATGACCGGTCCGTCCTTCGCCACGCCGAGGCGCAGCCGCGACGTCCCGCCCAAGTCCGCGACGACCTTCTCGGTGTAAGCCAGGGCCGACGGCACGACCTCGATGGGAATCGCGAACGACTGGCCCAACCGATCGACCAGCTTCGACTCGTCGACCGCGATGACGAACTCCTTGGCCATGGCGGCGACGATCTTCTCGCGGGTCAGCGAAGCGCCGCCGCCCTTGATCACGTCGACGTTGCCGTCGACCTCGTCGGCGCCGTCGATGGCCAAGTCCAGCGCCGCCGCGTCCTGCATGTCGCGCACCGGGATGCCGAGCTTCATGCACAGCAAGCGCGACTGGAACGACGTGGGCACGGCCGTGATCTCGAGTCCCTCTTCCCGCACACGGCGGCCGAGCTCTTCGATGAGGAAGATCATGGTCGAGCCGGTACCGATGCCGGCCAGCATGCCATCCTGGTAAAGTCGCGCGGCGGCGGTGCCGACCAACTTCTTGGTTTCCGGATTGCTCTTGGTGTTCTTGAGGCTCATCGTCTGGTGATCTCGGTTGCGGGTCAGCGACGCGGTTTCAGTCTGAGGATCTTGGCGAACTTCTCTTTGTCCGTGGCGCCGAACTCGCGCAGCACGAGCAGGCCGGCCGCGAACACCAGGCCGGCCACCACCGCGCTGGCCAGCCCCACCAGCTTGCCGTCGCCGGGAATCACGCGAGCCACGACGATGGCGGCCGCGGCCGCGGCGCCGACGCGCAAGACGGACAGCATGGGCGGAAACGCGGCGAAGCGGCGCCACAAATACACGAGCGCCGCGAGGAGACCTGCGAGCATGCCGAACGCGGTCGCGGTGGCGGCCGCCGCGAGCATGGCCGGCCCTGGCGTGGCTGCCGGCACGATGGCGAACGCGAGCGCGCTGCCGACCGCCAAGGTGAGCGCGACCAACCCGACCGAGACGTCGGGTCGTCCCGAGGCCGTGACGATGGAGCCCGCGATGGAGAGCAGGGCCAGCGCCACGATACCGCCCGCCAGGATGGGCAACGCCTGCGCGCCCACGCCGTAGGCCTTGGGATACAGGATTGCGAGCAGCGCGGCCGGGCGCGCCGCGAGAACGACCGCCAGCCCGACGCCGAGGATTAGGGCGTATCGGAGCGTCTGCCGCACGTACCCCTTGGTGGCCTCCCGATCCTCGGAAAAGGTGGCTCGCGAGACCAGCGGGAAGATCACGAAGGTCACCACCAGCAAGGCCTGGTAGGGCAGGAGCGCGAGGTTGCGAACCGCCTCGTAGGCGCCGGCCAGCGCGTCCGCTGCCGCACCCGGCGCCGCCTCGCCCGCGAATCGCCGGAGCAGGAGCAGGTCGTAGTTGAGCGCCAGATTGATGAGCAGCGTGTAGAGCACCACGCCGAGCATGAAGGTGAATAGCTTGAGAGGCGGAAAACGCTCTCCGTCGCTGCGCATCGCGATGGTGCGACTCGCGACTACCAAGATGAGCAAGGCCGCGGCGATGAACCCGACGAACGCACCCATGACGGAATGTCCGAGCATGTGGCCGACGAACGCGCCCCCGAGCAGGAGCACGGTCTTCGCCGCGGAGAACCCCACGTCGAAGCTGGCTTGCAGGCGGAACTTGCGCAGGCCGTTCGCGGTGCCGACGTACACCGAGTAGAAGGCGTAGATGAGGGGGATCAGCGCTACCAAGCGGAACAGCGAGGTGTGCTCGGGAGCCTTCAGCGAGCTGGCCAACGCCGGCGCCAGCAGCACGAACGCAAGCGCGACGACGAAGGCGAGCAGGCACTGCATCTTGAGGCCCGCCCGCTGGACCGCGCCCGCGCGTTTGTCGTCCTCGGCGGTGAACTTGGAGACCGACTGGATGGTCCCTTGCACCATCGTGTTGTTCACGGTGGAGATGGCGTTGTTCACCACCGAGAACGCGCCGTACTCCGCTGGCGTGATGACCCGAGCCAGCAGCACCCGCTGCAGGAAACCCGCGACCATGAAGAAGGCCTTGGCGAAGCCGATGAACAGCGCGCCCCGGCCGGCCTCCACGGCGCGATCGGGGGTGGTGGGTGAAACTTCGGGGTTGCTCACGGGGCGGGAGAGTACTTCGTCCGAGGCGTTCGCGCGAGGGCGAAGGTTCGCTCGATGACGTCCCCGGCTTGCGCGTCGGGTAGGTCGAGGACGACGCGCACCGATGCATCGCGTACTTCCACGTGCAGCCCCTCCAGGTACGGCGAGAGTCCCGCGACCAGCATGTCCGGGTGGCGCTTGGCCTGGTTCTGGAGAACCCTGAGGCGGCGTGCAAGCAACGGCGGATCCGCGGTGTTGCCGAACTCACCCACCAGCTCGGCGTGAAGGCCGGCTGCGCCGCCGAGCGAGCCCGAGACCCGCAGCAAAGCGGCGACGTCGGACATCCGCGCGTCTTGCATCAGCGCGCGGCGTACCGTGATCGGTACCAGGGCCGCCACCCACAAGCTGCTTCCGCCCGCGAGGCGCTGACAGAGCCTGCGCAGCTCCACGTTGTCCGCAGCGCTGCGCGCTGGCCGGGTCGCCACGCCGCTGGCCCATGCGCCCTTGGCGATGACGAGCCGCCTCGGGTCCGGGATCACGACGGTCAGCTCGCCCTTGGCGCGCTTCTCCAGCCAGGCCGTCGCGCGTGATCGGTCCAGCGGATCGGTCTCGGCCAAGAGCACGAAGCGGCCGTCGTCTTGTCGCTCGCCCGGAAGGCCCACCCAGATGCGGTGAACCTGGCGAGTGGCTTCGAGGCCGGTGCCCGCGGCGATCTCGTCGAGCGTGGGCCCGGCGTGCTTTGCCAGCATGGGCGAGATGGCCTTCCAGATCGGCTGGTCGCGCAAGCGATCGAGATCGACGGAAACGACGATCCCGGTCTGCCCCGGCAAGAAGGCGAGGGCGTCGAGGTCGGCTCTCGGTCGGGCGTCGTGCAGGGGCGAGCCGCGACGACAGCCCGCGAGGCTGGTCGTGGCCGCGAGGGCTACGAGAAAAGTGCACCCGAGGAGGAGCGATCGTCGTGACAAGTAGAAACTCAGAGGGAAATCGCGCAATGTTATCCCGCAAACGATGGCTTGGTCACGCATGCGCTTCAAGGGACAGATGGTTTACGTCCGTACGGACGACGGCGGACGCATGGTCCTCGACGCCGACGGCCGCGCCGAGATGAAGTACCGCGAGACCGACGAGCGCAGCTACCGCCCCTCGCCGCAGAACCTGGCGCCCGCGTCGGACGCCGGACCCGTCCAGGTGGCGCCGTCGCCCAGGGCGCCATCGAAGAGCGCGTCGGCATCGCCGTCGGGCGCGAAGGTCCGTTCTACCAAGCCTCGGCCCGCGGCAAGGTCTATGTCGGGCGACATCGTGCACGTGTGGACCGACGGTGCGTGTTCTGGCAATCCCGGTCCCATGGCCATCGGCGTGGTGGTCATCGCGGGGGCCGCGCGCAAGGAGCTCGGCGAGTTTCTCGGCCGCGGCACCAACAACATCGCCGAGCTGACTGCTGTAAGGCGGGGCATCGAGCTCGCCGAGTCCGTGGCGCCCGTGAAGGAGCGACCGCTCCGCGTGTACACCGATTCGAGCTACACGATTGGGCTTCTGTCGCAGGGGTGGAAGGCCAAGGCGAACCAAGAGCTGGTCGCAGAGCTCAGGCAGTTCCTTCGTGACTATCCGCACCTTCAGATGGTGAAGGTCGAGGGCCACGCGGGCGTGCCCGAGAACGAGCGCTGCGATCTCCTCGCCCGGCAAGCCATCGC
>CAZYFU010000124.1:0-18576 GCA_964647025.1 uncultured Myxococcales bacterium | reverse complement strand
CTAGGGCCTGCTGGCCAGGCGGCGCGCCGCCGCGGGCGTGTTGCAGCCAAGCCAGCTCGGGCGCAGGTCGGGTGGCAGGATGGGCGACGTCGCGCACGGGTGCCGTGCCAGCGACGCCGGCCCCGAGGCTCGCTCGAGCGCGCCTCGGAGGCGGTAGTCGTACCAGCCGGGCAGGGGCTCGGGAAGCCCGTCGGCCCTCATCCGAGGCTGTACTGCCCAGACCCCGGGCCGGGCCTGGCTTCCGAGCCACGTCAGCGCTTGGCTCGTCAGCAAAGGTGTGTCGCACGCGAGGAAGATCCAACGCGCGGTCGGGTTCCAGCGCATGGCCGCGCACATGCCGGCCACCGGTCCGGCCAAGCCCTCCACGTCGGGGAGCCGCGGGAGGTCCGCATACGCCGGGGGCACGCGGCCGGCGCCCAGCAGCACGACGCCGTCGGTGGCCTGGCGGGCGGCCGCGACGACATGGGCAAGCCAGCTGCGGCCGCGGTGCTCGAGCAGATGCTTGGGGTGCCCCATGCGCCGTGACTGGCCTCCGATCAGCACACCGGAGAACGTGGGCGACTCCCGATGCAGCTTCACCAGCGTCTCGTCGATCCACCGCCAGGCCACCGCGACACGATCGTGGTCGCGACCAAGATCGTGCTCGACCGGCTGGCATGACGATGGCGGCTTGTCGTTGGCTCTTCGCCGCAACCAGATCTTGTGGGGCAGCGGCGTGGACTTGTGTCCTTCGACGAGCACGACGTCGTAGGCGTCGACGAGCTCGCGTACCACGAACGCGAGGTCTTCATCCTCGCCGCGATGCTTGCGGAGAAAGCTCTGGGTCGGGTCGCGCGCGAAGACCTCGGCCCCCGCGTCGAAGAGGCGCTGCGAGTCCTTCCCGCGTCGGTCTACATCCAGCCCATGGGCGTCGTGCTTGATCACCAGGGTTCGCAACCCGCGCGCACGCAGCTTGCTCACGAGGCCGAGCAGCAGGGTGGTCTTGCCCGCGCCACTGAAACCGCAGATACCGAAGACCGGCAGGTGCGAGAGCGCGTTCATGGTCCTGGCCGGCCGCAGTCTTCACGGTCGCCGCGCAACTTGCCCAGGCAATGGGGAAGCGCAGGCAGGATGGCGCGAAGGTTCTGCGTGGCCCCGCGCTCGGAGCCCGGCACTGACAGGATCAGCGTCGAGCCGCGAATCCCCGAACACGCTCGGGACAGCATGGCGAGCGGCGTGATCGCCAGGGAGGCGTGGCGCATGGCCTCGTCGAATCCAGGGGTCAGGCGCTCCACCACCTCGCGCACGGCCTCCGGGGTCTGGTCGCGCGCGGACGGACCCGTGCCGCCTGCCGCGACTACCAGGTCGACGCTCTCGCCGTCGGCATGGAAGCGGAGGCGGTCGGCGATGCCGTCCTTTCCGTCGGGCAAGATCTCGACGCGCACCTCGGCGCGCAGCGATTGCTGCAAGAGCGCCGCGACGGCTGGCCCGGTGGTGTCCTGCGTGGTACCGGCGGCACATCGATCGCTGATGGTCAGGACCACGGCCCGGATGCTGGCGGCGTGTGCGGCTTCAGTTGCTTCGTCCACCGCGTCGCTCCTCCCTGCGCCAGTGTCCGGAACGACCGCCGGACTTCTCCAGCAAGCGGATCTGCTCGACCACGATGGCCTTGCTGGCCGATTTGCACATGTCGTAGATCGTCAGCGCCGCCACCGCCGCGGCGGTCATGGCCTCCATCTCGACCCCGGTGACCGCGCGCGTGCGGGCCACGGTGCGCACGATGGCACGCTCTCCCGTGATCGCGATGTCCACGTCCACCACATCCAAGGGCAGGGGATGGCACAGCGGGATGAGCTGCGCGGTCTGCTTGGCGCCCTGGATGCCGGCCAGACGCGCGGTTTCGATGACGTTGCCTTTGGACACCTCTCCGGTCTTGCGAAGGCGCGCGGCGAGGGCGCGGCCCAGCCTGACTGTGGCTTCGGCCCGGGCCATGCGCGACGACGGTTGCTTGGTGGTGACGTCCACCATGCGTGCTCGCCCGGAGGCATCCAGGTGCGAGAGCTCGAGCGGCTTCTTCTTCAGGTTCGCCAAGGGCGGAACTCCACCAAGGTGCCCGCGTCGAGCGAGGCCGCATCGGCAGGCACGACGATGCATCCATCGGCCCGTGCGCCGGCCGCCACGTCGCCCGAGCCTTGGCTGGGCACCACCGCGACGTGCGCACCGTCGCCAGTCCAGCCGAGACTGCCGAGCACGTAGCGCTGCCGGCCGGGCTGGTTGGCGAGCCTGTCCCGCAGGCGCGCGCGTACCATCGGGCGGCAGTCGGACTCGCGGACGCCGGACATGCGTCGCAGGGCTGGGAGAACGAACTCGTGCAGTCCCACGGCCGCGCTCAACGGGTTGCCTGGCAGCCCGAAGATGGGACGGCCCGTGGTGGTGATCGCAAACAGGAACGGCTTGCCGGGCTTCATGCTCACCCCGTGTACGAGGACATGCGCGCCGACGTCGCCAACCGCGGCGGGCACGAAGTCGTAAGCACCGACCGAGACGCCGCCGCTCAGCACCACCGCGTCGGCGCCGAGGAGCGCCGCGCGCAGGCTATCGGCCACCGCGCCCCGGTCGTCGGGCACCCGCTCGGCCCGCTCGACGGCAAACCCCGCCTGTGCCAGGGAGGCGACCATCAACACCTGATTCGAATCGCGCTCTTGGTGCAGGCTCGGCTGGGCGCCGGGGGCGAGCAGCTCGCGACCGGTGGTGATGACGGCAACACGTGGCCGGCGCCGAACCAGCACCCGGGCGTAGCCGGCTGCCGCGCACGCCGCGAGATGGTTCGCGCCCAGAACGGTTCCCTCGGCGACGAGCGTGCTCCCTCGCCGAGCGTTTTCGCCCTTGCGGAAGATGTTGGCGCCCTTGGGCTCGGCCGCGGTGATGGTTATCCGGTCCGCTTCTTCGGTGCGCGTGTTCTCCACCCTGATCACGGTGTCGGCGCCGGGCGGCACGTTGGCGCCCGTGAAGATGCGCACACACGTCCCTGCTGCGATCGCTGGCTCGTCGGGCGAGCCCGCGGGCACCTCGCCCACGACCGACAAGATCGCGGGCACCCGATCGAGATCCGCGGCGCGCACGGCAAACCCGTCCATGGCGGACCGGTCCGCGGGCGGGAGGTCGCGATCCAGGACGATCGGCTCGGCCAACACGCGCCCGATGGCGTCCCTGAGCGCCTCGCTCTGCGCGGGTAGGCCTTCGAGGTGGGCGACGATGGAGCGCCAAGTCTGTTCTGGAGTGAGCACCTTTTACGCAGCGAAGCTTGTCCCCCCGGATCGCGACCATCAAGGCGAAAGCCTCCACGGCCTGCGGATTGGGCTTCGCTGTGACCGACACAGGGGCGCCGCATCCAAGGGCAGCGCCTCTTGTCTCGGTGTCGCGGGGCCTGGCGCCTGCTCAGTCGCCGAAGCAGGTCCCCACGGCCCGCGCGGTGAGGATCAGCGGATCGTCGGCGGGCACTTTGCGCTGCTTGCCCGCGACGCTCTGGATGGGAACCTCGGCGAGTCGTCCGTTCTGCAGCACCACGAGCTGTCCCCTCGCCCCTTTCACGACCAGCTCGAGCGCGTGGAACCCGAACTGGGTCGCCAGCACACGATCCGCCGGCGTGGGCGAACCACCTCGCTGGATGTGGCCCAGCACCGTGGCTCGCGCCTCGAGCTTGGTCCGCTCCTCGATGTCGGCCACCAGCTTGTTGGCGATCCCTCCCAGTCGGATGGGATCCGGGCTGGTCTCGACCCTGCGTTGGATGACCACGTCGCCACCCTTGGGCTTCGCACCCTCGGACACGCAGATGATGGAGAATCGCTTGCCGCTCCTGTTGCGACGAAGGAGCACCTCGGCCACCGTGTCGAGGTCGTACGGGATCTCGGGGATCAGGATGATGTCGGCGCCGGAAGCGACGCCGGCATGGAGCGCCAACCAGCCCGCGTTGCGGCCCATGACCTCGACCACCATCACGCGGTGGTGGCTCATGGCCGTGGTGTGGATCTTGTCGAAGCACTCGGCGGCGGTGTGCACGGCGGTGTCGAAGCCGAACGTGCGCTCGCATCCTTCGAGGTCGTTGTCGATGGTCTTGGGCACGCCGATGCAGTTGATGCCGTGCTCGATCAGGTTGGCGGCGCCCGTCATGGTGCCGTCGCCGCCGATGCAGACCACGGCGTCGAGCTCGTTCGCGCGCACGTGGTCGACCACGCGGTCGGTGACGTCGACCCACTCGGTCTTGCCGTTGCGCTCGATGGCGAAGCGCTGCGGGTTGGCCTGATTGCTGGTGCCGAGGATGGTTCCTCCCAGGGTCAGGATGTTCGAGACATCGTTCCACTGCAGACGCCGCATGCGGTTCTGGATGAGGCCCAAGAACCCGTCCTCGATCCCGAAGACTTCCAACTGGTACTGGTGCATGGCGGTCTTGGTCACGGCACGGATGACCGCGTTCAGACCAGGGCAGTCGCCTCCGCCCGTGAGCAACCCGATGCGTCTGATGTTCGACATGGTGCCGGCGATGGTATCGGATACGCGATCGTAAACCAACCTTGTCCGGTGCTTTAGTGCCGGCGACACAATGACGATGGAGACGTGTTGTGAAAGCGCCTCGCCCTGCGTTCGGCCCTGCAAAGCGTCGGCTGGTATGCCCGGTGCTCCTTTGGGCGGTCGCCTTCGGGGGCATCGCTGCCTGCTCGTCGTCGCTCGACAACGCACCCGTGCGTCGAGACGAGTCGTCCGTCATTCGCCCAAGGGCCAGCAAGCCGAAGTTCCCAAGCCAGGAGATCGCGGCGAAGTACAAGGCAGCCAAGGACGCGCCGGGGAACGTCGAAGTGGTCCTCGACTACGGGCGCTCGGTGGTCCTCTTCTGCCTGGCCTCGTTGCTCGACAACTCCTGCACCTCGTGCGAAGGCGACCTGCCGGTGTACCGTCCCAGGTCCGAGCTCAATACGGCCTACTGGCCGATCATCGAGGACGCGCTCACGATGCTCGAGCCCTTCATGGAGGGCCGCAAGCTGGAAGCGGGGCAGATGGAGCTCCTGGTCGAAGTGAAGGGGCGGCTGCTCTGGCTCGCTGGCCGCTCTTCCGAGGAGCAGACGTTGGTCGACGCCTATGCGATCGCGCACCCCACGGCCATCACGATCGTGAAGCGGCGACTCGAAATCCTGCGTGACGCGCACGACGTCTACTTCTTCGATTCGCAATGCACCCGCAGCCGCTCTCGCATGCGATCGGCGGCCGAGGCGGATCGGTTGGACCTGCTATCCAGTTGCGTGTCGTTGCACCCGAACAATGCCGAGGCCAGGAGCGACACGGAGACCTGGGCGACCTTCCTGCCCAATCTGTCACCCGATGAAGCGGCGCTTTACCGGGGGCACGTCGCGCAGAAATGTGCCGAGCGGGTAGGGGACGAGGGCGAGCGCTGCGCGGACGCTTGCGGATGCGGCGGCAAGGACGCGCCATCCCCGGCTGCCCAATGCAAGCGCGCCTGCACTGACTGCCGCAGCGAGACGACTCAAGAGCTGCTGGCATGCAGGAAGCTGGGCGAGGCCCCGCCCGATCCCGCTCCGGTGCGCCGTGGCCGCGGAAAGCCCATCCCGGTGGTCGCGAGCCCATAGTCGGCTAGGGCGTCGCCATGAGATCGAGCAGGAGGGCAAGGCAACCAGGGCGGCTCCGCCGCGCCGGGCTCACGGTGTGACGATGGCGATGGCCTCGTCGGAGAAGGTGAGCTGCTCGACGTGGTCTGGCAGGACCTGGAAGGTGTCTTCGATCCCGACGGCGCCCTCGCCCGGAAACACGACCTTCGGTTCGAAGGCGAACACCATCCCAGCCTCGAGCACGTCGTCGTCGAAGCCGCGCGCGAGAAATGGCAGCTCGTCGATCTCGATGCCGAGTCCGTGGCCGACGAAAGAGACCTGTGCCCCCACATGGCCCATGAAGCGGCTGGCGTGTCCGCGCGATTCGGCCAGCGCGACGGCTTGTTGGTAGATGTCGCTCCAGCAGATCCCGGGGCGGGTCGTGGCCTTCATCTGCTCCTTCACGTCCCGCATGTCCTGGTATGCGCGCGCGAGGTGTTCGGGCAGCTCGCCTATGCACATGATTCGCGTCTGATCCGCGAGGTAGCCACCTGCGAAGCCTCCCCAGTCCACGACGATCGGCTCGTGCCGACCGATCCTGCTGAAGCTGGCCCCTTGACCGAAGAAGGCGTGCGGCCCGACGCCGCCCAAGGGCGTGTCCACATACGACGGAACAGCAGAATCGGGGCCGGCCAAGACGTGGCCGAACGACATCCAGCCGTTGAAGGCGCGCATGCGAATCGGCCCCGGGTGGCCATCCAGACGGGAGATCCGTTCGAGCTCGGCGGCCAGCTCGATCTGGGTCATGCCCTCGCGCACGATGCCGCAGGCCGCGCGAAAGATCCGATCGATCTGCGCCGCGGCCTCCCTTATCAGGTCGACCTCGAACGCCGATTTGATGGCACGGACCCGTCTTATGAGCGGCGTCGCATCGACGGCCTCGCGTGGGGCGAGGACCTTGCGGTACCGCTCGAAGAAGGCGACCGGCACGGTGTCGAGCTCGAATCCGATCCGCTTTGCCGGTGGCCAGCCGCAGGTGGCGATCCGGGCCGTCATCTCGCGCATCGAGGTCAGCGGCACGATGTTGGGCAACGGCGACTCGCGCCGGGCTCGGCCTATCTCGCGACGGACCATGTAAAGCGGCTCGCCGTCGCTGGGCATGTATAGCGTTCCGGCCTGCACCGTGCCGGTGAAGTAGAACAGGTCGGCGTCCTGGACGATCACCACAGCATCGATCTCGGATGCCTGCATCAGGCGTTGCAGGCGCTCGCGGCGGTGGCGAAGCTCGGAGGCGGGGACGGCGTATTCCATGCGGCTACCTTAACCCGGCGGGCTGCCTCTGCGGCCGCCGGAATCGCCGCGCGCCCGGCTCACAGACCGTTCGGAACGATGAACTTGGCCGTGGCCGTGGCCTTCGTCTCGCCATCCTGGGTGAGGCTCGCCTCCATCAGGAGCAGGGGGAACAGGTCCTTGACCAGGCGGGCTTCGGCGGTCGCGTGATGCTTGAGGACCACGGGCGCCTTGAAACGGATCGACAGCTCGGCGGTCACGGCTTGCAGGTCTTGGGCGAAGAGGCAGTTCGCCATGGCGGCGTCGAGCAACGTGGAGATGATTCCGCCGTGGAGCTGGCCAGGGTAGCCCTCGAAGGCCGCGCCGCAGTCGAACGTCGTCCGGACGCTGCCGGCCCCGGTGGACTCGAAGGCGAGCTTGAGACCCGACTTGTTGTCCGGCGAGCAGGCGACGCAGCGTGGATGGGCGATCTCGCCCAGGACGGGCCAACGGTGCGCGGGTTGAGGTTTCAGCATGGGTTGGCTCGCGGATGCCAGCAAGAGATGTGCCGGGGTCGGCTGGTCGCCTTTGCGGGGGCCGGAGCCGCGAAAACACAGCCGCAAAGAACCTGGCAGTGGAACAAATTGCTCCACTGTGTTCCACTGCTGTCATGTCCGAGACTCGCAGGCACGGTACCGCCATGTCCCCGCCCGACCCCGAGTTGCACGCGCTCATCTTCGACAGCATTCACGAGGGCGTGTTCACGGTGGACCACGACTTCCGCATCACCTCCTTCAACCGCGAGGCAGAGCGAATCACCGGGGTTCCGCGTCGGGTTGCCGTGGGCAAGAAGTGCTACGAGGTCTTTCGCGCCAGCATTTGTCAGAACGGATGTGCGCTGAAGGAGACCCTGTCGACGGGGCGTCCCATGCGCGACGTGAGGATAGACGTCCTGAATGCGTCCATGATGCCGGTGCCGCTGCTGGTCTCCACGGCGGTGATGCGAAGGGGCGACTTGCTCGAGGGCGGCGTGGAGATCTTCCGCGACGTCTCGGACATCGAGAGCCTGCGCAAGGAGCTGAAGGGCAAGACCAGCTTCGAAGACATCGTGGGGGCGAGTCCTGTCATGCAACTGCTTTTCCAACTGCTGCCCGACGTGGCGGCGTCGGAGGCTCCGGTCCTGATCGAAGGTCCCAGCGGCACCGGCAAGGAGCTGGTGGCGAGCGCCATACACAGCCTGAGCGCCCGGCGCAACAAGCCCTTCGTGCGGGTGAACTGCGGGGCCTTGCCTGACAACCTGCTCGAATCGGAGCTGTTCGGCTACGTGCGTGGCGCGTTCACCGACGCTCGCACGGACAAGCCCGGCCATTTCGCGCTGGCCGACGGTGGGACGATCCTGCTCGACGAGATCGGCGACGTGACCCCCGCCTTCCAGCTCAAGCTGTTGCGCGTTCTGCAGGAGGGCGAGATCCAGCCTCTCGGTGGCCGCAGGCCGATCAAGGTCGACGTCCGCGTGTTGGCGGCGACCAACCGGAACTTGGCGAAGATGGCCAGCGAGGGCAAGTTCCGTCAGGATCTCTTTTACCGAATCAGGGTGGTTCCGGTGGTCCTGCCGCCGCTCGCGGACCGGATGGAGGATGTTCCACTGCTGGTCGATCACTTCATCCGTCGGTTGGCGCTGAAGACCGGGAAGAACATCCGGGCCATCTCGTCCAAGGCGATGTCCGCGCTGTGCAGCTACGACTTTCCCGGCAACGTCCGCGAGCTACAGAACATCCTCGAGCGCATCTTCGTCCTGTGTCACGGCCCGCGCATCGAGCTGAAGGATCTCCCCGAGGAGATCTTCGGCCACGAGCCGCGCGTGGCGACGGCCATGGTCGGGACGGCGCTGCGACGGAAGCCATCGGAGCACAAGCTGTTGAAATCGTCGCCGGTCGGCCCTGGCCAGCGAGCCACGGATGACCCCGTGGTCCAGCGTCTCCTGGAAGCCCTGACCACGAACGCATGGGATCGGACGAAGACCGCGCAGAGCCTCGGGATCGGCCGGAACACGCTGTGGCGGCGAATGAAAGAGCACGGTCTGGCGTCGGCGCGCGGTGCGACGGCCCGTCGGGGCACGAAGCTTGCTTAGCTCCAGGCTTCGGACATGAACACCTGTGTCGGCATTCCGCTCTTTGGCACCGAGGTGTCCCCGCGGTTCTGTTTCGCCGACAGCATCTTGGTCGTCGAGGTGGCGCGGGGCAGGGCCGAGCGACGTTTCATCACCTCGCTCGGCGACCCATGGCTGCCCAGGCGGGTGGCCGATCTGGCCACGCTTGGCGTGCGGACGCTCCTCTGCGGAGGCTTCAACCGAACCTACCTCCCGACGGCGAATCGCCTGGGCATCCAGGTGATCACCGGGGTGTCGGGCGAGGCCGAGCTCGCGCTCGCCGCGTTCTTGGGCGGTCGGCTGATTCCCGGCAGCAGCAAGATGCGGCGATGCCGGCGATTGGCCTCGCCGGCCAAGTAGTAGAGCAGCGACCCTCGTCAGTGGTCGTGGTGGTGCCCGCAGCCGCCGCCACCGTGACTGTGGCCGCCGCCGTGGCAGCCCGGCTCGCCGCTGATTAGCGTACCGGCCGCGTAGGATTTCAGCACATCGCCGGCGCTGCCGGATGCGCCCGCGATGACCTCGATTCCGTGCATGGCGAGGCCATTGACCGCGCCACCTCCGATGCCGCCGACGATCACGGCGCTCACGCCGAGCGTCTGCACGAAACCCGGCATGCTGCAGCCCTCGCCGTGACCCGGCGAGGCTACCGCGCGCGAGGAAGTCACTTGACCGTCGGCGATTTCCGCGACGACGAAGATGGGCGTGTGCCCGAAGTGGCCGCTAACATCTCCAGCCAGCCCGGCGGCACTGTCACAGGCAACGGCTACGGTCTTCGATGAGCTCATCAATTCTCCTTGTACTGCATTCGAATGCGAGGAATTCGCGCTGGGCTAGGAAGCAACCGGCATGCCACCCGCGCCCCCGGGGAGCATCGTCTCCGCCTCGGCCAGCAGGCCGGAGAGGCCGCCGGTGTGGATGAACAGAACACGTTTGGGTTTGGGGGCGAGTCGGCTCAGGCCAAAGAGCGCCTTGCCGGTATAGGCCGGGTCCAGGATGAGACCCGAGCGGCGCGCGACCTCGAGGATGAACTGTCGTTGCTCTTCGTCGGGAACGCCGTAGGCGGGGCCTTTCCAGTCGACATGGACGAACAGCTCGGCCAAGGGACCCGGCGCCACCCGGAGCTGAAAACACTGGGTGACGATGCCATCGATGAGGGCCGCCATGTCCTCGCTCGACACCGCGAAGGCGTGAACCCGCGGCGCGACCCCGAAGGCGCGGGCACCGACCAGGCAGCCCGCGGCCGTGCCACCCGATCCACACGCCACCGCAACGGCGTCGAACCTCGACGGCGCTCCTCCCACGGCGCGATCCATCTGCTCCCTCGTCTCTTGCATGGCATCCACGTATCCCATCGCCCCGACCGCGTTGGAGCCGCCTTCGGGGATCACGTAGGCGCGCTCACCCTGGCCCCCGAGGGCGTTCGCGGCTTCCATCATCAGGTCGTCCCGCCGGCGATACTGCTCGGGGGTGACGAATCGGAGCTCGGCCCCAACCATGGCGTCGAGCAGGACGTTGCCGTGGGCGGCGGCCGGTGGACGCGCGTCCGGGGTGCGCAGGAACAGCACGGACCGCATTCCCAGCTCGCGGGCGCTGATGGCCGTGGCTCGGGCGTGGTTCGATTGGATGCCGCCGCAGGTGAGCACCGTGGTCGCGCGCTGGGCGACGGCTTCACCGAGGAGGTACTCGAGCTTCCTGATCTTGTTCCCGGCGGCGGCTCCGGAGGTCATATCGTCGCGTTTGACCCACACCTCGGTGCCGACCAACTGGTCGAGCGCGTGGTTGTGCCAGAGCGGGGTGGGCAGATGCGCGAGCGATATCCTTGTCATTGCGATCCCGGAGCTTAGCGCTCTTGGGCGTCTAGCTCGCCAGAAACGTCTTGGGCATCTGAACCGCGACGACCTCGCCGCGAACCGTCGCCACACCGTCGGCCAGGAGGTCGATCTCGACGATGACCTTGCGTCCTTTGAGCTCTTTGATCCGGCCACGCAACTCCAACTCGACCCCGGCCGGCGTTGGCCTGAGGTAGTCCACGTGCAAGGCCGCGGTGACAAACCGGAATGCCGGCTCGGTGTCCATGGATCGCCCTTCCGCGCGGTATGCGGCGGCGGCGGCGGTTCCCGTGCCATGGCAGTCGATGAGTGACGCCAGAACGCCACCGTACACGAAGCCCGGAATCGCGGTGTGGTAGGCCCGCGGCCGGTACCGCGTCACCGTCTCTTCGCCGTCCCAGTAGGTCTTGATCTGCAGTCCATCCTGGTTGAGTCGCCCGCAGCCGTAGCAGTGGGCGACGTTGTCCGGGTAGTAGTCCTGGAAAGCCTTGTCGTCTGATCGGTCGTTGTCGTTCATGGTCCTTCTCTGTGTCTTGTCTTGGAACACTACGTTCCAATGGCTTTGTCGATGGAGAACCCCTGGTCGGTGACCATGGCCATCATGTCGGCCGGCTTGGGCCCATAGACCGTCAGGTAGTCGCCGACGATGGTGGCGTTCGCGCCGGCGCGGAAGATCTCTGCCCGCATGTCGCCGAGTTGGACGTCTCGGCCCCCCATTACGGTGAGCTCCGCGGTTGGCAGCATCAAGCGAAAGACCGCGATGGTCGCCAAACATTCCTCTGGGGAGAGCCGGGGCTGCGCAGCGAGCGGCGTCCCTGGACGGGCGTCCAGGAAATTGATCGGGACGGCGTCGACGTCGAGTTGCCTGAGCGTGTCTGCCAGCTCCACGCGCTGTTCGGGTGTTTCTCCCACACCGAATATACCGCCGCTGCAGACCGACAGGCCCGCGGCCTTCGCGGCCCGGAGGGTCGCGATCTTCTGATCGAAGGTGTGTGTGGTGCAGATCGAGGGAAAATGGCTGCGGCTCGTCTCGAGGTTGTGATGGTAGCGCTGTAGGCCCGCGCGCTGCAGCCGTCGCAGTCGGACCTCGTCCATGAAGCCCAGTGAGGCACATCGGCGAAGTCGCGTTCTCTCCGCGATTGCGCTCAAGGCGGCCTCGATGTCGTGGAGCTCTGTCTCGCTGACGATGCGTCGTCCGGCCGTCACGATGGCAAAGGACTTCGCTCCGTTCTTCTCTGCCTTCAGGGCATGCTCCACCAAGGTTCGCACCGGCAGGAGCCCGTGGATGGGGACCAGGGGGGCACCGACACGGACGGACTGCGCGCAGAAGGCACAGTCCTCTCCGCAGACCCCGGACTTCGCGTTCACGATCGCGCACAGCCCAACTCGGGTTCCGAAGGCGCTGGCTCGGGCGCGGTCCGCGCGATCCCGCAGCCGCTGCAAATCGTCACCCTTGGCCAGCCGAAGCAGGCTGCGCGCCTCCTCGACCGACAGCGGGATGTTCTCGCTCATGGCGGCAGCCTCTGTGCAAATGACGTTCCAGTGCCGCTGCTACTTCTTCGCCGCGACCTTGGCGTCGAACGCCTCCTCGACCACGTCGATGACGGCTTCCTTGGAGAGCTCGTAGAAGTACTGGCGACCGTCGATGAAGATGGTCGGCGTGACGCTCACTTTGTTGCGCAGGCCTTCCTGCTTGGAGGCGATGAGCGCGTCGCGAGTCTTCGGGTTCGCGTACGCGGCTTCGAATGCGGCGCGGTCCATTCCTGCCGCAACCGCCCAGTCCGGCAGCAGCTTCGGACAGTAGGTCTCGAAGTTCTTGTAGAGCCCGATCAGGAACGGCCAGAACCTCTCGAGCTTGGCCGCGCCCAGCATGGCCAGCCCGCCTTCCGTCGAGTCTGCGTGCGTCTTGAGCGGGAAGGGCCGGAAATAGAGCCGCGCCTTTCCCACCAGCGGGCCGTCGGTGACCGCCTGGTACAGGGCGAGCACCATGTCCTTGCAGAACGGACAGCGCGGACAGGCGTAGACCACGAGCTCCACCGGCGCTTGGCCGGATCCTGCTCGGGTAGCCTCGTCGATCGCGATGGTGGCGCGTGGTCCGCTTGGAACCATGGTCTGCGCCCGCCTCGCGAAGCTGCGTTCGATTTGTTTGCGATCGTCGCCGGCCTTGACCTGCCTGCAGATGTCCGACGCCAGTCGCACCACGATGGGCTTGGGCGGCTTGGCAGCCAGACAGCGGGCGAAGGTCTCGTCACAGCCATCATAGGGGTGGAGTGCCGCGAAGATCTCTCTCACGACGGCCTTGCGGTCCGCGGGCAGGGCATCGCAGGCCGGCGTCTGCGCCCGCGCGGCAGCTGGCGCCGCGAGAAGAACCAGCATCATGAATCCGATTTGTCGTGCTCTCATGCTTGTTCCTTGCTTGTTTCACGAGAATCCGAGTTGGTCTCGCGCGGCCACAACCTATCCACGCCGAACGGTCGACGGTCGAGAAAAAGCACGTACAGTGCCAACAGCAGCCACGTCCCGTCGCGCACGATGGTTCTCCAAGATATGGGATCTTCCGCTGCCCCCTGCGAGGCGAAGCAGCCACAGGACATGTCCAAGCCGTTGGCCAAGGCGATGCTGATGGCCACGATGAACATCGCCATCATGCCCGCAACCAACAGGGCCGCGGCGCGCGTGCGGAACCCGACCAGCAGCATGAGCCCAGCGCAAAGCTCGGTCCAAGGCAGCACGATGGCCATCGGGTTCACGAGGGCCAGCGGCAAGATCTGGTAGGTGGCGATGTCGACGGCGAACGCGCCAGGATCGAGGATCTTGTGCCAGCACGCCAAGAGGAAGACAACCGCGAGATAGCCCCGCGCCGCGAGCGCGAACACGGTGTGGCCGCGCCAGTCGAGGACGCGGTTCATGGCGCCCCTTTTCCGGCGCTGCTCTTCTCGAGCGCCGCCGCGCCGCCTTGGACGAAGAAGACGTTGCGGATACCTGAGCCAGCCAGCTCGCGTGCGAGCTGCTCGCCGGTGTCCGGGTCGGCGCCGTCGCCGAAGACAACCACGCGGGCCGCCCCGGAAGAGGCAACCTTGCGCACCTCGGCCGGTGGCGCTGGCGCCAGGTAGTCGAACGGCAGACTGACCGCGGCCTTCGGGTGCCAGCGCGCGTGGTCCGCCGCGGGACGGGCGTCCAAGAGCAGGGTTCGCGGTTCGAAGACGGCGGCGTCATCGGCCGAGATCCCGGGCGCATCGCCCGAGCCTTCCGGACAGGGCACCAGGATCTGGTACTGGCTCTTCTGGATGAAGGGAATGCCGTGCGGGCGCAGGGCGTTCACCGTCAGCCCGATGGCGGCCGAGGCCAGCAACACGAGCGAGGCGTCGCGCACGACGACGCTCGGCAGCTGCGCCTTGGCCAAGGGGGCTACTCCCGGCACGATGAGCTCCGTTGAGCGGATTCGTCCTGGCGCAGGAGATCCTGTACACGCTCGTGAGCTTCGGCGCTGCCCAGGCCAAAGTCCAGCGGCACGTGCCCCGCCGGAGTCTTGGCTCGCGGCAGCCACGGATCGGCGGTGAACGACCAGATGACCTTGGCCAGAATGCGGTGGTCGTCGTAGCTGTAGGCTGCGGCGGTGCTGTCCCGGGTGGAGAATTCGTAGGTCACGCCCAGCTTGACCCCTTCGAGCACAGGAGGGGCGAATCCGCTGGCCGACAGCTTGAGCAGCCGGTCGCTACGCTTCGTCGTGGGTGCGCTCTCATCGAAATAGCCCGCCGAGTGTGGAAACCGATCTGCGCTGGCGAGTATTCCCGCGCGCACGGACCAACGTCGGGGCAGGCGTGCCTCGACCGAGGCGAGTAACGAGGCGCCGTACAGGCTCCAGGCATCGTCCCTGGCATCGTGGTAGCGGCTGGAGAGGGCGGCGACTAGGTGCAGTCGCGAGCCGATCGGGAATCCAGTACCCAGGCCACCGTCGATCTCGAATCGGGTTCGGGCCTGAGCCCGGAAGGTCCTCCAACCGGTGCCGCCGAAGAAGGTGAAGGCACGCAGAAACTCCAGCTCCCACTCGCCCCGGTGGGCATCGAAGAACCAGATCGGGCCTTTCCCGTAGCGGTCGCCGCCCGCGAGCAGGAGCGCCTGGTAGCGATACGCCAAGGTCGCGCGGGTGTCAGCTCGGCCCAGGATCAGGGCCGGCCGTGCGTCGAGCATCAGGTAGCTCAGGTCCCGTCCGACGTTTTCGGAGAAGCCGAGGCCGCGCGCCTCGAAGTCCATGGCGGGCCGCACCCACGAGCGGCGTGGCGAGACGACTCGCACGAACGCCGACGCGGCCAGCACCGGACTGCCCGCGCGCTCTCTGGTCCTGGGATCCACCGGAGACCCGGCCAGGGCATTGCTCGCGAATCCGGTGGCGAGATCCAGCCGTCCCGACAGCGGCGGAACGAATCCCGGATCGATCGTGCTGCGCAGGCGCGAGATCGCGGCGCGATCCTCGGGATAGGCAAGGCGCTCGGAGGCCGTGCGATCGAGGTTGGTCTGTGCGGCCGGCAGGTCACCCGCCTGCTGGTCCAGCATCGCGGACAGCAACGCCCGGCGGACCTGGTTGGGACCCGTGCAGGACGTGGCCAGCAGCTTGCGCGCTGTGTCCTGCTCACCTTGGCGGAGCTGAATCCAGGCCTTCCAGAGGGTGATGTTGCAGTCCTCGGGAAAGACCTCGGCCGCCGCGTTCAGCGTCCGCACGGCCCAGAAGTCGTTGCCGTCGTCGAGATAGGCCCGGGCCAGCAGCAGCCGCAGCGGCTTGTCCTGCGGCGACCGTTCGATGGCCGGCTTGAGCAGGGGGATGGCTTGGTCGGGCTTGCCAGCGGAGAGCAGGGCGCGGGCCCGGGCGGCAGCATCGCCTGGTGCGTCGTCGGCGAAGGCCGGGCACACTGCCAGAAGCACCCCGAGCGAAACCAGCGCGGAGATCCGACGGTTGCCTGGTGGTCGCCTGTTAGTCATGTCCATGGGTAAGCAATCGCATGGTCAGGACGCCCGCCGCCAGAAGGAGAATCTCGATCAGCGTCGCCCGAAAGCTTCTCCGCCCACGCTGGCTGGGAATGAGATCGGCGAGCGCGACGTAGAGAAACCCCGCCGACGAGAGTGCCATGACCGTGCCGGAGAGTTGTGGGTAGGGGCGCAGCACGAACGTGCCCGCCAGCGCGCCCAGCAACGTGGTCAGGCTGATGCCGAAGTTCAGCAGAAAGGCCCGTCGGCGCGAGTACCCGTGGTGCAAGTAGACCACCAGCTCGCCGAGCTCTTTGGGCAGGCCGTGCGCCAAGGTGGAGAGTGCCGCGGCCACGCCGAGCTCCGGCGAGGCCATGCAAGCGGCGGCGATGACGATGCCGTCGCCGAGGTTGTGCAAGGAATCGCCCACCAGGAGCAATGGTCCCGAGCTGGCGTGGACCTCGCAGTCGTTCTTGTGGCAGTGCCGCCACAGCATCATCTTCTCGAGCAGGAAGAACCCGAAGACCCCGGCGAGCACGAGGCCGAAGACCTGGGTAGGACCAACTGTCTTGGCCGCCGTGGGCAGCAGACCGAAGAACGTCGCGCCCAGGAGCGCGCCCGCGGAGAAGTGGACCATCCGGGGCACCAAGCGCTCGATGGCTGCGTCCTTGATGAATAGGGAGAGGCCGGAGGCAGCGACGACGGCACAGCTACCCGGCAAGGACAGGAGGAGGATGAGCGCGATGTTCACGTTGACCGCGTGTTTCTCACATGTTGGTCGATTCCACCAGAACCCTCATGGCGTTCTTTGCAGACGTTGTCCCAAATCGGCTTCGGAAAGCCAGCCTGGCAGGATCTGGCCGTCGATGAGGAAGGTTGGCGTTCCGGGCAGCCCGAGGGTCATGCCCTCCTTGATGTCTTCGGCGATGCGCTTCTGCACCATGTGCTCTTCCATGCAGCGCTTGAAGCGAGCGCGGTCGAGCCCGATGCGCGTCGCCAAATCCATCGGATCCAGGTCCTTGGATTTGGTCGTCTCTTGTGTTGCAAAGAGGGCGTCGTTCATCTCCCAGAACCGCCCTTGCAGCCCTGCGCACTCCGCTGCCTCGGCGAAGGTGCACGCCCTTTGGTGAAACGGCCCGCGCATGCCGGGATGGCAGGCCTGGTCGAGCGGGAGATGCCGATGAACCAGGCGCACCTGGTCGGCGTGCTTTGCGACCAGCAGGCGGGCTTCCTTGTGCGCCTTGCGGCAGTGCGGACACTCGTAGTCCGAGAACTCGACGACCGTCAGTTGCGGCTCTGTGGCACCTGTCCAGTGGTGCCCGTTTGTATCGATGTCGGACGGTAGTAGCGGCAAATCGTTCCAGCCAGGCGCCTTCCAGTAGCGGGGAAAGAAGAGCTGGAGGCTGAGCAGCACCGTCATCGCCGCGGCGGCGAACCCGACCCCGAGCAGCGGTCGCCGGACGATGGCTTTTCCGTCGAGCAGCGCGAGAGCGGCTGCCCCTGCCCGTGACTGCCTCTTGGCGAGCAGCGCCAGTGTCAGTAGTCCTGCGTTGATCACGTAGGAGACGACGCAAAACAGGCACAGCGACGCGATCTGCGCTACCGAGATGTAGGCGAGGACAGAGGAGGCGAGGACGGAGACGACCGTGAGCCCGAGCAGCAGCCCCCAGGGCCAAGCCGGGTGCGGTCGTCGACTCTGGATGCCGGACAGGGCGATGGCCCCCATGACCATGTAGCCGACGATTCCCCAGACCGCGACGGGGAGGTTCAGGAACACCGCATGGGGGGACAGCGCCACCGTCTCGCAGTTGATGCCTGCGCTCACCGCACACACGGAGTGGTAGCTCGGGTCGGTGTGCACGAAGGCGTGGATGCGCGCGAGCTCCGCGGAGACCGCGACGCCCGCGAGGCACAGGAAGGCAAAGGCAACCCCTAGGCCGCGCGCCACGGCCGGAGGGGCCGAGGAATCACCCGACGCTCTCATGACGACTCAGTGGTCGCAGGCGTTGGTGCCCGTCTCCAGCGTGCCGTCGAGGAACGCCTGGACTGCTCGGCCGGCATCGTCTCCCGATGCGCCCACGACGACCTTGATGCCATGCTGCTGGAACAGACTCTGGGCCCGGGAGCCCATGCCGCCTGCGATGATGATGTTCGCGCCTTGTCCATGCAGCCACCCGGGAAAGACCCCTGGCTCGTGGGCTGGCGGCGTCAGCATCTGCCGACGCTTGATGGTCTTGCCGTCCAGGTCGACCTCTGCCAGGAGGAACTGCTCGCAGTGGCCGAAATGGGACGACAAGGCGTTCCCAGTGACCGGGACCGCGATCTTCATCGGCGTGCCCGAGGGACCCTGGGCAGGGTTGGCGGTTGCCTTCTCCAACTCGGGGGCGAGCAGCGTTCGCACCATTCGCCCGAAGGCCTTCGCGGTCTCGCTGTGCGGTCGCGCCTCGACGATGGGCTTGCCGCTGTCGCCGGACAGGACGACCTCGGGCTCGATCGGAATCGCGCCCAGGTAGGGCACTTGCATGTCTTCGGCCATCTTGCGTCCGCCGTCGGTGCCGAAGATGTGGACCGTTTCGCCGCACTTGGGACAGGCGAATCCGCTCATGTTCTCGACCACGCCGAGCACCGGAAGATCGAGCTGCCGGCAGAAGACGATGCAGCGCCGGACGTCCTGAACCGCCACCTCCTGCGGCGTGGTCACGATGACCGCTCCATCGGCGTTCTCGATGAGCTGCACCACAGCCAGAGGCTCGTCGCCGGTGCCGGGAGGCGAGTCGACGATCAGGTAGTC
>CAZYFU010000123.1:15748-18682 GCA_964647025.1 uncultured Myxococcales bacterium | reverse complement strand
CTAGGCCGCATGCTCAGCTCCCGTCGTTCCGTCGTTCACGGCCTGGTCGTGCCGTTGCTGCTGCTCGGTGCATGCGCGAACGTGGGGCCCGTCGTCCCCGACAACAGCGCCAAGACCACGCGCATCGACCGCAACGACGACGCGAATCCCGACCATGTCTTCTTGCGGGACCCGTGGGAGCAGTGGCGCACACCGAACGGGAAAGCTCGCTACCACCGGGGAACGTACATGCTGCTCCCGAACCAAGTGGAGTCGTTCACGGTGGGTGAAATCTCCGTCTACGCCAAAGACGGCAGCGATGTTCGCCTCGACTACCACTCCGTGGATTTCGGGGCCGGCTCGCAATCTCTTGGAACCATCAGCGTGTTCATCGCGCGCTCCGGCGGCGCAGCCGAACAGGAATGGGCGACGGTGGTCGGCGGCTTGCAGCGACGGCATCCCGGCGCGGTGGCGACCGAACCGTTCCCGATTCCTGTCCGCTACCCGGCGGACACCCGACAAGCCGCCTTCTCGGTGGTGCAAACCGGCCGCTTCGTGCAGGTCTCGATGTTTCGTCGGGCCGGCTGGACGGTTCGCTACGAGATCACCTGTCCGTCGGAAGACATCGCCGTCGCGCGCAAGACGAGCCTGACGTTCCTGACCGCCATCCGCTATCGCGAATAGGGCCGCGCGGCGGCCCCATCAACCGTCGACGCGACCGAGCAGCCGGCGTGCGTTCTTCCACAGGAGAAGAGACTCGCGTTCGGCACCGAGCTCGAGGCCCCGCACAAGGCGCAACGTCTCGGCCTGACTGGCCCACGGCGAATCCGTGCCGAACAGGACGCAGTCGCTGGCGTGGCCCAGGATCATGTCGCGCGCACGAGATCGCCCGAGCAGCTCCAAGCTCAGCGACACGTCGATGATGACCGGCTTCCCGAGCATGTGCTTCTCCACCTCGTCCCAGTCGTCCCAAGCGCCCATGTGGGTCGCGATGAAACGCAGCCCGGGGGCACGATCGAGCAGGCGCATGATGCGCACCGGGTCTGCCTTCCGGTCGCGGGCAAAGGCGAAGTCGAAGCCGGTGTGGCACACCACGATGAGCCCGAGCTCGTCGAGGGTACGAAAGAAGGGAAGAAGCGTCTCGTCGTCGAGCTCGAAGTCCTGGTAGTACGGATGCAGCTTGATCCCGCGCAACCCGGCTTCGGCGATCCGGCGAGCCTTGCCGATCGGGTCCCGATCCTTCGGGTGGATGGACGCCATGGGAACGATCCGGTCGGACACTATCTGCATCGACCACTTCAGGATGGGATCGAACTGCTCCGGCTTGGTAGCGATGGAACAGATCACCGACGTCTCGATGCCGGCGGCGTCCATGGATTGCAGCAGCGACGCAAGCTTCCCGTCGAGGAACGCCTTCACGCCACCGCCGTGCTCGAGGTGGCCGATGGCCCGCTCGGCGAGCGCGTCCGGGAACGCGTGTGCGTGAAAATCGACTACCGGCTCCATCTTGGTTGGGTTCGCTCGGCCTCTCTTGCCGGGTCCGAGTAGACCAGCAGTCCGGCCGGGCGTCCAGCACTATGGGGGCGACTCGGACGACTGCGGGACGCGACGGTACGCCAGGATCTCCGATTGTGGGCAGCGACAGATCGTGAGGTTCGGCGTGCTCGTGCGATGGACGATGGTCCAAGATGGGTCGTCGCCGATGCGAGACGGGACCAGCGCGGGAAAAGCGGCGAGCCACCGCGCGCGGCCAAGCTGCGCGAGCGCAACAGGATCCCGGTGAGCCAAGCCATGGTGGTTGAGCCCCACGAAGTCCAGGATGGGATGCTCGGCGAAGTAGCGAGACGCACCGGCGTCGTTCACGGCGATGGCCTCGCCAGGCGGGACGTGGTCTCGAAGCCACTTCGCCATGGCCACGTTCAGCTCCTCGATGTTCTGACAGTTCCATGCGAAGAGATGCGCGCGCGCCGCGAGCGCGCCTGGAAGCTTCCACGAGCAGCCGACCACCAGGATCAGCAGGCCAGCGGCGTAGGCGGCGGCACGAACGCCCCGCCGGCGTTGCCATGCCCACATGACGGCGCACGCGGCGCCGACCGCGAACGTGATCACGACGAAGACGTGCCCCGGCAGCACGTAGCGCAAGAAATAGAATGGCTCGGCCGCCTGCAAGAGCTGGCTGGCCGAGATGGCGGTGAACCAAAGCGCGGGGAAGACCACGACCAATCGACCAGCGGGACCTCGCCGCCAGAGCGCATAAGCCCCGAAGCCCCACATGACCGCGCCGGCACCGAACGCGAACCACGGCGACCCGGGGAGGATCTCGGTGAAGATGAGGACCAAGTTGTGGGCCAGGTAGTCTTCTCGGCTGGTGAACTTGACGTAGTAAGTGTTCGGCAACGGATAGCCCGAAACCGCCAGGCAGTAGACCACCCAGCCGCCCACCAGCACCACGGTTGGCAGAAGGACCCCAAGCCGCATGCGAAGGCGCGCTCCGCGCCGGTGCAGTTGCCATTGCGCCGCCGCCAGCACCATCACGGTCAGAAGGAGCATCTCGGGCCTGGCGAGCGGGGCGAGCCCTGCGGCGATGCCGGCCGACACGACCCGCTCGGACGCCAGCTCGGCCAGTGCCCAGAGCGCGAGCGCGGCCGCCAGCATGACCTCCATGCCCGAAACCTGGGCGAACGCGAGCGATGGATCCGCGGCGATGGCCAGCCCAGCCACGAGCTCCGCTGCGAGACCGAAGCCGAGCGAACGCAGTAGCCGGGCGGCAGCCACGCTCGCAGCGACGGCCGCGAGCAGGCCGGTCAGCTTCGCAGGCAACACCACGCTGACCTGAAGTAGGCGCGCCGTCCAGCTGGCTGGGACGAGCAGCATCGACCACAAGGGACTCGTGGCCCCGGTCTCGAGCTGACCGGGGTTGTACGCGAAGCCTTGCAACGCCGCCAGGCTCCGTGC
>CAZYFU010000123.1:0-15648 GCA_964647025.1 uncultured Myxococcales bacterium | reverse complement strand
CTTTCGGGCCGTCTTCTCTCGCGACGTCTTCCTTGTTCACGTCGTTCCGTTCGGCGTCTTCACCACTTGGAGCATCGACGGCATCGGTGCGCACGTCGGGCGGATCATGATCGAGGGGAAGCCGAGCATCGGCCGGAGGCAGGACGTCGGACACGCCGGCCTCTCCACCCAGAACGTCCTGCTTCCCGCCAGCGACGTCGGACCTACCAGGGGCGACGTCTGCCAACAACGTGCTGTCGGGACCGAGATCCTCTTTCGAGCCCGTGGGCTCATCCGCGACCCGCGCATCCGAAGGCGGCGCCACGGCAGCGTCCCGGTTGTCAGGCGGAACGTAGTCATCGCTGCAATTGCCTTCTGCGGCGCACTTGGCGACCTGCGGCGGTTTGTCCAGGCTGACGCAGGCGATGGGCAACAGGAGCGCAAACACAAACAAAACCGTGCTGGCGCGTACGTTGAGTCCAGGGGGAACAACTTCTGGAACGTCCATCGATGCCTCATTGTCCGGCAGTTGCTCCGCTTTGTGAAGCCCTCGCGAACGGCTGCGTTGAGATTTGCCCATCGGCCGGCATGGCGCCTGGTGCCGCGGCCAAGGATCGATCCTCTGACGTGCAGTTCCAATGAATGTCTGATACTCTGGTGGACGATTTGGGTTGGTCTTGGCTTCATCGTGATCGGTAAGCACTTAAACAACTACGAAGTCGTGTCTCTGCTCGGCGAGGGCGGAATGGGCACGGTCTACCTTGCCCTTCACCCCATCATGGGACGCAAGGCCGCCGTCAAGGTCTTGAAGCCCGAGCTCGCCCGTGACGAGTCGCTGGTCACGCGTTTCTTCAACGAAGCGCGCGCGGCCAACGCCATTCGCCATCCCAACATCATCGACATCATCGACGTGGGCATGCTCCCCGAAGAGGAGAACGTGCCCTACATGTTGATGGAGTTCCTCGAGGGCGAGAGCCTGTCGACGCGGCTCGAGCGCACGCGACAGCTGTCGGTGGAGACGGCCGTCGATGTCGCGCTGCAGACCGCATCGGCGCTGGCGGCAGCCCACAGCAAGGGCATCGTCCACCGGGACCTCAAGCCCGACAACCTGTTCCTCGTCCCCGACGAGATGATCGCTTCGGGCGAGCGCGTGAAGGTGCTCGACTTCGGCATCGCGAAGCTGCGCGACGACATGCGCGGCAGCTCGATGAAGACGCGCACCGGCGCCATCATGGGCACCGCGTCGTACATGTCGCCCGAGCAGTGCCAAGGGCTCATCGAACGTATCGACCACCGCACCGACATCTACGCTCTCGGCGTCATCCTCTACGAGATGTTGTGCGGAACACCGCCCTTCGTCAGCGAGGGGTTCGGCGACATCATCATCATGCACGTGATGCGGCCGCCGGAGCATCCGCAGAGCAAGAACCCGTCGATCCCCGACTCCGTCGCTTCGGCAATGCTGTGCGCCCTGGCGAAGAGCCCCGCGGATCGCTTCCAGACCATGTCGGAGTTCCAGGCTGCGCTCCGGCTCCCGGCCGGCAGCTACGCCACGCCGATGTTCGGCAACCAGCCACCGGCCGCTCGAACCACCGCGCTGCTCGATGACGAGCAAGTACAGGCCGCCCAGCGCGGCATGCCATTCGATGTCACCATGGCCACCCCGCCGCCGGTGCCGCTCGGGCGAGCGCCGTCCCGACCGCCCAGTCGAGCGCCGTCGTGGCCGCCGTCGCACATCTCGACCATGGTGGATCAGCCGTCCACGGTCGCGCCGCCGAACCCCATCAAGCAGAGCACCACGTTCCGCCATGCCACGGGCGAGCTTGGCATGGCAGACACCGGGCTTCGCGGCAAGCGGACCACCGTGGTCGCGGTCGCCGCCGTGGTGGCATTGGCCGCGGCTGGGCTGATCATCACCCTGCTGGTCACACGACCATCGGGGAAGGCGCCGGGGGGCGCCCCCATGCCGACCGTCGCTCCCACGGTGGAGCCCACGACACCGCCGCCATCGACTTTTATCCCGCCTCAAGCCGAGCCCTTGGATCCGCCGCCCCCACCGCCCGTGGTCCGGCCGCCGGACCCGGAACCGGAAACGCCCAAACCCCCGAAGAAGACCGGGGGTGGCAGGCCGAAGAAGAACATCGAGCGCCCGATAGAGCGTCCCACGCCGGCGCCGGTCGAGCAGCCGACCAAGAAAGACCCGACCGAGCGCTGGTAACGGAGGCCGGAGGCTGGTGTATGGTGCGCTTCCTGTGCACGCCACCCTGTCCTCGGCTGACTCGCCGCCCACTCCCAGCATGACCGCGAAGTCTTCTCCCCTCGATTCCACCGGGCATCGACGCGGCACTTTCTCGCGAAGCGCGCTGACCTCGCTGTTCACCACCGCCCTGGACTTCGGCACCCTGGCCGGGTTGGTCGAGCTCGCCGGCGTGAACTACGTACTTGCCACGTGGCTCGGTACCGTCGTCGGCTCGTTGTCGAACTTCACCATCAACCGGGTATGGGCCTTCGATGCCCGAGACCGACCTCCCACCGGCCAGTTCGCTCGCTTCGTGCTGGTGCAGGCCGCCGCCAGCCTCCTCCACACCGGCGGCGTGTGGTTCTTCACAGGGCTTCTTGGAATGCCGTATCAGGCATCCAAGATCGTCATTTCGGTGCTTGTGTACCTGGGCTGGAACTACCCAATGAACCGCTGGTTCGTGTTCCGACGCCGGACAGCAGCCAACGGCCCGGGCGCCCCAGGCGTTCCAACACCTCGGTCTTGACCACCCAAGCCCGCCGCGAGAACGGCAACGAGGTGCGCACCATGCAATCGACACCGCAGCCGTCTTCGCAACCCTTGGCCTGATGATTGGCCTTGATCTGGGCGCGCGTGACCTGGGCGAAGGGTCCCACCGGATCGGTGTGGTAGCAGTAGTGGAAGTTGCCCTCTGGCGAGACGTAGAAGGCTTTCTGGCCGCCCTGGCACTTCCATGGGAGCGGCCGCCCCGAGAGCAGTCGTTCGTAGTAGTCGATGAGGTAGTACGGGTTCGACACCGGCCGCCCGGCGCGCTTCTGCTCGCGTAGCCAGCGGATCTTCTCGAGGTAGCGCGGCGACGAGGGCCCGAGCACGATGCGCCCGCGCTCGTGGACCACGGCGAAGAACACCGGCACGTCCAGGTCGAAGCAGAACTGTGCGAGGTCCTGGACCTGGTCGATGGTCTCGTCACAGATCACGCTGGCCACGTAGAACCAGAGACCGCGCTTGGCCAGCATCTCGATCTTGGGGCGCAGGGTCTTGAGCGACTTGGGCGAGCCCGCGGTCGGGTGCAGGCTGTCGACGGAGATCTGGACGCGGCCCATTCCGGCGTCGAGCAAAGCCTCGAGCTTGTCCGCCGTGAGCAGAAAGCCGTTGGTGGTCATGCCGGTGGTCATTCCGCGAGCGCGGATGTGGCGCATGAGCGGCAGAATGTCCGGGTGAAGCAGCGGCTCGCCGCCAATTAGATCGGTGTGCATCACGCCGAGATCCTTGCACTTGTCGATGCGCGCGATCACGTCCTCGGAGCGGACATGCCCCTTGGCGTTGTCGTATTCCGAGCAGTACGAGCACGACAGGTTGCACCGCCACGTAACGTTGATCTGTGCCCAGATCGGCAATGCGTCGAAACCGCGCGGTACCCCGCGCAGGAGACCGGTGATGGAGAGCGGCGTCTTTGCGTTTGCAGTCATGGCCCGAAAAGCGCCCCATGGTAGCACCTTGGACAGCCTGCGCCCGCGCAAGTGGGACGAATCATGCGATGCCTTTGCTGCGCCAGATCCCCGTGTGCCAGCGCCAGCCGTTGGCCACGGCCCGAACCCATTCGTCGATCGCCATCCCGACCCAAATGCCGATCACGCCCCAACGGGCACCGAAGGCCAGCCCCAACGCCGCGCCCAGACCGACAGTCCACATCAAGGCGGAACCGACGACCGCCGGAAAGCGCGAATCGCCCGAGGCCCGCAGCGAATAGGTGAGCGTGATGTTCGCCGCCTTGGCCGGCTGAATCGCCACATCCAGCCAAAGCAGCGTGCTGCCCAAGGACACGATGGCGGCGTCGTCGGTGAAAAGTCTCATGAGCGCCGTTCCCGACAGCGCCAGCGCGAGCGAGCACAGGCACGACAGGCTCGCCCCCCATGCCACCGCGGTCTTGAGCCGCTTGTCCGCCGTCGCGAAGTCGCGCGCACCCACCAAATGGGCGACCAGAATCTGCGCCCCGAAGCCGAGCCCGAGGCTGAACAGAACGGGAAAATTCGCGAGGTTCGCCGCGTACACACGCGAGGTGAGCGCCAGCGTCCCCAGGCGCACGACCTGCGACGCCAGGGCGACCTGGAAGAGTTGGTACGAGATGGGCTCGATGGCCGACGGGATGCCGATGCGCCCAAGGTGGCGCAGGATGCGCTTCCACCCGAGGGCCAGGGTGAGCCACGAGGGACGAAACCCGAGCCGCCTGATCACGAAGCAGAGCGTGCCCAAGGCCACGATGACCCACGAGAGCACGGTGGAGACCGCCACGCCTTCGACCCCGAAGCAGGGCAAGCCGAAGACCTGCCCGACGAGCAGGAGGTTGAACACCAGGTTGAGCGCGACGGTGCTGACCGACACGCCCAGGTTCCACAGGGTCAGCCCCCGCGCCGCGAGCAGGTTGGTCAGCCCGGCGAGTATGGCGCGCCCCACGAAGCCTGCCCCGATGATGCGCAGGAAAGCCACCGCGTGGTCGGCGATCTCGCCGCGCAAACCGAGGGACCAGACCACCCATGGGCTGGTCAAGCTGAGGAGGGCGCCGAGGACCACCCCGCCGAGCGACAACAGGCACAGCACCAACGCAAACGTGGCCTCGGCCAGTCGTGGGCGACGCGCGCCCAGGAACTGCCCCGCGATGCCCGCCCCCGCCTGCCCCGCGGCGTTCAGCATGGTCTGCAGCACGACGAAAACCGGCAGCGTGGCGCCGACACCGGCCGCCGCGTTATCCGAGATGCGCGAAAGGAACCAAGAATCGAGCACCGGACCGGAGATGCCCGCCAGCGACGTGATCATCACGGGCCACGAGATCCCGATGAGCGACCGCTCGTGCACGGCCACCGAGCGTGGCTTGGGTGTGCGTGCCGGCAGGACTTCGGAACTCGGCTTGGGGGCTGCGGCTTGCGGCAAAATGGCTACGGGTAAGACGGCCGAGGCGCGCGCGGTGAGAAGGCGAATCGTATGCCTCGGTTGTAGCTTTCGGCCTTGGTGCCGGAATGACCTTCGCCCTCGACCAAGCGGAACTGGTAGGCCATGCCCGGGTAGGCGCTTGCGCGCACGCGAGCGTCGAACCGTTTGGCGCCGTCGAGGATCGTGCCGGGATCCTTCTCGGCAGCCGTGATGAACAACCTTACCCCCAGCGGCTGCGCGGACTTGCGGAACTCGGCCTCGAAGCCAAGCAGCCAGTCGTCGGCCCACTGGGCGGCAGGGCTCGCGGCCACGTAGCTTGCGAATAGGCCCGGACGGGCCAGCATCGCGTAGAGCGTGAAGAGTCCCCCGAGAGAGCTGCCCACCAACACGCGGTAGCCAGGGTCGCCCCGGTACTCGCGCTCGACCAGCGGAATGACGTCATTCTCGATGGTGGCGAGGAAGTCCTGCGCATGACCGCTGGGACCGTCGTAGCTCGCCCCCTCGTAGGTCGCGGCCACCGGGGTCAGGTCCCAGCGCCGCAGGCGGCCGTAGTTGGGGTTGTCGCCCGCGTAGCCGAGCCCGACGACGATCATCTCGGGCACGGCGTGATCGAAGCGCAGATTGCTGACGATGTTGCGCACCATCGGAAAATCCCAGTAGGCGTCGCAGAGATAGAGGACCGGATAGCGCCTCCCCGGCTCCTCGTCGAACGACTCGGGAAGCCCGACGTGAAGCTGGTACGCCCTGCCGCCCTTGGCGCGCGGCAGGGGCCTGACCTCGGTGTTGGCCAAGCTGTGGCGAGGGAAAGGCCCCTTGTCAGCGGCCGCACCGCCCTCGCTCCCGCACGAGCGCGTGCATCCGGCGCCGAGCAGGACCGAGACACCGGCCAACGTCCAGGATGCAGCCCGACGGGCTCGGTGGATGAACGCCATACGCCTCAGTGTAGAGCGACCAGCATGCCGAAAACCTATATTTTGCAATCGGAAGCGGTATTCTGCCGGCATGAGCGACGGAGAAAAGAGCCGCCGAGCGCTCGACGAAACCATCCTGGTGAGAAGCTCGAGCGGAGGCCCGTCCGTTTCAGTCGCCGACGGGCTGGCGGGGACGCGCCTGCAACACTTCGAGCTGGTGCGGCTGCTCGGTCGCGGCGGCATGGGAGCGGTGTACTACGGGACGGATCTGTCGCTACAGCGCCCGGTCGCCATCAAGGTCCTGGCCATCGACATCGCGCACGACCCGGAAGTGGTCGAACGCTTCGAGCGCGAGGCGCGCTCCCAGGCTCGGCTCAGGCACCCGAACGTCGCGCAGATCTACTTCATCGGTGAAGACCGCGGCTTCCACTTCTTCGTGATGGAGTATCTGGAAGGCCCGGGGCTCGACGCGCTCTTGGCCCAGGGGACGCCCCTGGCCTGGACGCAGGCGCTGGACTACACGCTGGCGGCCGCGCGCGGGCTGCGGGCCGCGATGGCGCACGGCTTCGTCCACCGGGACGTCAAGCCCTCGAACCTGATGCTGGACAACGAAGCCGGGGTCAAGATCCTCGACTTCGGCCTGGTCAAGAGCATGCACGGCGATGCACAGCTCACCCGCGACGGCGCCATCATCGGATCGCCGCTGTACATGGCTCCCGAGCAAGGACGCGGGCAAACCTCCGACCACCGCTCGGACATCTACTCTCTCGGCTGCACGCTGTACCACATGCTTGCTGGCCGCCCGCCATTCTCGGGTGATTCGCCCGTCGGAATCATCACCATGCACGTGACCGACAAGCCGGCGGCGCTGCGAGACCTCAACAACGCGATTCCGCAGGCTGTCGCTCGCATCGTCGACAAGATGATGGCGAAGAAGCCCGACGAGCGTTACGCCGACTACGATCAGCTGATTGCGGCCTTGGAGAGCGCGCGAGCCCCCCGACGCGAGCTCGGCGGAATGGGTGCACGCGGAATCGCGCTCGGGGTCGACAGCGTGCTCTTGTTGATCGCCGCGTACTTCATCCACGTGTTGGCGATCCCGGTGGCGTTCCTCTACTTCGTGCTGTTCCACAAGCTGCTCGGCCAGACGCCGGGGAAGTGGCTGCTCGGCATTCGCGTCGAGAACCTGTCCGGGGGCAGGATCACGTGGAAGGCCTCGGCGATTCGTACGGCGGTCTTCGCGTGGGGCCCCCTCGGCTGGAGCCTGCTCGCCGGCGTGGTGTATGCCCTGCACAGCAACGATCGCATCTCCTTCCGCCTGTCGAAGTTGAGCCTCGCCGAGATGGCCATGCCCATCGTGTACATTGCCCTCGCCACGGCGATCCTCGTCGGCTACCTGGCGGGCTTCCTGCTGGTCGCCTTCCACCCCAAGCGCCAAGCTCTGCATGACCTCATCGCCAAGACGCTGGTCTATTTCAAATCGCGCGCTCCCGCCGGCGAGATGGTCGAGGTGGTTCGTTCGACGGCGAGCACCACCCTGTCCCGCCACCGGTAGAGGCGCCGGGAAGCGCGATGAGCAACGAGTTCCGCTGCGATCTGTGCGGCATCACCGACGATGGCAAGCCGATCATCATCCGCTTCTCCTACGAGCTCGAGAACGGGACGCCGGGCGTCGAGCTGTTCTACCTGTGCTCCGGATGCAACATCATGCTGCCGAAGACCAATCCAAACCGGCGCAAGCAGCTCTTCCAACTCTTCACGAGCCTCTACCCGCACAAGCCCATCAAGCTGGAGAGCTGAGGCAGACCTGCCGCTCGGTTTCTGGAACGTGAGCGACTCGACGCTCTTCTCGCGGCGGTTCATCGCTATGCTCCACAGGATCGTGGATCCGTTCCACATTGGGGTTGCACCAGGTGGCGGTCGTGTCACCTTTCCGCCGCAATTCCCGGCTGAAGTACATGGCCACGTCCCCAGACCCGCTGATAGAAAGACTCCGATCGCTGTACCAGGAAACCGACGACCTCTTCGCCGGTTGGTCGTGCGCCGCCAGCGGCGAGTGCTGTCGCTTCTCCGTGACCGGACGACAGCCCCTGCTGTGGCCCATCGAATGGAGGATGCTGCATGCGGCGCTGCGGGCGAACCCGCCTCGCAAAGGAACGGACGTGGGCGACTGCCCGGCATTCGACGTCCTGACCCGCCGCTGCCGAGCCTACCAAGCCAGACCCTTCGGCTGCCGCACGCACTTCTGCCAAGAGGCCTCGCGCGCCGGCAAGAACCCGCGCGAGGCCATCCGCCAGCTCGCTCGCCGACTGGCGGATCTGTCGGCACACGCCGAGCCCAGCGGCGCCCTGATGCCGCTGCTCTCGTGGCGACGCGCGGATCGCCGTTAGTCGCTCTCGATGGCGCCCAGATCGGGGGCCTTGCCCCGGAAGCCGTCGTTGACACCGGGGATGTAGAGCCCGCGATCAATCAACGGACTGCCGGCGGCCGGCGTGAGGTCGGTCGCCGAGGAGAAGCCCGGCGCCGCGCTGATCCCGTGTGCTTCCTGCCCCGTGGCTTTCGTGTAGTCGGCCAGGGTGGTGAGCCGAGGGGAGGCCAAACCATCCCAGCGGACGAGGTAGCTCGATCCGCTGCCGTATAGCGCGTCGTAGTCCATGTCCACGGGCTCGGATGGGTTCGCGTTCTCGAGGGCGGTGGTGGTGCCCGCGAACACGTTGTTGCGCGCGAACAGTCGGGTCCACGTGCCTGGGCTCAGGATGCGGAACCCGCTGTTGCCGGCCCGCTGCGCGTCGACGGTGTTGTGCAGGAGATAGATGGCTCCCGAGTCACCGTCGCTGCTGTTGAGCTTGAAGGAGATGCCGGTGTACCCCGCCTCGCTGATCCCCGCGCCGATCCCGTAGATCTGGTTGCGCAGACAGTAGACCGGGCCACCCTTCACCGGCGCCAGGGAGATCCCCGCCAAGGTATCGTGGAACCGGTTCCCCCACAGCCGCACGTTCACGCAGCGGCCGTCGGCCTCGACGCCGTCGTCGCCGAGGTCGTAGGCAAGGTTGTCGTAGAAGTCGGTCTCGTTGCTGACCGCGGCCGAGTCGCGCGGACAAATCCCCAGCCCGTCGAAGAAGTCGTGGAACTTGTTTCGGCGTATCACCGTGCCACGACCGTCGACGGGGCTGTACATGCGCACGCCGCCGGTCTCCAGCGTGCCCTCGGCCTTGACGTCCTCCCAGGTCCAGCCCGCGATGGTGTCGCTGAACTCGCTGTCCTGGATGACGTTGCGATGGGCCGCGCCCTTGAGGCCGACCCCAAGGTCGTTGGTGATGAAGCGGCATCCTTGCACCAGGTTGTCGCTTCCGTCGCGGATGTAGATCGCCTTGGCATAGTCGTCCGCGCCGTAATACCGGAAGGTCAGACCGACCAGGTAGACGAAGCTGCCCGAGATGGTGATGGCGACGTTCTGGCGCGAAATGGCCACGCTGGCGCTGGCCGGGTCGGCGCCCTCTGCCAGGTGAACGCTGAGTGACGTACCGCTGGCGAAGAAGCCGGGCGTGTTGCTGGCCGACAGCGCGGACAGCGAGGCTGCATCGGAATACGGGTAGAGGCGGGCGCCGTTCGACGCCACCATGTGCGGATTCGCAGCCCTCACGGTCGTGCTGTAGACGCCCCCGGAGCCGGCGGTCCAGGTGAACGGATCGGGATCGGCCCCGTCCAGGATCGCGCCTGCCTCGCCGCGAATCACGATGGGCGCGGCGGCGGTCCCCGAGCGCGAGATGGTGAGCCCGCCGACGGCGTACACACCCGCGGTCACGCGCACCTCGTCACCCGCCTTCGCCTGCCCCACGGCCTGCGAAAGCGCACAAGGGGCCGTGGTCGAACACGCCGATCCAGAGCCGGCCGGCGCGACCACGAGCGTGCGCGCTGGGCTTGGGATCACGATCTCGGCGCGGGTGGATGCGGTGGCTTCGGCCCAGCCCTTGTCGACCGAGCCACCGTCGGGATCGCTGTAGCGGATCCGCACGTCGTAGCCGGTCCCGGGCGCCAGCCAGAACAGACTGCCGGTGAACGTCGTGGCTCCGGTGCGCGTGAGCGGGAATCCGGCGACGTAGTCGACCGTCCCAGTCACGCGGTAGTCCAGGTTCGCCACGGCGTTCCTGTTGTCGTCACTGCCCGCCGGAAGCGTAGCGAGCACGCCCATCGCGTGAAAGGTACCGTAGAGCTCGACGGACCCGACGTTGGTCCCGAGCGTGCCGGCATCGATGGAAGGCCCGACGGCACCGGCATCGA
Source organism: uncultured Myxococcales bacterium (assembly GCA_964647025.1). GTDB lineage: Bacteria > Myxococcota_A > Polyangia > Fen-1088 > Fen-1088 > Fen-1118. The sequence goes on along the minus strand of CAZYFU010000123.1, from coordinate 5,310 downwards.
GGATGGCTCCGCCGCTGCCGCCGGCTCCGACACTGCCGGAGGTTCCACCCATGGTCGGGGACGCGGCATCTCTGGCGATGGCGCCGCCGGTGGCCATGGCGCCGTCAGCGCCCTTGAGGGCTCCACCCGTGGCCGGGGACGCGGCATCTCTGGCGAAGCCGCCGCCGCCGCCAGCCCCGACGCTGCCGGAGGTTCCACCCATGGCCGGGGTTGCCCCGTCGCTGACCAAAGCTCCGCCGGTGGCCATGGCGCCGTCGGCGCCCTTGGAGGCTCCACCATCGCAGCCCGCAACCGAAACCAAGAACAGGAGAGAAAGTCTTTTCGTCATGGGACCCTCCGCCGGGCGATTTTACCCCCGGTCGGCATGCACGGCTCGCACGTCGAATCGTCTACAGCATGCGCTGCCAGTAGCCGACGTCGATCCAGCGATCGAACTTGTGGCCCATCCTCTGGAATTGGCCGACCTTGGCAAAACCCAGCCTCTCGTGCAGCCGCTCGCTCTGCGGGTTGGGAAGCGCGATGCGCGCGACGCAGGTTACATACCCCTGCTGTCCGAGGAGCGTCAGAAGCTCCGAGTAGAGGGCTTTGCCGATCCCACCGCCGAGGCGATCCTGGCGCAAGAAGATCGAAGTCTCCACGGAGAAGCGATAGCCCTCGCGGTCCTCGAACGGCCACGCATACGCATAGCCGAGGATGCCGGCATCGTCCTCCGCGACCAGCCAGGGGTGCCGCGGGTGGCGTGTCATGCGCTGGCACACCTCCTCGACGGTCGGAGTTCTCATCTCGAAGGTATAGGTCGTGTTCTCGACGTAGGGGGAATACACGGCCTGGATGGCCGACCCGTCCGAAACGGTAGCTAAGCGCGTTCTCATGGTCGCGATGTGTCCGCCAGCATAGGCCGGTTGCGAAACCGCTGGCAACGTGGAGGCGTGTGGGGATTCCCTGACTTGGTTTGCATGCGTCGGATCTGCTACTGTGCGGCGGCCATGTTGAGCGTTCTACTTGGCGCGCGCGCCCATCTTCACGAACCCGGCGCCGGGCATCCGGAATCGCGCTCCCGGGTCGAGCACGTGATGCGAAGTCTCGAAGATGCCGGCCACGCGGTGGATGCCTGCGCGCGCGAAGCCACCCGGGACGACCTGCTCACCATCCACGCACCCGCGCACGTCGATCATGTGCTCGGCCTGCGCGGCCGAAGCGTCGGGCTCGACGCGGAGACATACCTCGGTCCGGAATCGGTGACGGCGGCTCTCAACGCCGCTGGGACAGCCTTGGAGCTGGCGGATGCGCTCGCCACCGCGCACGATCGCCAAGTTCTGGCCGTGGTGAGGCCGCCCGGACACCACGCCGCGCGCGCCAGTACGTCGGGCTACTGCGTGTTCAACAACGTCGCGTTGGCGGCGGAGAGTCTGTGCCGAAGGGGGCTGCGCGTGTGCATCTTGGATTGGGACGTGCACCACGGAAACGGCACCGAGGACATCTTCCTTGCGCGCCCGGATGTTCTCTTCATCTCGATTCACTCGAATCACCTGTTTCCGCCGGATACCGGAGACGCCGACACCATCGGTGAGGGTGAGGGTCGGCATGCGACGGTGAACATCCCGCTCCCCGCGGGCGCGAGACTGTCCGCTTACGCGCTCGCGACGTCGGCCGTGATCCTCCCCGCGGTCCGACGCTATCGGCCCGACGTCGTCCTCGCCAGCCTGGGCTTCGATGCTCGTGTTGGCGATCCGCAAGGAAACATGCGGCTCGAAACGGAGGACTTCCAGTACATCGGCGCCGCCATGGCATGCGCCGCCGAGGGCTCTGCCAAGCGTCGGCTGGGCATCGTGCTCGAAGGCGGCTACACCCCCGCCGTGCTCGGCGCGTGCGTCTTGTCGGCCCTGTCAGGGCTGGGCATGCCGCTCGACCATTGGATGCCCGGGCAGCCCACGCCGCAAGAACGCGCTGCCATCGAAGCGTCCGCGCGGATCCATTGTCTCGGGTGAAGCGATTACGGGTGCTGCACGCCTTGCGGATCTCCGCACAGGCAGCCTTTGGGCGAAACGCCCAGCTGCACCCCCGCATCACTGCCGTGCAGCCCCGGCGCACGGCCGGCCAGCCAGCCCCGCTGCGTCGGCGTCAAGACGTCGTGGAGCTGGACGAAGAAGTCGTCCCAGATGGCGCGAACCTTGGCCATGGCACCGTCGAGCTCGGCGCGCTTGGAGGCAATCGTCGTCTTGTCGAGCTCGTCGGCTGACCACAGCCTGGCCAGGTTCTTGCGGGCCGCCGCGATCTGCTCGTGCAGCGGCGCCGCCTGAAGCCTGGCCGTGTTGGTCAGACGCGCGACGCGGCCCTTCTGATCTGCGTTCAGACCCGGAATCGTCATCAGCATGGTCTTCACGCCGTGCTGACCCGCGCTGGGCGACGCCGCCCGCGCCTCGTTTGGCGACGCCGTCGCCAATCCAAGGATGGTCCCTATCCAGAAGATGCCTTCGAGCTTGCCCATCGTTCCCTCCCGATTCGCGCAACACTCTACAGGTTGCATCTTCGAAGGAAAGGAATGTGATGCCTTCCACGCGCAGACGTGACACGCCCGACGTTGGTGGTGGCGAGCAACTGCGGGCCGGCCCTGGATCGCCCACCGCTTCAGTACGCGGACGACGATGGGGCCAAGTACCGCGAGGTGTTCGTCTCGCTGGCGGGCGAACAGAACACCGTGCTGCTCACCGAGCTGGATGCCGACAACACCAACGTGACGGCGTCCGCGGCCCACGCCTGGCTGGCCTGCGAGCCGAGCACGACGGCGAGCGACAGAAACGCTTTCGCGACCAGCGCAGAAGCGTTCTCACAAGCCCTCCGCGCTGGCGGGAATCGGGTCGATGGCCTTCAGCCAATCGCCCCCGGGATCCGACTCCGCGCGTGGTGGCCGCGCCTTCGTGGTCCTGGGTTGCGGCGGCGCGCTCCGAGGACGTGGAGCCGGGACCGCCTGTGCCTGCGGAGATGGAGGAGGTGGCGGCGGCGCGGGAGCGACCATCCGAACAGACACGCTGGTGACACGCGCTCCGGCGAACCTCGTACGCAAGTCGAAGGAATTGCGCAAAGCCGGTGGCAGCAGAGATTCGATCTGGGAGACCCGCAGCAGCTCACGGGTGATGAGACACACCAGCTCGAGCTCGCCGACCGGCAAGTCGTCGAGCGCCACCGAGTCGGGCAGGACCTGACGGGCTCGCAAAGGCAGCAGGCGCACCGACTCCGGATCCTTCGTGGCATGCTCGAATCCCGGGTAGACCCAATGCAGCTCGCCGCGGACATCACGGCCGAGCACCATCAAGTAGGCCGGCGCTCGGTCCACGTTGTGATAGCTCGCCACCAGGCCCACGCCCGGCGAGACCGGCGCCCCGTCCTCGAGCTTCGCCAGGGCGTCACCCAGCACGAACACCTCTACGCCCACCTTCTGGACCCAGGGGACCTTCTCCCCGCCACGTGCGACGAAGGTCCCCTGGTCCTGCCGAAGACGCGGGACCAACAAGACTCCGGCGGCTGCTGCCAGCACCAGCGCCCCTGCTGCCACCGCCCAAGGCCCCCTGCGCGAGGCGGGCGGGCGCGCGTCGGGGAGCTGCCTCATGATGGCCTCGACCGCGCCGGGCTCCACGTCACCGGAGCCGCCAGATCGTCGATCAAGCGACGTTGCAGCGCAAGCTCGCGCGCGCACGCGGAACACTCGGTCGCATGCGCACGCAAGGCGCCGGCACGATTCTCGGTGGCTTCACGGTCGAGGAGACTCAGCCACTCCGTCTTGTCGGGACATGCGTTCGTCATGGCGTCTGTCCTCCTGCGATGGCGTCGCGCAAGCGCCTTCTGCACCTGCCGCTGGCGTTCTTGTTCCAAGAGCACATCGAGTTGGCTGGGCGCGTCCGCCACATCGTCTTGGGTGACCTGCTCACGCCGCTCCCGGCGCCCTTCGTCACGCACGCGATTGAGGCAGCGGCTTCGGGCCATCACGAACAGGAACACGGTGAACTTCCCCTCGGACCGGTAGCGATCCCGCCTCAACCAGACCTGCCATCTCCCCGACGAAGCGCAGGCAGAATTGCGTGCTCCGGGGGAGGTAGCGGGTCACCAGGACGGCAAAGGCGGGCTTGTTCCCGGCCGCAGCCAAGGTCATCAGCTGCTCGTCGTCTCCCTGGGCCAGCTCGGATGCGCTTGGCAGGGCCCGCAGAGGCACGAGGTTGGGATGGAGGTCCGTCATGGTTCTGGTCAAGAACACCACGAAGCCGGTTCTGTTGACTGGAGAAGCAGACGCCCCAGCCGGGCTCGCATTCTCCGTCGGAGTTGCTACAGTCAGCCCGGTCATGGAGGACTACAAGAAGAGCATCGCGGGAACCTTCGACGCCGTCGCCGCCGAGTACGACAGCGATCCTCTGCGCTTCTTCCCGGATTGCGCCAAGCACATGGTATCGCTACTCGGCCTGCGGGGGGATGAAGCGGCCTTGGACGTCGCCTGCGGCACCGGGCACGCCACCTTGGCGTTGGCGACGAGGCTCGAACGTGGCCAGGTGACCGGCGTGGATTTCTCGCCCGGTATGCTGGAACAAGCGCGCGGCAAGGTGACGACCGCCCGCCCCCGCTGCAACGTCGAACTGGTCCAGGGCGACATGCAGGCCCTGCCCTGGCGCAAGCGATTCGACGTGGCCACGTGCGCGTTCGGCATCTTCTTCGTGGCCGACATGCCGGCCACGTTGGCCCACATCGCGGGCGCGGTGAAGCCGGGGGGCAAGGTCGCCATCAGCTGCTTCGCCGTCGACTACATGGAGCCCCTGCGCTCGAAGCTGGTCGAACGCCTGGAGAAGGAGTACGGCGTGCAACCGACGCCGCCCTTGTGGAAACAAATCGGCACCGACGAGGGCTGCCGCAAGCTCTTGACCGACGCGGGGCTGACCGACATCCAGGTGGAAAAGCGGCAGATGGGCTACTTCCTGCCCGACGCCGACGCGTGGTGGCAGGTCATCTGGAGCGCCGGCTTTCGCCGCATGCTGAGCGGACTTGCGCCCGAAGTCCTGGCGCGCTTTCGAGCGCAGCACGTGCACGAGATCGAGGCCCTGCGCACCGACCAGGGAATCTGGATGGACGTGACCGTCCTGTTTGCGTATGGAACCGTCCGCGCCTGACAGCCGCCGTCGTACGCGCCTCGCCCGGCCCTCCTCTAGCTCTGAGCGAAGGAACCCCGTATGATAACCAGGCCGTAAAGCTCCCCAGGGGCCGCACGGAGTGGCACTAGAGCACCGAACGGTTTGAAACACCGGTGATCACGCGGCCATCCGGCGGTCG
>CAZYFU010000122.1:0-18682 GCA_964647025.1 uncultured Myxococcales bacterium | reverse complement strand
CTAGTTGCGCGTGCTCAGGCCGCGGTCGAACAGGCCGCCCAGCTCGGAGAACGAGTGAACGGCGGAACCGCCCCTTTGCTCGGCCACCACCATCGCGAGCCCGAGCCGCGCGCGCAGCTCCAGGTACGACGACGAGACGCCCCAGCGCACGAGATCGAGGATGCGCCCCTCGGGCCGCGTGTGCGTGGCGCGGGCTTCACGAACCACCTCGCGCGCGGCCGCCACCACGTCGCCGCATGCGATCAGACCCGCGCGGTTGGCGATGGCGTCGGCATTGGCCGCCCAGGCCGCCACATCGAAACGGTTGCTGGTTCCCGCCATGGGCAGGCTGTCGCTGCTCAACCGGGTCGACAGAAGCGCGGTCACGGCTGCGCGGATGACGTCGACCTGCTCCCTCGGCAACGTCTTGTGCATGAACGACAGGTACTTCTTCACCGAGGAGGGATCCACGCCAGGCAGATCGAGCTTGGGGTGAACCATCCTCACCGCGGCGGCGAGGATGACTTGCAGCTCGTCGAGCGTAGACACCAGCTGCGGCCACAACAGGAAGTGGTCGGCGCGCAGCCTCACCAGCTTCTTGGTCACGAGAAACGTGAGCTCTTGGTGGGTTCGTCCAATCACCAGATCGCGTCCGAGCACGAGGGCCGGCACCGGACGATCCTGCTCGAGCAACACCACCAGATCCATCTCCCCCGGCGCGCCCGGCGGGACGTAGACCGGCGGCAAGGGCACGCCCAGCAAGCGACTGGCGTAGACGAGCAGCCGCGAGACGAACGATCGGTCGCCCTCCAAGGCAGCGCGGTGTCTCGGATCGATGCCAAACGCCGAGGCCTCGCGCGCGCGCGCCGAGATCACGGCCGGTGCCGCCGCTGCCAGCACCTGCGCGATCAGGTGCGCGTCCACCGACGGATACAGATGGCCCTGCCACTGCCGCTCGGTGATGAAGGTTCTGGCCAGCGGCACGCCCCTGGGAGCGTTCGATTCGTAGAAGGCCCGCTCGCGCGCGTCGGCCCTGGTCAGCGCACACAGGGCGGCGCTGGTGCAGAACAGCGCATCGTAGTGGCGGTACTTGCCGAACAGCCTGGCCAGCGATCGGATCTGCTTCGACGCGGACTCACCGTCCGCCGCCATGGAGAGTAGCTGCTCGCGGGTCGACACGGCCGATGCCACGCCTTCGCGGCCCTGCGACTCGTAGACCTCGGCCAACGCCTCTCGCAGACGGGTGTCCTCCGGGGTCAGGCTGACGCAAACCTCGTACGCTGCCGCGGCCGCCGGGTAGTCACGCAGGTAGCGACGGCACGTGTCGGCCAGCGCGCGCCACAGGTTGATGAGCCACGGCCGCCGATCCGCCGGCGGGTTCGGCCCCAGCCGTTTGATCATGCGTCGGTAGGCCCGGGTCAGCTCGCGCCAGTTGCGGCGGTAGATGAGGATGTTCTCGATGTGCTCGAACACCCGGCGGTCGCTCGTGTCCTCGTCGAGCGCGCGATCGTAGAGCGCCACCGCCTCGTCGGGCGAGTCGAGCTCGCAGTTCAAGATGCTGGCCAGCGCGACCAGGTAGCAGACCTTCTCGCGGCCGCTGGTGAGCCCGACCAACCGTTCGAGCACGTCGACCGCGCGCGACCAATGGCGGTTGACCGTGTGAAGCTCGACCAGCTCGTGCAGGACGCTGATGTCGTCGGGCCGCAGCTGCGCCGCCTGCAGGTAGCTGGCCAGCGCGCCGGGCAGGTCGTTCATCTCTTCGCGCTGCAGGCGCCCGATCTTGCAGATGGTGTCGAAGCGCTCGTCGACGGCGAGCTGCCCGTGCAGAAGCACGCGGTACTGCTCGATCAGCGCCTTGGCGTTCGCGGCACCCCGCCCCTCCATTTGGGCCGTGGCCTTGGCCAGCGCCTGTCGGGCGCCGGGCAAATCCGGCGCGAGCCGCAGGGCCTCCATGAAGGCGTGGGTCCCGGCGGCCACGTCGCGCAACGCCAAGTGGGCTTGCCCCAAGCTCATCAGGTGCCCGGCGCGCTCGTCGCCCGGCATACCGTCGCCGGCGACCGCGAGAAGACGCGGCACCGTGGTCAGCACGTCCTGCCACCAGCCCTTGTCCACGGCCAGCTGCGCCCAGGAAGTCAGCGTTGGCAGGTGGCTCGGCATGGCCCCGTACGCCTTGCGGTAGTTGCCGCGCGCCCGCTCGTAATCCCCCGTCATTTGCGCAGACCACGCGGCCTTGTACCAAAGCTGCGCGGTGTCCTCCATGGCGTTCTTGGCCGAACCGGCCATGCCTTCGAGCAGAGACGAAGCCGTCGACCAGTCCTTGCGTTCCCACGCCGCATCCGCCAGGGCGGCGACGGCCTTGGGGTGATCGGGCGACCATCCGAGCACGCGCATGTACTGCACCACCGCGGATTCCACGTCGTGCAGTTGATCGCGGTAGATCTCCGCGGCATCGAGCGCGTAGTCGACGCTGTCGAGCGGATCGATGGCCTTTCCGGCGGCGCACGTCAGATAGGCGGCGGCCCGGGTCCAGTCGCCTCGATGTCCGTGCAGCAGCACCAGGGAGCGCACCGCCGTGCTGTTGGTCGGGTCGACCGACATCGCCGCTTCCAGCGACGCCTCGGCCGCCGGCAGATCCTCGAGGTCGTGCTCGTACCAAAGCGCCATCGTGACCAGCAGCTCGGCGCGCTTCGAGTCGGGCGTCATCTCGGCCGCCATGCGGTCGCACTGGGCGAGCAGGTCCTCCCAGCGGCCGTGCACGGTCGCCATTCTGGCGAGCTCTGCCGTCACGTCGTCGCTCGACGGATCCTCGCGCAGGGCCTCGAGCAGCGTAACCACCGCACGGTCGGGGTCGCCGAGGTTGGTATCGAAGAGCTGGGCGGCGCGAACCAGACAGCGGATTCGCTCGGACGGATCCGGCGTGTGCGAAGCTCGCTCGACCAGCAAGGCCACCAGGTCCGACCAACGCTGGTCCTTGGCATAGTCGCGCTCGATCTGACGGAAGTCTTCCGCGGTAGGGGGCGGTGTCGGCCCGAGCTCCTCGAACGACGGCGTCGGCGCGAGCTGCTGTGGAGGCGGCGTCGGCCCAAGCTCATCGAACGACGGCGTCGGCCCAAGCTCATCGAACGGCGGGGTTGGCGCGAGATTTTCCGGGGGCGGCGTCGGCCCGGGGTCGTCATCCTCTTGCGGTGACATCGCGCCGAGGACCTGGAGAGGAGGTGTGAGCGCGAGAGACTCGGGCGCCGGCGTGACGCCGATATCGTCCTCACTCAACGGCTCGGTGTCGGTGCTCGGAAGCGACTCGGCCAGGACACCGTCTTCGAGAAGCTCCTGGCTACCGAAGTCCAGCAGGACATGCGAGTCCCCAAGGCTGTCCCGGTCTTGCTCGGTGTGCCTCTGCCGCATCATTCCACACCTGGAAAGTCCAAGTCTTATTCCTGCCTTCCATGCGAATCAAACACAAAGGGCTGCACAACTGCTTTTGGCGACCCGCTGCAAGATAGGACGGTTTCGTAAGCCAGTCGATTTGTCTAGCAATCGGGTCGTATCGTCGGCCAGGCGATAATTATGCCCGATCAAGCGATTGACTGCTCACGGCTGTGGCCGGCCAAGCTCGCGGCAGTCCCTGTCGGCCCGCTTGAGCTTGTCCGCGGGAGCATCGGGGATCCGCTTGTACGCCTCGGCGAGACTGCAGTGCACGCTGGGATCATACGGATTGACTGCGAGCGACAGCAGGAGCGGAGCGAGTGCCTCGCTGGCGTTACCCTTGCCGAGCAAGGCCTGGCCCGCGATGAGGTGAGGCCAGGGTAGCTCCGGATGTGTCGCCTGCGCGGAGGCGATGACCTTGCTCGCGCGATCGAAGTCGCCCAAGGCAAGCTGCGTGCGTCCGAGCTTCACCGCGAAGATCCAGTGGGTGGGGCCGGCGACCTTGTAGCCCTTTTCGTATTCGACGCTCGCGGCGCGCAGGCGATCGCGCAAGAGCATCATGTTGCCGAGCCGAAGAAAGCGCTCGCCTTCGCCCGCCACCCCGGACGCATCGTCTTCGCTCGGGGGGCTCGCGGCGCCCGCGCCGCGCTTCTTGTACTTGCGGATCGTGGGCTCCGTCCCGGGCAACGCCTTGTAGTGCAAGCCCTGCATGAACTGCTTCCAGGCGTGCTCGAAGTCGGCCCACGACCCGCTACCGCCGAAAGCGCGCGCCACCGCCACGCGCGCATCGCCTCCGGCGCGCACGGTGGCGAGCACGTCTTGCAGCGCCGCCGTCCCCGAGCGTGCGTGAAGGCACGCAATGGCGGTCGCCACCTCGGCGAACGCGAGGGTCGCGTCTTCCGCCCGCGGCAGCTTCGCCATCGATGGGTGCATGGCATCGAACGTAATCAGCTTTCCGTTCGCCAGCGCCTTGGCCAGGACGTGTTGCATGGATGGGTTGAGCGACAACCCGATCGGCGCGCGCCAACGGCGCTCGAGAAACTTGGCCAGCCCCTCCTGCAGCCAGACCGGCGCGCGATCGTGGGTGAGCGCCGCGACCGCGTAGTGGACGTACTCGTGGGCCAGGCTGTCTTGCCACTCGTAGCCCAGGCGCATGGCACGCGGGCTGGTCAGCATGATGCGACTCCACTTCGACACCGCGACGGTTCCCGTGCGCTCGATCTCGGCCTCGGCGAGCGTGGTCATCGCGGCGAGATCGCTGGCGCTGCGTAGGATGTCCACGGCGATGGGACGCGTGGGCGAAAATCCCAGGTCGGCTTCGAGCGCGGCGACCGAGGCCTCGAGCGATTCGAGACCGTAGTCTGCGAGCACGGCGTCCTCGGCGGGGAAACGGAACACGAAGTGGGGCGAGCGCCGCTCCAGATACCCCTCGACGACCTTGGCCGAGCCCTCGGCGAGATCGATCATGTCGCGCAGCTCACGCGAGGAGGGTCCGCTGCCGAGCGCGGCCCTGTACTCGGCGGCCGCGGCCCTATAGTCGCCGGCGAAGAATCGCTCGTGCCCTCGCGCGACCAGCAGGGCCGGCTCGCCCGGATGGGACTTGCGCAAGGCCGCGAGCGCTCGCTCCGCCTCGTCGAAGCGCCACTCGGAGAAAAGGCGTTCCACGCTGGCTGGCTCGCTCGCGCCGCGTGCGGGCAAGGTCGCCAATAGGGAGATTGCGAACGCCATGGTCGTCATTTGACCAACTCCTCGTAATAGCGACGGACCTCGTCGCGGAACTTCTCGGGCGCCCGCTCGCGCATGGCCTCCATGAGCTCCTGACGCCACTCGCGGGGGGCCTTGTACTCGTCGGCCTCGGGAATGCGCACGGGATCCCGGCTCGCGCGCGCGCCGGTGCTGGGCTTTTGGCCCAGGCCCTGCCTCAGCTTCGCCAGCCGCTCGGCGATGTCACCGGCCCGCCCCGAGCCTTCGTGGGCCGAGCCCTGCGCGAGATCGTCGCCAGCCTGCCTCATCTCGTCCGCGATCTCGTCCAGATCCGCCTTGGCCTGCGCGGCGCCCGGGACCGAGTCATCCCGGTTGGCGAGCTCGCGTGCCAGGCTTCGCGTCTTGCCCTCGATGCCGGTCTGGCGCTGGCCGAGGGTTCGAGTGCGCCCGCGCTGCTCGAGCGACATCACCTCGGCGCCGTGTGGGATCGCCCCCGCCAAGTCGGCGGCCAGCTCGCGCGCCAACGCGGTCGCGTCGTCGATCTGGCCGCCGTAATTCAGCAGGTTTTGCGACGGCGGCCGCGCCTGCGCGATCTGACGCGCGGACATGTGCTGCAGGTAGGAAAGACCGTCGGACAGCCGATCCGCCTCTCGGCTCGACTCGGTCCATTCCTTGCCGGCCAGAAGTCTTCGGAGCTGGCGAATGCTCTCGCGGATGCCGGCCGCCGCGGTCTCGCCGTTGCTGCCGAGCTCACGCGGAGGGCCGCCGGCCAGCTTGCGCTGAATCTGATCGATCTTCTGCTTGGCCTTCCCGAGCTGGTTCACCTGTTGGGCTTCGAGGCGCTTGGCCAGCTCGCCGTCGACCTCCTTGGCGAGCGATCGGCTGTCGTCGGCCAGCGCGCGTTGGTCTCCTTCGAGATCGCCGATCTTGCGCACGAGCTCGGCGGTGGCTTTGCTTTCCTGCGGAAAGCGTTCGCTGGCGAAGGCGCTCGAGCTCTGGTCGAGCGAGTCGCGCAACGTCGAGAGAGAGTCCCCCAGCTCCGACAGTGCGTCGCCGAGCGACTTCGCGTCGCCCTTGGCCAGCAAGTCGTCGAAACGCGCGACCTGCTCCATGGCCTTGCGCGTGTCGGGCACGTTCATCCACTCCGAGCCGATCTCGTTGCGCGACTTCACCTCGGCGATCTTGTGTGCGAGCTCGGCGATGCGCGCCTTGAGCTCCCGCACCTCGCGCTCGATCTGCCGGCGCAGCTGCTCGTCGCCGGTGGCCTTGTAGCGTTCGAGGAGGTCTTGCAGGCGCTTGTGCGCCGCGACCAGCTCCTTGCCGATACTCGCCAGGTCGTCCAATCGTTGACGACCGATCAGATCGTCGAGCGCCAGCACGGCGTTCTCCAGCTCGCCGATGTGCTTTGGCGCCTGGGCACGCAGCCTGCCCCACAGGGGCGTGCTGGTGCGCTGGTCCGGCTTGCCGGGATGCGACGCCAGCACCTCGCCTTCTTCTCGCAATAGCTTGCCAAGGCGTGCGGCCGCCGTGGCGAGCGCGCTGGTCGCGACCTTCGCGTTTCCGCCGGCTCGGCGCTGTTCGTCGACGGAGCGGGCGAGCTGCCCGACGGTCACCTTCTCGCCGTCGTGGACCTCGCGCAAAGCCGCGATCCGCTCGGGCAACTCGACGGTCTTCCCGGGGTTCTCGATCTCGATGCGGTCGGCGAGCGCCGACACCAACCGGTCGAGGATCTCGCGCTCGCGCACCAGGTGCTCCTCGGTGTCTTCGCGGGGGTTCTGGATGGTCAGGTAGAGCGTCCGCGACACACCGACCTTGCTGCCGGACACGTCGTCGCGATCCTTGGCCTCGATGTGGTACGCGACGCGCGCGCCGGGCGTGAGCATGGCCGCCATCGGCTCGAACCAGGTCGTCCCACGCACCTCGCGCGCGCCCTGCGCGCTCTTGAGCAGAACGCGCTGCTCGCCGCCGTCGTTCACCCGATACGCGAGCGAGACCTCGGACAGCCCGAAGTCGTCCCGGGCGTGGTAGGCGAGCTCCACCGGTCGTGGCGTGGGCAGATCGAGACGATCGGCGGGCCCGACCACGTCCACCTCGGGCGGCTGATCGCTGTCCACGACGATCTGGTGGGCGCGATCCTCACGCAACGGTCTTCCCAGAAAGGGTTGCAGCCAGACGCGGTAGACCCCGCTGTCGGAGAGATCGAGCGACGCCGTGAGCTTGCCACGGTTGACCTCGGCGCCCACGACGCCATTTTCGCCGTGCTCGCCCATGAGCAGGCGCGCCTGCCGGACCGTGCGCAGGGCGCGCATCTCGATTTGTACGTGTGTGCCTCGCAAGGCGTGCAAGTCGCCGGTCGAGCCCTCGATGGTCTGGCGGGGCAACCCCGTGTACGCGGGGAAGTCGTACGTGACGCGCACATCGCCCACCAACGGATCGCGCGCAACGTGGGCGCCCTCGAACAGCGTGGGGGTGTGAAACAACGTCCGCATGCCGCGTCCCACGGCGGACGGGAGAAGCAGGACCGCGAGCAGCAGCAAGAGCAGCGACAGCCCCGCGATCAACACGGCCCGCAGCGCGCGCCCAAGTGGAATCAGCTCGTCGACCACGATGGGTGCCGTGGCGTCGGCCACCGCGGCCGAGAACGCTTGCGCCATCTCGGGCGAAATCTGCGCTCCCGCCGTCTGCGAAGCTTCGAGCTCGACGGCCGAAAGCAAGTCGCTGGCCAAGGGCGGATGGTGCTTGCCGACCAGACGAGCCACCGCCGCGGGATCTTCCAAGGCACGCGCAGGCCGCACGTACCCGAGGGCGATCCCGGCGGCCAAACACGCGGCGATGCTGCCGAACGCGACGTAGGGCCACGACGCCGCCGGGCCCGACAGCGCTGCGACGACCGCGAGCACCACGAACAAGCCGCCCAGCACGGCCACGGTGTAGCCACCCGTCCGCACCGCGCCCTCGACCAAGGCGCGGCTGCGGGCTTGGTCCAGGAAGCGATGAATGCGCTCGCTGTCGGTCATGCCCCGGCGAGAGTATAGCCCGGGGCGAACGGCCGAAAGGCCTACATTCACGTCTTACAGATCACCTGTTCTCATGTTCAGTCGCGGCGCGGTCCGACCCTTGCACAACGCCCAACTCGCCATGCAAACAGCCCAGGAAATCGGGAACTTCCAGCGCCGGCACGCAGAAGTGCCACACAGTGCAGTGGCAATTGCGCTCACCTTGGCCCGGGACGACCAGCCAGCGGCGGCGCCGAACGCGCAGCAAGAGGATGAGCTCGACGCGCTCGCCCGAGAAGCCAGGAACGGCGACCGTTCGTCCTTCGAGGCACTGCTGGCTGCGCTCCGCCCCCGGGCCATGGCGACCGCGGTGAGGATCCTGCGCAACTGCGACGACGCCGAGGACGCGGTCCAGGACGCCTTCGTGAAGATCTGGCGCAGCTTCCGCCGTTTCGAAGGCCGCTCGGCGTTCTCCACCTGGGTTCATCGCATCGTCATGAACGCAAGCCTCGACCTGCTCCGGCGCAGCGGCGCGCGCGGCGAGAGCCATGCGCGGATTCCGTCGCAGCTTCACGACCAGCCCGGGACCACAGGGGAAATCGAGGCCGCCAGCGACTGCACGCCGGAGACCCTGCTCTCCGAGCTCGAGACCCAGGTGATGGTCCGGGCCGCCATCGCCCGCTTGCCGCTCTTGCACCGTCAGGCGGTCGAGCTGCGCGAGCTGGAGGACTGCTCCTACCAGGAGATGGCGGACATCATTCAATGTCCGATAGGCACGGTGATGTCGCGCCTGCACCATGCCCGGCATCGACTCGCCGAGGATCTTGGCCAGCTTTTCGCCCCCGGCGTGGCGTTGGCGGCTGCGTAACACATCGCATCTCATTGGCCGCATCCACGGGCCCGGATCCTTCCTCGGTAAAAACAGCGGTTAGCGCACTCACCAACTCTGGGTACAATGGCGGTCCTTTCCCATGGGGCCCGGAGAAGGCTTGAACGCGAGATTGAAACGCCTCCTGCTGAACAAGCGGGTCTGGGTTCTGGTGCCGATCGTGGCGCTGCTCGCCACCTACCCGCTCTCGTGTGGCTCGCTCGGCGGCAGGCTCGTGACCTCGAAGCTCTCGGCCAAGTTGGGCATGCCCGTCGAATACGGGAGCGCGCGCGCCGGTTGGAGCAGCCTGAGGATCTCCAAGCTCACCGTCGGGGCCAAGACCCAACCGCTGGTAGCCATCGCGAGCGCCGACATCTCGTTCGCGGCAGCCTGGGGCTCTGGAACCGTTACCTTGGACTCCCCGGTCATCGACCTCCGGCGCGGCGGCAAGGCGGACAACGTCGGCAAGCTGTTCGAAGCTCGCAAGTCGCCCGGGCGAACCGGGGGAGACAAGCCCGCGTCGTCCTATCCCGTGGTCGTCGTGCGGCAGGGCAGCCTGCGCCTTGAAGACGCACGCCGAGATCTCACGGCCACCGTGGAGAGGTTCGATGCCACGTGGGAGCCGTCGCGCCGCTTCTCCGTCGCCGCGACCAACGTCGAGGGCAAGCTGGGCGGCATGTCGGCACCCGGCTTCGGTGCGGAGAGCGTGACCATCGAAGGCCCGCTCGAGGGCATGCGTCCGCACGGCTTTCCGCAGATCTCCGTGAAGGAAGGCCACGTGAACCCCTTGCCGAACCTTCCCCTCACCGGCATCGCCGGCAGCCTGGGCCCGACGCACGCGGGCGGCGACGCGGTGGACGTCCTGTTTGCGGGCAGCTACGCCGGCGCCAAGCGCTCGCTGTGGACCGCGACCGGAAGCGTGAAGCCGACCATGGATTGGTCCAGCGTCGACGGCCAGGTGGCGCTCCGTGCCGAGCGGTTCTCCCTCGACAAGATCGCGGACGTCCTGCCGGCATCGGTGCTCGATCCGGAGAACACCGAAATCGACGCGGCCGTCGAGGCGCGCTTCTCGGGTCGCCGGGCGGCCTTGTCGGGCAAGCTCGACGTGTCCGGTCTCAGCATCGAGCACGAGAAGCTGGCCAGCGAGCCGGTGCACGACGCGACCTTCACCGTGCAGTTCGACGCCAACGTGGATCGCGACCGGCGACGGCTGGAGATCGGCACGCTGGAGGCGAAGATCGGAAGACTCGCGGCCCGTATCGCCGGATCCATCGAGCTGCCCGTCGGGTCGTTCAAGTTCAAAAACGGCCGCGAGCTGAAGGTCGTCCCCAAGATCGACCTCACGCTACGCGTGCCGCGCACGGCCTGCTCCAAGATCCTGAACAGCATCCCGGGGCCGCTGGTTCCGAGGCTGCAGGGTTTCACTTTGCAGGGGATGTTCGAGGCGGACCTGCGCGCCAAGATCGACTTCGCCAACATCGATGGTCTCGACATCGGCGGCAAGGTCGGCATCGACGGATGCCAGGTGATTCGGGCGCCGGCGGACGTGTTGGCGTTGGCCGGGCCCGACTCGATCATGCAGACCGTCGAGGTCCCGCCCACGCCGTCGGGCAGAGACAGCGAGCTCATCACCTTCGCCATCGGCCCCGACAACCCCGACTTCGCGCCCTACGACAAGATCTCACCGCACCTCACCGCGGCGATCATGACCACCGAGGACTCCGGCTTCTTCAAGCACCACGGCTGGGTCACCTCGGGGTTCACCACGGCGCTCAAGCGCAACCTGGCGGGCGGCGGCTTCAAGCTGGGCGCGTCGTCCATCACCATGCAGATGGTGAAGAACGTCCTGCTCACCCGCGAGAAGACCCTGTCGCGCAAGTTCCAAGAGCTGTTCCTGGTCTGGTACGTCGAGCAGCTCCTCAGCAAGGAGCGCATCCTCGAGCTCTACTTCAACGCGATCGAGTTCGGCCCGCGCCTTTACGGCATCGGCGCGGCGGCCAGGCACTACTTCGGCAAGCCGGCGTCCGAGCTCTTGCCGGTCGAGGCGGCCTTCCTCTCGTCGATACTGCCGAGCCCCAAGCGTCGGTACGTGCAATACTGTCGCGGCACGCTGACCGCACAGTGGGAGCGCTACGTGCGCAGGATTCTGAGCAAGATGCACGAGCGTGGCCGCCTGAACGAAGAAGATTTCGCCACCGCCATGGCGTCCACGCTGGTGTTCGACAAATCCGAGATGACGATGACCGAGAAGCAATGCATGGACTGGGTTCGCAGGATCACGGCTCGTCCCGAGCCCGAGGTGGAACCCGAGACGGACGCGCAGTAGAGCGATGGCCCGACGACGCAAACGCGACTCCGGGGAAAGGCCGGCGTCGCCGAGAAGCAAACGGCCCGCCCAGCCTTCGCCCCTGCGGCGGATCCTCATCCTGCTTCTGGTTCCGGTCTTCCTGATGCTGGCGGCGGCCGGCACGCTGATCGGGATCTTCTACTACTACGGCAGCGACCCGAACCTGCCCAACCTGAAGAACCTCGGCGACTACCATCCCGAGCAGGTGGTGAAGGTGCTCGACCGCGACGGCAACCTGATCGGCGAGCTCGGCAGCGTCCGCCGGACGGTCGTGCCCTACGAGAAGATCCCCAAGGTCATGATCCAGGCGCTGCTCGCCGCGGAGGACGCCGAGTATTTCCAGCACGAGGGTGTCGACTACAAGGGCATGGTGCGCGCCTTCGTGGAGAACGTGATCAGGCGCAAGTTCGCCCAGGGCGCGTCGACCATCACCCAGCAGGTGGTCAAGCAGTTGCTGCTCTCGCCCGAGAAGACCATGCGACGCAAGGTGCAGGAGATCATCCTGGCGCGGCGGCTGTCGCAGCACTTCTCCAAGGAAGAGGTGCTGGCCCTCTACCTCAACCAGATGTACTTCGGGCACGGCCGCTATGGCGTCGAGGAGGCGGCCCGCTATTTCTTCGGCAAGTCCATCAGCGAGGTCGAGCTCGGCGAAGCCGCGATGCTCGCCGGGGTGCTGCAGTCGCCCGAACGGCTCTCGCCCTACAAGCACCCCGACGCCGCGAAGAAGCGGCAGATCTACGTGCTCTCGCAGATGGCCAAGCTCGAGTACATCTACGAGGACGTGGCCAAGAAGGTGGCGGCCCAGCCCATCGCGGTCATCCTGGAAGGCTCGTCGGCGCCCAGCGTGGCGCCCGAGGCGATCGATTCGGTTCGCAAGCAGCTCGAGGCCAAGTTCGGCGCGGACAAGATCGCCGGCCTCGGCGCGGAGGTGAAGACCACCATCGACTGGAAGCTCCAGCTACTGGCGCGGCAGGCGCTCGAGCGCGGCCTCGAAGAGGTCGACCAGCGCCACGGCTTCCGCGGCCCGCTGGCGCGCCTTTCCGGGGTGAAGCTCGAAAGGAAGCGCGCCGAGCTGGTGGCCGAGCGGACCAAGATGGTGGCCGAGACCAAGGGCGGCGAGGCCGGCGGCGGCAAGGCCGAAACGCCGAGCGGTGGGAAACCAGGCAAGGACAAGAAGAAGCGCGCCGAGCGCAAGGTGGCGCGCATCAAGCCGGTCGGCGAAAACGAGAAGGTCGAGGGCATCGTCGAAAAGGTCGAGACCAACCCCGACGATCCCAAGCAGGTCAAGCTCGTGGTCTTCCTGGGCGACGGCCAGGGGACGAGCGGCGAAGGTGTCGTGGACCTGGCGGCCGAGCCCCGGTACACGCTGGGCAGCAAGCCCATCGCCGAGCGCTTCCAGCCCGGCGACCTGGTGCGGGTCCGCCTGGCGCCCGAGCGCAAGCCCGACGGCGAGGGCCGGCGCGCGCTGGCCTTGGAGCTTGGCCCGCAAGCCGCGATGGTGGTGCTCGATCCGGCCCGTAAGGAAGTGCTCGCTCTCGTCGGCGGCTACGGATACCGGGTGGGTGGCTTCGACCGCAGCCAGCGCGCACGTCGGCAGCCCGGCTCGTCCTTCAAGCCCTTCGTCTACGCGGCCGCCATCGACTCCAAGCGCTACACGGCGGCCTCCATCGTCAACGACACGCCCGAGGTCTTCAGCAGCCTGGGTTGGAAGCCGCAGAACCACGACAAGAACCACTTCCGCGGGCCGGTCCGCCTGCGCGTGGCGCTGGCCGATTCGATCAACACGGTGGCGGTCAAGCTGCTCTCGGACGTGGGAATGGGCCCGGTGCGCGAGCTGGCCGCGGCCGCGGGAATCGTGTCGCCGCTCCCGGAGTTCGACCTCTCGCTCGCGCTTGGCACGGCCACCGTCACCCCCATCGAAATGGCCAACGCCTACGCCACCATCGCCGACGGAGGCCTGTTCGGCGAGACGCGCTTGATTACCGCGTTCGGCGACGAGCCCGTGCCCGCCCCCGATCTACGCCAGGCCATCAGGCCAGAGACCGCCTATGTCATGGTTTCGATCATGAGGAGCGTGGTCGAGTCCGGCACCGCCCGGGCCGCCGCGGCCAAGCTGCAGCGCCCGGCAGCGGGCAAGACCGGGACCTCGGACGACGTTCGCGACGCTTGGTTCGTGGGGTTCACACCGGAGCTTCTGGCCGCGGTCTGGGTCGGCTTCGACGAGAAGCGCGTCCTCGGACGAGGCGAAGAGGGCGCCAGGACCGCCCTGCCCATCTGGCTGGATTTCATGACCAAAGCCCTGCAAGGCCGCCCGATCTCGGACTTCGAGCAGCCGGCCGGCGTGGTCGTGACGCGAATCGACCCCGCCACGGGGCTCCTGCCGCCTCTGGGTGCGGAAGGCATCGAGGAGGTCTTCGTCGATGGCACCGCGCCCACCGAGAGCGCAGCGCCCCCCGGAGAAGAGTCGAACCCCGACCAAATGCTCCTCGGCCAGTAGCTGGAATTCTGTGCGGTACTAGCGCGCGGCGCCGCGGCCTGTGTGGCCTGATGAGCCGAATCGGCCTGCCACGGCCACATTACTTGGGTAGACAAAACGCGACGCAGGACACAGCTTCGCGCAATTCCTCCAGCAATCTCCGTTCAGCCCGGCCCTAACTTTTGCTACGCTGGAAACCTCCCGCCCGGCTTAGCTCCGTTGCATTGCTTGAGCCCCGAACGATTGGCGACCTGCCATGGAAAGGCAAGGATATGAAGAACGTGCGCCGATTTGATATGGCGAAGCCGGGCTCGGCCCGACGTCTGACCCGGACCTCGACCCTGCTGGCAGCCGTGCTCGGTGTGGTGGCCTGTAACAGCGACACGTCATCCTCCGCCTCCATACATCACGACGATGCATCGGCGAAATCCGACGCCAGCTCGACCGGCGGCAAGGGCGGGAACACCAGCGCCAAGGGAGGGACGGCGGGCAACCCGACCGGTGGCAGCGGCGGAGCGGCGGGGGCGGGCGGCACGGCCGGCAGTGGTGGCAAGGGCGGCGCCGGTGGCGATGCAACCGGCGGGAGGGGTGGGTCGGCGGGCTCGGGCGGCGCCAGCACCAACGGCGGGGCGGGCGGGCAGGGAGGGTCCGGCGGAAGCGGCAGCGCCGGTGGTTCGGGCAGAGACGCCGCTCCCGATTCGGCGCGCTCCGATGCCCGATCCGACGTCTCGACCAACCGCGACGGCAGCCGGGACACGGGCGGCAGGAATGACGGCGCGGACTCGGCCTGCCCCGGCAAACAGACCCTGTGCGACGGAACCTGCGTCGACACCACCACCAGCACCAGCCACTGCGGTAGCTGCGGAAACCGCTGTGAAGAGGGCCAGGTGTGCAGCGGCGGCTCGTGCGTGGGCACCACGGCGAACGACGGCTGCAGCGACACGCTGGCCAGCAACCTGACCGTGCAACAGATCGCCGTCTACCAAACCATCAAGATCCCCATCATGACCGCGGGCTCCGAAGTGGCGCCGGCCTCGCGCATCGCCGCCGTGGTCAATGGCCGCGCGAGCGTGCTGCGTGTGTTCGTGACGCCGGGATCGGGTTGGACAGCGCGCGAGGTATCCGCGCGGCTGACCTTGGTCCCGTCCACCGGGGAGCCGACGGTCTACACGTCGAAGAAGACCATCAGCGCCGCATCGACGGACGCCGACACCAAGTCGACCTTCCAGTTCAACATCGCCCCCGAGGCGATGGTCACGCCGATGAGCTACGCGCTCGACATCGTCGAGTGCGGCAACGCCTCTGGTGCCGCGGGCAACGCGCGCTTCCCGAGCAACGGAACCATCGACATGGGCGTCAAGACCACCGGCGTGCTCACGGTCAAGATCATCCCGCTCAAGGCCAACTCACTCCTGCCCGACACCTCCGATGCGGCGCTAGCACCTTACGTCGCGCACTTGAAGGCGCTCTACCCGGTCACCGACATCGCCATCTCCGTCGGCGACACGCTGACCGTTGCGTCGGTCGAAGACTGGAGCGGCACCCTCGATCAGGTTCGCGCCAAGCGCTCGGCAGACAAGCCTACCAACGACGTCTACTACTACGGGCTCATCAAGCCGGCCGCGGACCTCAAGACCTACTGCAGATCCAGCTGCATCACGGGGATCGGCTACGTCGTCGACACCGCCACGGGCAGCTACGCTGGCTCCGCGCGCGCGGCGATGGGCATCGGGTTCGGCGACAAGGCGTCGACCGAGACCATGGCGCACGAGCTCGGACACAACCACGGCCGCAACCATGCCCCCTGCTCTACCGCGGGCACCATCAGCGGCGTGGACTCGAAGTACCCGTACAGCAAGGCCATCGTCGGCGTGTGGGGTTACGACTCGCGTTCACAGGCGCTCATCGATCCGAACAAGTACGTGGACATCATGAGCTACTGCAGCCCGGTGTGGATCAGCGACTACAACTACAAGGCGCTGGTCACACGCGTGGCCGCGGTGAACGGCGTGGCCAACGTGCTTACCGTCGACGCCGATGTGGCCAAGTGGCGCGTCATCCTGGTCGACGATCGCGGTGCCCGCTGGGGCATCCCCTTGGACGAGCCGGCGCCCGCCGAAGGCCAGCCCGAGATGGCAACCGTCTACGGCGACAACGGCGAAGCGCTGACCTCGGTGCGCGTGTACCGGACCGAGATCGGCGATGTCTCGGCCGCCATGTACATGGTGCCCGAGCCGCAGCATGGCTGGTACGCCATCGCGGTCGACGGCGCCGCCCCCCTCGCCTTCGCCTCCCCGATGCCGCGGCTGTAGCGAGAGGACGAACTCGGGCTCCCGTATTTGCCGGCGCAGGCGGCGCGGGAACGGAGGGCCCACGGCGACGGGAGCCTGCGGCACTCGGGACCTGCGCCCTCCCACACCTGCCCCTCGGGCTTCGCCCTCGCCCTCGCCGCAACGCCGTAGCCAGCGGGTCACCGGGCGGAGTCCGCCTCACCGCGGAGTCCGCCTCACCAATGAAAACGGCCCCGGAACCACCATGGGCTCCGGAGCCGTTTGTCTTTGTGGCTGACTGTTACCGCGACCGGCGTCGGCGAATCAGCGCCAGCGCGCCGAGTGCCAGGAGGGCGAAGGCGGCGGGAGACGCGGTCCGCGACGGGGACACGGCGCAGAAGCCGCCGCCCAGAAGGACGGGCTTCTCGTCGGCGACGACCGGCGCGTCCTCGCCGACCGGTATGGCGGCGTCCTCCTTGACAATCGCAGCGTCAGGGCCGGGCTCGGGCCGCGGGGACACTGTGTCCGGACCTGCTTCGGGAACCGCGTCGGCCCTGCGATCCACGGTGGCGTCGAGCACGTAAACCGTGGCATCGGCGCCGTCGAGGGGCCGCATGGCATCGAGAGCCACGGCCCCGGCGTCCAAGAGCACGCCCGCGTCGATCGGGCGGGCGTCGGCGATCACGACGGGCACGTCTTCCTTCGGGGCGTCGAGAACCTGCGCATCCAGCACTCCGGCGTCGAGTTGGCCAGCGATGACCTTC
This sequence comes from uncultured Myxococcales bacterium, assembly GCA_964647025.1. Taxonomy (GTDB): domain Bacteria; phylum Myxococcota_A; class Polyangia; order Fen-1088; family Fen-1088; genus Fen-1118. The sequence goes on along the minus strand of CAZYFU010000122.1, from coordinate 1,855 downwards.
CACGGGTAGCTCGCCGGGCTGGAATCCTTGGTGCCGTTGACGTCGACGGCGCGCACGTAGATGGTGTGGTCACCGTCGGGCAGCACCGGCGTGGTGTAGGGCGTGGTGCAATCCACCCAGCCGGACTCGGTCGTGCCGTCGATCTGGCATTGGTAGGTCACCGGTGGATGGTTGCTGCCGAACGTGAAGGTCCCCACCGGGCTACCGCTCACGGCCGGCGGGTAGGTGACGATCGTGGTGTCGAGCACGCCGCCGTCGATGGAGCCGGCGACGATCTTCCACGGGTGCTGCGCCGGCGTGGTGTCCTTGGTGCCGTTGGTGTCGATGGCCCGGACGTAGATGGTGTGGTCGCCGTCGGGCAGAAGGGGCGTCGTGTACGGCGTCGTGCAGGCGAACCAGCCGGTCTCGGCCGTGCCGTCGATCTGGCACTCGTAGGTCACGGGCGGGTGGTTGCTGCTGAACGTGAACGTGCCGAATGGGCTGCCGGATACGGCGGGCGGAGAGGTGAGGATCGTCGTCTCGAGCACGCCGCCATCCAGTTGCCCCGCGATGATGGTCCAGGTGCGCGACGCCGGGGTCGAGTCCTTGGTGCCATTCATGTCGACGGCGCGAACGTACAAGGTGTGGCTGCCGTCAGGCAGCACGGGCGTCGTGTACGGCGTCTCGCATGCAGCCCAGCCCGCCGCGGCCGTGCCGTCGATCTGACACTCGTAGGTCACGGGGTCGGTGTTGCTGCTGAAGGTGAACGCCCCCACCGGGCTGCCGCTCACATCGGGCGGGAAGGTCGCGATGGTGGTGTCGAGGATGCCGCCGTCCAGCTGCCCCGCGATGATCCGCCAGGTGTGAGAGGCGGGCGTCGAATCCGTGTTGCCGCTCAGATCCGTGGCGCGAACGTAGAGCGTGTGCTCGCCGTCAGGCAACACGGGCGTCGTGTACGGCGTGGTGCAGTCCACCCAGCCGTTCGTGGCGGTTCCGTCAATCTGGCATTCGTAGGTCACCGCGCCCTCGGTGGCGCTGAAGGTGAAGGTCCCGCGCGGATCGCCCGACGGGTCGCTGGGGAAGGTGACGATGGTGGTGTCGGGCGTGTTGGCACCAGCCCGCATGCCGCAGTAGAGGAACCCGCTGGCATCGCCATCGGTCTGCCCGTCGTTGCCAGCGGTCGCGCCGTTCGACGGGAACTTGGCCATCACCGTGTGGCTGGTGGTGCCGCCCAGCGCGCCCTTGGCCGACCTGGTCACGGTTCCGCCCGACACGGCGATGTAGCCACCGCCGCCACCGCCGCCGGGACCCTCGGTGTCCGTGCGCGTGCCGGTCTGCGAGCCGCCCACGCCGCCATCGGCCGTGATGGAGATCCCGGCCACGCTGACGGCGTGAACCACGACCGTTCCACCGCCGCCGCCGCCGCCGGCGGCATCACCGCCACCGGAGCCGTCCGCCGCGTCCGCGCCCGCCTCGCCGTTCGCCACGATGTCGCCGCCGCCCGTGATGGAGCCGGCGATGATGAACACGAGGCCGCCGCCCCTGCCGCCGCGTCCGGCAACTCCGTTGTTGCCATCACCGGCGCCGCCGCCACCGCCCATGAACAGGCGCGAGGCTGGATCGTTGTCGACCGGGTGGCCGCCCAGGCCGCCCACTTGCCGACGCTCATCGCCGCCCCAGGCCGAGTCGTTGGGTCCGGTGACCGTCGGATCCGGGGTCGTGTTCTCCGAGTACGAGTAGCCACCGCGACCGCCGCCCTCGGAGTTCCTGCCCGCGTAGTTGGGATCGAGCGACCACGCCGATGCTCCCGTCACGCTGGTGGACATCACGCCCTGGCCGGTCCACGCGACGCCGTTGCGCGCGTTGGCCCCGCCGC
>CAZYFU010000121.1:0-18694 GCA_964647025.1 uncultured Myxococcales bacterium | reverse complement strand
TCCGCGTACCGCCCACGAACTCGCTCACCCTCACGCTCACCCCCACGCGGCCCGCGATCCGCGGGCCGGCCCTTCGGGCGGCCCGCAATTTCCCGACAAGCTCTAGCTACGAAGGCGCTCCAAGGCCCGCGTCAACGCCTCGGAGAGCGCGGCGATGCGGTCCTCGTCTTCGATCTTTTGCTCGGTCGCGTCGTCTCGCACGTAGAAGATGTCGGCCACGCGGTCGGCCGCCACACCGACCCGGGAGCGGTGAATGTCGACGCCCTGCTCGGCCAGGGTGTGCGTGATCGTGTACAGCACGCCAGGCTTGTCCTCGGTGAACACCTCGACGATGGTGAAGGCCCGGCTGGCGTCGTTGTCGACGTTGACCTCGGTGGCCTTCACCTGCGGCTTGGCGCGCTGGTACAGCGGCGAGCTGCGTGGCCGCTTGGCGACCAGCGCCTCGACCGTGATCTTCCCCGCGAGGGCGGCCTCCATGTCGCGCCTCAGGGCGGCGACTCGGGCATCGTCCGTGACCGCGCCGTCGGGTTCCTTGCGGATACGGAAGATGTCGAGGGCCTCGCCCCGGGCGTGCATGCCCGGCACGGACTCGCGCACGTAGATGGCGGCGTCCAGGATGTCGATCCGGTTCGCGAACAGCACCCCGGCCACCTTGGACAGAAGCCCGGGCGTGTCGTCGGCGACCAACACCAGCTCGGAGAACGTGCCGCGCTCCGAATGGGTGATCGCCATGGCGCAAGGTTGGAAGCGGCCGCGCATCAGGCGAACGTGCTCGGCGATGGTCTCGGCGTCTTGCTCCGCAAAGTAGCGATCCGGCAGACCGGCGAAGGCCTCCACGGAGGAGCTCCAGCCCCCGACCTCGCCCAGGAGCCGCGCCGCCTTCTGCTGCCGCTCCTCCACCAGCTCGGCGCGCTCCGCCGCCAGCAGGTCGGGCCCCCGACGCATGTACCGCAAAGTCCGATCGTAGAGCTCGTAGAGCAGCTCGTACTTCCAGGTGGTCATGGTCTTGGGTCCCGTGGACGTCAGGTCGCAGAAGGTCAGCACGAACAGCTGACGCATGTGCTCCTCGGTCCCGCAGATACGGGCGAAGAAGTCGAGCAGCCCCGGATCTTGCAAGTCGCGCCGCTGGGAGTTGTGCCCCATCTCCAGATGCTCCCGCACCAGGAACTCCACCATGGCGATCTCGTCCGGCGCGAGCCCGAGCTGCCTGGCGATCCGCTCCGACATGACCGCGCCCTTCTCGGCATGCCCCGACCCGAGCGGCTTCCCCACGTCGTGCAAGAGCAGCCCGACGAACAGGGCCCGGGTGTCCTTGATCAGGGGATAGGCATCGCAGACCTCGGGGTAGTCCTGGCGCAGCTCACCCCGGGCGATGGCCTTGAGGGTGGCTACCGCATAGAGCGAGTGCTGGTCCACGGTGTACACGTGGTAGATGTCGTGCTGCACCCGGCCGGACACCGGTGTCCACTCCTGAATCAGGGCAGAGACGAGCCCCAGCTCCTGCATCTGCTCGAGGCACGACGGGGTGCTGCGATCATCGACGTTGGTCAGCACTTCAAGGAAATACTTGGCCGCGTCAGGATCCGCCCGCAGCTTCTCCCCGTGGCTCGCGGCGAGCTCGGAGACCACGTCCTTGGTGGACAGGCCGACGCCGACGCCAAGCTTCTGAGCCACCGCAAATAAGCGCATCATTTCGGACGGTTGAGACTCGAATATCAAGTGATTCTTAACTTCAAGGTTGGCCCCCTTGAGCACGAAGCTGGGGTCTTCGGCCTGGGCCCCCTTGGGCTTGAGCGGCTTGGGCTTGGTGGGCTTCTCGACCTGCTCGCACACCCGCTGCATGAGGCGCGCGGTCGACCGCTGAATGGCCCTGGCGTGGGTCTGGAAGTCGCGCATCAGCGCCTCCACGGCGGGGGTCACCGCGGGTCCGTCGTGGTCCTCGGGCAAGGTGTGCTGCGGGTACAAGACCGGCGCGATCTTCTCCTGCAAGTCGAAGCGCAGCTGGTCCTGCCTGCGCCCCGCGGTCAGCTGCAAGGCCACGCGCAGCCTCAGCATGAAGTCGATGGCGTGCGACAGCTCCGCCGCTTGCCGGGAAGACATGTCGCCCTGCTCGGCCAAGAGCCACGGGCTCGACGCCCCGAAGCCAGCCTGGGCCGCCCATCGGCCCACGCACAGGTCTCGTATTCCGCCCGGACCGTTCTTCAGGTCAGGCTCCAGCATGAAGATGGTGTCGCCGAACCGGCTGTGGCGGGATTCTTGTTCCTCGCGCAGGCGCGCCACGAAGCTGTCGGGCGCGGTCCCCGCCACCCGCGCCTCGTACTTGCCGATGAAGGACGATGCCAGCGTCGCGTCGCCGACCAGGTACCGGGCGTCGAGCAGCGCCGTGGCGGCGGCCAGGTCTTTGTCGGGCAGGGACAAACCGTCCGCCACCGAGCGCACCGCGTGCCCGGCGTCCAGCTTCGCGTCCCAAAGGGGGACCAGGATGGCGTGAGCCAGCGCCTCGACCTTGGCGTCGGGGCGCTTCTCACAGAGAAACAGCAGGTCCAGGTCCGAGTAAGGTGCCAGCTCCGTTCTGCCGAAGCTCCCGGTGGCCAGGACCGCGACTCCCGAGGAAGCCCCGAGCCCCGGCTGCGAAAAATGGAACGAGAGCAGATCCAGGACGGCTGCCTCGACGGCTGCGCTCAAGCCTTGGGTCAGCTCGCGCCCCGAGACTCCCCCGGACATGGCAGCGCCGGCAGCGGCCCGTGCCTTCTCGATCTGCGACGCGATGCCGGCGGCATCGGGATGGTGGTGCAACGTCATGGGCCTAGCCTTGCACACTTTGCGCGGGGTGCTCGGCATGGCCGCGACGAAAAAGGGTCGCTACCGACATTGACGTCTCGCCAAGGCTGCGGCACCGTATGAGTCATGTCGGCCATTGAACTCGCCCCCCTCTCCGATCGACTCGAAGAAGAAGAAGTGAAAAGCTTGGGACGTCTGCTCGAGCAAGCCGGAACGAAGATGCCCGAGATGGAAGAACACACCACGCAGATCTTCGCCAAGCGGCTCAGCGAAGAGGCGATGACCGAGTTCATGGATCGGCTCGACGCGCATGACATCGCTGCCGATATCTACTTGCCGATCGAATTCGAAGGCCCGCTGACGGTAGGTGACTACCGGGTCGGCTCTGCTTACGCCTTGCAGGAGACGCTTGAAGAAATGAAGGAAGAATTGGCCATCGAGGACGACTACGAGGACGACGACGACGAGGAGGAGGAAGACGACGGCGAGGAGATCGACGAGGGCAGCGTGATCGAAGCGCAGATGCGCAACATCTGGCAGCTGGTGAACGACGCCTGCGGCGAGTCCATCGAGAAGAACTTCCCGCTTCACCTGCGCGTCTGAGCGGGTCCGAGGCCATGACCGACCTCGTCCTGACCGTGATTGGCGCCGACCGCCCCGGCTTGGTGGAGGCCGTTGCCGATGTGGTGGCCAAGAGCGGCGGCAACTGGCTGGAGAGCCGAATGGCGCATCTGGCTGGGAAGTTCGCCGGCATCCTGCGCATCGAGGTGCCGGCGGACAAGGCACAGGCCGTCCTGGCCGAGCTCGCCGAGCTGGAGAGTCGAGGCCTCAAGGTGGGGGGAGAACCCGCCAGCGCGACGGAGAATGCGTCGGGCGGGAGGGCCTTCGAGCTCGAGCTGGTCGGTTTGGACCGCCCCGGCATCGTGCGGGAAATTTCACAGCTCCTCGCCAGCAGCGGCGCGAACGTGGAGGAGCTGGCCACGGATCGCATCAGCGCCGCCATGTCCGGCGAGATGTTGTTCGTGGCGAAAGCCCGTGTCCGTCTGCCGAGCAACGCCGATCTGACGACCCTGCGATCGGCGCTCGAGCGCTTGGCCAGCGACCTGATGGTGGAGATCAAGCTGGTCGAGACCGCCCTCGACACCAAGCCGCACAGAGGCTGAGCGCCCCGCCCCTGCCGCACGCACACCGTCGGAATTCCGACGCGCGCGCGTGCCAGCGAGCCTGGCCCCGCCGTTGCTAGCTTTCTTTGAACGACGTGTGTCGCCCGACTAAGGCAACCGTGAGGAGCTGCCGAAGACTGGGTTCCCCGCGTTCACGAACGACGTCGGTTCTCCGTCGGTCGTTCGGCCGCAAGGCTGGTGTTCTCACCGATGCGTGCACTCGCAACTCGATACGCGCTCTCGAAATCGGCCCGCAGGCAAAAGAGCCAACCGCTCGTGCTGGGCATCGCCCTGCTCGTCGTGGGATGGGCGTGCCTTTCCGCCCCCGCGTCGTTCGCTCGGGTGAACCCGCTCCTGGTCATCGAGCGGCAGCTGCACAAGGGAAACATGCTCATCGTGCTCGACACGTCGGGCTCGATGACCGGCGTGCCCGGCGGGCAGTTCACGAACTCGAGCGAGGTGGGCGTCGACTGCGACAACGGGATCGACTGCCGCAACGGTGGCCTGCTTGGCGTGTGCAAGGCGTGGGGCCGCACGTGCATGTCGGACGACGACTGCCGCCACGGCTACTGCGCGAAGGACGGAATCACCATCTGTGCCGCGACGACCGATTGTCCGCAGGACAGCGGGACATGCTCGGCCACGCCGGCCGTGACCTGCACCGACGATAGCGAATGCGCCCCGCAGACCGGGACCTGCGAGGTCACCGGCAAGACCTGCCAGAACAACGGCGAGTGCGGCGCGATGGGGCGCTGCAAGTACACCAGCGCGGCGTGCACCAACGTGGGCGAAAGCTGCCCCGACGTGAAAGTGTGTGCGTCCACGCCCAGCAAGACCTGTACGACCGCCGCGGATTGCCCGCACCTGGGCATCACCGGGACCTGCAAGCTCGGAAGCACGCCCAAGTGGGGCTGCGCGAACGACGGCGAGTGCCCGAGCATGATGACCTGCAGCGAAGACACCCACACCACCTGCCGAAACGACGGCGAGTGCCCGAGCTCGAAAACGGGGACCTGCCTCATCAGCAAGGCGGTCTGCAACAACGGAAGCCAGAAGTGCAGCAAGGGCGACTCCTGCGAGTTCCCGCAACAGACCTGCTCGGGTCCCGCCAACGCGTGCGTCTTCTTACCGGACACCTGCGCGACCAAGACCGACAACACCTGCAACGCGGCCTCGAACAACTGCCATGCCCCGAGCAACACGTGCGTGCTGCCGGCCCCCAACACGTGCGACCTGCCGGCGAGCGACAAGGACACGTGCGATGCGAAGAAAGGCACCCCCGGCCCCATCCGCATGTGCCGTCTGTCGCAGACCGTCTGCCTCAAGGATGCCGACTGTCCGATGTCGGGCGACGCGTGCGGCCCCGCCACCTCGCGCGCGGTGATCGCCAAGCGCGCCATCGCCGACATCGTGAACAGCAACTACGAGATGCTGAACTTCGGCCTGATGACCTTCTACCAGAAGGGCTACTTCCCCTACTTCATGAACAGCGGCGGAAGCTCGGGGAGCATCACGTACTTTGCCCGCATCAACAAGATCGCCAACTCGCACTGCTGGGACAACCACGCCGGTCCCGACAAGTACTGCACGATCGACGGCATTCCGATGACGCTGCGGGCGGCGGCGAACAGCCGCTATCGGGTGCGAACCGCGCCCAGCGTGTGGATCCTGGTCGACAACGACTGGTGCGGACACACCTGCGACCTGCCGGGCGCCCTGGGACTGGGGCACTTCATGGGCGCGTACTACGAGTACACGGGCAGCCTGGGCGGGACCACCGGGAACATGCTCGTCCAACCCAGCTACGCGGGCCAAGTGATCACCATCGGGGGCAAGACGTACACGTACTATCGGCCGCGCGACGACTACTACACCAGCAACACGATGCCCCCGCTCGACTTCGGCGACTGCAACAAGGGGTGCAGTGCGCGGTGCGGGGCGCGCTGGGACACCCAGCTGGCACCCTTCCTCGATACGTCCGACGGCCTCACGTCGTCACAGGACGCGGCGGTGGCGATCTCGCAGGCCATGTCCCCCGCCGCGACTGGTGGTCTGCTCTTCTACTGGGGCACGCCCACCGGATGCGCCTTGGAGAACAGCGCCGTCAAGACCGTCAACACCAGCGCCTACGACTACATGAACGCGGTGAAGAACGGCAGCGTCGCCGATGGCATCCCCAAGGATCCTCTCACCTGCCGGGACAACTACGTTTTGCTCATCACCGACGGCGCCGCCAACGGTCCCGGTGACGACGACTGCGACGATACCGACTGCGCCAAGAGCGACCCGGTCGCTGGCGGCTGCAGGTGCAAGGCGGTTCTGGCGGCGTACCACATGCGCAAGGACCTCGGGGTGAAGACCTTCGTCGTCGGATTCTCGGGAGACACCAGCGCCGGATCCGCACGGGTCATCAACGACAACATCGCCCGCGCCGGCGGCACCGATGCCAACGCCGACGGCGTGGCGCCATTCGCGTACCTGGCACAGGACGAGGACGCCCTGAACAACGCGCTGCAACTGGTGATCTACGAGGCGGTCAAGGGCAGCTACTCCACGGCGCCCACCAGCACGTCCGCCGGCACCCAGCAGTCCACCACCGTGGCCGAGGGCAAGTACGCCCTCGACTCGCGAATGGATTTTCCCGAATGGAAGGGCCATCTCCTGGCCTACGACCTCAGCGGGCCGTCGCCCGTGCTGGCCTGGGATGCGTACCAGAAGCTGGTCGCGGGCCAATGGTGGCGGCGCCGCATCTACACCTGGGACGGCACGAACATGGTCAAGATCGCCGTCGACCCGACCACCCACGCCATCACGAACAAGAGCCAGCTCACGGCGCTCGGCATGGGCGCCTCGGACGCCGAAGCGGAGAACGTGGCGCGCTGGCTGCTGGGCGATCCCGCCTTCAAGAACCCAGCGCTCCTCGGCGCCATCGTCAATTCGACGCCCATCGATGTGGCCAGCCCGGGCGACCTTCCCGAGCCGGGAGGGCATGCCTACTTCTTGAAGCACCAGAACCGCCCGCACCTGATCTACGTCGGCTCGTCAGATGGAATGCTGCACGCCTTCTTCCTCGAAGACACGACCATCGCGTCGACGGTCTATCCAGCGGGCAGCGAGGCCTTTGCCTTCCTGCCGCCCGACATGATCCCCGTGGTGAGGACGCAGTACTCCCAAGGCGGGCAGAAGCCGGATCCCTCCGGGCACATCTTCGGGCTCGCGCATTCGCCCAAGGTGAAGACCCTGTGCACGAGCCACTGTGACGACGCGGCCACCGCGCAGTGGAAGACGCTGCTCATCATGCCGGAAGGCTATGGCGGCAGTAACATCTTCACCCTCGACGTCAGCGATCCGTTCAGCGCATCCGGCTTGGCCGACCCGCCGGTCGGGGTGGCGTGGCACTCGGGCTACGGCCCTGCTGCCGCGAGCTACGGCACGATGCTCGGAAACACCATCTCGCTCCCTGCCCTGCTCTTCAACAAGACCAGCACCATGGAGGACTACCGGGCCATCTTCACGTCGGGCTACCCGGTCACCGCCGGCAGTCCGACGCAAGGTCGCTACCTGGTGTCGGCCTCGGCGGCCACGGGAGCCATCACGACCAGCGCGGCCCTGGCCCCCGCAAGCGCCTGCGCCCAGGAGTACACCGCGATGACCGACGTAGCCACCGCGCGGGACTTCGCCAAGATGCAGTCGAACAAGCTCGTCGCGGCCTACTTCGGAGACACCTCGGGGCAGCTCTTCCGCTACGCGCTCGGCAGCGGGGTGGCCGTCGACCGCGCCTTCGGCTGCGACCACCCCCTTCACTTCTCGCCCACCGTGGTACAGCTCGACCGCGACGCCTACGACACCGCGCACAGCCACGAGATCTACCCCGTCCAGGTCACGAACTCGCCCCTCGACTCGGAAACCAGCGCCCTGCCGCCGTCGAAGATGGTGTTCTGGAAGGAAATCGTCCAGTCCGATGCCGCGGGCGCCATCACGGGCATCATCATGGACACCACCTGGGGCGACGGCGGATCGATCACGCTGACCGCGGGAAACGCCAACGAGATCTGCGGCGTCACGCAGATGGACACGCTGGGCAAGGTCAGCTGCAAGGACGCCATGCCCCTGGCCGCCCGCCCGACGTCCACGCCCATCGGGCTTCTGCTGAAGGACGCGTCCGGCTTCCAAGTCATGACCACCTGGTACGTCCCGGCGGTCGATGGTTGCAGCCGCGGCAAGAGCTACGTCACGATCCATCAAGTCTCTGCCGCTGGAACGGCGACCCAGCGGATGGGTATTGTCGCCGCCAACGAGCCGGTGACCTCGCCCGTGGTGCTGGGCGGCCACATCTACGTGTTCGGCTCCACGGGTGCCATCGACATCACGAATCTCATCCCGGATGCCATCACGACGGGCCGAGCTATTCCGCCGTCGACCCAGACCGGCGGATTCACGCGCTTCGACTGGCGAGAGGTATATTGATCGGCGAGCAAAGCCCGATATTGTTGCGAAAGCACCATGGCTGAAAGCGCCGCAACAACTGCCGCCATCATCGTCATCGGCGACGAGGTCCTGTCGGGCAAGGTCGAGGAGCTGAACGCGCGCTTCCTGGTGCGCGAGCTGCGCAGCCTGGGGGTCGCGGTCCGCCGCATCGAGGTGATCCCGGACGTGACCGAGGTGATCGTCGCCTCCGTACGCTCGGCCGCGGCGAGCTTCGACCACGTCTTCACCTCGGGCGGCATCGGCCCGACCCACGACGACCTGACCATCCCCGCCATCGCCGCCGCCTTTGGTGTCCCGGTCGTGCGCAACGACGAGCTGGCCGGGCTCATCCGCACGGTCAGCCCGCTCGAGCGCGACTTGCGCATGGCAGAGGTACCGCAGGGTGCCGTAATGTTGCGCGGGCCGGTGTCGTCGTCGTCGTGCTGGCCGGTGGTGGCCATGCAAAACGTCTACGTGTTGCCCGGCGTGCCTTCGATCCTCCAGCGCAAGTTCACCATGATTCGGGACCGCTTCCGCACCTCGCCCTTCTTCAGTCGGGCGGTGTACTCGCGGGAAGGCGAAGGCGTCATCGCCGACATGCTGGACAAGGCCGCCGCGGATTTTCCGAGCGTGGCCATCGGTTCGTACCCCCACATCGACGCCACCGACCACAAGGTCCTGATCACGCTGGACGGCCGCGACCAAGCCACCGTCGATCGGGCCTGCGACCAGATCCTGGCCGGCCTGGGCGCGGCGCTGGTCCGCGTGGAATAGCGGCCGTGCTATAAGGCCGCCGTGGCTGAGCTACCGCAAAACGTAAAGGGAATGAACGACATCCTGCCGCCCGACGTGGCGAAGTGGCAGTTCGTCGAGGAGAAGGCGCGCACCATCCTGGACGCCTTCGCGTACCGAGAGTTGCGTACGCCCATCGTCGAATACACGCCGCTCTTCACCCGCTCGGTCGGCGAGGCGACCGAGGTGGTCGAGAAACAGATGTACACCTTCGACGACCGCGACGGTAAGTCGGTCAGCCTCAGGCCGGAAGGGACCGCCTCCGCGGTGCGCGCGTACATCGCGGGATCGCTGTGGAACCGCGAGCCGGTCACGCGCTGGTACTACATGGGTCCGATGTTCCGGCACGAGCGCGCCCAGCGCGGGCGCCTGCGCCAGTTCCACCAGATCGGCGCCGAGGTCTTCGGACCGCCCGGTCCGGCCATCGACGCCGAGATGATCGCCATGCTGGTTTCGCTGCTCGCCGAGCTGGGCATCAAACGCGACGAGATCGAGGTGGCGGTCAACAGCCTGGGCGCACCGGACGAGCGCATCGCCTACCGCGAGAGCCTTCGAGCGTACTTCTCGCAGCACGTCGACAAGCTCGACGAGTTCTCCCGCCGCAGGCTCGAGACCAACCCGCTGCGCATCCTCGATTCCAAGGATCCCGAGGTCCAGGCCTTGTGCGCGCAGGCCCCCATCCTGCTCGACGTTCTCGGGGACGCGTCCAAGCAGCACTTCGAGGCGGTCAAGCAGCACCTGCGGGACCTGGGCGTGGAGCCCAACCTCGACCCACGCCTGGTGCGCGGGCTCGACTACTACACCGGCACGATCTTCGAGATCAAAGCCAAGGTCGGTGACCTCGGCGCGCAGAACACCGTGTGCGGCGGCGGGCGCTACGACAAGCTGGTCTCGTCGCTGGGGGGCCCGGAGATCCCGGCCATGGGGTTCGGCATGGGCGTCGAGCGGGTGCTCTTGGCCATGACGGCGGCAGCCGAGAGCTTCGAGCCGGGGCTGACGCTGTTCATCGCGGCGCTGGGCGAGAAGGCGCGGACCTTCGCCCTGCCCGTCGCGCACAAGCTGCGCCTGGCGGGCGTTCGGACGGAGATCGAGCACCGAGACACCGGGCTCAAGGGGCAGCTCAAGCGCGCCGACGCGTTGCGGGCGCGGCTGGCGCTGATCGTCGGGGACAACGAGCTCGCGACGGGAAAGCTGATCCTGCGGGATCTGACGACGCGGCAGCAGAGCGAGGTGACGGTGGAGGAGATCGAGGCGCGCGTGCGGCAGGCGATGGACTGAGACTGGCCGCGGTTGCCGGCACTACGACCGGCGCATGCGGGAGGCCAGCTCCATCACGGCGCGGCCATGGCGGAAGACGCGCACGGTGCCGGAGGTCTGCGAGACGACCACGGCGATGGCGCTGGTCTCGTGGGTGATGCCGGCGGCGGCCATGTGGCGGGATCCGAGGCCGAGCGGAATTCGCACGTCCTTCTCCTCGAAGTTGAGATAGCGGCCGGCGGCGAGCACCACGCCGTCCTCGCGGAGCACGAAGGCGCCGTCGAGCACCGCGAAGGCCCGCAGGGCGCGCTTCACCTCGGGCGAGAGCATGTTGCGCTCGTCCTCCGAGTAGCCCTGGAACGGGTTCAGGCTGAGCGGCCGCGATTGCTCCATCACCTTGTTCGAGTCGCCAATCACGAACAGACACCCCACGGGCCGCCCTTCCCATCCTTCCACGCCGATGGTCACCGCCAGATCGATGAGGGCCTCCAGGATCTCGGCCGAGACGCCCTCCGTGCGTAGGAAGCCGAAGCCAACGTCCTCGTCGTCCGGGCCGACGTTCACCACCAAGATCGAGTCGGGCTTTCCCACGGGGCGCGCCGACAGCAACGTCACCACGACGTCGCCCTCGGAGTAAATCCCGCGCGCGATGCCGCTGACGATGGCCAGCTTCAGCTTCTCGGCGCGACCGAGGTCGTACTGGGGCAAGGGGATGACCCGCACGCCGGACGCTTCGACCACCGCCCGCTGGGCCTCGCTGACCACCGCCTGAACCAGCTTCTTGCGCGCCCCGGACTTGCCCCGGAATGCGTCCTCGGGCAACAGCAAATCGCCGACGTAGAGCAGGTGATCGAAGTTGCGTTTCGACGCCAGGGCTACCGCCGATTTGATGAGCTCGATGTGGCTGGATTGCGCTTTGGCCATGGTGGAGGGCAAGCATGCTACGCCAACCCCACTGCTTCGAGAAGAATGCTTCGCTAGCGAGGCGAATACTCCTGCGTGGTGTCCCGCCAGGAGACCGGACGAGCATCGAGCGCCAAGCGGATGATTCGAAGGTCGGGAAGCCGGGTCAGGACTTCGTCCAGATCCGGAGCCTCTTCTCGACGGGCGAGGCCCACGATGCGCTCGCCACCGAACCGGTAGGCGCCCGATGGTGGCAGAGGAGGATCCGCCAACAAGAAGGCGACGCGATCGGCTTCGGCGGGAGGCAGAAGCACGAAGGAGGCCGGCACATCGGGAATCACCAGCGCGCTTCGCATGGCCGGCGGCGACGCCGGATCGAGCTTGAGCGCGAGATCGAGGTCCTTGACCGCGCCGCGCACCAGGAAAAGACGCGCGCCTTTGGCGAGCCCGTCCGCCACCGCATCGCGCGCGGCCGCGATCGCCTCGCGGTACAGGCGAACCTCGGCCGACCGACGGCTGGCCGCGGCCGTTCCCGTCGCCAGCAACGCGAGGACCACCAGAACGGATACCCAAGGTCGGACCCGCTCCAGCGCCAGTGCAACGAGCAACATCAGGCCGGCCGCGGAGAAGTAGTAGTAGCGAGCCCCCACGAGCCAACCCGCGGCCGGAAGCGGAAGCACGACGAGCACGGCCCACAGCGCGGCCAGGATGGCCAGTCTGGAGCGCCTGAGCACGAGTCCCGCGCCGCCCAGCACGAGGCCGCCGACCAGCAAGGCCGCCCAATCCGGCAACGGCGCATAGGCAGAGACCGCGTGCGCGCATCCGGCGAAGATCTGCAAGCCCATGGCCCAGATCGGCGCTCGCGGGTCGTTGCTGCCCCCCATGCCGTGCAGGATGGCAAAGCGAACCAGGACATAGGCCGCGGCCACCGCGCCGTATGGCAGCACGGCCATCGCCGCTCGGCGAAGCATAGCCCGCCCCTGCCCGCCCTCGGACCGGCCGAGATACCAGTCCACCAACCCGACCAGGAGGGGCAACACCAACGCCGTCTCTTTGCTCGCGAAGGCCGCGGCCGCGAGGCCGAGTGACACCACGCGCGCGGCCCGCCGAGTCGACAGGAAGCACGCGAGCGAGCCCAGCATGGCGGCAGCCGCGAGCAAATCCGTGCTCGCCGAGAACCACAGCGCGGCCTCGCGCTGGGCGGGCGCGACCAGAAACAGGACCAAAGCCACCACCGCCGTCCGTCGCGACGCCCCCAAGCGTCTCGCGACCAGCGCCAGCAGGGACGCACATGTGCCATGCAGAACGAACGCCGCCGCTGCGAATGGCCACACCCGCCCCGCCCCCAGACGTTCGAGCAGCCACCAAACGAGCATGGGCACGGGACGGTAGTACTCGCCACCGTGCTTGTCCGAGGTGAAGGCGACGAACGGAGAGGGCTCGATTCGTCCGAACGCGCGAAACAGATAGTCATCGCCGAGGAAAGTCGTGGCGACCGCGAAGTCGCGCCCCACGACGAGCAAGAGCGAAAGCCCCGCGAGAACCCGGGCCAGACGGTTCACGAGCAAAGCAGGCACCGCGAGTCCGCTTTCAAAGGTCAGCCAGCGGCAAGGACAAGCGCGTGAAACGTCCAAGGACGGCAGACATCATAACCAGTGGCCAAGACCATACCAGCGACCACCCCGATGGCGAAAGGAAGTAAGGCAATGCAGCACCGGGTTCTCATCTTCGCTGTGCTGGTCGGCGTGGCGCTGGCCCCGCGCTATGGGCAGGCGCAGACCCAGCTCGTGGGAAGCGGCACGGTGGAATACCGACTGGTGCACAAATTCCACAAGATCACCGGCGTCAGCAAGGCGATGGCGATACGAGGCAGCGTGGACGGCACGGGGCTCAAGATCATGGCCCGTGCGCAGGTCAGCACCTTCGACAGCGGCAACGCCAACCGCGACGCCCACATGATGGAGGCGGTCGACGGCGAGAAGCACCCCTGGGTCTCGGTCCGCGCCGCCCTGCCCGGCTTCAAGCTGCCGACCAGCGGCACGACCACCGTCACGGTTCAAGCGGCCGTGGAGCTGCGCGGGGTCGCCGTCCAACGTCCCATCGACATCAAGCTGGTGACGAATGACGGCGTCCGCTTCAAAGCCAGCTTCGAGTTCGACGAGAGCCTGACCGCCCACAAGATCGAGCGGCCGACCCTGATGTTCGTGCCCGTCGACGACGTCATCAGGATCGTGGGCACGGCCGACGTCGTCGCGAAGTCCTGATCCTCGCCTCCTCCGGATTCGAGCCAGTACGCCTGTCTGCCCTGACCCAAGGTGTGCGAGACTCGGCGCGTGTCATCCGAAGAGTGCCCGACGAAAGCCCCCGAGGCGGCCCCGGCCGTCTCGCTGCGGTTCGTCGCCGGCACCATCGAGGTGCACGGATTGCCGAGCGGCACCGCCTTGGCGAGGGAGTGCGCCTGGGACGAGCGCAGCGCCTGCCTGCGCGCCCCGGCCTGTCGCTACGCCGACATCGTCCGAGCTTTGCGGGCGCACAAGATCCCGTACATCGACGAAGCCCGTCGTTACGAGACGCTGGCCTCGGGCGCGCTGGTTCACCGCGAGCCCCGGCCCTACCAGACGGACGCACTGCGCGCCTGGTCCAGCGCGAGCTTTCGAGGCGTGGTGGTGCTGCCCACCGGCGCCGGCAAGACCCTGGTCGCGCACATGGCCATCGACGAACGGCGACGAAGCGCACTGGTGGTCACGCCGACCCTGGATCTGGTGCGGCAGTGGCACGACGGGCTGGGCGCGACCTTCGCGACCAAGGTTGGCCTCGTGGGCGGAGGCGAATACGACGTCCGCCCCCTCACTGTCACCACCTACGACTCGGCCTACCTGCACATGGAGAACCTAGGTGCGCGCTTTGGGCTGGTGGTGTTCGACGAATGCCATCACCTTCCAGGCGAAAGCTACGCCCTGGGCGCACGATTCTGCCTGGCCCCTTTTCGGCTCGGGCTCACCGCCACGCCCGAACGAGAGGACGGTCGCGATCCCGTGCTCGCCGATCTGGTCGGCCCGATTGTCTACCGCAAGGACATCGTCGAGCTGACCGGGCAGTACCTCGCGGACTACGAGACCTTGCGCGTGACGGTCGACCTCTCGTCGGAGGAACGCGCGGCGTATGAGAGCGAGCGCGCGATCTACCGTCAGTTTCTCGTCGACAACGGTATCTCCATGGCGAGCCCGAGCGGGTTCTCCGACTTCATCATCCGCTCGTCCCGCACCGAAGAAGGGCGGCGCGCCTTCACCGCCTACAGACGCCAGCGCGAGATCGCCTTCACCGCGCCGGCCAAGCTGGACTATGTCGAGAAGCTGCTCGACCAACATCGCCACGACCGCACCATCGTGTTCACGCAAGACAACGCCACGGTGTATCTGCTGTCGCGAAGGTTCCTCATCCCTGCCATCACCCATCACACCCGCGTCAGCGAGCGCAGCAAGATCCTGCAAGGTTTCGCCCGCGGCGCGTACTCGGCCATCGCCACCTCGAAGGTCCTGAACGAGGGTGTGGACATCCCGGAAGCCAACGTCGCCATCGTCATGTCGGGCAGCGGGTCGGTGCGCGAGCACGTGCAGCGCCTGGGGCGAATTCTGCGCAAAGGCGAAGGCAAGCGCGCCATCCTCTACGAGCTGGTCACCGGCGGTACCAGCGAATCCATGACCAGCATGAGGCGTCGAGACCACGTTGCTTACCGTTGATCTGGTTCACGTGCGCCGCCGGGGCGAGCGCTTGCAGGTGGTTCCGCTCAGCGAGCCCGACCGCGCGCGGGCGCGCGAGTTGGCGGGCACGATACTCGCGCTCATCAAGGGCCACATCGGGCTCTCCCGCGGAGCGCTGACGGAGGCGTGGAGCCAGGTCCCCATCGCACCGACAGAGAGCCGGCTGGCCCGAGGGTTGTGGAAGCTCGCGCTCGACGCCTGCGAGTTCGACGAAGGGAGCGAGCTCGATCCGGTGGCGCTGAGGCGCGACGTGTTTCTGCGCGCCGCGGACCGCCGCAAGCAGGGCCACCACGCCTTCGACCGGGACGCCCTGCTAGAAGAGGCCGCCGCCGGAAGGCAGGTCTCGGCCGCCGCCCTCGAGGCAGCGCTGTACGCGGATCTGCCCACCGCCCACGTGTTGCGGCAGGCGCGTCTGCCGGGCGCCGACGCGCTGGTCGCGAGCTACGACCTCTCGCAGCACCAGGCCGTCCTCCTGCGCGCGGTCAGCGTGCGCGCGCGCGTGTTCTGCAGCGACGCCGGCGGGTATCGCGATCTTTTCCGCAGGCTGAAATTCCACCGGCTGCTTCACACCATCGCCAAGCTCGAGCGGGGCCGCGGCTACGCCATCGATATCGACGGCCCCTTCAGCATGTTCGAGCAGACCACGAAGTACGGCCTGCGGCTGGCCCTGGCCCTGCCCGCCATCATGGCGTGCGCCCAGTGGGACGTGACCGCCGAGCTGCGCTGGGGCAAGGACCGCCGCCCGCTGCAATACCACGCCCGCAGCGGAGACTGGGAGGTCTCCGAGGCCGCGCCGCCGAAGGTGTTGCCCGACGACGTCGCGGCGCTGCTCTCGGATCTGCGCGAGCGGGCGTCGCCGTGGCTGGTCTCTCCCTCGGACGCGATCTTGGACGTTCCCGGCATCGGCGTCTGCGTACCGGACCTGCAGTTCGTCCACCGCGAGACAGGCAAGAGGGTCTACTTCGAGGTGCTCGGCTTCTGGAGCCGAGCGGCCGTGTGGAAGCGCGTGGAGATGGCGGAACGCGGCCTCGGCGAGGCCATCGTCTTCGCGGTGAGCAAGCACCTGCGTGTGAGCGAAGAGGTGCTTCCCGACGAAGTGCCGGCGTCACTTTACGTCTACGCCCGTGTGCCGAGCGCCAGCGCCATCCTCGCGCGCGTAGAGCAGGTCGCGGCCCGCCTGTCCGGCTGAAAGGCGCGTGCCCGGCAGGGGCTTTTAGGTATTATCCGCGCATGTTTGCGACCATCGCGTGCAGTCTCCTGATTGCCGCCTCGCCGGTGACCAAGCTGCAACCCGAAGTGGCCAAGGAGATGACCAACGTCATCGTGGCGATCAACAAGGCGCTGGGCCTCGAAAGCTGGACCGTGCACGGTGAAGAGCCATGTGTCGACCGCGGCGGCTTGGAGGCGACGATAAAGGACGTGAGCGCCGAGGATGCCCGCCGCTGCGCCGCGAGCGCCATCGAGAGCGGGTTCCCCAACCTCGGAACGGAATACGTCGTTGGTATCCCGATGGTCGAGATCGGGCCTGTCACCGTGTTCGCGATCGGACACAACGGCGCCGAGGGTTGGGGCGCGTATTCGTGCGATCCCTCGCGCAAATGCGCGCCGACCAAGCTCACCGCCGGCTCGAAGCAAGCCAAGCGCCTGGCCGATCGCTACCGCCGCGCCTGCGAGAATCCGAAGACCATCTGGTTTCCGAACCGGGACGCGGTCTGCAGCGGCATCACCCTGACCAGCGCGCCAGAGCCAGCCCCCGCGCCAGCACCGGCGAAGCCGCCAACCACCAAGACGCCACCCGGCGCAGGCTCGACGCCAACCCCGTGGCCCGTGAAAGAGTAGTCGCGCGCTCGGCCTCGAGTCGCCCCTCTGCGCAGACGCCATGCGGGCCCTGCTGGTGAGCACGGGCACCCACGCCATCGTCAGACGCTCGGACGTGCCGGTCCGCTGATTCGGTCCCTGGCTCGCGTCATCGGGTTCCGTGACGGCGAGCCACGGCCCAGGTCCGCACTTCCGCCTTGGTTTTGCGCGCTTACGCCCCCATGCAGCGCGCGGCCCGATGCACGAAAAATGCAGTAGTCAACCCGGTCGACCCCGACTATTGTTCCCGCCCGGACAGTCCCAAGATTTACCCCTGCGTGACGTCGGCGGGCTCGGCCCGACGGCCTCCTCGCAGGAGTAGAAGAACCCCCCAGGGTTTCTCGCAACAATCGGAGAAAGAAATGGCAAACCTGACCGGAAAAGCCCTTGTCGCGCAGGGCGGCGGCCCGACCGCCGTCATCAACCAGAGCGTGGTTGGCGTCGTGCTCGAGGCCCGTCGATTCCCCCAGATCACCCACGTCTACGGCGCGCGCCACGGCGTTCGCGGCGTTCTGAACGAGGATTTCATCAATCTCGGTGAGGCGACCACCCAGAACCTCGAAGACGTGGCCGTCACCCCCGCGGCCGGTCTCGGCTCGACCCGCGACAAGCCCGACGTCGAGTACTGCGCCAAGATGTTCAAGATTCTCCAGGCGCACGACATCCGCTACTTCTTCTACTGCGGCGGCAACGACTCGTCCGACACCTGCCGCATCGTGAACGAGCAGGCGCGCCTCACCAACTACGACCTGTGCTGCGTGCACGTGCCGAAGACCATCGACAACGACCTGGTCGGCACGGATCACTGCCCCGGCTTCGGCTCGGCCGCCAAGTTCGTCGGTCAAGCCTTCGCAGGCGCCAACATGGACAACCGCGCCCTGCCCGGCGTCTACATCGGCGTGGTCATGGGCCGCCATGCGGGCTTCCTGACCGCCGCTGCCGCCCTGGGACGCAAGTTCGAGGACGACGGTCCGCACCTCATCTACATGCCCGAACGCGTCTTCGACACCGACAAGTTCATCGCCGACGTGCAGAAGGTCTACGACAAGTACGGCCGCTGCATCATCGCCGTGTCGGAAGGCATCAGCGACAAGTCCGGCGCGCCCATCATCACCACGCTCAAGGGCGCCGAGAAGGACTCGCACGGCAACGTGCAGCTCTCCGGCACCGGCGCGCTCGGTGACCTGCTCGCCGACCTCATCAAGGCCAAGACCAAGATCAAGCGCATCCGCGCCGATACCCTCGGCTACCTGCAGCGCTCGTTCCTGGGCTGCATCAGCAAGACCGACGCCGAGGAAGCTCGCTCCGTCGGACAGAAGGCGGTCCAGATGGCGGCGCTTCACAACGCGGACGGTTCCGTGGCGATCAAGCGCGTGGGCGACTACGCCGTGACCTACGAACTGATCCCGCTCGACGCCGTGGCCGCCAAGACGCGCCACATGGACGAGTCCTTCATCAACGCCGAGGGCAACAACGTCACCGAGGCGTTCCTCAAGTACTGCCGCCCGCTCGCGGGCGAAATGCCGACGCAGGACCGCTTCCAGGCACCCTCCGTCGCGAAGATCCTCAACAAGAAGTAAACAACGGACCAAGGAGCGAGAAACGCTATGTCAGAGAATGCTCTCTATAAGGAAATTGGGCTCGTCAATACCCGTTCCATGTTCAAGGCCGCCATGGCCGGCAAGTTCGCCGTCCCGGCCTACAACTTCAACA
>CAZYFU010000120.1:0-18913 GCA_964647025.1 uncultured Myxococcales bacterium | reverse complement strand
CAAACTGTGCCTGCCTCCCCGGCAAAGCCGGGGGGTCTCCTTGGCTGGGCTAGTGACAGGAGACGACTTCGACGCTCTCGCTTCCGGGGGCGCCGAAGCGCTTGTGCACCTTGAGCTTTCCTCTGAAGGCCGGCTTGTCCAAGAGCTGTCGTGCCTCGCTCAGCACCGTCTCAGGATCGGCGCCACGGATGGCGACGTCGGGTCTGTCGTCGTAGTTGTCCTCCAGCTCGACGCGCGTCCGGCCGCCGAGCCGCGCGGCGATCTCGCGGGCACCGGTGATGAGCTGCCCCATGGCCTCGTCGGACAGCTGTCCGGTCTTGCCCGCGCACAGCTGCAATACCACGCTGCGGTCGCCAAACAGTGGCTCGTGTGGTCGGGTCGATTCCCACAGCTCCAATCGGGTGCCTTCGTCGGCCGGACGTTGAAACCAGCCCTGCGGAATGGAGAGGAACACGACGCCTCGGTCCGCGGTCCCGATCACCAACCGTCCGTCGGGCATCTCCGCCAGCGCGACCACGTCGGTGTCGGACAGCATGGGGATCGACGGGTGAACGGGATCCGCCTGCTTGTCGTCGCGAAGCACCCACAGGCCTTGTCCTCCCAGCCACAGGCGCTTGGTTCCATCCCGCATGAAGATCCGGCCCTCGCCATCCAGGCCCTCGGGTCGCCTGATGTCGCAGTTGCCGAACTTGATGTTGAACGAGCACAGACCACGGTTGGTCGCCAGCAGCAGGCTGTCCTTGGTGTTGCCCCACGACGCAAGATCGCGCAACAGCACGCGACGGCCATCGATCCTGACGGGGATCTCGTCGATGAGAGGAACGCCGCCCGCTTCGTTGCTGTCGAGGCGCACGAGAGACCAGCTGGGCGAGCTGCGCGGCAGTCCGTAGAAAGGCGATCGCCAGGTGTTCGCGAAACGGAGAGGGTCGCCGATTGACGAACGCGACGGGCCGCCCGCCCGTCCACGCTCGGCCGCTACCCGCGCTCCGCGATGTGCGTTGGCCTCGGGAGAAATCCGCATGACCATGCGCCACCGACCGCCGTCGAAGCTCCACAGTCCCTGGTCGTCCACGTTCCACAGTTGCTTGTCGGGAGTAATGAAGGTGTCGTCGGGCTCGATCGGCAGATCCTCGCGCCCAAGCACGGTCAACACGGCCCCATCCCAACGCGCGGTCAGGAAGACGTCGCGCAATCCGTGTATGTGTCCAATGTAGTGGCGCGGCGGGCCGGCCTTGGTGATGACGTAGCTGACCTCGCCCTCGATGGGAATCGTGGTGGTTGCGGCCCAACCGCGCTCGGACTCGCCGGACCGCAGCGGGCCCGTGAGCTCGGCGGGAGGCATGATGGGGTCAGGCAATGGACGCCAGGCCCGATCGACGTAGTAGGCGGGGCCACCGTCGCCATAGAAGGCCATGCCGCTTGACAGACGCACGATCTCGGACGGGGACGACACCGGGTACTGCCCCGTAAGCGCGTGGCGTCGCGCGAACTCGCCGGTGACCTCCATGACGCCACCCCGGATCAGGCCGAGAAGCACGCGCTTCTCGCTCAGGTGCGCATGACCTCGCGCAGACAGCGCATCCGCCTCCCGTCCGGCGGCGGACATGCCGTCGAGCGACTTCCAGCTCGACAAGCTCCGATCGCTCACGAGGACGTTGTCCCGCAAGACGACGATCACCTGCCCCGCCGCCAGATCCTCGAGCACGTGCGTGATGGTGGTGCGCGGCTCGGCCGACGATCGAGGCTTCGCGGCCGCCGTGAAGAGCGGAGTCGACTTTCCATCGGGCGCAACTCGCACCACGAAGCTCGACAGGCCGCCCGGCCGGTCGCTGCCACCGAAGGCCCAGATCTGCCCGTCCGAAAGCTCGACGAAACCACGAAGGCCAGCCCATCCGCCCTTGTTCAGCTGGTCCTTGTGCGTCCCTGTTGCGAGATCGACGGAACGGACTGTGTCGCCGCTCGCGATCCAAAGACGATCCTTGCTGTCCAAGAACAGGATGGGGCGAACGCCCGCGTCGAAGGTGCGGCCGTGTCCCTCGTCTGCGACCAGGACCCTGCTGTCCACGCGCCGTTCGGGCTGATACGCGGTGACGAAGCCGCCGTCCGTCGCGCGAACGCCAATCCAGCGCGGGATCCCCGGCACCTGCCCGACCCGTTCGATGGACAGGTCCTTCACGGACACACGCACGAGGACGCCGTTGGCGATCCCCGCCAGCACGTGGGTCTCGTCCGCCGGCCCCAAGCAGGTGGCGCGTCGGCGAAGCACGCGCTCGTTTCGCGCGGCGAAGGTCTCGGCGTCGAGCGTGAGCAAGTTGCCGGAGGTCGTGAGCGCGAGGAGCTGCTTGCCGACGATTCGGCTGTCGGCGATGGCGTTGCGATCGAAGTGGTACTCGATGTCGAGCCTCGGCGGCTCGACCTTTCGCTTGATCTTGTAAACCGCCTGCTGGGGTGTGGCCTCGTCGGCTTCATCCGGCTCCGACCCTCGAAGGAGAAGAAACCCCGCCAGAGCCAGCACCAGTGCCAAGGCCACGGCGTACGCCCACCAACGTTTGCGAGATCCCCAGGACTTTGCACGTGGGCTGGGGTCTTTCGATGCTTCGGTCATGCGACGATGGCTCCAGGATACACGAGGAGCGTCGACGCCGCCTCCGACGAAGACACAACGAGACAACTACAGGGTTTTCAAGGACCGGCTGGCGTGCTTGGTCTTCTTGAGCACCCGGAGGAAGTCGCCGTCGCCCCACGCCAGGCAGTCGAGCTCGTGCGCGTTGAGCCCGCCATCCTCGCCGATCAGCGTGTGATGGGCGTGGGTCTTGACCACCTCGGCGACGAACAGGTCGTGGCTACCGAGGGGCAGGCTGTGCCTGACCTGGCACTCGAGGTTGATGGGGCACTCGGCGATGAGCGGCGCCGTGACGACGCTGGCCGTTTCTTTCGAGAATCCGGTGAGGGCGAACTTGTCGATCTCCTTGCCGCTCTTGCTGCCACACAGCTCGACCGCATCGACCTGCTTGGAGGTCGGGATGTTGACCACGAACTCCTTGGTCGACGAAATGACGGCGTGACTGTGGCGGGACTTGCGCAGCGACACCGTGACCATCGGTGGCTTCGTGCTGGCGACGCCTGCCCAACTGACGGTGATGATGTTGTCTCTGCCAGCGGCGTCGCGCGTGCTGAGCAGCAGAATGGGACGAGGAAAGAACCAAGGTCTCGGCGGCACTTTCTTCTTCATGGCTTCGTTCGCGGGGTGTCCTAGGTTATCAGCCGCGCTACGCGACTTCCAACCGTCTCATCGGTGGAGGCAAGCGTCCTCGCCCCCCGGCGACCCAGCGCGGCCGTGCACACGCCGGAAACCATGAGGCAATCCGTTCGAGTCAGGCCGTCCGCCGGCCCTTGTGGAGGAAAAACGCCAGGACGCCCACACCCAAGGTCGCGAGGCCCACCAGCCCTTCGAGCGGCCGCTGTACGACGGTGACGCTGGTCGAGACCGCGCCGAAGGCCAAGAAGAGGCCCGGCACCCACGGCCAGCCAGGCACCCGCATCGACGGGCCCTCCTTCATGCGCATCCGGCACAGTCCCACGATGGTGGCGATGGTGCTGATGCCGAGGGTGAAGCCCACGTACGTCAGGATGTGCTCGAAGGTGGCGGTCCACAGGGCGAGAAGGCCGAGTGCCAGTTGCAGAACCAGGGCCAGGCGCGGCGGATGTCCCGGGCGGCCAGCAAACCAGCGCGGAAGGATCCCATCGCCTGCCATGCGAGCCGCGACCTGCGGTCCGGTCATGGTCAGCGCGGACACGCACAGGGCCAGCGCCAGCGAGACCAACGCAGACACCGCCTTGGCCAGCAGTGGTCCGCCCACCACTTCCGCGGCAACGTGGGCGACGTCGATGCGCCCCGCCAGCTGCGCCGCCGGCGCCGCGAACACGAAGAGGGCGTTCATCGCCATGTAGAGCAAGGTCACGATCGACGTGCCCAGGATGAGCGAGCGCGGGAGGTTGCGCGCGGGATCCTTGACCTCGCCCCCGATGTACACCGCCGCGTTCCAACCGAGATAGCTGAAGGAGACGATGACCAGCCCGAGCCCCATCTTGCCGAAGTTGCCGGCCACGGGCGCGGTGTGGAAGCCGTCCGGGTAGAGCCGACCGAGCCCGAACGATGCAAAGAGCGTGATGAGCACGACCTCGGCGATGACGATGGCCGCTTGCACCTTGGCCCCGAACGTCACCGAACCGAAATGAAGCATCGAGGCGCCCACCATGAGCAGCGTCGCCACGATCTTGGGGTTCACACCGGCGGGCAACCAAGGCTGCAGGTATTCGGCGAAGGCATACGCCAGCGCCCCCAGCGGCACGGCGAAACCGACGATGAGCGAAAGCCACCCCGCCACGTAGGCCGCCATCGGGTGCAAGGTGCGCGATAGAAAGATGTACTCGCCACCAGACTCGGGGATCTTCTCCGCCAGCGCCCCGTAGCACAGCGCCCCGAGCAAAGCTATCACCCCGCCGAGCAGCCAGGTCAGGAGCACGAGCCAGGGCGAGCCCAGGATCCGCATCAAGATGCCGCTCGTGGTGAACACCCCGGTGCCCACCATGTTCGCCACCACGAGCGCGGTGGCTGCACCCGGTCCGAGTCGGCGTTGGTCTGGCATGAGCTGGCAGTACAACACAGCCCGCAGGCGGCGGCGAGCGCGAAGGTAGCCGGGCCGAGCCGGCCTGCGCTGGGCGAGTCCGGCGCGTCCTTACCTTAATAGGCCGTGGCGCCAGCGCTGGACGAGCTCCATCCAGTGCTCGCGCTCGTGATCCGTCGCGAAGACGAGCTCGACGCCCACGCGGAACTGCCCCCGCGGCCTGCGCTCGCTCTCCGAGACTCGGATGACGCGCCCCGAGACCACGGCCGTGGCGAGCTGGGTCCCGAGGCCCAAGCGCAACGTGTCGCCGACCGATAACAGGATCGACGTTTCGAGGAGCATCTCGGTCTCGCTCATGTCTTGTACCAACCCCGGAACGCCCTCCGGACCGAACGGCACGGCTACTCGGGACTTCACGATGTGGAGCGCCACGGGAAGCGTCGGACATGGAACCGGCGTGCGACGCGGATCGGTGCCCAGAGGAACCAGGCGCTTGAGGGTGACCGTCACAGGGGGGCCGGACGCCACGCGAACGATGTGCCCCAACGCCGTGTAGTTCCCCGCCGAGTTGCTATACCGCACAATGGCACGCGCCTCGGCTTCAAGCCCGTCCGGAGGCCCCAGGAGCTCGGGGAAGGTCAGCAAGACCTCGCTGGGGCGCAGGCTGAGCACGAATCCGTTCAGGAGAACCGGGGTCGGCAGGTCCTCCATCGAGACCTCGACCCACTGTCCGGCGACGAGTTGTCCCTCCATTGTTCCTTTGCGACATCCGGGCAGAAGTCGAGCAACCACTGCACCCAGTTCGCGCCGACCTGCCCAAAGGAGGCATCGGCCCAATGGCCCGGGAACTTGACCCTTGCTATAGCTCAGGCCGCGGCGGAAGTCCCGTCGCGCCAGGTCGGCCGTGACAGCACACACTTGCGCTATTTCGTCCGGCAGTGCAGTTTACCGCCTTCCCGTCAACCGGAGGCAAAGGAAGTACCCGTGCAACAGCTCATAGACTTGTTCCACAAGATCTACAACGTCCAGGGGATCATCAGCGCAGGAGGACTGCTGGCGCTGGTTGCCGTCGTGTTCGCCGAGACCGGGCTGCTGATCGGGTTCTTCCTGCCGGGTGACTCGCTCCTGGTGACGGCCGGCGTGTTCTGCACCTCGGCCAACCCAGCCGGCAAGCCGCTGCTCAACTTCGTGTGGCTGAACATCGCGGTGTCCATCGCGGCGGTGGTGGGCGACCAAGTGGGCTTCTACATCGGCCGCAAGGCCGGGCCCAAGATCTTCACCCGCGAGAACTCGCTGCTCTTCAACAAGAAGCACCTCATCCGCACGCACCAGTTCTACGAGAAGCATGGCGGTAAGACCATCATCATCGCCCGCTTCATGCCCATCATCCGCACCTTCGCGCCAGTGGTGGCCGGCGTGGGCGACATGAACTACCGCCGCTTCGTCAGCTACAACGTCTTCGGGGGCATCGGTTGGGTGGTCAGCATGACCTCCATCGGCTATGGGCTGGCTTCGGTGTGGCCAGACGTGACCAAGCACATCGAGAAGCTCATCATCCTGATCATCTTCCTGTCGCTCTTGCCCGGCATGATCGCCTACGCCCGCAACTACATGGCGAAACGGAATGAAAAGCCCGCAACCTGACAAGAAGCGCGCCACCGCCCCCAAGACCTCCAAATCAGCCAAAGAGAGCGCCCCGCCCAAAGCGGCGGTCAAGGTTGCGTTCCCCAAGAAGAACCAGCCTCCGACGGCCGCCGCATTCGCCGCGCGGCTTCCCATCGCCTTGGGCAAGCGCTTCGAGATGGCGCGATCGTTCCTGCTTCGCCAGACGGACATGAAAGAGGACGTCTTCTTCTATGGTCCGAAGACCGGGTGGGCATTGCGCTACCTGATCAAGGATCAGCCGCTCTGCTCCCTGCTCCTGCATGGCGACCAACCGGTGGGCATCCTTTCGCTGGCGGCCGCCGCGTCGGCTGCGGTCGACTGGAAGAAGCTCTCCCCCGCTGGCCAGCTCGCCCGCAAGCGCGCGCACGGCAGCCCTTCCCTGCTCTGGCTCGACATCCCCCTGGCCGGAAACGGCGCCGCCGACTTCAAGGCGATCCTGCGCGTGAAGCTGGCGAGCATGGCGTAGCCGGCCGGACTCAGGTTCCGTCCGCCACGCGCTCGAATAGCACCAGATACCTCGGCACGTCGGCGGCCCAGCGCCAGACCCAGAATGCCTCGACCGGGCGGTAGCTCTCGGCGAATTCTGGGCGATTCACCAAGGCCGTCTCGCCTTCCCAATAGCCCGGGTGGTACCAGGTGCCGTGGGTGCCCGGCTCCGTGGCGCTGTTGAGGACGACCAGCCTCGGCTTGCGGGCCAGCACATACGCGGCATCGAACTTCTGGTGCACGCCGCCCTCGCGTTCGTGGGCGATGTGCCAGTCGCAAAGTCCGGTCATGTCGATGGCCGGGTTGGGCAAGGCGTACGGCAACGCGCCCGCGTGATTCACGGCGATCGTGACGTCGGGCGGGTAGTGGTCGGCGATGAAAGCCGCCGCGGTCGCCGAAGCCTCGGCGAGTGTGCCTTCCTGGAAAGACGACGACGGCATTCGCCGGCCGACGAAGGCGTCGAAGGCCACCTGCGCACTCGGGAGGAAGGCGGCCCAGGACAGGAAGCACGCGCCAAGCGCGATCCAACGGCGAGGCGGCGCGGCCTTCGCGATGGCGCCTACCGCAAGGACCACCAACGCAGGAACGAGGGGCGCAAGCAAGCGGCCGTGCCACATCCAGTCGCCCCCCTCGACGACCACGATGGCCAAACACGTGGCGAGGAAGGCCAGCGCGGCGCCGGTCTTGCGGTCCAGCGCGCCCGCGAGCCAGGTCGCAAGGGCGGTCAGAAGCCCGAAGACGATGGCCCAGGTGGAATACAGCAGGCCTGCCTGGATCCGCGTCCAGAGCGCGCCGGTCGCCTTCGCGTAGTACGGATTGGGAAACCAATCATGGTAGTAAACGCGGCGGAACAGCAGCCAGCCGAGCATGGGCAACAAGGCCAGGGCGATTTGGCGAGGCCGCACGATGCCTCGCCCCGCCGAGAACGCCGCGGCCGCGGCCAGCGCGGGGACCAAGAACAGCCCCTCCGGTCGTGCGATCCCGAGGAAGGCCGCCACCACCGCCCAGGTGGTCGAGCCGCGAACCAACGACCAGACCGCCCCGGTCATCAGAGCCGCGATCAGCGACGTTTCGAGGCCTGCCTCCGCCCAGTACGCGAGTGGGTAGATCAAAGCCGCGGCCACGCAAGCCACGGCGGCGGCCATACGGTGACCTGACAGCGCGAGGCACGACCGGTGCACGAGGAACAGCGTGAGCGCCAGGAAGACGAGCCCGGCCGCCCCGGCCCAGGCAGGCAGAGACACTCGCAATGCCTGGCCGAGCGCGAGCACCCCGAGCCAAAGCGGCGACGAATAGCCCTCGACCGCTTCGCCGGGATTCCAGACCGGCCCATGTCCTGCTACGAGGTTGCGCGCGTACCTGAATGCGATGAAGGCGTCATCGGCGACGTGCTGCCAGTGGTAGCGCGCCAGAGCGACGAACGAGAGCGCCGCCAGCCCGAGGAACAGCGGCTCGACGAAGGCGCGTCTCTCGCCGTGCTTGCTCGAAGCGGTCACCTGTCCCGGTTCTTGGGCTGCGGCAACGGCGTCGTTCGCGGATGGCGCGTGCTGAACGCGGGCTTCTGGTTCGGGTTGCAATTGGGACCAAAGCCATCGGCTTTGAAATCGTATTGCAGACGGCCGCGCATGCCCCCTTTGACGGCCTCGATCTCGACCTGGTGCGCGCCGGCACGCGCTGGCGTGCAGTAGGACAGAAGGTAGTAGCGGCGCGAGTAGCCTTCGATGCGCCGCCCGATCTCCTCGAAGCCCTTCTGGATGTCGGCCGAGCTCTTCGAGGTGAAGGTGCCGTTTCGGCCGATCGCGCGGATCTCGGAGTCGTTGACCTCGGCGCCGACCGCGATGGCGTAGACCTCGACATTGGCGTTGCTCAAGGCATCGTGCAGCGCCTCGCGCGAGACGCGGGCCGCGTGATCGGTGCCGTCGGTGAACACCACGAGGGTCCCGAAGCGCAGCGGGACCTGAGACTGGCTCATCTGGGCGTCGAGGATCTTGAGCGCCTCGACGACCGCGCCGTTGAGGTTGGTCGACGGATCCTTGGGCTGAAAACCAGCGAAGGCGTTCAGGGTGCCCTGCGGATTGCCGGCGCCGAAGGCGGAGATCTGCGAGACGCGCGGGCTGCCGTCGAAGGCGTAGACGCCCAGCTTCTGGTAGCGACTGACCCGCTGAGCGAAGGAAGCCGCCCCGGCGACGACCTTGTCCATGTCCGGCGAGCCGACGACGCTGCCGCTCATGTCGACCAGCAACAAGGTGTAGTGGGCGGCCGCGACCTCGGGTTGCAGGATGGTTTGCTGACTCTCGAAGACCGAGACGGGGTGGCCGTCCTCGTAGATGTGGAAATCCGCGGGGGTGAGATCCGGGACGGGCTCGCCACGTGTCGTGTCGACCGTGAAGTAGACCGCGATGTTCGAGGGACGTTGGACGGAGCGGTCGACCATCTGCAGCCGGAGACCGGCGCAGCCGCCGAGCAGCGCCAGCATGGGCACGAGCGCAGACAGCGAGAGGAGGTGACGGGTTTTGACGTACATTGGCGAGGAGTATAGCCCTGGCACACACGTGAAAAACAGGGCATCTTTCCTGCCGTTACATTCTGACCCGGCATTCTTCGGGCAGCTTGTCTCAAGAAGTTTTCAGGCGTCGGAGTTGCCTATGGCTGCATTCGGAAACCTTACGCTGTTGGTCTCTTTTGTCGTGGCCACGCTGGCCGGGGTGGCGTCGCTGGTGGGGATTCGTCGCGATTCGCAGCGCCTGCTGCGCGCCGGACGCGCGGCGGTGTACTTGCTGGCCGCCATGCTCGGCATGTCCATCGCGACCATGGTGCATGCCTTCACCTCGAGCGATTTCTCGATCAAGTACGTCCAGCACTACTCGGAGGCCGGACAGCCCTTCGCGTACAAGCTGACCGCGGTGTGGGGTGGCCTCGACGGTTCGATCCTGTTCTGGGTGTTCTTGCTCGCCCTGTGCTCGGCGATCGCGGTGCGCACGCTGCATCGGCGCGATGTCGCAATCACCGCCTACGCCATCACGGTCCTCATGGCGGTGTGCGACTTCTTCCTCTACTTGGTCGTCTACGAAAAGAACCCGTTCGACACCTTCCTGGTGTCGCAACCCGCGACCGGCCAGGGCATGAATCCGCTGCTGCAGAACCCGTACATGGTCGCGCACCCACCCTCGCTGTACGCGGGTTTCGTGGGCCTGACCATTCCCTTCGCCTTTGCCATGGGCGCACTCCTGGCCGGCAAGTTCGGCAACGTCTGGTTCCCGCTGGTCAGGCGCTGGTTGCTGGCGGCCTGGTTCATTCTGTCGTTGGGGCTCGTCCTCGGCATGATCTGGGCCTACGAGGTCTTGGGCTGGGGCGGGTTCTGGGCCTGGGATCCCGTGGAAAACGCCGGGCTTCTGCCCTGGCTGACGGCGACGGCGCTGATCCACTCGGCCAAGGTGCAAGAGCGCCGAGGGCTGTACGTGCGATGGAACTTCACGCTGGTGATCCTCTCCTTCTTCCTGACCATCGTCGGCACCTTCATGACCCGCTCGGGCATCGTGCAGTCGGTCCACGCCTTCGGCAAGGACATCCACTTGGCCTACGTCTTCGGCATCTTCATGCTCGCCATCCTGACCTTCAGCTTCGGCCTGATGTTCTGGCGCAGGCGCGAGCTGCGTCCGACCGACAAGATCGGCTCCGTGTTGTCGCGCGAGGCGATGTTCGGGATCGGCAACTGGTTCTTCGTGATCGCCACTGCCATCATCCTCGTCGCCACGCTGTTCCCGACCATCTCGGAGTACGTCATGAACGAGCGCGTGAACGTGACCGAGGCGTTCTTCAACCGCACCATGGTACCGGTGGGCATCGCATTGCTGCTGCTCACCGGCACCGGCTCGCTGTTCCCGTGGCGAGGCATGGAGGCGACGGCGGCCCGTAGGCGCGCGCTCCTTCCCATTGCGGCCGGCGCCGTCATGCTCATCGTGGGTGGACTCACCCACATCTCGCGCTCGCCCGCGGCGCTGCTCTGCTTCGCGGTCTGCGCGTTCGTCGCGACGGTCATCGTCCAGGAGCTGGTCCGCGGTGCACGCAGCCGGCAGAAGGCCACCGGCAGTTCCTTCGCCAGCGCGTTCGCGAGCACCATCTTCCGGGCACGGCAGCCCCACGCGGGCTACATCGTTCACATGGGGCTCGTGCTGATGTTCGTCGGATTCGCGGGCCAGGCCTTCCACCAGGAGGAAACCGCGGTCATCGGGGTCGGCCAAAGCAAGGACTTCGCCGGTTACCGCCTGCGCTTCGATGGCATCAAGCAGGATCGAACGCTGGTCAAGGAGACCTACGTGGCCGACATCGCCGTGTCGGCGGGCGGCCGCAGCCTGGGGCGCCTGTACCCGGGCCGCGACTTCTACGACTCGCGACCGAACGAGCCGGTCAGTCAGGTCGCGATCCGGCGAGGCATCGCCGAGGATCTGTACCTGACCCTCGGCAGCTACGACGAGGCCCGACGTTCCGTGGCCTTGAAGCTCGTCACCAACCCGCTCGTCGACTGGATGTGGCTCGGCTTCCTGGTGATGGCCTTCGGGGCGCTCCTCCTTCTCGGGCCAACGCGAGCAGAGGAGTCGGAAGCTCGCCAGCCGCTCGTGTCTCGCATCGCGGTGGCGGTGGGCGTGGCGGCCATCGTGGCCTTCGTGGGCAAGGCGGTCCTGCACATGCCGGTTTCGGCTCAGCTCGCCACGCTGGCGCTGTGCGGGCTGACCGTCGGCCTCTCCGGGCTCGCCCTGTACGGACTGCTGCGCTCGCTGATGGGTGAAGACCCGCGACCTTCGGCCCCGCCGTCGTCGACCACGGCGACGTCCTAGCCTAGGCGCTGGGCGGAAGGCGCCGCGCCGTCCCGCGAAAGCGTGGGGCGGCGTTCATCGGGTCGCCAGATAGGGCCGGAACTGCCCGCTCGTGTGCAGGAGCGCCATCAGATACAGCATGCCGTCGTAGTAGCGCCACGTCCCCCGTGGCGGCCGAGCGCTCCACAGCTCGTCGACGAAGCGCCAGCTTCTGGCGTGCGTGGCGGAGAGGCTGGCCACGGCGTTCATCGCGGCAAGCCCGAGGGAGCGCTCGCGGCCGATGGGGCGTCCGTCGAGGTGGTACTTGTTCACGTACGTCCAAAGCCCCTGCCCTTCGAAGAAGGCCTGCAGCCGATCGCTGCGCTCGCACGCGCGACGATCCGCCGCCCACCAGGCGTAGTCCACCGACCAGTTCATGACGGCGCGCCAGGCGTCATAGCGAAAATCGACGCCGCCCGGATTGCCCTCGCGTGCCTTGGGCCGCCCGTCGAACTCGGCGTAGTCGGGGACCAGCCCGGTGGACGGATGGGCTGCCTTCTCGAGAAAGTCGCGACTCGTCCGCGAGGCCTGCCGCCAGAACGCGGATTCCGAGCGAGGACCGACACGCGCCCAGACTTCGTAGAACGCAGGCAGGTGGTAGGACGGATCGGTGTGGTCGCCGTTGCTGGCGAAGTCCGCGGTGTTGGGGGTGAAACGCGGCTGGTGCTGCTCGCGGTTGAAGATCGACGTGACGCCGCCCTTCTGCTCGCGCGAGCGTAGGCTCACCAGCAACTGATCGGCTTGCGCGCGGTAGTCGTAGGCGCCCTGGCCACTGCCCCACCGCGCGTGCGCGAAGTACAGCGCCGTGACGAAGTACTCTTCGCCATCGGGCGCCGGCATCGGATCCAGGACCTTGCCGTCTGGACGCACCTGCCACGAGAAGTACCCGTGGTTGGGATCCTCGGGATCGGGGTGGGCCATGTAGGTGCGCACCCAGTTCCACAGCGCATCGAACTCGCGTTTGTGGTCGAGCTGGACCGCGACCATCATCCCATACGACATGCCTTCCGACCGGACGTCGCCGTTTCCCACGTCTGTCAGATACGCCAGCGCGCCGTCGGCGTTCTTGCCCTTCTCGTAGTACACGGCTTCGTCGTCGGGGTCGCCGTGGAAGAGCGAATGCCACGCCTCCTCGATCTTGCGCGCCACGGCCGCCTCGGGGTAGCCACGCAGCACGAACAGGTTCCGCCACTCTTGCGATACCGCGGCGCCGGTGGCGGGGGGCGTGGGCGCCGGAAAGAGCGGCCCGCCCCACAAGACTTCGATCCAATCCACGTAGGCGTCGTTTTCGCCCACGTCGGTGGTCTGGCTCAAGCGGAGCTCGTGCGTCCCCGCGGTCTCGATGTCCACGGTCAGGGTCAGCACCTCGGGCGTGCGCGAGCCGAACCATCCCCCCGCGCGGGCTTGGTCGTCGACGAACACGGTGACGCCCGCCGGCCGCTTGTCGCTGGAGCAGCCACGCACGTCGACGCGCCAGCGCCCCGCGGCCCCGAAGGCGAAGTGGGTCCGAAGCGCATCCTTGTTCTCGTAGAGGACGGCCCCCTGCCATCCCGCGCGAGCCAGCGAGTTGCCGCCGGTCCGACGCATGTCTTCGGCCTCGATGTGCGCGGCGCCCGACGAAGCGGGAGTGTTCGCACGCTTGTTCGAGCTTTGACCGGGTGCCAAGCAAGCCGTGACCAACAACGTCGCGGCCAGGAGGGCGGTTTTGCCGAAGCCGATTCTCCAGTTCATCGCTATCTCCGAATGAGCAGCCACGGGGGGTGGCCCCCCATCTTACGGCGAAAGCGGCGACGTGCCGACGCCCAGCGAACCTCGGGGCGCGGGCTCGCCCTCCCGGACATCCGCTGATAGGCTGACGCAACGAGCGCAACGACCGGAGCTCGCGCTCGGGACTTGAAGTGGCATGAGCATCTTCGCGAACGCATCACAGAACCTTGCATTATTTGCTGACTTTTTCGCCGATCTGCTTGTCGGCCGACGCGGCCAGCGATAATCTGAGGGCGATGGCCGGCCGCCGACGCATCGATTGGTCCGTTATCATCCGGAAAGACGCACCGATACCCAAGTGGCGCACGAACGAAGCGCCATCCACATTGGTCAACATGTTGTTGCCCTTCGCCGACCTGCTGGCGATCAACGACAGCGACGACCTCATGAAGCGGGCCGTCGAGCTGTGTCTGAACGAGATCGGCTTGGTCCGCGCGGGCATCTTTCTGTACGACGACCAGCTCGACCTCATGATCGGCACCTGGGGCACCGACCTGCGCCGCACCGTCATCGACGAGCATCATTCGATGTTCCAGTTGGGCGACCACGGCCACAGCGTCTTCGAGCGCGCCCTGTCCGGCGAGGCCCATTGGACCGTGGTGGAGGACTGCCCCATCATCAACAACTTTCGCGAGGAGACCCAGGTCGTCGGCCGAGGCTGGGTGGTGTGTACGCCCATCCGCTCCGAGAGGGCCGCCTTGGGCATGCTCTACAACGACGCCGGGCTGACCGACGCGGCCATCGACTCGCAGAAACAGGATCGCACCGCGTTGCTGTGCACCGTGCTCGGCCTGCGCTTGCAGGGGCTGCGCGGCTTGGGCCGGGCGTCGATCAATCCGTCGCGGCGACACCCGGCCATCACGTCGGCCGTGAAGCTGCTGCAGGAAGACCCGTCGCTGGGCGGCGCCGCCATTGCGAAAAAACTGGGCGTCAGCCTCAGCCGGTTCGCTCGCGTGTTCAAGATGGGCATGGGCATGTCCTTGGTGGACTACCGAAACCAGCTCCGCCTCGAGCACTTCATGACCCTGGTCGACTCCGGCGGCACCAACCTGCTCGAAGCAGCGCTGGCCGCCGGATTCGGCAGCTACTCGCAGTTCCACCGCGTGTTCCGGACACACCGGGGCAAGTCACCACGCGAGTACTTCCACGGTCGCGGCTAGGTGTTCGGCGCGAAGCCCCGACCTTGGTGTGAAAGCGGAGTGAGACGGTCGTCATTCGGGTCGCGCCACAGAGGTTGGGCCTCGCCCCGGCGACCATGCTAGCTTGGCGGCATGATCCGATCCCGCACCCCGGGTGCCCTGGGCATTGCGCTGCTGCTCTTGCCCGTGCTCGCCCTTGCCCAATCGATGCCCCCCGATCACGGCGGTGCCACCAGCGCGCCGCTGTTCGTCGCAGATCTGGCGACGGGGACCATCTCGGTGCGGCTGTCGAGACCTTCGATGACGGAGGCCATCGAGAACGTCGAGGTGGTTGGCACGTGGACACTGCCAGACGGAAAGCTCGAGTCGAACCGCGTCCGTAGCGGCAAGGACGGCCGCGCCATCTTCACCGAAATCCCCGTGGGCAGCAGCTTCCAGGCCGAGGCCACCGTCGAGGGCGAGCAGCTCACCAGCACGAGGTTCACCGTGCCGACCGAGGGCGGGACGCGCCTTCTGATGATCGTCGGAGCGAAGGCGGACGAAGCGATGTCGGACATGTCCGGCAGCCAAGCCGCGCGTGCACCCAGCGCCCCCGCGGAAGCGCAGGTCATAGCAGTCCGATCCGGCAAGGTCGCGGGCACGGCCGAGCTCCCCGCCGGCACCGTCACGCTGCGCGTGCTCGGCGAGGACGGCAAGGAGCTGCCGGGGATCAGGGTTTCTCTCGGTCACGTCGAGACTGGCACCGGCAAGGTCGAGTTCGACCAGGCCACCACCGACCCGTCGGGCATCGCGCGGTTCGAAAAGTTGCAGGTCGGGCCGAAGACGCAGTATGGGGCGGTCATCGAGAAGGATGGGCTGCGCATCGGCACCGATGCCTTCACCCTCGACGAGAAACAGGGGTCGAGCGGTGAGCTGCGCGTCCCCAGCCGCACGAGCGATCTCTCCGTGCTGCGCATATCGGCCAGCTCGCGCATGATGGTCGAGCTGCGCGAGGATGCCGTTGGAGTCCTGCAGAACCTCATCGTCGAGAACACCTCGGACAAGGTCTTCGATCCCGGCCCCGCCGGACTGGTCCTGCCCCTACCCGATGGCTTCACCGGTGGCGAGAAGCTGCCCGGAGGAGCCGAGCTGGAGTTCAAGGATGGCGTCGGCGCGTTGCTCAAGACGCTGGTGCCTCCGACCCAGTCGCCCGCGGCGGTCACGCAAGTGCGAATGGCGTATGTGCTGGCGACGCGCCGGGCGTCCGACTTCGAGATCGTGCAGCCCATGCCCGTCGCCATGCAGGGCGGGTTGGTCCTGATCCCCGCCGAGTACCCCATCGACCTGTCGGCGCCCGGCCTGCGCGCGCGACCGGTACAACGGGACGACGACGGAAACGAGCTACGCATGTTCGATCTCGATGCGATCGCTCCCGGCCACGCCTTGCGCTTGACCATCCGCGGTCTTCCGACGCACGATGAGGTCGGAAAATGGATCGCCGGGGTCCTGGTCGCCCTCCTCGTCGCCGCGGGAATCGTCGCCGCGAGGCGGCCGCGTGGAGCGACGGCCCCGCACAAGGCCGGGTGAACGCATGAGCCAGCGCCGCCTGTGCGTGGCCCGGGTCGGCAAGACCTTCGGCCGCCACCGAGCGCTCGTCGACGTCACGCTCGACTTCGTCTCGGGGCAGGTCGCGTCCATCGTCGGCCCCAACGGCGCGGGCAAGACCACCTTGCTCGGCATCCTCTCGACCTTGGTCAGACCGTCGAGCGGAGAGATCCGCCTGGACGACGAGTCCATGCTGGCCAGCCGGACCGCCCGACAGTCGATCGGGTACGTGGGGCACGAGCCTGGCGTGTATCCGGACCTCTCCGCAGAGCAGAATCTGCGCCTGTTCGGGGCGCTCTATGCCCTCGGGGATGTCGAGGCCCGCGTCGCCAGCATGCTGGAACGTGTCGGCCTCGGCGGAGTTCGTCACGACCTGCCGGCCCGAACGTTCTCGCGCGGCATGCTGCAAAGGCTCGCTTTGGCGCGAGCGCTTCTCCACGATCCCGACATCCTGCTTTTCGACGAGCCATCCTCGGCCCTCGACCCGCTGGGCGTCCGCTGGCTCACCGACGAGCTGGGGCGTGAGCGCGAAGCAGGGCGCCTGGTGATCTTGGTGACCCACGACCTCGATGCCGCGGCCCAGGTCTCGAACCATGTCGTGGTGCTACGGCGCGGCCGGGTCGCCGCCGACAAGACACAGCCCTCTGGGTTCACGTCGGCCGAGGTCCGCACCCTCTACGAGGAGGCGCTCCGTGAGCGCTAGCTTCTGGCGATACACGCTGCTGGTGGCGGGCAAGGACCTGCGTATCGAAGGCCGCAGCCGCGAGGTCCTCTACACGATGGGGTTCTCGGCCGCGTTGGTCGTGCTGGTGTTCTCTTTCGCCATGGCCAACGTCACCGACCCCGCGCAGGGGCCCATCACCGCAGCAGGCGTCCTGTGGGCCGCCACGCTCTTCACCGGGACCGTGGCGCTGTCGCGCGTCCTCGACCGCGAGCGGGAGAACGAGTCGATACGCTCGCTCCTGCTCTCGCCGACCCCACGCGCGGCCATCTACCTCGGCAAGCTCATCGCCACGGCGGCCCTGATGCTGGCAGTCGAGATCCCGCTGGCCATCCTGGTCGGAGTCCTGTTCTCGGCCGAGGTCTTCACCCATCCGATCTGGCTTGGTGCGGTCCTCGTCCTCGGTACCCTGGGCTTCGCCTCCTGCGGGGTCGTCTTCTCGGCGGCCCTGCTGCGCGCGCGCAGCCGGGACGCCCTGCTTGGTGCCCTGATGTTCCCCATCGTAATTCCCGTGCTGCTAGCCGCGAGCCGCGCCACGACTTGCCTGTTCGACCCGCTGGCCCCGGACCTCGACCCGGTCGCGTTCTGGGCGCGTTTCCTTCTGGCAACTGACGTCATCTATATCTCGCTGGGGCTTTGGCTGTTCGAGCCCGTGGTCGCTGGCGACTAGTCCACGCCCCAACATCAACCCTGACAAAGTCACCGTCTGCACATGGCAAACATCGGCAAGACCAGCGAGGCACCCTTCAAGACAACCCGGCTGCTCGTGGCGGGCGGTATCACGTTCGTGTTGCTGGTGCTGGCCTGTCAGGCCATCGCCGACGCGCCGCTCGAGAAGGTGATGGGCGTGGTGCAGAAGATCTTCTACTTCCACGTGCCCTGTGCCTGGCTGCTGTTGCTGTCCACCTTCGTCTGTGCGGGTGGCAGCCTGTCCTATCTGTTCCGCGGCTCGGAGCGGGGTGACCGGGTCGCGTTGGCCTCGGCCGAGCTGGGCGTGCTGTTCGGATTGTGCGTCATGGTGTCGGGCCCGCTCTGGGCGCGCGCGGCTTGGGGCGTGTACTGGCAGTGGGAGGCACGACTGACCTCGTCGCTGTTGCTTTGGTTGATGCTGATCGCTTACGTGCTCGCGCGGCGATACGGTGGCCCATCGGCACGGCGGCTGGCGGCGGCGCTCTCGTTGTTCGCCGCCATCGACGTGCCTCTGGTCTACTTCAGCGTGCGATTTTTCCGCAGCATCCACCCGAACAACACGGTGGTATCGACGCTGGGTCCCGGCATGCGCGCGGCCTTCTGGCTGTCGCTTTTGGCCTTCACTGCGCTCTGGATAACCCTGTTCATCGCGAGGATGGCGGTCGAGAACGCGCACGCCCGCCTGGTGGCTTTGGAAGCGCGCTTCGATCAGGCCGAGGAGACGAGATCATGAAGATGGTGGCACTGGCCTACGGGTTCATTTGGTTGGCCGTCCTGGCCTACGTGGCCTTGGTGGCGAGACGACTGGCTCGCATCAACGGCGAGATGAGCGAGCTGGGGCGTCGCATCGATCGCCTCGAGGGCAGCGACCGGTAGCGCGGGCGAAGCAGACAGACCTCTGCGCGGCCGCCCACGCTCGCGCGGTTTCGCAATCGAGACGTGCCGAGAACTCCCGCAGATCTTCTTGCGGGTATGGCGCGTTCAACACCTCGACCCTGGCCCTGACTTTGCGAACCAACTTTGCCAAGGGAGGTTTTCCATGCGACTTGCACTGCTATTCGTCATCACCGCTTGGGTACTGTCCACCACGCCGCACGCGACGGCAGCGACCCAATCGGGTTTCGTTTCCTTTCTGGTGTCCGGGGACGGACTGGTCGGGCAGAAGCAACAAGTTCCCGACGACCCGCTCGCAGGCCTGCCGACGGGCAGCGGGAACGACGATGGTCACCCTGCTTCGACAAAGCCGAGCAGCAAGGGCTCGCGTTGCCAGCTCGATGCCAGACCGGTCAATGCCCGGGATGTCGCAGATCTGCGCGCCACGCTGGCATTCCTCAAACGCGGGCCGCGGACATGGGCCTGCCCATCATCGGGTCAAGCTTC
>CAZYFU010000119.1:0-19131 GCA_964647025.1 uncultured Myxococcales bacterium | reverse complement strand
GACAGGCCTTCTGGTTCGCCACGGCCCGGCTAGCGTGAGCGGTCGCGTGAGCGTGTTCGGGGAGCGTGTGGCGGCTTGCGTGGGCGGCTCGCGGGAGCGTGAGCGATGGGCGTTTCGCCACACGCCTTCCGTCTTCCCGCGTACCGCCCACGAACTCGCTCACCCTCACGCTCACCCTCACGCGGCCCGCAATTTCCCGACAAGCTCTAGCTAGCGCCCCGTGGGCCACGAACTGGTAATGGTGGCGCGCCCGATTTACGAGCTGCTGCTTTTCCGCTAGACTCTGCGCCGGTTTCGAAGTGGCGACATGCACGCAACGTGCGACGCCTCCCATCTGCTCGGTATGCATGGCCTGGCACATCGATTGCTGAAGTCCCTGGGTGACTCCACAGGGTGAAGAATGCCATTCGACACGAACAACAAAGAAGATGGGAGCCTGTCTGCCGGCGGCTCGACGTCGCCGCTCGATCGGACAACGCAACGCCTATTCTTGCAGGGAGAGCAGCCCCACCAGGGAGAGCAGCGCGACGAAGCCCCGTGGCAAGATACCGTCGTGCCTCTCGAGGACGACGCAGGCCCGCGACCATCGGACTCCTTCGATGCCATTCCCAGGCGACGCGGCGCCAGCATAGGACTGATCGCCGCCGCGGCGTGCTTGGGCGGTGGCGTCGGGCTGCTCGGCGGCATCCTCCTCAAGACTGGTCCCAGGGCGGATGACGCCCCCGCGGTCCACGAGCGGGTGGAAGACCCCGGTGTGACGATCCCAGCGCCCCGCCCAGCTGCGGCCGCGGCTCCGGCGAGTCCGGCCGAGCCGGCGCAGCTGCCCACGGACGAGGCGGAAAAGGCCGAGGCGACGCCGGCGGCAAGCCCCGATCGCGAGACCGAGAAGCGCCCCACGGAAGCCTTGGCCGGCCGACGAGATTCCGCCGAGAGCGACCGCAAACCGCAGGTGTCGGGATCCGCCAAGGCTCGCCCCAGGAAGGCACGGCCGCTGGAGAACTACGTCTGGTCACCGGCGATAGGCGCACTCGTCCCTGAGAGCTCCTGGGCGGGGACGCCGAGCCCGGCAGCAGCCCCATCGACGAGCGAGCCATCGAGCAAGGGCGCCGACGAGGTCCGTCCTGCAAGTCCCGGCATCGCCCCTGCCACGACCGGCGCAGCACCGACCGAGCGCTTGGCGCCCCCGGCGGATACCAGGTAGCTCCCGAGAGGCCGGGAGGCACGGCTGTCTCCTCAGCCCGGGCTCGCCTCGCGTTCCTCGCCGTCGACCAAGTCCCGCGCTTCGTAGATCACGCGGGTTCGCGCCGCGCGGTCGTGCAAGGTCTGCCGGTCCTTGTCCACCAGCGCGAACAAGAAGCCTCCGAGCCATGGCACCGCGACCACCAGGTTCGGTACCAGCATCGTCCGCAGGAGCACGTCCACGCCGAGATCCCAGATGGGCATGGGGCTCGCACCAACCGCGGCGAAGAGGTGATTCTTGGCCTCGAGCAGGTCGGTCACCGCGCCCACCTGCAGCCGAATCATCACCAGGGCGGCCAAGGGGCCCCAGAACTCCACCGCGAATCGCAGCAGTAAACCCGGCAAACGGACCCGGCGGGTGGTGCCGACGATGTGGAGCCCCAGGAGGCGTTTGCCCAGGGTCTTGCCCCACAGTCGCTGCGTCACCAGGTAGTACGCGCCGAAGAGCACGAGCCAGATCTGGGTCGCCGCCTGTTGCGACCACCCCGCGGCCGCCGCGGTGACCTGGCCGATGGGCGCGAACAGCATCAGATCGATGGCCAGCGCCACGCCGCGCGGAAGCAAGCCAGCCGCCACGCGGGGCTTCGGCCGCACCGACTCCAGCCGGAACAGTAAATCGTCGTAGCTCTGCGGTCGCTTGCGCGGGTCGGGATCCATCATCTCCACGATGAGCTGGCGCAGCCGCCATGGCGCGACGTCGTCGGGGATCGACGGCCGCGGGGCGCTCCGGTGCATCTCGGCCATGGCCTCGAGGTTGTCCGCCTTGAAGGGAACCCGACCGGTGAGCAGCTCGTAGAACGTCACCGCGAGGGTGTAGATGTCGCTGCGAAAGTCCGTCGGGGCGCCGGCGATCTGTTCGGGGGCGGCGTAGTAGGGCGTGCCCACGAAGCGTCCATGTGCCTTGTCCTCCGACGTGGCCAGGCCGAAGTCCGCCACCTTGACCTCCGCCTGGGGAACGCCGGGCGTGGGCTCGCACAGCAGGATGTTCGATGGCTTGATGTCCCGGTGGATCATCCCGCGCGCCTGCGCCGTCGCCAAGGCCCTCGCGGTCTGAATGACGTACTCGGTGGCCTCGCCCCACGGAATCGGCCCCTGCTTCTCCACCACCTCGGCCAACGTCCTGCCGTGCACGTACTCCATCACGAAGTACGGCGCCTCCTCGAAGTGCCCGATGTAGTAGATGGTGACCACGTTCGGGTGCTGCAGCCGCGCCTGTGCGCGCGCCTCGTCCACCAAGCGCTTGGTCAGCACCGGATTCTCGGCCAGCTCGTGGCGCAGCAGCTTGAGCGCGACCGGACGGTCGAGCGAGAGATCGTGCCCGAGGTAGACCCGCCCCATACCGCCCTCGCCCAGCACGCCGCGAATCTCGAAGTGGTCGATGTGCTTGCCGATCAGGGGATCGCTGCCGGCCTCTTGCGGGGCAGGCGGACGATCGGCGTCGTACGCGGTGGCGGCAAAAGCGCGACCAGCGCTGGGCGTCTCGCTCACGGTTTTGGCCTCGGACCAAGCCATCGACGGCGCAGCATAGCCCCGACGGTGGGACTAGGCTACGCCTTCGCGAAGTGCTCGGCAGCCTCGGCCAAGGTCACGAAGGATGCGCCCGCTGCCCGCGCCTGCGACAAGGTCGCGTCCAGCGCGGCCCGCTTGCGCGCCAAGGACACGCGCAGATCCGGCTGGCGTGCGACCAGCGTGGAGGAGATGCCATCGGCCGCCGCGTCCGCGAGGTCGATGCCGTGCAACTCCAAGTTGAAGTGCGGAGTGCCGAGCGCGCTCGCGACCATGCGGCGCCGCAGCCACTCGGGCGCCAAAACGATGGTCGTGCCGATGACGTGCAGCCGGGCGAGCGGCGTGACGGTCACGGGCAGCTCGACGATGGGAAGCTCGCCACGCCGGTAAGGGGCGCCGGTTCCGGGTCGATATGGCACCCGTGGCGCCGCGAGCACCTTCGGGCTGCCGAGGATGCTGCCCGACTCGCGCCCCATCAGGCGAATCGCAGTCATCACCGCTGCCTTGGCCAGGTAGTAGGGGATGGCCGGGAACGTCGACGAATCGTACCGGTAGCCGCGCTCGACGAGCAGCTCGATGAGCTCCGCGGAGATCTCGTAGCCTGGGGCACGGAAGCCGACCGGCGGACAGACGCACGCGTCGGCGATGGCCGCATGCGCGCGGTCCAACTCGGCCGCCATTCCTTCCCGCCCGAGGCGAACGAGGTTGTACGGATGGCTGTACGTGTGGCTGGCGATCTCGTGGCCCGCGCGCGCCAGCTCGGCGACGATGGCCTTGCCCTCGGAATCCTCTTCCAGATCCCTGCCCACGACGAAGAACGTGGCCGAGATGCCGTGCGCCGCGAACAGATCCCCCAGACGGGGCAAGGCTCGCCGCAGGATCGCGAAACGCGTGTCCTCCGAGGGCGCCTCGGGCAGCGCGTGGATGCGGTGGTAGCAGGCGATGGCGTCGAGATCGACGGAGACGGAGACCAGCGGAGGAGACACAGCGGAATCGTAGTCGGTGGCGAGCCCAACCTCAAGGTGGTGCGAGATCATTGTCGCGCGCGGCGACGCAACACGACCGCCAAGCCAAGCGCCAGCATGGCCAGGGAAGCCAGGCCGCGGGGCGACGTCTGCCCGCCCATCGAGCAGGCCATCGGCTCCTGTGCACGGCTCGAACCATAGCCGCCCGATGAGTATCCCTGCATGTTGTTCTGCAGTTTCTGCACGTTTGCCGCCTCGGTCATGAGATCCGCGTCCTCGATGGCGCCGGCTTCACTGACGAGGTTCGCGCGTGCGCGCTCGAGCAGGGCGACGGCGCTGCTGACGTTCGACCTGTTGTTCCAGTACATCTGCGTCGCCTGGATCTCCGCGACCGCGGCGTTCACCAACGCCACCGACTTGCGCACCGCCCGCTGCGAATAGAAGATGCTGCTGTCGCCGAGCGGCGCGGCGTCGAGGTAGCTGGCCTCCAGCGCATCGGTCATCGTGGTGCCGTCGCTGGCCGAGGTGTAGGAGAGGCTCAGCGAGGCCAGCGGAACTTGCGCCTCCGGCCACTTGC
The DNA here is from genome assembly GCA_964647025.1 of uncultured Myxococcales bacterium. Taxonomy (GTDB): domain Bacteria; phylum Myxococcota_A; class Polyangia; order Fen-1088; family Fen-1088; genus Fen-1118. Next base: position 14,844 of record CAZYFU010000119.1, on the reverse strand, counting down.
GGTTGGCGGGATCCATCCGCGCCACCACGGCGCCATGGTTGCGCGAGAGGAACACCGTGGGGATCACCAGATCCACGGTGGTGCTGCCGCTGCGCCACGACGGGAAACCGTACACCGCGGTGATGACGTAGTCCGGGGCTGGCGCCAGCGACAGGTGCAGGTCGTACGCGAGCGGCGTGACCAGGTAGTCGAAGTCTCGGTCGAACACGGCCGCGATCTTGGCCGCGTCTTGCAGGTAGAAGTAGTTACCGCCGCGCTCGCGCGAAATGGCGAGCACCAGCTCCTGGTTGAGGTCGGTGCCCACGCCAAACAGGGTCAACCCGATGTTCTGCGCGGCGTTGTTGGCCACGATCCCGATGAAGCTGGTCTGGTCCGTGTCGCCGGTGTTGGTCTGCGCGTCGGTGAACACCATCACGCGATCCGCGATCCCGGGCTGCCCCGCGTACTGCTTGACGAATTCCGAGCCCTTGCGCAGCCCGGACGCCATGTCGGTGGCGTTGCGAGCGAAGATGTCGCCCACCTTGTTCTTGAGCGCGTCCTTGTTGGTCACCATGGTCGGCTCGACGAGAACGTCCACTTGGTCGTCGAACAGGACGATGGACAGACGATCCGCTTCGCCGAGTTGGTCGATGAGGCGAGAGAGCGCGATCTTGACCGAGTCGAGCTTGCTCCCCCACATGGAGCCCGAGCGGTCCACCACCACCGAGAGGTTCAAGGGCGCGCGGCGGAAGGTGGCCTCGTCGAGCCCCGACGAGAGCCCGATCTGCACGAACACCACGGACCGTTCTTCCGTGAGCACCGGCATGATGGCCCACCCCGCGTCGATGCACAGGGTCCTCGCGCAAGGCGCGCCCTCCAGCGGCAGATCGTACTGATTGAGCAAGCCCTCCACGGTGATGGCCGACGACTTTGGTACCTGGCCTTGGCTTATCTGGGTTTGCGCGAGACCGTTGTCCTGCTCGCCGCCCGACGTGGCGCCCAGGTCGCCGCCGCCGCCGCAGCCAGAGACCGCGGTCAGCAGCCCCAGAAGGACCCAAAGGTGTTGCAGTAGTCGCCTTGTCATGGATGGCACCTCACCAGGTCAGGAACGGTATGCTATCGCGCCTTGCGAAAAGCGCGCCAAGCGCGGACCGCCCGAAAACCGCAGCTTCCCGGGGCTCCGGGCACGACGCCCGGGACAAATCAGGACGTGCCTGTCAGGGTTTGGGCGGACTCTCCGGCGTCCGCGGCGTTTGGCTTCGCGGCCGGCAGGAAGATGGTGAAGCGCGTGCCCCCGCTGTCGGGGCAGTCGACTTCGATGCGGCCCCCGTGCTCGAGCATGATCTGCTGGACCAGCGCCAGCCCGAGCCCCGTCCCCTTGGCCTTGGTCGAGAAGAACGGCTCGAAGATCTTGTCCAAGTTCTCCCGGGGAATGCCCGCGCCATTGTCGGCGAGCACGAGGCGTACCATCCCGTCCGATGCCCTGCCCACGTCCACCTCGATGTGGCCGCCGGCCGGCATCGCCTCTTTGGCGTTGCGGACCAGGTTCAGCAAGGACTGACGAACCTGACTCTCATCCACCGCCACGTCGAGAGGGACCGGCTCGAGGCGGACGTTCCAGGTGACCCCGGCCAGCTTCAGCTCGCTGCCGGCGAACTCGAGCACCGACGTGGCGATGGCCCCCAGGTCCTCGCGCTCCAGCTTCGGCTTCGGCAGGCGGACGAAGCGCAGGTAGGTCTCGGTGATGTCGCTCAGGCGGTCGATCTCGTTCCCGATGGACGTGACCAGCTTGCGTGCCTCGGCGTTGTCTGCCCCCACCTCGTCGGCCAGCAGCTCGACGTTGAGGCCGAGCGAGGCCAGCGGGTTGCGGATCTCGTGGGTGATGTGCGCCGCCATGCGCCCGACCGTGGCCAGCCGCTCGGACCGGATCAGCTTGTGCTCGCGCTCCTCGATGGCGGCCGCCATGGCATCGAACTCCCGCGCGAGATCGCCGATCTCGTCCCGCGACGCGATGCCGGTCCGACGCGCGTAATCGCCGCCCGCGATCTGCCGCGTGTGCTCGCGCAAGACCCGCAAGGGCCGCAGCGTACGCACCATCACGAGGGCCGCCGCCACGGCGAGAAGCAGGCCAAGCCCGCTCAACACGAAGCCGATCTCCACCGCGCGACGCTCGCTGTCCGACAGCTGCTCGGCGATCTGCTTGCCCTGCGCGCGCAGGTTGTTCTTCAAGCCGTGGAAGCTACTCAGCAGGTTCGCCAAGCGTCGGTCGGCTTGGTTCACATCGCCCGCGGACAGCCCGCTCGAGCCCAGCGCCGCGGCCGCGCCGACCACACGATCGTCCAGATCCAAGATGTCGCGACGGTATCTCTCGAACTCCTCGCGCCGTGATCGGTAGGTCGCCTCGTTGAGGTAGCGGTTGATGGCATCGAGGGCGTCGCGCAGGTTCTGCCGGGCCGAGGCGATTCCGTTCTGCGCCACCACCCGGCTCGTAAGCCCGGACTTGGACGAGCTGCCCTCGGCCGCACGCATCTTGGCGAAGTCCTCGAGCGAGCGCAGCGAGGCATCGACGGCCACCTGAACCTCCAGGCGCCGTTGGTTCGCTTCCAGCTCCTGCCGGCCCCGGCGTAGATAAAGCAGCGTGAACAGGCTGCTGGCGGCGAGCATGCCCAGCAACACCGCGTACGCGATGAGGATCTTCGTGGAAACACCGAAGCGCATGGACCTGCCGGCATTATTGACCACGAATCGCCGCGCGTTGGGCACGCGATTCGCGGCCGAGCTGCGGATTCTCGGTCGGAAGCCGCACCGCACCACTTGCGCGATCGGCAACGCGTCTACATTGACATTGCCTAGTGGGTAGGAAAACATCGGCCTCGAACATGAGAAAAAGCGTTCTCCGGGCATTCGTTCTCTCTTCGATCTGGGTTTGCGTGAGCTGGGCAGGAGGAAACCGGGTGGCGATGGCCGGTGACCAGACGCTTTCGGTTCTTGGTCTAGAGCCTGCCGCGGGGGCGCCCGAGTCCGTGGCCACCGCCGTGACCGAGGCGCTCAAGCAGCGGATCACCTCGACGACGGGCTACCGCCTGATTCCCGGCCGGGACCTGGTCGAGGTGAAGCTGGTCTTCAGCTGTCCGGACGAGGCTCCACCCTGTATGACCCAGGCCGCCCAAAGCATCGGCGCATCGAAGGTGATCTTCGGGAACGTGCAGCCGGTGGGAATGGACGCGTTCCTCGTGACACTCAAGCTGCTCGACGGTGAGCGCGGCGTGGTCGAGAGTTGGATCTCCGAGCAGGTCGCCAAGACACAGACGACGCCCATGGGCCTGCGCGGCCCGGTGCAGAAGTGGTTTGCGACGCTGACGGGACAAGCGTTGCCGGGCTCGCTGAAGGTGACGGGCGGCGTAATCGGTGCGGCCGTGTACGTGGACGGCGCGCAAGCTGGGCTTCTGGGCGCCGACGGCTTGACCATCACGGTGGGCGCCGGGCAGCACCAGATCCTGGTCAGCAAGTCGGGCTACGAGAAGTTCGAGCGCAGCGTCACCCTCGCGTCGGGCGCGGTCGAGAGGCTCGCGGTTCAGCTCAAGCCCATCCAAGGGACGGATCTCTCTGACGCTATAGCGCACACGGCCGACAGGATGACCGAGACGCAACCGGAGCCGGACAGTGCCGCGCCGGCCAACACCGGGCTCGTGGTCAGCGGTTTCCTCGCGCTCGGCGTGGGCATCGCCGCCGGTGCGTTCGGTGCGTACTCGAGCTACAAGGTCAGCGACGTCAACAGCAAGCTGGATCCCTACCGCCGCTATCAGTGCGCGTCGGGCGGCCAGATTGCCTGCACGTCCGACGGAAAGACTCGGCTGCTCGACCTGGACGCCACTGCACAGCAGTACGTCAAAGATCAGCAAGACACAGGCGACACCTACACCACGCTGCAGTGGGTGGGCTACGGCGTCGGCGCCGTCGGCGTCGTGGCCGGTTCGTTGCTGCTCTACTACGGCTTCTCCCAGTCCAGCGAAACCGCCTCGAACGAGCGGCGGTCGAACCTGCTCGTGATGCCCACCTTTGGCCCCGGCAGCGCCGGCGCGGCGGCGTACTTGACGTTCTAGCCGAGGTCAGCGCCTCATCAGAAAGTGGATGAGCACGACGGAGAGAACGCCCCAGAGCGCCGTCGAGATCGGCCAGTAGCGGGCCGCGCTCCTGCGCACGCGCGAGAAGGTGCGCAGGCCCAGCCCCACGTTGAGCGTCGATAGCACCAGCAGGAAGGCGATCCAGAGGCGGCTCGTCTCGTCGTGTCGCTGGGGCGACAGCGCATACGCCAAAGCGCCAATCAGAAACACCGATCCGAGGGCGGACTTGCCGATCGCCCAGCGTAGCGCCCGCGTCCGGAGCTGGGCGGCGCGCACATGCATCAGAGATCGCCGCGGCGCCCCCGCCGGGGTTCCAATACGGCCATTGGCGCGATCCTCGAACATCTTGGGAGAACAAACAGTAACCCTTGTGAAGGGCGGCTGCATCTTCTCATCGCTCGAACTGCACAGCTCACGCCAAGGGGACCTTCCGCGCTAGGATACGCGCAACCCATGAGCTCTTTTCTCGTCCTCGACATCGAGACCATTCCCGACGCGGATCTGTACGCGCCCGCACAGCCGAGCCCCGGTACCGAGCGGACCTTCCCGCCGATCTTCGCCTGCAAACCCGTGGTCATCGGCGTGATGTGGCTCGACGAGAATCTGGTCTGCAAGAAGGCCGGCACGATCGGCGAGGGCAAGGACGAGGGCGGCATGCTGGCCGACTTCGCGGACTTCGTGAACAAGTGGGAACCCACGCTGGTGACCTGGAATGGCCGCGGGTTCGACCTGCCCGTCCTGATGCTGCGCAGCCTCCGCTATGGGGTGTCCGCGCCCTGGTACTACCGCAAGCCGGGCTACCGCTATCGCTACAGCACGGCAAGCCACATCGATCTCTGCGACATCCTGGCCGATCACGGGGCGACGCGCATGACCTCGCTTCACGGGGCGGCCCGTCTCGTCGGCCTGCCAGGCAAGGATGGCGTCGACGGCAGCCAGGTGGAGGCGCTGTTCCGAACCGGCCAGATGGAGGCGCTGCGTGGCTACTGCCTGTCGGACGTCGCGCAGACGGCCTTTCTGTTCCTGCGCTACCGGCTGCTCGCCGGCCTGATCGATCGGGCGACCTACACCCAGGCGGCCCGCGGGCTCCTCGAGACGCTGTCGGCGGATCCCCGGCTGGCAGCGCTGGTCGCGCACGTGGACCGACCACGCCTGCTGCTCGAGTAGACGACTCGGCTTCGCCGTCTGCTAGGCTAGGCGCCGCAGTCATCGCGATGCGCATCCTCCTCGTCACGCCGCCCATGGTGCAATTCAACACGGTCTATCCGGCGGTGCCCACGCTGGCGGCCTTCATGCGCAAGCAAGGGCACGAGGTCGCGCAGGCCGACCTGTCGTTGGGGATGGCGCTGCGCCTGTTCTCCGCATCGGGCGTTAGCGACGTGGCGGCTGTGCTTCGCAAGAAATCCGGGTCGACCAAGCCGCCCGAGTCGGTCCGCCACTTCCTGGCGAACGCAGACCGGATCGCAGCCTCGGTGCCCGACGTGGTTCGCTTCCTTCAGAACCGGGCGCCAGAGCTCGCACGACAACTCGCAAAGAAGAAAAGCCTGCCCGAAGGTCCCCGCTTTCGCGCCTTGCGCGGCCTGATGAACGGACAGGACGAGGTCGTGGTAGCGAGGCACCGAGCGAGCCTGTTTCTCGACGAGATCGCCGACGCCGTACGCGAGGGCATCGACGAGCACTTCGAGCTGGCCCGTTACGCCGAGCACTTGGCCGCCGAGGTGGGCGGTTTCGACCGCCTGGCGCAGGCACTGGGACGCAAGCCGACGCTGATGGCCAAATGGATCGACGAGCTTGCCGACGCCGCGCTGGCCGAGCAGCGCCCGGATCTGCTGGGAATCACCGTTCCTTTTCCGGGCGCGCTGTACGCGGCGTTTCGTATCGCCGCGCGGGCGAAGGCCAGGGACGAGGCAACCGTGACCGTGCTCGGCGGTGGCTATGTCAACACCGAGCTGCGCGAGCTGTCCGACCCACGCGTCTTCGACACCTTCGACTACGTCACCTACGACGACGGCGAGCTTCCCCTCCTGCGCATCGCGCTCGCGGCGGCCGACACCGCGCTGGTGCGCACGCGAGCCCGCCGGGGTGGCAAGGTCGTGTACCTCGACGATCCGGCCGTCCCCCACCTGCGCCATCGCGAGCGTCCGGCGCCGGACTTCTCCACGCTGACGTCTGCCGGGTACATCGCCATGGCAGAGAGCCCGAATCCCATGCACCGGCTGTGGACCGAGAGGCCGTGGATCAAGCTCACCCTCGCCCACGGCTGCTACTGGCACCGCTGCGCCTTCTGCGACGTCTCGCTCGACTACATCCGTCGCTACGACCCCGCCGATGCGGCGGTGGTGGTCGACTGGATGGAGCAGGCGATGCGCGACACGGGGCTTGCCGGCTTCCACTTCGTCGACGAGGCTGCCCCGCCCGCGCTGCTCGGCAACCTGGCACGCGAGATCCTGAGACGCGGCCTCGAGGTCGAGTGGTGGGCGAACATCCGATTCGAGAAACAGTTCACCCCCGAGCTGTGCAAGCTGCTCGCGGATTCGGGCTGCCTGGCCATGAGCGGCGGGCTCGAATGCGCGAACGATCGGCTGCTTGCCTTGATGGACAAGGGCCTCACCACCGCGCAAGCCGCGGATGCCATGAACGCGCTGTCCTCGGCCGGAATCATGGTGCACGCGTACCTGATGTACGGCTACCCCACGCAGACCGCGCAGGAGATCATCGACGCCCTCGACTACGTGCGTGGGCTCTTTGCCAGTGGAGCGCTGCATTCGGCGTACTGGCACAGGTTCGCCCTGACCGCCCACAGCAAGGCCTTTCGCGACGCCAGCAAGCTTCGCCTTCGCGTGCTCGGTGATCGCCCGACCACCTTCTCGCGCAACGAGATCGCCTTCGACCAGCCGGACCACGAGGATCCCGGGATCTACGGCGAGGGGCTGCGCCGCGCGCTCTACAATTTCATGCACGGCGTGGGCTTCGACCTGGATGTACGTTCGTGGTTCGAATTTCCGATGCCAAAGCCGACGCGCCGACATCCCAAGGCATCCGTTGCGCACGAACCCAAACGCAAGGTAACGTCCCCAAGAACAAAGCCATGCCAAGACCCTTCGTAACCCCAGGCACCGAAACCCATTTCGCCCCCGACTGTCCGGTCTCCATCGCGCACATCCGGCTCGATTTCGAGCCCGACTTGCTCGGTAGGAGCCTGCGCGGCGAGGTCACGCTCGCGCTGCAGTGCCGGCAGGACGATCTCGGCTCGGTCGAGCTGGACGCGGTCGACATGCACTTCGCCTCGATCACCATCGACGGAAAGCCGGCACCCGGCACGCAATACGACGGCAAACGGCTGCACATCACGCTCGACCGGCCCAGGGCGCGTGAAGAACGCTTCTCCATCACCATCGCGTATCACTGCTCGCCGCTGCGCGGCCTCTACTTCGTCGGCCCCGACGAGGCCCACCCGAACCGCACGCCGGAGTGCTGGACGCAAGGCCAGGACGAGGACTCGCGCTTCTACTTTCCCGTGGTGGACGCGCCCCGGTTCAAGGCCACGAGCGAGATCATCTGTACGGTCCCTGCAGATCTGTTCGTCCTGTCCAACGGCGAGCTGCGCGAGAGCCGAGCGATCGAAGACGGGCGCAAGCGCTGGCACTACTTCCTCGATTTCCCACACTCGCCGTATCTGATCACGCTGGTGTGCGGACAGTTCGCAGAGCTCCGCGATCGCGCGCCGCTCACCGGCACCGAGGTCTACTACTACGGCCCCAAGGGCCGCGAGGACGACCTGAAGCGCAGCTTGGGGATGACCCCCGCGATCATCGACCATTTCTCGAAGATGATCGGCGTGCCCTATCCCTTCGGCCGCTACAGCCAGATCTTCGTCTCGGATTTCATCTTCGGCGGCATGGAAAACACCACCGCCACCACGCTCACGGCCGAGGCGATGCTCGATGAGCGCGCGGCGCTCGACCAGGACATGGATTACCTGGTCGCGCACGAGTTGGCCCACCAATGGTGGGGCGACTTGCTCACCTGTCGCGAGTGGCCCGAGGCGTGGCTGAACGAGGGCTTCGCCACCTACTTCGAATACGTCTGGCGCGAGCACTCGCGCGGGCGCGACGAAGCGGACATCGATCTGCTCGCCGACATGGACAACTACCTCGACGAGGCAGGCGAGTACCAGCGCCCCATCGTCTGCCGCCAATTCGAAGAGCCCATCGATCTGTTCGACCGACACCTTTACGAAAAGGGCGGCCGCGTCCTGCACATGCTGAGAAGCGAGCTGGGCGAGACGGCCTTCTGGCGCGCGCTCCGCCTGTACGCCGAGAGGAACGCGCGCGGCTCGGTGGAGACCCGCGACCTGGCTCGGGCACTCGAGGATGCCACCGGTCGAAACCTCGACGGGTTCCTGCATCAGTGGGTAGACCATCCTGGCCATCCCGAGCTCGAATGCTCGTGGGCTTGGGACCCGGACAAGAACGTCGGCACGCTTCGGGTGGAGCAAAAGCAGCAGGGCGAGCACGTGTACGAGCTTCGGACCAGCGTGCGCCTCGAGGTCGACGGACGCGACCTCGAACAGCCGATCCACATCACGCACAGGACGCACTCCTTCGAGATCAAGGCCGAGGCCGAGGCCGCGCCGACGCAGGTGATCTTCGACCCAGGAGACGTGTTGCTCAAGACCGTCAAGTTCGAGAAGCCGCGGCCTCTCTGGGTTCGCCAGCTGTCGTCGGCGCGCCTGGGTGTCGACCGCGTGCTCGCGGCCCGCGCCCTGGCCGACAAGCCCGAGCCGCTGTCGGTCGCGGCGCTCCGGACCGCGCTCGAGACCGATTCCTTCTGGGCGGTGCGGGTCGCGGCAGCCACGGCGTTGGGCAAGACCCGGCGGCAAGATGCCCTGGACGCGCTGATAGCCGCGCGCTCGCAAGAACACCCGAAAGTGCGCCGGGCCGTCGCTGCGGCGCTGGGCGAGTTCCGCGTCGACCTCGACCCAGGCAATGCGCGCGCAGCCGAGATCCTGGAAGCATGGGTCACCAGCGGTGACGCAAGCTGCTTCGCCGAGGCCAATGCAGCCCTGGCCCTCGGCCGCGTGCGTTCGCCCAATGCCGTAAAGGTGCTGACGCCGGTGCTGGCTCGCCGATCCTATGGCGACACCATCCGCGCGAGGGCGCTCGAGGGTCTCGGAGCCTGTGGCGACGACGCGGCGTATCCGGTCATTGCCGGTGCCATCACGCGGGCGGCGTCGTTCCAGTCCCGCAGGGCCGCGGTTGCTTCGCTGGGCAAATTGGCCGAAGGCACGGCCTTCGCGCGCAACGCGAGAGAGCGGCTGGAGGCATGCCTCTTCGATCCGGACTTCCGGGTGCGGATGGATGCTGCTCTCGCGCTGGTGGAGATCGGGGATCCTCGCGCCATCTCGTCCATCGAGAGGGCGCGGGCAGCCGAGCTCGACGGTCGCGCCAAGCGCCGATTCAGGAACGCGGTCACGCAGCTTCGAGAGAAGGGCTCAGCCGGCGAGAAGGTGAAGAAGCTCGGCGAAGAGGTCGAACGTCTGCGCGCGGAGTCGACCCGCCTGCGTGAGCGACTCGACAAGCTCGAGGCCGCGGCAAGTCCGACTCCGCCCTCGCCGGTCGTGCCGCCCGCCCGGACCCCGGCCAAGCGGCCGCGCCCCGGAACCCACAGGTCGGGCAGGAAGACCGTCGTGCCGCGGCGACGGTAGCGACGACGTCGCTCCCAAGAACTTGTTGGGGTGCGACTGCGGAAAGCCCTATTCTCGCCCGCCGTGCGCATCGACTGGAAATCCGTCGTCAGCTCCGGCCTGGCCGGCGTCAAACGCAATGCCCTGCCCGGGCTTGCCTTGCAGGCCTTCGCCCTGGCGCTGGTGGCCGCCTACTACCTGGCGCCAAGCGCACGCCCCGCGTTCGACACCGTGGCGGGGTGGAAGGCGCATTACGGCCTCGCCTATTCGGCCTTGGCCACGGCCGTGTTCGGGGGCGCGGTCCCGTTTCTGTACCTCGCCTTCTCCGGGCGCATTGCCGCCTCCAGGCGGCGTCCCGAGCTGTTTTTCTACGTGCTGTTCTGGGCCTACCGCGGCGTCGAGGTCGATCTGTTCTACCGGCTGCAGGCCTTCCTCTTCGGCGAAGCCGCCACGTTCGCCGTGGTGTTGCCCAAGATGCTCGTGGACCAGTTCGTCTACAGCGTAGTCCTCGCGGCCCCCGGCCAGGTGGTCTTCTTCCTGTGGAAGGACCGCGGATTCTCGTTCCGGGCGATCAAGCCGGATCTCAATCTCGGCTATCTCAGCGCGGCGGTCGTGACCGTCGTGTTCTCACAATGGATGGTCTGGATCCCGGCGGTGTCGATCATCTATTGCCTGCCGTCGCCACTGCAGATCCCGCTCTTCAACCTGGTGGTCTGCTTCTGGGTGCTGTTGCTCACGTTCGTGAGCCAGCGCTCGGCCACGGCCGCCCTTCAGCGATAGTCAAGGCGGTCGGTCGGGCCGCCGCGAACCGTGTACGCGGCGGCCAACCAAATCGCGCTACTACGCCGCCGGCGGCGATGCATTGGGCGGTGGAGTGACCGACCCCACCATCGATCCCTTGAGGTCGGGCATCTCCGTCAGCACCAGGGGAAGAAGCTCGTCCATGCGCTTGACGTGGATGATCTCCAACTCCTTGCGAGGCTGCTCGGGGATGTCGATGACGTCCTTGCGGTTCCGCTCGGGCATGATTACCCGCTTGATTCCGGCCCGGTGGGCAGCCAGGAACTTCTCCTTGATGCCGCCGACGGGAAGAATCAGCCCGCGCAACGTGATCTCGCCGGTCATGGCCACGTCGCTGCGGACCGACTTGCCCGTGAGGAGAGACACCATGGCCGCGAACATCGTCACGCCTGCCGAGGGACCGTCCTTGGGAATGGCACCTGCCGGGATGTGCAGGTGGATGTCGCTGCGCTCGAGGAAGCCATCTTCCAGGCCCAGCCACTTGGAGTGGGACCGGATGAACGACAGCGCTGCCTGCGCCGACTCCTTCATCACGTCGCCGAGCTGACCGGTGAGCACCAGATTGCCCTTGCCGTTCATCTTGGTCGCTTCGATGAAGAGGATGTCGCCCCCAACGGGTGTCCAAGCCAAGCCGGTCGCCACGCCAGCCTCGGAGGTGCGCTCTGCGATCTCCGGCAGGAATTTCTGCGGCCCCAAGAAATCCGGGATGCGCTTGAGGTCTACGATCTCCTTCTCCTTGGCTTTGTCTTCGGCGACGAGCACGGCCACCGCACGGATGACATTGGCCACCTCGCGCTCGAGGTTACGAACACCCGCCTCGCGCGTGTAGCTGTCGATGATCTCTCCCACCGCCGAGTCCTCGAAGACCAATCGCTCGTCGGTGAGCCCGTGCTCCTCGACTTGCTTCTTGATGAGGAACTGCTTGGCGATGTTCAGCTTCTCTTCCCGCGTGTAGCCCGGGATCTCGAGGACCTCGAGGCGGTCACGCAGCGCCGGCGGCACCGGATCGAGGATGTTCGCCGTGGCGATGAACATGACCTTCGACAGATCGAAGGGGACCTCGAGGTAGTGATCCGAGAAGGAGTGGTTCTGCTCCGGATCGAGGACCTCCAAGAGAGCCGCTGCGGGGTCGCCGCGGAAGTCGTGACCGAGCTTGTCGATCTCGTCGAGCATGAAGATGGGGTTGTTCGACCCGACCTTCTTCATGCCTTGGATGATGCGCCCGGGGAGCGAGCCGACGTAGGTACGCCGGTGCCCGCGAATCTCGGCCTCGTCACGTACGCCACCCAGGGAGATGCGCATGAACTTGCGCCCCAACGCGCGCGCGATGGACTTCCCGAGCGACGTCTTGCCCACGCCGGGCGGCCCCACCAGGCACAGGATGGGTCCCTTCTTGTCGGTCTTCAGCTTCCGAACCGCGAGGTACTCCAGAATGCGCTTCTTGACCTTCTCGAGGTCGTAGTGATCCGCGTTGAGGATGTCGCGCGCCGCTGGAATATCGAGCTTGTCCTCGGTGCTGATGGCCCAGGGCAGCTCGACCAACCACTCGAGGTACGTGCGCGTGACGGTGTACTCGGCCGACGACGGCTGCATCACCTTCAGGCGCTCGAGCTGCTTGAGAGCGACCTTCTCGCTTTCGGCCGGCATCTTCGCCGCGGTGATCTTCTCCCTGAAGTCGTCCAGATCGCCGCCTGACTCGTCGATCTCGCCCAGCTCTTCCTTGATGGCCTTGAGCTGCTGGCGCAGGACGTACTCGCGCTGGTTGCGCCCCATCTCTTCCTGCACCTGGGTGTTGATCTTCTCGCGAACCTTGAGCACCTCGTGCTGACGCGAGAGGAATTGCAGCACGCGCCGCAAGCGCGCCTTCAAATCGAAGATTTCCAGGATCTCCTGCTTCTCATCGACCTGGACATCGAGATTCGAGGTAATCAAGTCGGCCAGCTGCCCCGGCTCGCTCACGCTGTCGAGCAACGCGGAGGCCTCCTTCGGGAGCTCGGGCATCAGCTTGATCACCCGCTTGGCGACATCCTTCACGTTGATGACCAGCGCGTCGAGCTCCGCGGAGCTGCCCTGGGCGTCCGGCAAGACCTGGATCTTGGCCATCATGTACGGGTCCTGCATGCCCAGCTCGAGCATCCGCACACGGGACACGCCCTGCAGAATCACCGAGAAACTGTCTTTGGCCAGCTTGATGACCTTGAGGATCCGCGCGGCACACCCGACGGTGTACAGATCGGCGGGGCTCGGATCCTCCACCCGGGCGTCACGCTGGGTGACGATGCCGATGATGGGCTTCTCCTTCGAGATAGCCTCCTCGACGAGCTTCACCGACTTCTTGCGTCCGACGTCGATCGGGATAATCGAGTTCGGAAACAGAACCGAGTTGCGCAGGGGAAGGACTGGCAGAAACTCGGGAATCTCGACCGGCCCCTCGGGGACTGATTTCTTCGCTGGCATTGGCCGGATCGTAGTACGCACCGAAGCCGCCCGCGACAAGTTTCAACAAGGAAAATAATCGCGAAAAGGTGCCGTCGGCCCCTGGCCGTGCCGGATCCGGCCACCCGAACAGGATCGGGCCACCGGATCCGACGTCACTGCGGCCCTACTTGGCCGCGATGTAGCCTTCGGCCGCGAGCAACTCGGCCGTCAGCACGGCGCCGCCCGCGGCTCCGCGGACCGTGTTGTGCGACAGACACACGAACTTGTAGTCATAGATCGGGTCGGTGCGCAGCCGACCAACGGAGATCGCCATGCCGTTGCCGGCGTCGCGGTCGAGCTTCGTCTGTGGGCGGTTGTCCTCGGCGAAGTAGATCAGGTAGGGCGAGGGAGCGCTCGGCAACTTGAGCTGCTGCGGCTTGCCCGCCGCCTTCTTCCAGCACTCGAGGATCTGTTCCGGCGTCGGCTTCTTCTCGAAACGGACGAACACGGCGGCCATGTGGCCGTCGCTGGCCGGCACGCGAATGCACTGGGCCGAGATCCGCGGGGTCGAGGCCGGAACTATCTTGTTGCCGTCCACCTTGCCCCAGATCTTGAGCGGCTCTTCCTCGGACTTCTGCTCCTCGCCCTTGATGAACGGGATCAGGTTGTCCACCATATCGGGCCAGGTGGTGAAGGTCTTGCCCGCCCCTGAGATCGCCTGGTAGGTGCAGACGAAGACCTCTTTCGGGCCGAACGCCATCAACGGATCGAGGGCCGGCACGTAGCTTTGCAACGAGCAGTTCGGCTTCACCGCGATGAAACCGCGCTTGGTACCTAGCCGCTTGCGCTGCTCGGCGATGATGGCCATGTGATCCGAGTTGATCTCGGGCAGCATCATCGGAACGTCGGGCGTCCCGCGGTGGGCCGAGTTGTTCGATACCACGGGGATCTCATGGCGCGCGTAGTCCTCTTCCAGCTTCTTGGTGTCGTCCTTGGGCATGTCGACGGCACAGAACACGAAGTCCACGTTCTTGGCGACCTCGTCGATGGACGAGGCGTCGAGCACCTTCATATCCGCCACCGCCGCCGGGATCGGAGTCTTCATCGCCCAACGGCCGGCCACCGCGTCCTTGTAAGTCTTGCCCGCCGAATTGGCGCTCGCGGCCAGGGTAGTAACCTTGAACCACGGGTGATTCTCGAGCAACGCCAAAAACCTCTGGCCCACCATGCCTGTCGCCCCCAGAACCCCGACGCGAAGTGAAACGGCCATTTTACGAACTCCTTTGATTGGAAAGTGGAGCGGCGGAATATAGCAGGTTCGATACGAGAGGGCACAGGGACGGAGGGGGAGCGCGAGGCGCGGATTCGCCGGTTTCTACGGCCTTCCGCGGCCCATAGCAGCCACAGGACACGACCAGCACGCCGAGACGACGACCGCGGAAAGACGCCACGGCTTGAGGCGACCTTCGTGGTGAGCCCCACGTCGCCGCCCCCAACCCCAGCGCGTCTATCGCTTCTTGTCGGGATGCCCGGGCTTGGGAACAGCGACACCGGTCACAACGGCGACGCCCGGTGTGCCGAGGTCGCGCTTCACGCCGTGGTGGGCGAGGACCTTGCCTTCGATCTTCTTGGCGATCTCGGGATGCTCACGCAGGAACTGCTTGGCATTTTCGCGGCCCTGGCCGATGCGCTCGCCTTCGAATGCGAACCACGCGCCCGACTTCTCGACCGCGTTGCACTCGGCGCCCAGGTCGACCAGGTCGCCTTCGCGGCTCACGCCCTCACCGTACATGATGTCGAACTCGACCTCGCGGAAGGGCGGCGCCATCTTGTTCT
>CAZYFU010000118.1:0-19540 GCA_964647025.1 uncultured Myxococcales bacterium | reverse complement strand
TCACCGTGGCCTCGACGAACATCTCGCTCGAGCGTCGGCGTTCCGAGATTACGACCACGTCGAGCACCTCGAAGGGTTCCACGTAGCCCGGCTGAGCCCGTCTCACCATCAGCTCGAAGGAGCCCTCGGCGGCCTCGAACTGGTAGCCCTGGCTCTCCATCTCCTTCACGCGGGAGAGCAGCGCAGGCTCGTAGCCGCGCATGTCTACACCGATATCGCGCGCCACCATGCGCACGTTGCCACGGCCGGACAGCTCGGAAACCACGACTTTGCGCTGGTTGCCCACGGCTTCGGGCGGGACGTGCTCGTACGACGCCGCCAGCTTCTCCACCGCCGCGACGTGCGCGCCACCCTTGTGCGCGAAGGCCGAGCTTCCGACATACGGAGCGTGGGCGCGCGGGCGGATGTTGGCGATCTCGCTCGCCGTGCGCGACAGCTCGGTGAGGCGCTTCAGGTTCTCCGCTGGAACACAGGTGTGCCCCATCTTGAGCTGCAGCGCCGGGATGACCGAGATCAGGTTCGCGTTTCCGCAGCGCTCGCCCCAGCCGTTGAGCGTGCCTTGCACCATGGTGGCACCTGCCTCGACGGCGGCGAGGGCGTTGGCCACGGCCATGTCGCCGTCGTTGTGGGGGTGAATGCCGATGGCGGTCCTGCAGACCTTCCTCAGCTCGCGAATGGTCTCGGCGATGAAGCTGGGCAGGCTGCCGCCGTTGGTGTCGCACAGGGCCAGCCAGTCGGCGCCTGCTTCGGCCGCCGCGCGCACGGCCGCAAGGGAATATTCGCGGTCGGCGCGGAAGCCATCGAAGAAGTGCTCGGCGTCGAAGATGACCTCTTTGCCGTTCTTCTTCAGGAAAGAGACGCTGTCGGCGATCATGGCCAGGTTGTTCTCCGCCGTGGTGCCGAGCACGTGCGTGACGTGGAGGAGCCAGGTCTTCCCGAAGATGCTGACCGCCGGCGTTCCGGCCGCAACCAGGGCTTTCATGTTGTCGTCCTGGGCCGCGGTCTTGTTGGCGTGGCGCGTACTGCCGAACGCGGTCAGCTTGGCCTGCTTGAGGCCCAGCTGCGGCGAGCGCGCGAAGAACTCCACGTCCTTGGGATTCGAGCCCGGGTATCCGCCCTCGATGTACTGGATCCCGAAGCCGTCGAGCAGACGGCAAATCTTGATCTTGTCCTCGACAGAGAGAGACAAACCCTCACTTTGCGTTCCGTCCCGGAGCGTGGTGTCGAAGAGCGAGATCTGCATGTGGTCCAACTTTCCTGGTTTGGCGCCCCAATCTACAAAATCGCGGCCTTGGGCGCAAAGCGACGCTGCTACCGTTTTTGATCGAGCAGCCGGCGAACCTGATCGCGCACCTTCCCGTACTCGTTGGGCAGCTCGATGGGCACGTTGGCGTACTTCGCCACCGGCACCGCGGCGAGCTTCGACTCGTGGTAGCCGACCTTGAAGTCGGCGAACTTGAGCCCGCTGGCGGTGCTGATGACCACCACGCGGTCGGACTTCTTGATGGTCTCGGCCGCGACCAGCTTCTCCAGCGCCGCGAGGGCCACGCCGGTGTGCGGGCAGTTGAACATGCCGGTCCTGTCGGCCCGAGCGGCGGCGTCGGCCAGCTCGGTCTCGCTGGCCTGCTCGACCACGCCGTCGAACTCCTTCAGCGTCTTGATGGCCTTCGCCACGCTGATCGGCTTTCCGATCTGGATGGCCGAGGCGAGGGTGGTCTGCGGCACCATGGGCTCGAAGCTCTCGAAGCCGTTCTTGTAGGCCATGTAGAGCGGATTCGCGTGCTCGGCCTGCGCGACCGCGATCCTCGGCCGCTTCGTGATCAGCCCGAGCTCGAACATCATGTTGAGTCCGGCCCCGAGCGCGCTGACGTTGCCCAGGTTGCCGCCCGGGATGATGATCCAGTCGGGCACGGACCAGTCGAACTGCTGCACGATCTCGATGCCGACCGTCTTCTGCCCCTCCACGCGCAACGAGTTCATGCTGTTGGCCAGGTACACGCCTTCCTCGTTGGCGAGGCGCTGCACCACAGCCATGCAATCGTCGAAGTTGCCGTCGAGCGCCAGCACCGAGGCGCCGTTGGCCAACGGTTGCACGAGCTGGGCCGTGGAGATCTTGCCCCGCGGAAGAATGACCATGGCCCTGAGGCCCGCGGCGGCGGCGTAGGCAGACAGCGCCGCCGACGTGTCGCCGGTGGACGCGCACGCCACGGCCGAGATCTCCTTGCCGTCGGCGATCATCTGCTTGACCGCCGACACGAGCACGGTCATGCCCAGATCCTTGAACGAGCCGGTGTGCGAGTTTCCGCACATCTTGACCCACATGTCCTCGACGCCCAGCTCCCTGCCGTAGCGCTGCGCCCAGAAGAGGTTGGTGCCTCCCTCGAACATGGAGACCACGTTCTCGTCGCGGATGCCAGGGTGGACCCATTCGCGCTTGCCCCAGATGCCCGAGCCGTACGGCCACTTGGTGCTCATGAAGCGGCCTTCGAAGACCTCTTTCCACTCGTCGGCGCTGTGTTGCTTCAGGGCATCCATGTCATGGACGACCTCGAGCAGGTTGCCGCACTTCGGGCAGCGGTAGATGACCAGGTCGAGGGCGTACTCACCCTCGCAGCGGGCGATACAACGGAAGTGTGCGCGGTAGGGGGCCATGCGCGCACGATAACATGATTTGCGCGCCCGACCGGGAGGGGGAAAAGCAACAAAATCGTCGCGGCCACCTCCGGAGATCGGACCGGCCTACTTGCAGGTTCCGACGTTCGGTTCGGACATGAACACGTCGTCCACGGGGACCTTCGCGCAGGTCATGCCGCTCGGGCAGCTCGGCGACCCGCCCGCGGTGGAGCAGAACGCCAGACACTTGTTTCCGCTGCTGAAGGTGAGGCAGGTGCTGCCGGGCTCGCACTCGCTGGAGGTCGAGCAGCTATCGCCGATCTTGGTGGGGTTGTCCGGGTGGACCATGCACTTGGCGCCCACGTTGCTCAAGTAGCAGGCTTCTTTCTTGTCGGCGTCGCATCCGGTCTGCTCGAGGGGCTTGCACGACGGCCGGCAGAACAGGTAACCGGTCAGTCCTGGCAGCTGGAGAATGCACACCTGGCCGGTCGGGCAGGCGTTGGCGGTGCCGCTGGTGGGGCAGAGACGTCGGCACTTGGGCGTGTTGTCGGATTCGAGCTGCAAGCAGGCGAGCGCGTTGCCGCAGTCGTCGCCCGAGGGGTCTCCGTTCGAGGACGTCGCCCTGCACTCGTCGCCTTCGGACTTGTCGCCCTTTTCGCCACAGCCGAGCGCGAGAGTCGACCCGTATTGCAGGGCCGTGCACTTCTTGTCCGACGGGCAGCCGGCGTTGGAAAATGGTGTACACGCGCCGGAGGGCCCGGTGTCGGTCGGGCCGTCGTTCTTCTCGGCTTTCTCGTCGGGGCCGGTGCCATCCGTGGGCGCGTCCTTGGCCGAGGCGTCCCGGATGGGCTCGAGGGTGGACACTTCGGCGTTGGCACAACCCAAGAGCCCGATGCCAAGTGCCGTGAGACACGCCGCCGGCAAGACGACCCGCCGTAGAGGGGAGAATGGATGATGTGTCATCGATTCGGGGAGGTGCCTGGGCATGGGCGCAACTTCCTTTCACGCTACCCTGCGCGGCGCCAGTTTGGCCGAACCGCGAAGATATTGCACGCACTAAGAGGTGCGCGCACGGTCGCCTTCGACTGATACAATCGGCCACCCTCCGTGGCGCGACTTTCCTGCTCCCACTCCGTCCAGACCCTCGTGCGATCGCTCGAGGGCTCGATGTTGTGTGTCGCGATCGCTTTGGCCCTGGCGTCTTGCCAGCG
This sequence comes from uncultured Myxococcales bacterium, assembly GCA_964647025.1. Classification (GTDB taxonomy): domain Bacteria; phylum Myxococcota_A; class Polyangia; order Fen-1088; family Fen-1088; genus Fen-1118. The sequence goes on along the minus strand of CAZYFU010000118.1, from coordinate 15,716 downwards.
CGACGAGCACTACGATCTTCCGAGCGACGTCACTTGGACTTCGCCCCATTTCTCCCTGCACGCCCGCGCACAGGACCCGAGCGTTTGCGCCGACGCTCTCGGTACCCTCGAGGAGTTTTTTGCTTTCCTGCAGGGGATGTTCGGCTTGGCGTGGCCCGAGGGGCAGACGATTCACTATTACAAGTTCGTCGATCGACCGGACTTCCGGGCCAACGCCCCTTGCCCCGAGGGGTCGGGCGCGTGCGCCGATCAAGACGACGTGTACAGCTACAGCGTGTTCGAGCAGCACGAGCTCGTCCACAGTTTCCTCAGGCACTTCGGCTCGCCGCCCGCGCTCGTGACCGAGGGGACCGCGGTCGCGGTGGCCTGCAACCGGGACATCCCCGATGCGCCGTCGCTGTCCTTGGCCGACGCGCTCCACATTCAAGAGCCGCTTCGTGACCAGCGCATCTACGACACCGGGGGACGCTTGGTGCGCTACCTCTTGGAGCACTACGGGCCGAGCCGGTTCATCCGGTTCTACACTTCCTTGGGCAAGCACGCCGGCTGGCGCGAGTTCGATCAAGCCCTTCGCGATGCCTTCGAGGCCGGCGCCGACGAGATCTGGGCCGGAGTGCTCACCACACGCGCAAGCTGTCCCGCGCCGTTCGCCTGCTCTCGTCCGTCGCTGCCGCTGGACGGAACGGTCACCAAGCTGTCGCCGATCTGCGGTGTGCCCACGCTCCACCGGACGTTCTCTCTGCCCTCCGACGGCGAGGTGGCCCTTTGGGCGCCGTCGTCGTCGTCCATCGCCAGTTGCGACTCGGTTCGCTTCTCCGCCATCGATGCGACCGGGGTGCGGCGTCACGATTCGCACTTGGCACTGGTGGCGTTGCCGGCCGGCCGCTACTACGTCGAGGCTCCTGCGAGCAACGCCACGCAGCTCGCGATTCTCGCCACTTCCCGGCCCTGGGCGGGCCCCGAATGCTCCACGCTCGAACCCTTCGTCGTGGCTGCCGGCCAGTACCCCGATATCGCCATCTCCATCCCGGGCGGCGTCTCGGAGTGGACCGTGAAGCTGAGCTTCGACGACCCCCACCTGCTGCGGCTTCTGTCCCCCGAGTCTTCCCCGCGACGGAAGACCATAGTCACGGTGTGTCGGGACTGTGACTTCCGGTCGGTTGCCTGCCAGAGCTACGATGCGTCGTCGGGCACGAGGGACTTCTTTTGGCAAGGCGAGTACGTGCTGCGCATCCAGACCAGCGACAGCGCCGAGGCGACCCGCGTGGACATCGTCAGACGGTAGAGTCGTGATACCCTGGCCGCCATGGGGATGGACGGCAATCCGTACGCAGCACCTCGATCCGACGTCAATGCCGCAGCTGGTATCACGGGTGCGTCGGAGCGCGCTTTCTGGCGCGCGGGCCCGCTGCTCGTCGCCCGCAACGGGGCCACGCTTCCTGCCCGGTGCGTGAAGTGCAACGCCCCTGTGTTCGATCCCCTCAAGCGAACCCGTTTCTACTGGCACCACCAGGCCTGGTTCGTGCTGATCCTGTTCAACATCATCCTCTACGCCGTCGTGTCGCTCGTCGTCCGACGGCACGCGGATCTCACCTTTGGATTGTGCGTCGAGCACAGTGCGCGACGGCGTGCCGCCCTCCGGCGTGGCCTCGTGGGCATCGGCATTTCCCTTTTGCTAGTCGCCGTCGCGGTGATGCTTGGCGAAGCCATCCTCGTGCCCATCACCCTGCTCGTATTTCTGGCATCCATCGTCTACATGGTCGTCAAGGCGCGTTCCTTGTTGCCGGCGCGCATCGATCGGACCGCGGCACAGCTCAGGGGTTGCGGCGAGGCATTCTTGGCGAGCTTGCCCACCTCGTAGTCACTGGCCCCGCAAGATCCGAGGTTGCCGTTCATGCGGCGCGCGTGATAGGCAGTCTGTGGTCGAGTTCCCGTGCGTAGCTCACAAGAAAACACAGCCGCAAGTGTCGTCATCCTGGGCGGAGGTCTGACCGGAATCTCGGCGGCCATCCATCTGAAGAAGCCATGGGTGCTCTTCGAGCGGGAGGCGCGGCTTGGCGGCCTCGCGGTTACCCGTGAGAAGCAAGGCTACTACTTCGACCGCACCGGCCACTGGTTGCACCTGCGAGACCAGGGGATGAAGGAGTTGATGGCCCGCGTCCTGCCCGGGCAAATGGTGCAGGTCGACCGCAAGGCGCGCATCTACTCGCAAGGCGTGACCACGCTGTACCCTTTCCAGGCGAACCTCTACGGCTTGCCGCCCGACGTGGTCAAGGAATGCCTGCTCGGTGTCATCCAGGCCAAGCTCGAGCCCGCGGGCGCGACCGAGCCGAAGAACTTCGAGGAGTATTGCCTGCGCCACTTCGGCGCGGGGATCTCGAAGCACTTCATGATCCCGTACAACGAGCGCCTGTGGGGCGTTTCCCCGAGGGAGATCACGGCGGCTTGGTGCTCGCGCTTCGTGCCCTTGCCCAACTTGGAACAGGTGGTTGCTGGCGCGGTGGGTGCGAACGCCGGCGCGCTGGGGTACAACGCGACGTTCTCGTATCCCAAGCAGGGCGGCATCGAGACGGTCGCGTCGGCGCTGGCGGCCCGGCTCGACCCATCCAAGGTGCGTACCTCGGTCAGCCTCGACAGCGTCGATTACCTGAAGCGCGAAGTCGTGGTCGGCGGCGAGAAGACGACCTACGCGGCGCTGGTGTCGACGCTGCCGTTGCCCGAGCTGCTTCGGCGCATGTCCGGCCTGCCGAAGGCCATCGAAGAGCATGCCAGCCGTTTGCGGTGCACGACCCTGCGCTACCTGGACTTGGCCACGCGGTCCAAGCCGCGGGCAGACTGGCATTGGGTCTACGTGCCGGAGAAGCGCTTCCCCTTCTACCGCGTGGGCATCTACAGCAACGCCGTGGAGAGCATGGCGCCCCGGGGCGGCGGCTCCTTCTACGTGGAGCTCGCCGATCGCGGCCCGGTGACCGAGGCCTCGATTCGCGAGTCCGCGCAGGGCCTTTGCGAGATGGGCGCCATCGCCTCGGCCGACGACGTGCTGTTCGCCGATCCGCGCGTGATCGACTACGCGTACGTGGTGTTCGACGATCACTACTACGCGGCTACCAGCGCCATCTTCGCGTTCTTGGAATCGCATGGCATCTATTCCCGCGGCCGATACGGGTCGTGGACGTACAACGCGATGGAGGATTCGCTGCTCGCTGGACGCGAAGTGGCGGCGACCATCGACGCCATTTCCGAAGGAGCGACGCAATGACCCAGGACCAAGGCACTGTCCCCCACGTTTCGATCGTGATTCCCGTCTACAACGAAGAGGGAATCCTGCGCGGGTCGGTGCTGGAGCTGCGCGAGAAGTTGCGGCCCTTCGGGTTTACCTACGAGCTTCTGCTCTGCGAGAACGGCTCGCGCGATCGCACGGTCGAGATCGGCAAGGAGCTGGAGGCCGAGTATCCGATGGTCCGCATGATCTCGGTCGGGCAGCCGAACTACGGCCTGGCCATGAAGACCGGCATCCTGGAGGCGCGCGGCAAGATCGTGATCTGCGACGAGATCGATCTGTGCGACACCGAGTTCTACGCCCGCGCGCTGGCGCTGCTCGAAAGGACCGACACCGACTTCGTGGTCGGGTCCAAGGCGATGGTCGGGTCGAACGATCAGCGGCCCATGGTTCGCCGGCTGGGCACCAGGGTCTACAACGGCCTTTTGCGCACGGTTTGCCAGTTTCGTGGCACCGACACGCACGGGCTCAAGGCGTTCAAGCGCGAGGCGCTGCTCGAGACCGCCAAGCGTTGCATCCTCGATCGTGACGTGTTCGCCAGCGAGTTCGTGATTCGCGCCCACCGCGAAAAGAAGAAGGTGGTGGAGATTCCCTTCGCCGTGCACGAGAAGCGCGCGCCGTCGATCAATCTCATCAAGCGCGTTCCCCACGTGCTCAAGAGCGTCGCCCGACTCGCGGTCTCGGTTCGTCAAGACCAAGGCGGCTCGTAGGCAGCGGCGACCGCGGCCTCAGGCATGGTCGGGGCGGGCCTGGTACGCCGGGCCATTCGGTCGGGGAGGGGCGCGACGGACGTCGGAGACCGGGTGTACAATCGCCCAGCCGTCTTCTATCGAACCAAGGAGAGTCGATGAGGAACTCCGCACGCCCATTCGTCATTGTCTGTGTGTTGGCCGGCCTGCCGCTCGCGGCATGTGATGACAGCTCCCAGGAGTATCGGTTCGAAGCCGGACCAGGGCCCGATACCAAGCCGGTCGGGCCCGGACCCAAAACGGACGCTGCTGTACCGACTGGTGATGCTGCCAAGCTTTCCGATGGCGCGCCCACCGATTTGGCTACCTCCGTCTTCGACGGCGGATCTGGAGCACCGGATGTTCCACTCGGAGGCGCCGATGTTCCCCTCGGCGCACTCGATTCCTCGCCGAGCCTGGACGGTGCGCTCGATGGAACCGCGACGGGCGGCGTCGACACCGTCGATGCACAGCTGTCCTGCGGCCAGGTGGGCGCGGCTTGCCAGAACGCTGGCGACTGTTGCGGCCTTTCCTGCCTGGGCGGCCGTTGCAGCGCGGACGCTTGCATCTCCGATGGCAAGAGCTGCAGCTCGGGTGGCGAGTGCTGCAGCACCATCTGCGGCGCCGACGGCACGTGCAAACCGCTCAATACCCAGTGCAAGACCGCCGGCAACGCCTGTGCTTCGAACACCGAGTGCTGCAACGGAACCTGCAACGCCAATAATCAGTGCGCGGCGCCGGCCGAGGTCTCGTTCTGCGCGCAGAAGGGCGACCTGTGCCGCGCCGACGCCGAGTGCTGCACCGGCGTGTGCCTGCTCGTCGACGGCGGCGCCGTGGGTACCTGCGCGGCCATCACCACGAGCTGCAAGATCGACGGGACCGTGTGCAACGGCTGTGGCGATTGTTGCAGCCACTTCTGCGGCCCCTTCGGCGCCAGCGGCCCCAAGATCTGCCAGCCCGCTTCGGGGTGCCACGTGCAGGGCGATCTCTGCCACAAGGACTCGGACTGCTGCGGCGGTGATCCGCGCTCGGCCCTTCCCGGCGCCGGGCTCATCAAGTGCGTGCCAGATCCCGTCTACGGCTCGCGCATCGGGACCTGCGGGAATCCCAGTGCCAGCAATTGCCCGGACGGCGCCTCCTTCTGCAAGAACGCGTGCAATCCCGAAGGCAATGTCTGCCACTTCAAGCAGACCCTGGTGTGCGCGGGCAACTTGACCAACGTGCGCAACGACTGCTGCGACTGCACCTCCGGCAAGGAGTGCTGCCGGCCCGACGCCACCGGCATTCCACGCTGCAACTCGCTTGGGGCCTGCGTGCCCGCCGGCGGCAACTGCTCGTTCTCGGGCGAGTGCTGTGATCACGAGCCGTGCCTGCCCGACCCGGCGACAGGCCAGCTCAAGTGCGGCAGCGCCTGCGTGCCCGTCGGTGGCACCTGCACCACCAACGGCGACTGCTGTGCCGGCATGCTCTGCCAGTCGACGCCGGGGAGCATCGGCGGCATTTGCGTGATTCCCACGATGCCGCCGCCGGTGAAGCCCGACGGTGGCGTGAACCCGGACGCGAGGTCTGGCGACGCTGCCACGCCTGCGGACGACGCCGCTCCGCCCACCGAAGATGCCCCGCCCGTGTGCGGCTTCTGGGGCCAGAGCTGCTCGACGAGCTCGCCTTGCTGTGGCTACACCCAGTGCAGCACGATTGCCGGCGATCCCTGCACGGAGCAGGACACCGACTGCACCTGCTTCAACCCGATCTAGTCGCGAAGGGCAGGCGGGGCCAAACGGCGTTGCTCAGATCCCCCAACCTCCACTCACGTGGAGGTTGGCGCCGTTTACGTAGCCGGCCTCGTCGGACAGCAGGTACAGGGCCGCGGCGACCACATCGTCGACGGTGCCGATTCGCCCCGCCGGAATGGTCTTGGTCAGCTGCCTCAGCTCGGACATCTCCGTCGAGCCCGAATCGATGAACCCCGGCGAGATGGCATTGGCCGTGATTCCACTCGGCGCGAGTGCCTTGGCCAGGCTTCGCACGAGACCCAGCAGCGCGACCTTGGACAGGTAGTGGGCCGTGATCTGCGTCTGCGCCATCAACCGGTCGGCGTTGGCCATGGCGAAGCCGAGGATGCGGCCCCACCGGCGCTCCATCATTCCCGGGGCCACCAACTTGGCCAGGTAGAACAGGCTGTCCAGGTTGTTCGCGAACATCGCCCGCCAGCTCTCGGGCGTCTCCGACAACAGGTCCGTGTGGTGGAAGGGGCCGGCGCAGTGAACGAGGGCGTCGACGCGGCCGCGCCATTCGAGCACCTGCCCGACGAGGTCCGCGCATGCGTCGGGGCTGGACACGTCGCAAGCGAGTGCGAGGGCCGCACGCCCCTCGGCCTCCACCCCTCTGACCACGGCCTGCGCATCGGCGGCGCTGTTCCGGTAGCACAAGGCGATGTCCCATCCTCGCGAGGCGAGGGCCTGCGCTATGGCGCGGCCAATGCCTCTCGCCCCACCCGGTATCAGCGCCACCCGATCCACGGCGTTCCTATCTGCCGAGCACGATGGCCAATCCGACCGCGGCCGCCAGGATCACGCCGAAGGCCAGGAAGCGCGCCCATGTGCGCGTCTTCATCGACTTCTCGAGCGAGCCCCCGCTGCTGGTGCCGTTGTTGCTGCCGCTGCCGCTGCTACTGCTGCTGCTGATCGACGTGACCGGCGGGGTCTCTGCGTTGACCAGGAACAGTTGCCGAGTGACCCGAGGCAACTCACCGCCCAAACGGTCCGCGATGCGCGCCAACTGGTGGGCGACCTCGATGAAGGTCGGTCGGCGGTTGCGGTCCTTGGTCATCATGTTCGAAATGGCCTCTGCGAGCTCGGGATCGGTCCCCGGAAGCTCGTCGCGGGCGTTGGGAACCTGCGCGACGAGGTGCATACGCATGACCTCCAGATACTCCTTCACCGACGGGCCGGGCTTGGCACGGAACGGTGGGTGGCCGGTCAGGAGATGGTAGAGCGTGCAGCCCAACGCATACACGTCGGCTCGCTCGTCCAGCTCCTCCCCCCGCGCCTGCTCGGGGGCGATGTAGTCGGCGGTACCGACCACCATGCCGCGCGCGGTGAGGCTCTTGTCGGCCTGGTAGGACTTGGCCAGCCCGAAGTCGGTTACCTTCAGGACCCCGTGGCGGGAGATGCCCAGGTTGGCCGGCTTCACGTCGCGGTGGATGATGCCTGCCCGCGCAGCCTCGCCAAGGCCCGTCGACGCCTCGGCACCGATGAGCGCGACGGTGGCGCTGGGCAAGGGGCCGCGTTCTTCGAGCAGCTTCTGCGTGTCCCCGCCTTCGAGGAGCTCCATGGCGTAGTACGGCCGCATGGGCTCACTGGTCTGGCCTGCCTCGAAGACCGGAATCAGATTCGGGTGCGACAGGCGGGCGAGCGCGCGGGCTTCGCGAAGGAAGCGCTCGGTGATGGTGGGGTTGTTGATCTGGTTGCTGCCGAGCACCTTGATGGCAGCACGTCGGCCGAGCGAATCGTCGACGCCAAGGTAGACCTCGCTCATGGCGCCGATGCCCAGACGCCGTTCGATACGATAGCGACCCACCCTGGTCCCGGCCAGGAGCAGGGGCAGGGGCGTCGGACGACGCCTGTAGGATCCACTTTTGTCAGAGGGCGACACCATATCTAGCCAGGCACCTCCTCGTCCTCGGCAGCGTAGTTTTCGAATTTGGTGTATTCGCGGATGAAGGTCAAATCGACTTCGCCCGTCGGTCCCGCGCGGTTCTTCCCGATCTTGAGCAGTGCCTTGCCACGACCGGATGGGTCGGGGTTGTACATCTCCTCACGGTGGATGAACATGATGATGTCGGCATCCTGTTCGATCGCGCCCGACTCGCGCAAGTCCGACAGTTGTGGCGTCTTGTCCTCGCGTTTTTCGACGCTGCGGTTGAGCTGCGAGACGGCGATGATGGGGATGTGCAGCTCCTTGGCGAGCCCCTTGAGGCCGCGGGAGATCTCCGCGATCTCGCGCTCGCGCGAGTCGTCCTTGCGCCCCCCCAAGCCGTGCGCGAGCTGCAAGTAGTCGATGACCACGAGCCCAAGCTGCCTTTCGCCTTTGCTCGGCGGGAAGTAGCGGGGGTCGCTACGGAAACGCCGGGCCTTGGCGCGCAGCTCGAGGATGTTCACGCCCGGCGAGTCGTCGATCAAGATGGGCGCCTGCGAGATCCGGTTGCCCGCGGGGTAGATCTTGTTCTTCCACTCGCTGTACTCGATCATGCCACGCCGCATGCGATTGGAATCGATGCGCGCCTCACCGGCCAAGATGCGCTCGATGAGCTCGTTCTTCGACATTTCCAGCGAGAAGATCAGGATGGGAATGCCGTGGTTGAGGGCGGCGTACGTGGCGACGTTCATCGCCCACGAGGTCTTGCCGACGCCAGGGCGGGCGGCGACGATGATGAGGTTCTCCGGCTGGAGGCCGGCGGTGATCTCATCGAGCTTGGTGAAGCCGGTGGGGACACCCGTCACCGACTTGCTCTCGCGGGCGCGGGCGTCGATGGTCTCGAGGACCTCGCCCATGATCTCGCCGACCGGTCGTGCGTTGTCGCGCCGGTTCTTCTGCGCGACCTTGAAGACGATGCTCTCCGACTCGTCGAGGAACTGTTCGTAGTCGCCGAATTCGCCGTAGGCGCGCGACTGGATCTCGGCGCAGGCGGCGATGAGCCGACGCAAGGTCGACTTCTCCTGCACGAGGCGCGCGTAGTGCGCGATGTTCTCGGCGGTGGGGACCGTGTTGGCGAGCTCGATCAGGTAGGCTTGGCCGTTCTCCAGCCGCCCGAGCGAACCCCGGTTCTTGAGCTCGTCACCCAGCGAAATGACGTCGATGGGCTGGCGCCGCTTGTCGAGGGCGAGCATGGCCTCGAAGATCTCGCGGTGAGCCGGCAGCAGGAAATCGTCGGCCGTCAGCGTGGTCGCCATCTCGTCGAACGCCGAGGGCTTGACCAGCACGCCGCCCAGTGCGGAGCGCTCGGCCTCGAGGTTGTGAGGCGGCTCTCTGCCCGACGGTAGAGCGACGATGTGCGCTGGAAGTTCGGCCATTGGCAACGAGTGTATCCCGAATGGATCCTACGGCTGTGCTCAAGTGCGGCTGGTTCGCACGACAACAAAAGCAAAGAGGCCGCGCGCAGCACAAGCCACCGCGACAAGCAGCGCTAAGAGAATCGAAGCGAAAGAACAGGAAGGAGCAGAGAAACGGAACCGATACGCTCTTGAGGTGGTCTCCGCTTCTCCGTTGCCTCCTGTGGGGATGCCCGGGGCAAAGAAGCGTTCGGCTGCGAGGACCTGACCCGCGCGGCCGAACGCGACCTGTTAGGCTTCCTTCTTGACGACCCAGACCTTGATCTTGGCCGTGATGTCGTGCCCGAGCTTGACCGGAACCTCGGTCATGCCGAGCGCCTTGATCGGCTCGTCGAGCTGGATCTTCTTGGCGTCCAGCTTGACCCCTTGCTCGGCCAAGGCTTCCGCGATGTCGCGGTTGGTGACGGAGCCGTACAGCTTGTCTTCCTCGCCCACGGCGCGCGCCAGGGACACCGACACCTGAGACAGGCGATCGGCTTCGGACTGGAGCTGCTTGGCGAGCTTGGCCACGCGAGCGGCGATCACCCGCTGCTCGTGCTGCATGCGCGCTTCGTCCTTCTCCGTGGCCGGCACGGCAAAGCCCTGCGGGAGGAGATAGTTGCGACCGTAACCGTCGCGAACCGAGACGACTTCCCCGGCCTTGCCGAGGTTATCCATGTTCTCTCGAAGAATGACCCGCATGGTTACTCCTTACTTCCCCGTCACGGCGAACGGCATGAGGGCGATCATGCGCGCGCGGGAGACCGCACGGGCGATGGCGCGCTGGTGCTTGGCGCAGTTGCCGGTCAGGCGGCGCGGAACCAACTTGCCACGATCGGTGATGAAGTACTTGAGCAGGCCGGCGTTCTTGTAGTCGATGACCAATTTCTCGTCGGTGCAGAACTTACAAGCCCTGCGACGGGAGGTCTTCTTGCGACCACCATCCTGATCCATATCCGTTTCTTTGTCTTCTGGACGGGCCATGACTTAGCTCCCTCTCCGGGCGGGTTCGTCGACCTTGCCGAACACTGCCTCTTCGAAATCGAATGCGCCTTCTTCCTCTTCGTCGCCGAACGGGCGAGCGCCCGCCTGGCCGGTGGCAATGGCCTCCTCGTCGGGGCCGGGCACCGAGGCGCTGGCAAACGTCTCGTCGGTGACGGTGACCGTCTTGGTGGCCGGATCCACGTTCTCGGCGGCCTTGACCGAGTAGTAGCGGATCACGGTGTCGGTGAGATGCAGGTTGCGCTCGACCTCGTCCACGAGGCCCGCGCCGCCCAGGTAGTTGAAGAAGACGTAGACGCCCTTGAGCTGCTTCTTCACCTCGTAGGCCAGCTTGCGACGGCCCCAGTTCTCGACCTTGAGCAAGCGACCGCCGCCCGCCTCGATGACGTGGCGGATCTTCGTGTTGGCCTGCCCGATCTGCTCGTTGGTCACGTCGGGCTTCAGAATGAAGATGGTTTCGTACTCTCGTACTCTGCCGGGTATGTCCCGGCACGATCCGAATCGTTTCTCTGCCATGGGTTCTCCCTTTGGGCCTACGTCCCGCGGGGTACCCGCGGGCAAGGAGTGGGTGGAGCCGCTGCCTAAGCAGCGCCTCCGGTTTCGGTTTTCTTACGTCGGTTGAATTTGTTCATCGCCGCGACCAAGCCGTCTTTCACGATGGCCTGGGCCGCGTCGGCCGCCTCTTCTACCAGATTCGGCAGGATTTGCCTTTCCTGTGTGGCGAAATCTGCAAGGACGAAGTCGGCCCCTTCCCAATGGGCGGGGGGCCGGCCGATCCCGAAGCGGAGTCGACAGAACGCCTCGGTCCCAAGGCTCGAAACGATGGAGCGCAGGCCGTTATGACCACCCGTGCCACCGCCCTCCACCAGCTTCATGCGTCCAAAGTCGAGGTCCATGTCGTCGTGAACCACCAGTATTTGCCGCGGTGGGATCTTCCAAAAGCCGGCTGCACGGCTGATGGCTGCACCGCTGGTGTTCATGAACTCCAGCGGTTTGCAGAAGACCACCTTCGTCCCGCCGAGGTTCGCCTCGGAAAGCTCGGCGCCCATGCGGGCGCGGGGAGGCTGGGCATCCACGCGCCGCAGGATTTCGTCGACCACCATGAAACCGGCGTTGTGCCGGTTTCCGGCGTACTGCCGACCGGGATTTCCAAGCCCTGCGACCATCCACATCGCGAAATCCCGGCCGAACAGAAGGCGTTACTTCTTCTTCTCGTCCTTCTTCGCGGCGGGGGCGGCAGCGCCACCCTTGGCCGCGGCAGCCGCGGGGGCTGCGCCCTTCGCACCAGCCGCAGCACCGGCGGCCGGAGCTGCGCCAGCGGCAGGAGCCGCGCCAGCTGCCGGGGCCGCACCCTCGGCGGTCGTGGCAGCGGCTTCCTCGGCCTTCTCGAGGTGAGGCGCGACGACCGAGACGATGGCTTCCTTCGGGTCGAGCGTGGTGCGCACGCCTTCCGGCAGCTTCAGGTCGCTGGCGTGGAGGGCACTACCCACGTCGAGGGCCGTGACGTCGACCTCGACCTTGCTCGGAATCGCGTTGGGCTTGGCGGCGATGGGCAAGGTGTGGTGCGAAAGGTGGAGCTGACCGCCGTTGGTCACGCCGAGTGCCGTGCCGGTCACCGCCAGGGGAACCGAGACCTTCACCTCTTCGTCCATGCTGACGCGGACGAAGTCGATATGGACGGGACGACGCGAAAGCGGATCGATCTGTACTTCGCGGATCATGGCCATCACGTCCTCGGGCTTGGCGCCACCCGTCATCTGAAGCGTGAAGACGGTGTTGCGCTTGCGCTCCTTGTCGAGGGCGCGTCCAAGCTCGACCGGATCGAGCGAGATCGACAGCGGATCCAGCTTGTGTCCGTACAGCACGGCCGGCAGTTTTCCGGCGCTGCGCGCGCGGCGGGCCGGGCCTTTGCCCGAGGTAGTGCGAATTTCGGCGGAAACTTTGGCGAAGTCCATGGTGGGGTCCTTTGCAGCTGCTGGATCTTTATCAGATGAAGAGGGAACTTAGCGAGTCCCCTTGGTGAATGCGTTTGACGGCCTCGCCGAGCAGGGCCGCGACCGAGAGGACGCGAACCTTGGGCGAGGCCTTGATGTCGGGCCGGGGCGGTATGGTATCGGTGATGATGAGCTCTTTGATGGCGCTGGCGTGGATGCGCTCGAGGGCCGGGCCCGAAAGCAGCCCGTGCGAAATGCAGGCGTAGACGGCGCGCGCGCCTTTTTCCGTCAAACCATTGGCGGCGGCACACAAGGTACCCGCCGTGTCGACCATGTCGTCGATGATGATGGCGTCCTTGCCCTTGACATCGCCGATGATGTTGACCAACTCGGCCACGTTGGGGGCTGGCCTGCGCTTGTCGATGATGGCCAGGCTGGCATCCAGGCGCTTGGAGTAAGCCCGGGCGCGCTCCACGCCGCCCGCGTCGGGCGAGACGATGACGGTCTCGGGCCCGCCGAACTTGGTCCGGAGGTAGTCCATCATCACCGGCATCACGTAGATGTGGTCGACCGGGATGTTGAAGAAACCTTGGATCTGGCCTGCGTGGAGATCCACGGCTAGCACGCGGTGGACACCGGCCGCGGTGATCAAATCGGCGGCCAGGCGGGCCGAGATGGGGGTGCGGGGGCGCGTCTTGCGGTCCTGGCGGGCGTAGCCGAAGTACGGCATCACCGCCACGATCGGCTTGGCCGACGACCGCTTGAGGGCGTCGGTCATGACCAGGAGCTCCATCAGGTTGTCGTTGACCGGGGTGCAGGTGGGCTGGATGACGAAGCAGTTCACCCCACGGACGTTCTGGTTGATCTCGACGTAGACCTCGCCGTCGGCGAAGCGCGTGACTTTCGCGCTACCCAGGGGCTGGCCGAGGTGCTTGCACACGGCCTCGGCGAGCTCGTTGTTTGCGTTTCCGCTGAAGATGGCGAATGGCTTGTTCACGCGTTGCTTTCCCCGCCGGCACGACTTCCCGGCAAGAGGGCGCGAATATTGCCATCCGACACCCACACTGTCAACGGGTGACGCACAGTGACCTCAACCCTCGGTCTCGAAAGGAAAATCCGGGAGGATCTGAGGAACGGAAAGGGGAGGTCGGGACCAGTCCTCGCGGGCTGTGCCCCACCGCATCCCTTCCTCCGTTGCTCCCCGCCTTCCTAATCTGTCACATCTGCGCCGTGAGCAGATAGAACTTGTTGTTGTCGTCGTTCGCGATCTTGACCGTCGCGCGGACTTTCTCGGGCAGGATGCCCTTGAGCCCGTCCAAGCGGGTGCGCTCGATGATGAAGAAGGCGCGCCGGCCGGCGTGGCGTGCGACGTAGTCCTTCAGGTTCTCCGCGTTGCGATCGCCGAGGAAGACGGTGCGTTCGTTCGTCGGCCCCTCGTAGATCTGGTTCTGCGTGTAGAAGTTCTCGCCCCGCCAGTAGAGCTGCCACGCGATCAGGCGCTCGTCGGGCGACTGCCGTTCCCTGTAGTACTGGGCGATGAGCGGCTTCTGCGACCAGTGCGAGGCTGCACGAGGGATGTAGACGTCGAGGAGGAAGTAGGTGAAGCAGACCGCCACCCCGACGGTGGCCGCCGTCGCCCACACGCGCGCTCGCTTCCACGCGACCAGCAGGCCGGCGGTCGCGAACAGGCCCGCGAAGGTCCAGAGCACCTTGATGTAGTTCATGTCGGGCGGCCACGGTCGCCCCTGCGGGGCATTCACGTAGTCGTACGAGAACAGCCAGATGAAGCGCTGGGCGCTCTTTTGCACGGACGTCAGATCGTAGGCGACCAGGGCGAGCAGCGGCGCCCCGACGATCGCGCCGAGCAAGACCAGGCGCCGTCGGCCTTCGCGCAAGACATCGTCGAGAAAGCAGCCCATGGCGATGGCGAGCCCGGGCAGCGCGGGCAGGATGTAGTGGTGGAACTTGGTCATCGAGAACGACACCAGCGCGTAGCCGGCGACGAACCAGATGGCGCCGAACCAGAGGATGTCGCGCCGCTTGTCGGTGGCCGCGTTGACGCCGGACGCATCGTCGGAAGCGCGCCGGCCGAACGGGCGCATGGCCACCCAGGCGATCGCTGACGGTGCGAACATGATCCACGGGAAGAGGCCGTAGCCGAGCTCGCGGATGAAGTATTCGAAGCTGCCGCGGTCACCGTGCCGGCCGGTCACCAGGCGACGCCAGTGGTTGTCGCCGTACAGCTCGTTCCAGAAGGGAAACCCGTGGCGTACCAACATCGCGTGGTGCCAGGGGACCGCCACCAGCGCGCAAGCGAGGATCGCCCACGGCAGGGCTCGTAGCAGCTGCGCGCGCGCGAGTCGCCGCCAGTTCCACGTGAACAGCAGGTATGCCAGGAACACGATCACCGGCAGGCCAAGTCCAGCCAGCCCCTTGGCCAGCATGGCCAGGCCGCACAAGATCGAAGCGATGTGCAGGTAGAAGGGCGCCTTGTAGCGCGTGCGAGCCGTGAAGTAGAGGAACGCGAGAAAGCCCGCCGTGTAGGGCAGCATGGCCACCCAGCCCGGGATGGTGATGCGCAGCTTCGGGATCGCCCACACGAGCTGAATGGAGTTCACCACGATCTGCGGCACGACGGTCACGGTCAGCAGCACGACCATCGTGTAGTAGAGAGGATGGTGCGGCCACGACAGCCCTCGCCAGCGCCTGCGGGGAAGGACATCGTCCTTGTCGTCGAAGATCGCCATGGCGCAGAGCCCAAGTCCCAAGGTCATCGGCCCGATGAACGCCATGTCGGTCATGGCCTGCCTGGCGATGAGGCTGAACATGGGGAAGGTGGCCAGGGCGAGCACGGACAGAAGGCCCGCGCGACGGCTGACGAAGCGCGAGACCGGCAGGTACACGCCGAGCAACGCGAGCAGCGACATGAGGCAGAACGGCAGGCGCAGGGCCCATTCCGGGCTCGACGACAGCGCGAACTGGCCCGCCGGCAGGCCCGCGCCTCCCAGCCCGAACACCTTCATCGACAGCGCCATCAGCCAGAAGGTCAGCACGGGCTTGGACCAGAAGTGCTCGGTGTCGAGCGGCGAGCCCGGCCAATACAGGCTGATGAAGTCGTTCCGGCGTGCCATCTGCCGTCCGACCTCGCCGTAGTGGGTTTCCCACGGATCGAAGAGTCCGTAGCTGCCAGCGAACGGCAGGTAGAGCAGGGCGCCGATCAGCATGACCAGGAAGATCATCTGTCGCTCGCTCAGGCGGTCGAGGATGCCCGGCGCTGCGGGTTCTGGGACGATGCTGTTTTCGGTGGTGGAGGTCATTCGATGGGCCGCTGCGAGGCGAGGCGCATGCTATGCGCGGGGCCGTCGCCTGTGAAGTATGAAGGCAACGACCCCGAGCACGAGGGCGGCGCCGAGGCCTGGCAGCCAGATCTGGGTGACTTGCGGCCACCAATAGCGTTCGGGCGCGATGCCGATCCGGTTGCGACGGGCGAAGTCGATCTGTGCCGCGAGGAAGGTCGCGGCAAAGCTCAACACCGCCAGTGAGGCGAAGATTCGAGTGCCGCGGGAGGGTCCGGAGGTGCTCACGATTCGGTGCCTACATGATACGGCCAGGCTCGTCCAGTCAAGGGAGACCGGGCCGAGCCGGAAGCCGGGCGATCCGCCTGCGAAGGCCCGAGGCTCGG
>CAZYFU010000117.1:0-20241 GCA_964647025.1 uncultured Myxococcales bacterium | reverse complement strand
ATCTGGTCACCGCGGCGCTCGTCACGTACCTCGACCCGACACTGGCAAAGTGACCGTCACCCTGGCACCGAGCCTGGCGATGTGCGAAATATCTCGTATCCATGCCAAGCACGCCCAAGCCTCGATCCAACGTCGCGCAGATGGCCCCATACGTGCCCGGAGAACAACCCGGGCCGGGCGAGAAGGTCATCAAGCTCAACACGAATGAGAACCCGTTTCCGCCGAGCCCGCGCGTGCTCGAGGCCATCCGCACCGTCGATCCCGAAGCCCTGCGCCGCTACCCCAGCCCCAAGGCAGACGCCTTTCGCGCGGTGGCTGCACGAATCCACGGCGTGACGCCCGACATGATCCTCGCCGGAAACGGCAGCGACGAGATCCTGGCCATCGTCATGCGGACCTTCGTCGGACCAGGCGAGATCCTCGCCTACCCCGATCCCACCTATTCTCTCTATCCGGTGCTCGCCGACGAAGGAGAGAGCCGGGTTCGAACCGTCCCCTGGGCGGCGGATTGGGACTTGCCGATCGATGCCCTGTTGAAGACCTCGCCCAGGGCCATCTTCTTCGCGAACCCCAATGCGCCGACCGGCACCCTGGTCAAGAAGGCACGCGTGCGCGAGCTGGCCCAGTCGTTCGAGGGGCTCGTGTTGGTGGACGAGGCGTACGTGGATTTCGCGGACGAGTCCTGCCTGGAGCTCGTCCGGGAATTGCCGAACGTGCTTGTGTGCCGGACCTTCAGCAAGGGGTACTCGTTGGCTGGGCTGCGCTTTGGCTACGCCATCGCGGCACCGGCCGTGGTGACGGAGATGCTCAAAGTGAAAGACAGCTACAACTGCGACGCCGTGGCCATCTTGGCCGCGACCGCTGCGTTGGATGACCAGACCTACGCGAAGAGGACGTGGGAGCTGGTTCGAGCGGAAAGAACCAGACTTGCGAGCGAGCTCGCGAAGCGAGGCTTCGATGTCATCCCAAGTCAGGCGAACTTCGTGTTTGCACGATGCCCGCGCGGGAACGCCGGGGAAATCTACGCTGCCCTCAAACGGCAGGGCATTCTGGTGCGCTACTTCGACAAGCCGGGACTGACGGACAAGCTCAGGATCACCGTCGGCACCGCCGAACAGAACGACGCCGTGCTCGGGGCCCTGCCAAGCTAGACCAGATGAAGAAGGGCGGCGCAAAGAAGAAGGTCGCAGCGGCGGACAAGACCCCGCCCAGCTCGGCCGTTGACGAAGCCGCTTCCGCGGAGGCGGAGGGCGAAGGCGATGGTGACGACCTCGTCAGCGAAGCCGGGAGCGAGCCCGTTCCCGTGGAAGAGACTGCACTCGACCGCATCATCCCGGAGCCCGAAAAGCACCTGGTCACGTACCGGGATCCGGTCCGGCGCTTCGTGGAAGAGGCACGGCGAAATGCGCGTCTCGACGAGAACGAGGAACGCGAGCTGGGCAAAGCGGCTCGAGACAAGGGCGATCTCGACGCTGCCCGACGCCTGGTCGTTCACAATCTGCGCTTGGTCGTCGCCATCGCCTACCAGTATCGACAGGCCTGGCTGAACGTTCTCGATCTGTTCCAGGAAGGGTCCGTCGGCTTGATGGAGGCCGTCCGTCGATGGGATCCCGACGTGGGAACGCGCTTCGGCACCTATGCCGCCTACTGGATTCGAGCGTACGTCCTGCGCTTCCTCATGACCAATGCGCGCCTCATCCATGTCGGAAACACGCGCGCCGGACGCAAGCTCTTCTTTCGCCTCGAACGAGAGAGGCAGAAACTCCTCGCCGCGGGTTTCGATCCCACACCCAAGCTGCTCGCTGCCAAGCTGGACGTAGACGAAGCCGACGTGGTGGAAGTATCCCGCCACCTCGCTTCTCGTGAGGTCTCTTTCGAGCCTCGCCCAGACGACGAAGGAGTCTCGCTATCCGAGCGCCTGTCGAAACGAGAGGCTTCCCCCGAAGACCTGGCGGCTCGCAATGAGCTGGCAGCTGCCATCCGCCGGTTGATGAAGGACTTCGAGGACAAGCTGCCAGATGACCGCGAACGCGCTGTCTGGCGCGAGCACCTCGCCCATCCAACCAACGAGCCCGTCGCGCTGGCGGCCCTCGGTGAGCGCTACGGTGTTTCGAAGCAGCGCATGGGACAGATCGCGGAGAAGCTGAAGAGGCAATTCCGCGACCGTGTGGTGGCCGAATTGGGCCACGACATTCAGATGTCCTGGCAGGCCGAAGACTGACCGGCTGACTGTCTTGGAGGAGACGAGAACAGCCGAGCACTGGGCTCGGCCGTTCTGACTCCTCCGTTCGGGGCTAGCTTTGCATCTGCGGCGGCATCTTGACGTTGGTTGCCTGCAGTCCCTTGGGGCCTCGGGTGATCTCGAACTCGACCGTTTGACCCTGGCTCAGCGACCGGTACCCCTCGGCTTCAATTGCTGAATAGTGGACGAAGACGTCATCCTCTCCGTCGCGCGCAATAAAGCCGTACCCCTTCGCATCACTGAACCATTTCACCTTGCCGGTTGCCATGCACTACCTCCGACTATCTCTACTATCTCTACTAATGCTCGCGGCTCGCCCCCAACCGAATTGTCTGTGGCGACCGCGCTCATCAGACTACGTTTCTGGCGGTTCCTGTCAAGAGTCCTTGCGGTCGCAGCGTGGGAGATCTCCTGTTCGATCTCCAATGTAGCTTTAACTCTCCTTCATGCCGGTATTGCCTCGTTTGCGACGGAGACAACAGAATGCTCTGGACTTCACACGTAACAGCAATTACTAAATAATTCATATCCAATTGTCGCAACGCGCGCCTATCGATGGTCGAGGGTTCGGTGCGACAGCCGACCGCCACCCCAAGACGCCGCCTTGGTGATAGAAGAAAGACGAATCTCACATGCGTTGTCCTTTCTGCTCTGCCACGGAAGACAAGGTCGTGGACACTCGTCCGTCCGACGACGAGCAGAGCATCCGTCGCCGGCGTGAGTGCACCGGCTGCGGGAAGCGCTTCACCACCTACGAGCGTGTCGACGAGGCTCTGCCGATGGTGGTGAAGAAGGACGCTCGCCGAGAGCCATACGACCGGGCCAAGGTGGTGGCGGGATTGCACAAGGCGTGCGAGAAGCGACCGGTCTCCGCCGCACGAATCGAGGAAGTGGCGGACGAGATCGAGCGCGCCTTGCGAGAGCTGGCCGAGAAGGAGATTCCCTCGTCGAAGATCGGCGATGCCGTGTTGTCGCGATTGCGCGACATCGATGACGTCGCGTACCTGCGTTTCGCGTCCGTGTATCTGCCCTTCAAGGATGCGGGGGAGATCATGCACGAGGTCCAGCGCCTCATTCGTTCGAAGTCAGAGGGGTCTTGAGCAAGACTTCGGGCGACGCCGACCGGCACTTCATGCGCCAAGCCCTGCGATTGGCGGAGCGCGGCCGAGGGACGACACATCCCAACCCGATGGTGGGCGCGCTCGTGGTCAGGGCGGGCGCAGTCCTCGCACGGGGCTTTCACGAGCGCGCCGGGCAGGCCCATGCCGAGATCGTCGCGCTGTCCAAGCTCGGCATGCGCGCTCCCGGCGCTACCCTCTACGTCACGCTCGAGCCATGCTGCCACCACGGTCGCACCGGGCCCTGCACAGAGTCCATCATCGCAGCCGGGATTCGCCGGGTGGTCGTCGGCTGTTGCGACGAGAATCCACTGGTCAGCGGACGGGGCGTCGACATCCTGAGACGGGCCGGAATAGAGGTGACGGCCGGCTGCCTGAAGGAGGAGTGTTACAGGCAGAACCGCGCGTTCTTCACCTGGGTGCGCAAGCAAAGGCCCTGGGTGACCCTGAAGGTCGCGGGGACCCTCGACGGCTTCATCGGCGACAGACGCGAGCGTGAGCGCAAAGGACAGGCACGGTGGATCACCGGCGAGCTTGCCCGGGTACGCGCGCACGAGCTGCGCGCCGAGCACGACGCCGTGGTGGTCGGAATCGGCACGGTGCTCGCCGACGATCCGCTACTCACCGTACGCACAGCCAAGAAGAAGGCACGACAGCCCCTCCGCATCGTGCTCGACAGCCATCTGCGAACCCCTCTCGACGCCGCACTGATGACACCGTCGCGGGCCAACAGTCGCCCACTCATCGTCGCCGCCGAGCCGCGCGCGCACGACAGGACCATGTCGACACGAAAGCGCAGGCTGGAAGACCGCGGCGCCGAGGTCGTCTACGTCGGCGCCGACAGCCACGGTCAGGTCGCATTGCCGGCAGCGCTTCGCGTCCTGGCCGGCCGCGAGATCCAGTCGCTCCTGGTCGAAGGCGGCAGCAGGATCCATGGGGCAT
The DNA here is from genome assembly GCA_964647025.1 of uncultured Myxococcales bacterium. GTDB lineage: Bacteria > Myxococcota_A > Polyangia > Fen-1088 > Fen-1088 > Fen-1118. Next base: position 15,939 of record CAZYFU010000117.1, on the reverse strand, counting down.
TCGTGAGCAAGCGGCTCGTGGACTCGGTAGCGCTGTTTCTTGCGCCGCGCCTTGTCGGTCATGGCGTACCCATCGTAGAAGGTGCCGGACTTGACTGGAAATACCCGGCCAGGCTAGGTCCCTTGAAGGTCGAAGCTCTAGGTCCTGACGTGCTCATCACGGCCGACGTCACCGACCCAGGCAAGGCCAGCACTCTTCGTAAATAGACGGATAGGTTCAATCTCGTGTTCACTGGCATCGTCGAAGGTCTCGGCAAGGTGGAATCCTTGCGGGCAAGCACTGGCGGAACGCGGCGTCTGACGGTGAAGACGGATCTGCCCGTCGGCAAGATGCCCATCGGGGCCAGCATCGCGGTCAACGGCGCGTGCCTGACCATCGTGACCAGACGGCAAGGACGGCCGTCGACGTTTCAAGCGGACATCGGTCCAGAGACCCTGGCCTGCACGACCCTCGGATCCCTCGGCCCGGGCAAGCGTGTGCATCTCGAGCCCGCGCTCCGGCTCGGCGATTCCTTGGGTGGTCACATGGTCAGCGGCCACGTGGATGGAACCGGACGTGTGGAAGGCGCGACCAAACAGGGCAGCACGTTCGCGTTGCGCATCAAAGCCCCCGACGACGTCGCGGCATACCTTTTCAAGAAGGGCTCGATCGCCATCGACGGCGTGAGCCTTACCGTCAACCTCGTCGACGGCAATCTCTTCGAAGTCCTGCTCATCCCCCACACCCTCGAGGTCACACTGCTCGGCGAGCTCAAGCCGGGCAGCCTCGTCAATCTCGAGGCCGACATGATCGCGAAGCAAGTAGCACGCTTCGTCGAAAGGACCCATGCCCGCTAGTCCTCACATATCCGTGACCCAGGCGCTGGAAGACATCCGCGCCGGAAAGATGGTCGTCGTCGTCGACGACGCTGATCGCGAAAACGAAGGCGACCTGACCATGGCCGCGGATCTGGTCACGCCCGACGCGATCAACTTCATGGCAAGTCAGGGGCGCGGCCTCATCTGCCTGACCATGACGGAGGATGCCGTCGACCGTCTACGCCTGCCGATGATGACCAACGACAACCGGTCGCCCCACGGCACCGCCTTCACGGTCAGCGTAGACGCGCGAGACGGAATCAGCACCGGGATCTCGGCCCGAGAACGCGCGCGCACGATCCAGGTAGCCGTCGCGCCCGACGCGAAGCCGGACGACCTGGTCACGCCCGGTCACATCTTCCCCCTGCGAGCCAAACGGGGCGGCGTCCTCGTCCGCTCGGGACACACCGAGGCTGCCGTGGACCTGGCGCGGATGGCTGGCAGGACTGCGGCGGGCGTCATCTGCGAGATCATGCGCGACGACGGCGAGATGGCGCGCGTGCCCGACCTGGAAGACTTCGCGCGAAAGCATGGCCTCGGCATCGTGCAGATTGCCGATCTCATCCAGTACCGGTTGGCGCAAGAGCAGCTCGTCCGGCGCCTGGCCGACACCGAGGTGCGCCCCCAGGGGCACGGACTATCGGCCAGCTACCGCGCCCACCTCTTCAGTAGCGACGTGGACGATGCTGAGTATTTGGTGCTGTGCCTGGGCGACGTTGGCAACGGCGAGCCTGTCTTGGTGCGGGTGCAGGTGGCCAGCTTCCTGCGCGATCTCTTCTGCGTGACCGATTCTTCGGGCAACCTGCCGGCCACGGATTGGCTGCGGCGAATCGAGAGCGAAGGACGGGGTGTGATGCTCTACATTCTTCCCCGTGGCAGCCGGTCGCTCGCGGCCGAGCTTGGCGCAAATACCGCAGACAAGGATCCAACTGGCACACCTCTTCGTGATATAGGGCTGGGATCACAAATCTTGGTTCAACTCGGGATCCGGTCTATCCGTTTGCTTACCAACAATCCTCGGCGGCTCGCCGGAATCGAGGGGTACGGTATACAGGTCGTCGAGTGCGTTCCGAGCGGATCGACCGCCGGGGTGGTCCGGCTGCACGAAAGAGAGGCTCACTAAATGCCGCACATTCATCAGGGAACATGGAGCTCGAAGGGCAAGCGCTTCGCCATAGTCGCTTCGCGCTGGAACGAGTTCATCGCCGACAAGCTGATCGAAGGTGCGCTCGAGGCATTCGCCAAGACCGGCGCCGACGATGACGCCATCGAGATCTTCCGCTGCCCTGGTGCCTTCGAGCTGCCGGGGCTCGCCAAGCGGGTGGCCGAGTCGGGCAAGTTCGACGGGCTCGTGTGTTTGGGTGTCGTCATTCGCGGGGCCACGCCGCACTTCGATGTCATCGTGAATCAGGTCTCGCGCGGCATCGCGACCATCGCCACCGAGGCCAAGCTGGCCGTCGGGTTCGGCGTCCTCACCTGCGACAGCATCGAACAGGCCATCGAGCGCGCGGGCAGCAAGAGCGGCAACCGCGGCGCGGATTCGGCCATGGCCGCCATAGAGATGGCAAACCTCTACGGCGCGCTCGCTGGCGACAGCAAGGGCGAAGTGCCGAGCACAACAAAGACACGCAAGAAATGACCCCTCGCCGCCGCGCTCGCTGCGTTGCCATGCAGGTGCTCTACGCCCTCGACGGGGCCGAGACACTCGACCCTGCCGCGGCATTGTCTTCTCACCTCCATCAGTTCGGTGTTCCCGAAGAGGAAACCGACCTCACCCCCGAGCCGGTCTCTGGATACTTGATAGAGAACGACGCCGCGCCGGTCGCCCCGTTCGACGAGGAGTTGGCCCTCGATCTGGTCGCAGGCGTGTGCGCGTATCGCGCAGAAATCGACGACGTCCTGGCGAAGCTATCGCGCAAGTGGCGCGTGGAGCGACTGGCGCGCGTGGACAGGACGATCTTGCGCATGGGCGTTTACGAGCTGGCACACAGGAAGGACACCCCCGCGCGGGTCGCGCTGAGCGAGGCCATCGAGCTCGCCAAGCGGTTCGGTGCAGAGGAAGCACCCGCCTTCGTCAACGGGCTCCTCGACTCGGCCCTCGAGCTCCTGGGACAGCGCCCCTGAGGTTGGCATGGGCGGCAAACTGAGCACCCTGCTCCCCTCGCCCGTCACGTTTCTGCCGGTCGACTTGCATCGCTGGGACAAGGGGCCGGGCGGAGACGTCCTGGTGGTCCCCATCTGGAGCGACATACGCCCTCTGCGAGGGGCGGTGGGGCTCCTCGATTGGCGCCTGTGCGGGAAGATCTCGCAGATGATCCGCGAGGGCCGGGTCTCGGGCTCTGCCGGCGAGAAGCTTCTGCTCGTCACGGGCCGGGTTCCCTGGAGACGCATCCTCGGCGTCGGCGCCGGGCCCAGCGAAGTCTTCGGCGATGGCGACTGTAAGGCGGCCTTGCAGTGTGCGCTCGAGGCAGCCCGTGGCATCGGGGCCACCCGCATGGCCATGGCGATCCCGGGACGAGACATGGATCTGGTGAAACCGGAGAAGGCGCTCCACTGTCTGATCGAATCGGTGGAGGCAAGCCAAGCGCAGGGGCCGTGGCTGCAGCAGCTCACCGTCATCGATGCCCCCGTGGCCGGCAAGGGCATGAGCGATCTGTCCCGCGACGCTGGCTAGGTACGCAGCGGACAGCCAAGCCGACAGGGCGCGAACCATGACGACGGCGGCCTACGGCCTTTGTCCGTTGCCAGGTACGAGGTGGATCGATGCGAGTGCTTGACGGATCTCGCCCCGATCCACGATAATGCCCCACGGTCGGTGGTCAGATGGATAGCGTGACTGATTGCGGCGGGAGGAGAGACAGTCTGCATTAATCGTGGGAAACATGGGAGAGAGGACCAGCGAAGCGCCACACGATTTCGACTTCCTGAAGCCTGGTGGTCACGTCTGCCTTTCGTACAAGACGAAGGACGAGGAATTCGATGCCCTCGCGCGGTTCATTCTGGGCGGCATCGTCCGGGGCGAAAGATGCATATTCTGGGGCGATGTCAGTGAGTTGACGGCCGCCTCGCCGCACTTGGAATCGCGAGGCGTCCCTGTCTCCGCGCTGCTCGAACGAACCGCCCTTCAACTGTTTCCTCGGGGGACGACCGCCGGGCTGCGCGACCCTGAAGGTCACACGGCAGGTATTCGTGCAGCGGCCCACACTGCGCGCGCCGAGGGATACACGGGCCTCAGGGTCCTTGGTGGCGCGAGCTCCCACGCCGGCACCGACCACGATCAGCTCGAGAAGCTCGAACGCGCCCTCTCAGGCGTGTATGTCGAATCGCACGCCACGGGCCTTTGCGTCTTCGACCGAGCCAACACCGATCCGGCCGTGATCGAGTTGGCCCTCTCGACCCACGAGATCGCCATCGTGGATGGCCGGCTCTGCGCCAACCCCTTCTTCAGCTTTCCATGCGGCTCGCCGGGCCCCCGCCAGGCTATGGACCGCGTGGAGTGGATGTCGGCCAACATCCTGCAGGCTGCAAGCAAGGCCGAGATCGCCGAGTCCCAAAGTGCCGCGCTGATAGTGGAAAGCTCTCGGGTAGGTCAGCGCGACGTCGCCTACCGCAAAGAGATCGCGACCCTGAGGCGCGCCGTGGAGGCACGCGATCGATTGATTGTCACGGCGGCACGCTGGCTTGCTCGGCCCCTGCCCGCCATTTGCTCGCACCTGGAGGAGATGTCGCGCGATCAGCGCATGTCCCACTGCCACGATGCCCTCGAGGGGTGCAGCGAGCACGTGGCGGCGATGACCCGGCTGTCCCGCGGGCTCGACGAGATAGCGAGCTTCGTCCAGATGCAGGTCGTGCTCAGGCCCGAACAGCTCGACATCATGCAGGCTGCGCGCGCCGCCATCGCGGAGGTCAACGACGACCCGGGCGCCACCAAGGTCACCATCAAATTGGATGGGCCAACCTCCGTCGTCGGCAGCTGGGACCGGTTGCGCGTGGGACGGTTGTTCTACTCGCTCCTGCAGACCGCGCGCGACCAGGGCTTCGATTCCCAGGTTCACCTGCGCATCGACGACTTGATTCACTTCGTCCGCATTCGACTGGAATTCACCTTGCCCCACGCTCCGTCGCTATCGAACAGCGGCGAGCGCCTGCGCAGCCTGGCCTATGGTGGCTCGAGCGAATCCGATTATGACCGGCTGGCGGTTCAGGTCTGGTCGGCCCGCGAGATCGTCCGCATGATGGGCGGGACCCTCGGCATATCGACCTGGGCCGACGCGCGCGTGATCTTCACGCTGGATCTCCCGAAGACCACCCCCGAGGACCCGGTCAGCGGCTGAGACGAGCAAGGGCCCCGGACGCCATGTCCGAGGCCCTCGTCGCCTGTCCTCCGGCTAGGGCGCCGGGACCGTGATGAACAGCGAGGCGTTCCCGCGACGGATCTTCAGCAGGTGCCCGGTCTTTCCGCCCGCGCGCAACGCCTGCGCAGCATCTTCCGCGCCTCCCACCGGCTTGCGGTCGACCTCGATGATCACGTCCTCGGGGCGCAGGCCGGCCTTCTCGCCGCGGCTGCCAGGCTCCACCTCGGTGATCACCGCACCTTTCGCATCGCGGCCCATGCCGAGGTATTTGGCCATTTCAGGCGTGAGCGACTGCAGGTTCACGCCGACCCGGTCTTCCTTCTTGAGCTGCGGATCGTTGGCGGCGTAAGGATTGGCGGGCAACTCGCCCAGGGTCACTTGGGCCTTGCCGGTCTTGCCGTCCCGGACGTAGGTCAGCGTCACCTTGGTTCCGACCTTCTGCGAAGAAACGTAGTCCACGACGTCGGCCGCGCCCTCGATCTTCTGCGCATCGATCTGCGTGATCACGTCGCCTACGCGCACGCCGGCCTTGTCGGCGGGGCTCGATGGCATGACACGGCTGACCCACGCAGCCTTGGCGGGCGCCCCCTTCGTGGCCTTGTCCTGCCTCTTCTGATCGGACTCACCATCGTCGCCCGTCTTCACGCCATCCCTGATGTCGCCCACCCCGACGCCGAGCCACGCGTGCCGGACCCGCCCCTCCGCCACGATGGACTGGGCCATCTGCCGGGCTTGGTTGATGGGAATGGCGAAGCCGTACGCACCGCCCGGGCCCACGTTGATGAGCGTGTTGATGCCAATGACCTCGCCCTGCAGGTTGACGAGCGGTCCGCCCGAGTTGCCCGGGTTGATCTTGGCGTCGGTCTGGATGTACTCGCGCATGCGCTCGCCGGACATGTGAACGTTGCGCGTAACCTTGCCCTTGCCACTGATGATGCCGGCGGTGACACTCTGGTCGAGCCCCAGCGGGCTGCCGATGGCCAGCACCCACTCGCCGACCTCGAGGGCGTTCGAATCGCCGAGGCGCGCGGCGACCAGGTTGGGCGGCGGGTTCTCGATGCGCACCACCGCGATGTCGGTCTTCGGATCCGCACCCACCAGCTTGGCGGGGAACTCGCGTCCATCGGCGAAGATGACCTTCACCTTCGCCGCCCGCTCGGCCACGTGGCTGTTCGTGATGATGTTCCCGGCACCGTCGATGACCACGCCCGACCCGGTTCCGCGCCCTGGCTTGTTCGGCTGCGGGATGCCGTCGAACGGAGCGCCGAAGAAGTGCTCGAAGAATCGCTCCATGTCCGGCGGGATGTCGTCGCGGCGCATGCGACGGTCGCGAATCTTGGGCGTCTCCAACTCCACGTCCAACCTGACCACGCTGGGGCGCAGCGCCCGGGCCGTGCTGGCGAAGGCTTGCGACAACGAACGCGCCTCCTGCGGCACCTGGGTCTTCGGCGTGAGAGCCGCCTGGGTCTGGGCTTGGGCCTCCGGTGTCGAACGTACCCCGAGCCCCAATCCCAAAGCCAAGCCCAAGGCTCCGACTCCCGTCGAAGCCAACAACGTCATTTTTCGCGTATGAGTCATTTTTTCTTCCTTGCGCCACCCGCGCGGCGACCTTGATCGTACGCGTAAAACCTGGGCCGTCTCGCTTTTCTTCCCGTGAAGTCCCCTCTTTACAAATGGACCTGGGACGGGCGAGAAGGCGTGCAACCAGTGCTCTTCGATCAAACCATCATCAAGTTACGTTCCCGGCCGCGCGGTTTCCACCTGGTGACCAGCGAGATCCTCGCGGCTATCCCCGAGCTGTCCAGGATTCGCATGGGTTTTCTGCACCTCTTCCTGCAGCACACCTCCGCCTCGCTGTTCTTGAACGAGAATGCCGACCCGGACGTGCGGGCCGACTTCGAGCACTGGAGCAACCACGCCATTCCCGACGGCGCACCGTACTTCGTGCACCGCCTGGAAGGCGCGGACGACATGCCTGCGCACATGAAGGCAGGCATTTACGGCACGTCGCAAACGATTCCCGTCCGGGACGGACGCCTGCTGCTTGGAACCTGGCAAGGCGTCTACCTGGGCGAGCACCGCGACGACGGCGGCAGTCGAACCGTCGTCGCAACCCTGTGGGGGAAGGACTAAGTCATGTCGAGTGATTCGGACAAACCAAAGAAGGGGCTCACCTATCGCGAAGCGGGCGTCGACATCGACGCGGGCGAGGCGCTGGTCGAGCGCATCAAGGGCCACGTCAAGCGCACCATGCGCCCCGAAGTCATGACCGACCTGGGCGGTTTCGCCGGGCTGTGCGGGTTGCCCAAGGGCAACAAGAATCCGTTGCTCGTGGCGTGCACCGATGGTGTGGGCACCAAGCTCAAGCTCGCGTTCCTGATGAACAAGCACGACACCGTGGGCATCGACCTGGTCGCCATGAACGTCAATGACCTCGTGGTGTGCGGCGCCGAGCCCCTGATCTTCCTCGACTACTTCGCCTCCGGAAAGTTGGAGGTGGGCGTCGCCGAGCAGGTCATCAGCGGCATCGCCGACGGCTGCAAGCAAGCCGGCTGCGCGCTCATCGGTGGTGAGACCGCCGAGCTGCCCGGCTTCTACGGCAACGGAGAGTACGACCTGGCCGGCTTCTGCACGGGCGTCGTCGACAAGGACAAGGTCATCAACGGCAGCACCCTCGAGCCCGGCGACGTGCTCCTGGGACTGGCCTCGACCGGCTTCCATTCGAACGGCTACTCGCTGGTGCGCAAGGTGTTCCTGGACGAGGCGCGCATGAGCCTGGACGACAAGCCCGCCGAGCTGGGCGGCATCACCCTCGGCGAAGCCCTCATCAAGCCTACGCGTATCTACGTGCGCGCCTTGCGACGCCTGGCTGCCTCCGGCCTCATGAAGGGCGCGGCCCACATCACGGGCGGCGGCTTGGTGGACAACCCCACCCGCATGATCCCGCCCGACGCGAAGCTGAAGCTGCGCATCGACATGGGTGCCTGGCAGCTCCCGCCCGTGTTCACCATGCTGGCCAAACTCGGTCGAGTCGCCCCCGAGGAGATGCGCCGCACCTTCAACATGGGCATCGGGATGATCGTCGCCGTGCCGTCGGGAGCCGCCGACGCCGCCCAGTCGATCCTCGAGGTGGAAGGCGAGAAGGTCTACACCATCGGCTCCGTCGAACGCGCGGACGAGGCATTGGCCCCGGTGGAGTTCGTCGCATGAAGACCGGCGTGCTCGCGTCGGGCAGCGGGTCCAATCTCCAGTCGCTCATCGACAACTGGCAGAAAGGCACCTTGGCCCCCGCCGAGCTCGTCGTGGTTGGCGCGAACGTCGAGGGCTGCCTGGCCCTCGAACGCGCGCGGAAGGCCGGCATCGAGACCTTCACGCTCTCGCACAAGGCCTTCGCGATCCGCGAGGACTTCGACCGCGCCCTGGTGGCCGAGCTCGAGAAGCGTGGGGTCGAGCTGGTCGTCCTGGCCGGGTTCATGCGGGTGCTGACCCCGGCGTTCTTGGATGCGTTCCCCAAGCGCGTGGTGAACATCCACCCTGCCCTCCTGCCCGCGTTCCCGGGCGTGCACGGCCAGAAGCAAGCCTTCGACTATGGCGTCAAGGTCGCCGGCTGCACGGTCCACTTCGTGGACGCCGGCACCGACACCGGCCCCATCATCGCGCAAGCCGTGGTCCCGGTCCTGCCCGACGACACCGAAGAGACCGTGCAGAAGCGCATCCTCGCCGAGGAGCACCGGCTTCTGCCAGCCGTGGTCCGTACCGTCGCCGCGGGCAAGGTGAGCGTCGATGGTCGACGGGTTCGGGTCGAGGCACCGGCCGCGTTCGCGGACGGCCGGCTGCGCAGCCTGGTTTAGCGAGGCGCCGCCTAGAACGATCCCGAGAACACAGGGACGAGCACCGTCCCTGGCTCCACGGAGGTCGGCGAGTGGCCCCAGCTCGAACGGCTCGCGCGGCGAGGCGCGTAGTAATCGAGCGCGGCGGCCTCGTCGTCGCTTGGGGCGACCATCTTCACGATCCCGGGGATACCGACCGCCAAGCCCACGACGACGGACCCCAGGGCGATCGCAGCGCCCGTGAAGAACTGCCCCTCGTGCCCTTTGACGTCCGGATAGCCGGGCGTGGAGAACATGATGTATGCGCCCACGGCGTCGCCCACGCCGAGGATCGTGAAGCCGACGATGGTCATGACCAAACCAGTCCGCTTGCGACTCTGGCGAGCGTCGGCCGCCGAGGCGACCATCGGGGCCAGATTCGGATCGCGCGACAGGCGCAGCGAGATGATGTGAGGCGAGTCGCCCGTGAGATCGGCGAAGGCCTGTAGCTGCTCGGCGCTGAGCCCGCCCGACCGCGGCTGGCTGACGGCACTACCCGCGCCGTCGGACGCTTGCGCGCGGGCCTTCCCAGCGAACAGTGATATGGCAAGCAGCGAGACGAGCACGAGTGTCTTCTTGGCTCCGGGCATGTCGCTCTCCTCCGAGGCTGTCACAGGGGACGTTGGGGCGATGCTACGCAGACGCGGACTACGACGCCCACTGTCGCACCGTCGTCCCAGGCAAGCAATAGCCCGATGGACAGCAATCGACGGCGAATGACCACGTTTGCCGCAAGCGCGGCGCGCCCTTCTTCCAGGGCTTTTCCGCAAGGTCTAGGTTACAATCCCGGCGCTGCCGGGGTGGCGAAATGGCAGACGCCGCGGACTTAAAATCCGCTGTCGCGAAAGCGGCGTACGGGTTCGAGTCCCGTCCCCGGCATTGATTTTGTTGGGGAATCAGCAGCACGACGTAGAGGAGTTCTCGCGGTTTGGTTCTGGCCGGGTCCTAAACGGGTCCTTTGCGCTCATCAAAGTGAAAGGCCGGAGCGACCTCGGTCTTGAGGTTCCTCGCCTTCGGGTGACCGACGCTCGAAGAGGCTATCGCGAACACGGATCTACATGGCGACGCCAATTCCCAACGCAAACGGGCCGATCTTGTGCACGCTCCCGTCATCTCGCCGTCCGACCAGTGTAACGTCCCCATCCTGCGAAACCACGATCGCCAGAGCTTGGCCCTTCTGATTAGAGCAGAACTGCGCCGCTGAACGATGTCGCATTCCACGATAGTCCCGGTCGAGCGATGCGGGATGGATGTCCTCAGGCATCCTGGGATCTGCCTTGGTGAGTTTCGTCCCCTTCGTCATGGCACGCATTACCTTGCCGCCCAAGCCAAGGATCTTCAGGTCAGAGGTCAAGTGGACGGCTCCGTCCACAGTCGTCAAGTCGGCCACGAAATCCAGCACCCTTCGCACCCGCGCCGTGAGATCGGCACGATGGTCTCCTAGTCGCTCTTCCTCCACGGCCAGTCTCAGGATTTCACAAGCCGGATCGAACTGGTACCCCAGGTCCAACAGCCCGTGTTCGACCTGGTGCATAGGATCAGTGATTAGAAGTGTCCCACCTTTGCCCAACTCAACCATTCGGCTCACCACACCGCAGATCGCACTGGCTGCGGGGGCATCAACACTGGCGCCATCCCGGAGAGTGTCTAGCAGACTCGCAGGGTCGAGCCCCCAAAAGTCATGCCCACGCACGTAGGCAAGGTGCAAGCGAGTGAGATGGTTTACGAGAAGGACACCTGGACCGTGAACACGAACCAGCAGAAAGTGATCGAAGGGAGTGTATGCGGACTTGTCTCCGTCCGCTTCGCCCATCAGCGGTCCCTTGCGCTTGTGGACCAGCCCCCAGATTTCGAGCCGTTGCTTGTCCGTGGTTAGCCAGACCCCGAGATAGCTCCGCCGAGGGTCCGCAGCTGGCGCAACTTTTGCGATGTTCCTCGCGTTGAGGTCTTTCGGTCTGGCAAACACGCAGGTGTCGTACCAGCGAGGCACGACGCCGCGTGGAGGCACATACGCAAGAGAGAACCTTCGGCAGCCCCCCTCCTCTGGTTCCTGCGAAGCGGACAACGCTACATCCAGGAGCCGTTGCAGATGGTCGCGGCTGGGCCAGGGCCGAAACAAATCGCGAGCACGGTTGTTGGCCGTTGCGTTCTCACTGTCGGGCGGGTCCATCTTGTCGTGTTGGCTGATCTCCCTCAGAAGGCGATCAACACAGTCCGGCGGATAGACCAAGCGGGCGCTCTCGTCCATGGGCAGATCCTATCCTGACCGCATAAACTCTTGACCCTTTTGTTCTCCACTCGACCAGCAATGCCCCGCCAGAAGGGACCGCTTCAAGAGTCCGTCACGGTTGCCGTCCGATCTAACCCGAGGTCGATATCGGCATTGGCAGGAGCCTGGCGGTGGTCGTAGGCGTTGGGAAGGATACTTTGTCCGCCGCACCCGCAAGGTGCGCGGGCGACAGGTGAGCGTACGTGTCACTCGTGATCTGCGGCGTGCTGTGGCCGAGGATCCGCTGCAGGGTGAAGATGTCGCCGCCGCCCATGACGAAGTAGCTGGCGAAGACGTGGCGGAGGTCGTGGACGCGGATTCGGCGAATCTTGCAGCGGTCGCAGGCTGACCAGAGGACGCTGCGAAGGCGAGCGTCGGGGGACATGATCTCGCCGGTGTCGTCGGGGAAGACGAGCTCGCCCTTCCAGGGGTCGGCCAGCTTGTGCTGCTTCAGGATGGGAACCAACTCGGCGGACACCGGGACCAGGCGGTCCTTCCCTGACTTGGTCCGGCTCTCGTAGGAACGGCGAACCGTAATCAGACGACGGTCGAAGTCGACGTCGGACCAGCGCAGGCCGCAGGCTTCACCTCGACGAAGGCCAGTGTAGACCAGGGTTGCGAACAAGCCGTAGAGCCCGGGGCGGTTGGTCTCCTCGCCGATCTGGCGAATCTCTTCGAGCACGCGGCCGACGGTCTCGGCGCTGTCGATGGGCGGCGCCAGCTTGGCCTTGTCCACCGGAAGCATCACGTTGACCCGACCCTGTTTCCCAATTCCCAGGCCTCAGCCGTCGAGAACATCTTCCACCTCGGCCTTCTTCACGTCCGTGAAGGTGGCGGCAGCTTCGGCGAAGGTCAATCCGGAGAACCGGCATTCTTGGGGAGATGCCGCAATCACGTGCGCACACACCATCAATGCCGTCAATCTGGCGGTTCGTGTCTCGTGCACTCGGCTTGGGGCCTTGGGACTCGCCGAGACGGCAGGCACCTCACCAGCGTAAGGTAGACGTCCATGCCGAGCTAAGCGACAGGAATGGACCTCCAACGCCGCGCTTGGCGGGATTCGTGGGCGGTCACGATGCCGAGGGCGGACAAGCGGTCGAGGACGTCTTCCACGTCGGCCTTCCTGGCGCCCTTGAAGGCGTCGGCCGCCTCGGCCACCGTCCAGCCGGCGGAGCCTTTGGCCACGGTGGGATCCGGCCGGGCGACGTCCAGCACGTCGCACAGCTCGTTCGGGAACGAATCCTTGTTGGCCCGCTCAGCCCCGCCCGAGGCGGCTCACTTGGCGATGAAGGCGTCGAGGTTGTGGGGCATGACGGCGCATATCGTGACGCACACTGCTGTCTCATGTGGCAATCTAGGGATCGCGTCATGATACGATGGCTCACTCGAACCGCCGGCGGCCGGCAAGGTTAAGCAATGCCATACCGAAAGAACGTCTACATCCTCGGTGCAGGAGCATCGGTGCAAGCCGGCGCTCCTGTTCTCCGCAACTTCCTCGATCGAGCCCAGGCACTGTACCTCGACCCGAAATCCGCTCTCACCGACGACGACAGAGGCCGACTCCGCCAGGTCTTCAACTGGCAAAAGAAGATGGACCTTGGTCGAGCCCACGTCGAGATGGACCTCGATAACCTAGAGGATCTCTTCGGTCTCGTCGACCTGCAGTGCCAGATTGGCAACTCGGAAGCCAGCCAGGTGCGAGAGGCCCTGACCTTCTTGATTGAGAAGACGCTGCGTCTGCTCGTACAGCGGGAGCATCGGCATCTGAGAGCGGCAGGGTATCTTCAGTTCGCCAAGCTAGTGACTCGACGCGAGCAAGATCCCCGAACAAAGGTTTGGTGGACTCCTCAGAAAAGGCAAGGTGCCAGGGACGCGATCATCACGCTCAACTACGACACGGTTGTCGAGGAAGCGCTGTCTCTCGTCGACGCCGACGTGGACTACAACATCGATGACGGGATTCGTGAGAATGCCACCCCGGTTCTTAAGCTCCACGGTTCGATCAACTGGAGGATGTGCACAGAACGAGGATGCGGCAGGATCATTCCCATCAGCCAAGAGGTGCCGAACGTGCCGTGTCCCGCGGGGGGTCCCCACCACAAGACGACGACGCTCATCGTGCCTCCGACCTGGAACAAGGGAAGCGCCAACGGAGCCATCGGGAGGGTCTGGGCCAGGGCGCACCACGAGTTGGTGGAGGCGCATCGGTGGATCATAATTGGATACTCCGCACCGCCCAGCGACCGCTTCTTCCAGTACCTTCTCGGCTCCGCGAGGGCCGAAAACGAACACCTGGAGATCGTTTCGGTGTTCAACTACGCTCGCAACGAGCAGGAGCAGGCCGCGATCCGGGGACACTACGAATCGCTCTTCACGAAGTCCTTCGTGGCCAGGCGACTGCACTTCGAACTAGGGGAGCCATTCCCAACGAACATGGCAACCATCGAGAACCTCACCTGGCCCAGACGAACGGACGGGTGAGGTCGCGCCAGTCTCGGTCCTGGGTCCTATCCGGGTCCCACCCGGGTTCATTTCGAACGATCCCCCTGCCCTCGGTGCACTTCCCACCGAGGGTGATTCCAGCGCCTGCACCCGCCGGCAACCTGCCCCTTTCAACTAAAATCCGCTGTCGCGAAAGCGGCGTACGGGTTCGAGTCCCGTCCCCGGCATTGATTCTACGGAGAAACGGACCAGGAGAAGGCCCCGGTGGGGACTTCGTCGACGGTCCCACCGGCGGTCCGGCGGTCTAGGGTCTGGCGGCCTCGCCCACCGACTCGCAGGCTGCGTCGATGAGACTGTCGGCCAGGTAATAGCCGCCCTGTCGCATTCGTTCGAGGACTGGCCTCACCTCGGGGACCAGCGTCCGCCGCTTTGCGAGCACCAAGGTGCCGACCGTGCCGCGGACGCGCAGCCCATAGGCGATCTCGGCGATTCGCCGGGCCTGCCGCTCGTCGACTATCAGCAGACCCTGCCGGTCTGCCGCGAGAGATATCGCCTCCGCTTCGCCCGGCCCCAGCTCGGCGCGCAGAAGCGGATCAGGGGCGCGCCCCAGCTTGGTCCGCTCCAACCACGGGGCGGAAGCTATCTCGGCCGCCCCGGCCTTGCCCTGGCCGGCTTCCGTGACCTCGCGCCAGACGGCGTCGGGCACCAGGACCTTTCCGTAGAGGTCGCGAAGAAGGTGCAGGCACTGTCCCAGCGCCAGGGCGATCAGCGGCCCGCTGTCCGCGACGACAGCCTCGTCAGGCATCCGCCAGCTCGCGCTTCAGCTCCTCGGCGTCGAGTTGGACCGGCGAGACCCCGACCTTGCCCGCAGCCAGCAGGAAGTCGACGCGGGTCATGCCACAAGCTTCGGCGGCCTTTCCCGAGGACACGCGGCCAAGCTCGAACAGCTTGGCGAAGAGCAGCAACTTCGCCTCCTTGGCAAATGCCTCGGTGGACTGGCCGGACCCGACCAGGACGTTCTCCGGTATCTCGATGGTGACCGCGCGCATGACACCGACAGTGTAGCGCCTTCCTGAACGGCCGGCACCAGGGCAATCGATGGTCGAGCGTCCGATGGCACGGCCACCCAAAGCGACGCCCGGGCAGGATCCGGGACGTTCTTCGCCGGGTCCTATCCGGGTCCTACCGGGGTTCATTTCGAACGATCCGCCCTGCCCTCGGTGCACCTCCCGCCGACGGTGATTCCAGCGCCTGCACCCGCCGGCAACCCGCGCACTTCAACTTGAAATCCGCTGTCGCGAAAGCGGCGTACGGGTTCGAGTCCCGTCCCCGGCATCGATTCTGTTCTCGTGGGAATCTCGGGATCGGCTAGCACGTCGAGAACCACAGTCCACTCGAGTCCTTCTCGACGAGTTGGACGGGTTTCCGCCTTTTCCTGGGAAACGCCGAGAGCTTGTTCAGGATCGTCTCAATCCGCGTGGGCGCGAGCGTCTTGCCGAGGAAACAGAGCCGGCCTTCGAGCTCGTCGACGGACATGCCTACATCGCTCCGCTTCAGCGCCAGAACGATCGCCAGCTCGTCCTCGTCGAGGATACAGCCCTTGTCGAGAATGCCCGCGGCCAGCGCGGTGGCGGCGCCTATCAGCCCCTCGAGGACCTTCATGGGCAGATCGGATGTTCCCCTCAACACGCGCTCGGCACCGACCGTAGCTGCGGCGGTGATGAGCGGACCTACCGGTGACGATCCCTTGGGCCACGCCAGCCCTTTTCGCCGACCGACGGGTACGAGTGACGCCACGGCCTTGGACTTCGTCTGTCCCCCGGCAACCGCTTCCTTCTTCTGCTTCTCCTTGGTCCGTGCAACGACAGGCCCACCGATCCGGCGCTTACCTTTCATTCGGCCATGCTAACAGACGCTGGCTTCGAGCATGGAGCCCAGATCGAGTCATCGGGCTGCTCGGCTGGCTCGCCCGCAAAGAGATGGCGCCGCACAACGCACGGGCGCTTGACGCAGCAAGAGTAATGGGAGAACGTGGGCCGAAATGCGGGGGCCCGTCGCTGCCATCACTCTTCCGCCCGGCGCCGGTCACGGGACCGACATTGCACTGACTATCGGCAGCCCCTCACGGCAACGTTCGTTGCACCTAG
>CAZYFU010000116.1:0-20522 GCA_964647025.1 uncultured Myxococcales bacterium | reverse complement strand
CGCAACTTCTTGGTGGCCGACGATCTCACCCGACTCGAACGCAGCGGACGCAACCGGCACTGGCTCACGCGCGCCAAGTCGACCACCAAGCTACGTGTCCTGCGCCGACTGGCCCGCCACGACAACATCGTCGAAATCACACTTTCGGACTGCACTCGCCGAGCCTACCCCGAGCTCCCGCCGGTCTGGACAGCGCGTGCGATTACGTATCAGCGCAAAGGCTTTCGTCCCTCAACCCTGCTGACGTCGTTGCTCGATGCAGAGCAATTCCCGTCGGACGAGATCGTCGCTCTGTACCACGAACGCTGGGAAATCGAGCTTGGCTACGACGAGATCAAGACTCATCTCCTGGAGCGCGAAGAGGCCATCCGAAGTCGCACCCCAGCGGGCGTGCGACAAGAACTCTGGGCCATCGCCCTCGGTTACAACCTAGTACGAGCCGAGATGGCGCGCGTCGCTGACGAAGCCGGTGTCCCGCCCAATCGGATCAGCTTCGTCAACGCAGTGGCGTTCATCCGCGCGGCGTGGCTGACTTGGTCGACCCCACCCCTCGCGCCAGGACGAATTCCCGAGGGAATGGCCCACTTGCGCCGCGACCTCAAGCTACTCATCCTGCCGCCGCGCAGGACCGAGCGAGCCTTCCCTCGCGCCGTGAAGATCAAGATGAGCAGCTACAACCGCAAGCTACCGACGGGGAAGGGCCGTAAGTGAACGGCATTGCCCCTAGTCCTCTGTCTCCATCGACTCCCGCAGGCGCCTGAGCGCGTCGCCGTGCAGTTGGCAAATGCGTGGCTCACTGACCTGCAAGAGCTTGGCGATCTCGCGATAGGTAAGGTCCTCGTCATAGTGCAATGCCAACACCATGCGTAGGCGCTCGGGTAGCGCCTCGAGCGCGCGAGTCAATCGCCTCACCGTCTCGGCGCGCTCGAAAGAGGCATCCGAGTCGTCCTCGCTAGACACCCGGTGAAGGACCGATTCGAGTGGCAAGTGTGGCTCCATGAGCGCGGCGATGCCCGCCACCTCGTCCAGCTCGAGCTCCAGCTCGGCGGCGATCTCCTCCACCGTGGGCTCGCGCCCCAGGACTTCTTCGAGCTTGTGCTTGGCCTTGGCCATGTCGTCGGTGCGGTTGCGCAGCCGGCGTGGCAGGTGGTCCATGTTGCGCAGCTCATCGATCATCGCACCTCGAACCCGGTGTTCTGCGAACGTCGAGAACGATGCGCCCTTGGCCGGGTCATACCGTCGACCGGCCTCGAGCAACGCCAGCGCGCCCGCCGACCACAGGTCGTCGTACACGCTCTGCATTCCGGTACGCCAAACCAACCTCCGGGCGACGCGGTCCACGAGCGACTGGTACTTCTCGAGCAGGGCGCCTTCATCTCCGCCTGCCGGAACCGCGCTCGCGTAGCTGGCAATCGCTCGATGGATGGTCATGGGGCTCACCGCGGCACGCTGGCCTCGCGGAACAATCGGTGCCACATCAACTTCATCCCGCCGTCCATGGCGGGAGGGGCCGCCATGCTGAACAGACGATCCGCGATGACCGTCAGGGCTCGCGTGGCCGGCGCCTGCGCGAACAGATCCGCGATCGGCTTCTGCGCCATCACGGCTCGATGGACGTTCTCGTCTCTGGTGACGTATCCCAAGTGCCGGATGCGAACGCTCAAGAACCGGTCGGCCAGGTTCACCAGCTTCTGGAAGACATCGCGCGCCGCCATCTCGTCGACCACCGAGTTGATCACGACGCCGAAGTCTTTGAGCCCCATGTGCTGGGAAAGCACCTTCACGGCGGCGTAAGCATCGACCAGCGAGGTCGGCTCGGGCGTGACCACGAGGACGATCTCCTGCGCGATGCCGACGAAGAACAAGACGTTGTCGCCGATGCCGGCACCCGAATCGATCAGCACCAAGTCGAACCGGTCGGCCATTCCGTCGAGCACGGAGATCAAGCGAAGCTTGTCTTCCTCGCCGAGCTGGGTGAGTTGCTGGATGCCGGATGCGGCGGGCAAGATGTGAATGCCGGGCTTGACCTCGACGAGCACGTCATCCACGGAGACATCCGGGCTGAGCAGATCACCCATGTGCCGTTTCGGCTTGGCCCCGAAGATAATCTCGACGTTGGCGAGCCCCAGGTCGGCGTCGATGATGAGCACGCGCTTGCCCCGCTTGGCGGCGAGCACGGCAAGGTTGGCGGTCAGCATGGTCTTGCCCACGCCGCCTTTGCCGCTGGTCACGGCCATGACCCGCAGGGGCTCGACCGAGGCGGTGCCCGCGGCTTTGCCGCCCGCGACTCGCAGTCTCAGGTTTTCAGCTTGGTCCAACTTCAGCCTCCCAAAATGCGGTCGACCAGGCCATGCCCCGTGGCGGGATGGATATCCTCGGGTACGCGCTGGCCGTCTGTGATACAGGAGATGGGCAACTTGGCCTCGACCGCTGCCGAGAGAATCGAACCAGGACCGTCCGACTCGTCCAGCTTGGAGAAGACCATCCGCTCGGCGCGGTAGGCTTGGAACCGCTTGGCGGCCGCCCGGATCTCGCGCGGACCGCTCGCCGCGGACAACACCAGGCTGCACTGTAGCCCCTCGATCTTGTGCAGAAGCTGCGCCTGAGCCGCCAGCGCGGCGGCGTCCGAACGCCCGGCGGTGTCGACCAACACCAGATGCGCGTCACCAGACCTGAAGATCGCCTCGCGCAGGCTCCCCTCGTCGCGCGCAACATGGGTTGGGACATTCATGATTTCACCGTACCGTTGGATGTGCTCGCTCGCTCCTATGCGATAAGTGTCGACGGTCACGAGCGATACCTTGAGCCGCGAGTCGAGCAGCGCATGGGCGGCTATCTTGGCGACTGTGGTGGTCTTGCCCACCCCGGTCGGCCCGACCAAGGCGAGGATTCGACGATCCTCGCCCTCCCATGGGGGACGTGCGGTGGCGAGCCGTGCGCGAATCGCCTGCGCGAGCGCCGCCATCATGTCCCTGCTCGACGGTCCACCCGTGGTACGCACAGCCTCCTTGGCGATATCCGTGGCCAGCGCCGCGTCGACACCGCGGTCGATCAGCCGCTGCTGCAGCCGACTGGTCGATTCGGCCAGCGGATTCTCGGCCCGCGGCCGCATGGACTTCGGCTCGGCCTTTCCGCCTCGGATCTCGGCGCGTAGATCCTCGACGATCCGCCGCAAGGCGGCGACCTCGCTCTCCACGTCAGTCGCCCGCTGCTTCTTGGGGGCCGACTCCTCGCCGGATCGCACGGCCGTGATCTCGATTTCCCGTCTGCCCCAAAGGCCACCGACCTCGCGCGTGTTGAGGATGATCGCCTCCTCGCCCAGCGAAGCTTTCACGGCCTCGAGCGCCGACTTGGGATCCCGTCCTCGGAAGGTCTTGACGATTGCGTTCATGGGTTGTCTCCGGTCAGTTACGATTCTTCAATCACGCGGCCTTGGTCCACGTGGGAGGGTTGAGGTCGATGGTTCCTGCGGGCTCGACTTGCGTACCCGACACCAACTCGCGCGCCGTCACGACCCACAGGTCGGGCACGAAGCGAGAAGCGAAATCGAACAGGGGCCGGCGCAGATCGGGCGGCGCAACCAGCGTGGTCGGGCGTCCCAGGGCCGCGAAGTTCGCGGCGTGGGCTTCCAAGTTGGCGACCAGCTTGCGCGCCGTGGCCACGTCGGGTGCCAGGGTGATCTCGCCGTCGCTTTGCCCGAGTGCCTTGCGCAGAAGGTCCTCGGTGTTGCGGTCCAGGGTCAGAGCGTGGACGATGCCCTTCGGATCCGCGACCCGCGACGTGATCTGCCGTGCCAGCCGTCGGCGGACCTGCTCGACCATGTAGCCGGTGTCCTTGCTGCGAGGCGCGGCGTCGCCAACCGCCTCGAGGATGCTGCGGAAGTCCCGAATCGATAGTCCTTCCCGGAGCACGCCACGCACCACGCGCACGAGCTCTCCCAGGCTGATGGTGCCCGGGACCACGTCCTCGACCAGCTTCGGCGCTTCCTTTCCGGCGTGCGCGAGCAGCTCCTGCATCTCCTGTCGCCCCACCAGCTCGAAGGCGTTCCGACGCAAGACCTCGGCTAGGTGGGTGGTCATCACCGACGCCGGATCCACCACGGTTAGCCCTGCGCTCTCGGCGCGCGGCCGTTCGGAAGGCATAATCCACAGGGCCGGCAAACCGAAGGCCGGCTCTTTCGCCTCCAGGGCGCTTGCGCCCGACAGTTGCGGAGCCGAGCCCGACGGATCGAGCGCCATGAGGCGGTCCGCATAGGCGACGCCACTCGCGATGTCGAGGCCGCGCAACTTGATCCGATACTCATTGGCATCCAGGTGCAGGTTGTCCCGCAGATGGACGGCCGGGATGACGATGCCGAGCTCACCCGCGATCTGCTTGCGCAGCGCCGTCACCCGGCCAGGCAGCTCACCGCCACGCTCGAGATCGATGATCGAGAGCAGCCCGTGCCCGACCTCCAGCTCGAGCGTGTCGAGATCTACCAGTGAGCCGATGGTCTCGCTCTTGGGGCTTGCCGCGGCTGCGCCCGCTGCGGCCGCCTGGGCTGCAGCCGTCTGGGTAGGCTTCGCCTTGCGCCGGGACAGCAGATAGGCCCCGCCCGCCAGAGCCAGAAACGCCGCCAGCGGCATTCCGGGCAAAAGACCGATGCCGAGGAGCACCACCGCGGCATGCTTGAGGGTTCGGCTCTGCCCGAACATCTGGTTGCCGAGCTCTGCGCCCAGCTTCGCGCCCGAGCTGGCGCGCGTGACGATGATACCGGCCGCGGTCGAGACCAGCAGGGCCGGGATCTGGCTGACCAGGCCGTCGCCGATGGTCAGGATGGTGAAGGTCTCAGCTGCACTCCCGATGGACATGTGGTCGCGAGCGACGCCCGCGATGAGGCCGCCGATGATGTTGATAAAGGTGATGACCAAGCCCGCGATGGCGTCACCACGGACGAACTTGCTCGCACCATCCATGGCACCGAAGAACTCGACCTCCTGCTCGAGGCCGGTTCGGCGCGACCTGGCTTCCTTGTCGTCGATGATGCCGGCTGCCAGATCCGCGTCGATGGACATCTGCTTGCCTGGCAGAGCGTCCAACGTGAAGCGCGCAGCGACCTCGGCCACGCGTCCGGAACCGCGCGTGATGACCGCGAAGTTCACCACGAGCAAGATCAAGAACACCACCGAGCCCACGATCAGGCTTCCGCCGACGGCGAACTGGCCGAACGCCTGAATGATGTGTCCGGCCGATCCGGCGCCGCCCGAACCATTGAGCAGGATGAGCCGGGTGGTCGCGACGTTCAGACCCAAGCGAAACAGCGTGACGATGAGGAGCAGCGGAGGAAAGACCGAGAAGTCGAGCGGCCGTGCCACGCTGAGGGAGATGAGCAGGATGAGCAGCGAGATGCCGATGCTCATGGCCAGGAGCGCGTCCAGAGCCATGGGCGGCAAAGGCATCACGAGCACGGCGACCACGCCGAGCACCGCCATGGCGAGGATCACCTCGCTCTTGCTGTGAACCTCCTTCGGCGCCCCCAAAGCTGGCCCGGTCATCTAGCACCTCCAGCGAGCAGCATGGGATTCTTGCCAAGCACGCGGTACACGTAGGCAAGGATCGCGGCCACCGCCTTGAACGTCTCCATGGGAACGCAGCGGCCGACCTTCACCCGTCGATAAAGCAGCCGTGCCAACGGAATGTCCTCGACGATGGGAATGGAGTGCTCGTGGGCAAGCTCACGCATGATCTCGGCGAGCTGCCCTTTCCCTTTCGCGGTCACGCGCGGCGCCTGGTCCTCGCCGGGCCGGTAGCGAATGGCGATGGCGATGTGGGTGGGGTTGACGATCAAAGCGTCTGCGCGCGGGACCTCGACCTTCGCGATGCCTTTGGCCAAGTCGCGATGTCGCCTGCGCCGCCGGGCCTTGATGGTGGGATCGCCCTCCTCTTCCCGGTAGTCGCGTTTGGACTCTTCCTTGGTCATCTTCATGCGCTGGTGATACCGGTAGCGCGTCAATGCAAAGTCCAAGCCGGCTAGCAGGAGCACCGCTGACAGAATCCTGGCCAGGCCATCCGAGAGCGGACGGTACGCTGCCTCGATTTGTGCGGCGGTGGACATGCCCAGCATGTGTGGCAGTGCCACGAACGTGGCGCGGAACGTGCTCCACATGGTCCACCCGAGCGTCAGCACCTTGACCGTGGCCACACCGAGGTCGATCAAGGCATCCTTCTTGATCATCCGCTTGATTCGCTCGATGGAGAATACCCGCGAGAAGTTCGGGAAGAGCAACTCGGGCCAAAGCCCCATGCGGGTCTGGACCGCGAACGACACGGCGACGGCCAGCGCCACGGCCGCGCTTACGCCGAGCACGATCGCCGTCGGGCGGCCAAGGTACGGCAACAGTCGGTCCGGCGAAGGATTGTCGAGGCCGTCCGCGGCCGCGTAGACCAATCGAACCAGCGAATCTCGTAGCGCCGAAGCGGCCGCCACCAGCGCTCCACCGCCTGCTCCAAGGCTCGCCAAGATAGCCACGTCATGCGCGACTGCGATGTCCCCGCTCTCCTGGGCGTTGTGAATGCGGCGCGCGCTCGCACGTTCTGTCCTCTCGTCCTGGTCGCTATCGTCTGCCATGGCAGCCGGCCTCGAGGGCGGCTACCTCAGTGTCTTGCAAAGGCCGTGCGCGCAGCCTCGGCGGCCATGACGGCCGCGCCCGGAGCAACCAGATAGAAGGCAGCGCCACCCGCGATGAGCGCGAGCGTGAAACCCACGTTGGCCAAATTCAGTTGCGGTGCCGCGCGGTTGAGCACCCCGAGCCCCACGTGCCCGATGGTCACCGCCGCCAGGACGGGAAAGGCGAGCCGAACCGACAGGGCGAAGGTCTCGACGCCATCGGCGATGACCCGTGTCGCGATTGTGGCAACCGAGATATCCGACCCCGGGGGGGCCTCCTGCACGGATCGGCACAGCCAAGCGATCGCTTCGCGATGCAGCCCCGCGGCGAGCGCGACCGCCATGCTGAGGAAGGAGAGCAGGTCGCCGACCGCCGTGGACTCAGCACCGTGGAGCGGATCGATCACGGAGCCGAAGCTGATCCCCATCGCCGTCGAGATGGCGCTGCCCGCCGCGATCGTCGCATCGATGGCAAAACGGGCGCACAGCCCAGCACCCACCCCCATGATGACCTCCACCGCCACCGCGGGGATCAGGGCCGGCAGCTGGTCCCAGCCCGCGAAGACCGGCGATCCAGCCCCCAGGTACACCGCGACCGCGGTGGGCACCGAGAACCCCATGCGCACCAACGCCGGAATCGGCTTCGCGCCGAAGATGGGCGCCACCATCATCAGGCTGGTGCAGCGGAGTAGCACCAGGAAGAATCCCAGGGCATACGGCATCAACCAGACGGAGAGCATATCTCACAGGTGTCCCGACATGCTTCGCAAGGCCGCCGCGAAGTAGTTCGAGAGCCGCTCGAGCGCAAAGTGACCGGTGAAGTACGCGATGAGTAGCCCCGCCAAGATGCGAGGCAGAAAGCCGACCGCGGCGTCGTTGATCTGCGTCGCGGCCTGCAAGAGGCCGACGATCAGCCCGACGATGACCAGACCTAGGAGGAATGGGCCGCCCACCGCCAGCAGGACCGCGAAGCCCTCGCGCATCAGCGCCGCTGGCAGGTCGTTCGTCATCCGAAGCTCCTCACCAAAGACGAGACCACGAGGTGCCACCCCCCGGCGAGGAGGAACACCCCGAGCTTGAGTGGCATGGCCACCAGCGTCGGGGGCACCATCATCATGCCCAGCGACATCATGATGATCGACACCAAGAGGTCGATCAGCACCATCGGGATGAAGATGTAAAGCCCCATCCGAAAGGCGGTTCCCAGCTCGGAGATCATGAAGGACGGCACGAGCACGGTGAACGGAATCGGCTCACCACGCGCCGGTCGAGCCGTGCGCGACACCTCGAAGAACAGACGCAGGTCCTCTTCTTTGGTTTGCTTGAGCATCCACTCCGACAGCGGCGCTTGGGCGCGGTCCAGTGCCTCCCCGACCGAGATCTTGTCGGCCATCAGCGGATTCAGGGCCTCCGTCTGCACCTTGCGTACGGTCGGCGCCATCACGAACAAGGTCAGGAACAGCGACAGGCCAACCAGGACCTGGTTGGGCGGCAGTTGCTGCGTTCCCAAGGCCTGTCGCAAGAACGAAAACACGATCACGATCCGCGTGAACGACGTGACGGAGAGGATGATGGCCGTGCCGAACGACAGTGCGGTCAAGACCAGGAACAGCTTGACCGAGGTCGAGCCACCGCCCGCAACGGACTGCAGCCCGCTTCCGGCGAGATCCGCGAGCGAGGGTACCGCAGGTGCTGGCATCTAGGCGATCCGTCCCGACTGCCCAAGCGCCAACTTACGACGAAGCTCTTCGTCCTCCATGCTCTCGGCAAAGAGTTGCGCGAAGTCGTCCCGGCCCAGCCCCTCCGCTTCGCGCGGCTTGCGACGAAACAGTCGACCGAGCAGCGAGCTCTCGTGCTTCGGCTCGGAGGGAGACTCCTCGGCCTGCTCACGGGGCGCCAGGTCGAGATTGCGCAGCCCGGACGCCGAGTCCTCGGCCTCATCGGTCGCCTTCTGGGCGGGGATGGCCACTGGCAGCTCGGCCGGCGCATCGAGCAGGGATACTCCGGCTTCGCTCACGCCGAGCACCATGGTGCGGCCACCGACCGAAGCGACGACCAACGACCTACGCGGCCCGATCGAGGCAGTCTCGACGATTCGGATCACGCGCTGCCGGCTGACACGCTTTCGAGCAAACATGAAAGCGAAGCCACCCACGCCCAGCAGCAACGCCACCGCGACGAAGGTGGCCAAAGTGGCGCTCGACGACTTCTCATTCGCTTTGCCCTTGGTCGCGCCGTCCGCGCCCTCGTCTCCCACGAATCCCGCAGACGCCGACTCGGAAGAGGCATGCCCGGGGGCCGGAATCGTCGACGGTTCTTTGGGCTCGTCCTTCGCGGCGGCGCTCGCCTTCGCCCTCGCGGCCTCTAAAACCGGCTTGCCTTGGGCATTGGCAGTCGGTGTGGCTGCCGGCGCGAGGTCATCGGAGCTATCGCTCGGCAAGGCCAACGCCGCCCTCAACGCGGCCTCCGCCTGCGGCTCTCGGGTACGCGCCGACTTGGGGGCATCGGGCAGCGGCCGTTCCATGTTCAGGGAGCCGGCCAACCGCGCGGGGGCCGAAGCCGAGCCTTTCGCCGTCGAGCCATCTCGACAGGAGGCGCGAACCAGGACACCGTCCGCCGTACGCGACACGCCGATGGGCTCTCCGCAGCGATCCGACGTCGGGATCTCCAGCTTGGTGTAGCGCGCGCGTGGATGAGCCATGATCGCGGCGGCGCCCTCCCCGAAGCTCGGCCTCCTGGCCGCGCTGTCGTCCAGGTAGACGAAGAGCCTGCGCTGCCCGCCCGTCGCCACCCGGATGCTCGAGGTGTCGACCGGATCCGACGTCGCGATCTCCACCGTCAGAGCACCTTCGGTGACCTCGGCCCTGACATCGTTGATGAGCACCGTGGCCAAGGGCAGAAATACGAGTGGCGTTAGCATGAAGACCTCCGATCAGCGAAGACGCGCGATACGTTCCGACGGACTGACGATATCGGTGATGCGGACACCGAACTTGTCGTTCACCACCACGGCCTCGCCGCGGGCGACCAGGCGGCCGTTGACCATGAAGTCGAGCGGTTCGCCGGCGACCTTGTCCAGCTCAATCACCGAGCCTGGGCTCAGGTTGAGCAGGTCCTGGATCGACATGCGAGCGCGACCCAACTCGACCGAAAGATCGAGAGGAACGTCGAGTAGCAGGTCCAGCTTGCGTGGAGCGCCCGAGTCGTTGCCAGTGCCGTGAGCTTCTTCTGCCATGGGGATCCTCGTCGGTTAGCTTTGCGTTTGTCCGGCTGGTGTGAATGCCTGGCCCGCGGCCCGTGTGCCGCGGGCGGAATGACCCGTGGACGAGACCGCCTTCAGAATCTCGACCGCCATGCCGCCACCCACTACGCGCGGCGACGCGGTCATCTTTTTCCGTCCCTGCACGAACACCGGCAACGGCGATCCTTCGTTGGTGTTCAGCGTGATGATGTCGCCGGCCTTCATCTCGACCAACTCGGCCAGGCTCAGCGAGCGGCGTCCGATCTCGACACGCAGCTCGACCTCCACCGCCTCGATCTCCCGCCCCAGGGCCGTGGAGAACCTTGCGTCGCGCTGGCCGCCGAGTCGGGGCGGCGAGGCAAGCTGCTTCTTCGCGGGCTCCACTGCAGAGTAGGGAATCGCCAAGACGATCTTGCCGTCGAGCGCGCCAGTCACCTCGAACGAGCATAGGATCGCCACGTCCGACGGTGTGGCGATGATCGCCATGCGAGGATCCGACTCGAAGCGGAGCACCTCGGGCTTGAACGGGAGGACATCCTCCCACGCGCTCGCCATGGCATCCGACATGAGCGCGAGCAGGTGTTTTAGCACCAGTCTCTCCACGCCGGTCAAATCGGTTCGCACCTCGCCACTCTGTGCCGAGTTGGCAACGCTGCGGTCGCCGAGCGCTGCGCTGAGCAGACCACGGGTGAGGATGCCCTCGATGACGACGAGCGAAAGCCCATGGCCAGCACCAAGGCTCAACACGCCCGTGATGGTCTGGTCGGCGACCGTCCCGGTGACCTCCGAGAACTTCATGAGCACCGCCGGAGCACACGCGACCCGGAGCTCCAGGCGAAGCCTTCCTGCCAGCCCTTTGCCGAAGCTCGAGGCGATCCGCTCGTTGATCGAGTCCAGCGTCGGCATCTGACCGCGAATGATTCGGTCCTGGCTGGTGAGATCGTACGGCACGACGGACGCGTCGCCCTGCTCGGTGCCAGGCTCGGACTCGGTGCCGACCCGGCCCTCCTGGATCGCCTGCATCAGGGCTTCGAGTTCTTGTGGATCGAGTGGGGACGCCATGGCCGAGCTCCTCTGGGACTACTGAATGACCAGCTCTGTGATGAAGACGGAGCGAACTCGCTTCGCGGCGAGCAGCTCTTCCAACTTCTTCAGCACGGCGATCTTGATGCGCTCCATGCCCTCGCTGCCCCGCAGCTCGTCCAACGAGCGATCGGAGAAGTAAGAGATGATCGCGTCGCGAATGTGCGGCATCCGCGCCTGCACCGGGCTGCGGTCCGACTCGCCCATCAACTCGAGATCGAAGGCCACGCGGACGTATCGGTCGGTGTCCGTGCCGCGCAATTGAATGATGAAGTTCTCGAGCTTCAGGATCGGACCTGGCGCGCCCGCCGGATCCACGACGGCACCTTCGCCCTGCCCGTTCTCACCCTTGCCGTCCCCCTTGGCATTGCCTTCGCCCTCCTCCTTGCCTTCCTTGGCCTCCTTGCCCTCCACTTTGCCGCTCGCTGTTTTTGCCGGGGCAGCACCACCCGCGGAAGGCTTGTGCAGCAGGACCACGGCCAACACCGCGCCCATCAGCACCGTGTTCGCGACGAGGATGATCGGGATCAACTTGCTTGAGCCCTCCGCTGGCTTGGCCGCGGGCTGATCATCTTCTCTCATGTTGTCGGGCATGACGGATTTCCTCCGCCACGTTCCCTCAGCAAGGACCATACCGAGCCTACGGGCCCGATTTTTCCAAGTCGCCGCGCCAGACCAGTGACGCCGCCGCCTCGCTTGCGTCAGGTTGTTGGCTTCGCGCCCGACTGGAACCTGTCATTCGAGGCAATTCCTCAAGAGTTGAAGGAAAGTGCCGATGTAGCCCTCGCGGATCGACTACGCAACCGCAAGGCCGCCCCCGTCGGGAACAACTATCCTAAACTACGTCGAGGACAAACAACGCCAGTGACAGGAACCGGACAAGCCCTGCGCGTGCTGATGGTCGAGGACTCGCCTGCAGATGCAGAGCTGATCCTGCGCCACCTGGCCAGGGCTGGTTATAGCGTCGAGCACATGCGGGTGGACCGCGCCGAGGACTTCACGTTCGCCCTGCGCGAGGGCCCGTGGGACGTGATCCTGTGCGACTACTGCATCCCCGGATTCGGGGCACACAGCGCGTTGGCCCGCCTCAACGCCACCGCCTTGGTGGTCCCGTTCATCCTGGTGTCCGGCAGCATTCCTGGCGAGGAGGCCGTCGATCTGATGCGCAACGGCGCCCGCGACTACGTTCCCAAAGGCAACCTCGATCGGCTTCCGGCCGCAATCCATCGCGAGCTCCTCGACGAGCAGCGGCGGCGAGAGCAGGAGCGCGCCGAGGACGAACGTGCCCGACTGGCGACCGAGCTGCGCCAGTCGGAGCGCCGCTACAAGATGCTCTTCGACAGCTTCACCGACGTGGTGCTGGTGTTCAAGCTCGATGGACACATCGTGGACGCCAACCAGACCGCCAGCCAGCACCTCGGGCTCTCTCGCGCACACCTTCTGCAGATGAACCTGTGGGATCTGGACGAGTCGGGCCTGAGCGGCCCCGAGCAGGCCGAGCGGATCGACGCCGTCTGCAAGTACGGCCACGCAGACCAAGAGCTCCACTATGTCCGCCCCGATGGCGCGCATCTGGTCTTCGACGCCAGCATGCGCGTAATCGAGTACGGAGGCGTCCCTGCCATCATCACGGTGGCCCGTGACATCACCGAGCGCAAACGCATCAGCGACGAGCTGCATGAGCTGACCGCCGAGCTGGAGAAGCGCGTGAAGGCTCGAACCGCCGAGCTCGAGCGCTCGAATGCCGCCTTGGCAGACGCGAAGGCCGAGGCCGACCGTGCCAGCCGCGCCAAGAGTCTGTTCTTGGCCAGCATGTCGCACGAGATCCGCACCCCGCTCAATGCCATCTTGGGATTCTCGCAGCTCCTGCTGCACGACCCAGCCATCTCTGTCGAGCAGCGTGAGCAGATGGTCACCATCAACCGCTCGGGCGAGCACCTTCTGGCGCTCATCAACGACATCCTGGAGATGTCGAAGATCGAGGCAGGTCGTGCCCATGTCAACCTCAGCGCCTTCGACCTTGGCGCCCTGGTCAAGGACATCGCCACGATGTTCAAGCTGCGCGCGCAGAGCAAGGGGTTGCAGCTCGTGGTCAAGGTCTCCGACCTCCCCCCAGCCGTGGTGTCGGACGAGAACAAGATTCGACAGGTCTTCATCAACCTGCTTGGCAACGCCGTGAAGTTCACCGAGCGCGGGCAGATCACCTGGAGCGTTCGGACCGTCGACGGGAGTCGCTTGGTCACGACCGTAGAAGACACAGGCCCCGGTATCGAGGCAGACGATCTGGGCCGCTTGTTCGACAAGTTCGTGCAAGCGTCGCACGGCGTCCGCGCGGGCGGGACGGGGCTTGGCCTGGCTATCTGCCGGGAGTTCGCGCGGCTGCTGGGCGGAGACGTCGTGGTCGAAAGTCGGCCGGGCCATGGCAGTAGGTTCCACTTCGACATTCCCCTCGCGGAGGGCCGCGTCGACGATCTGCCCAACCGCGAGGGGCTACGACAGATCGCTGGCCTGAAACCCGGCTCCCCGCCCTGCCGCATCTTGGTGGTCGACGACCAGCCGGACAGCCGCTCGCTGCTGGTCAAGATCCTCGCCGCCGCCGGCTTCCAAACCTGCGAGGCCACCGACGGCGTCGAGGCCATGCACGCGTTCGAGGCGCTCAAGCCAGCGGCGATCTTGATGGACCTGCGCATGCCGCACATGGATGGCTTCGAGACGACTCGCAAGATCAAGCAGACGCAAGCCGGGCGGCACACCCCCATCATCGCGGTGACCGCGAGCACCTTCGAAGAGGACCGCAAGCGCGCCCGCGACGGAAGCATGGACGATTTCGTGGGCAAGCCGTTCCACGAGGCAGAGATCCTGGAGAAGCTCCGAGAGCACTTGCAGATCGAATACACGTACGTTGACGATCCCACGACCCCGCCACCGGTCGTGCTGCCGATGGGGCCGGACACTTGGACGCGCAGTATGCTCGCCCAAGCGCCGGCCGATCTCATCGAAGGACTGCGCTCGGCCATGGTGGCCGCCGAGTACGACCGGGCCCTGGAACTGGTCGGCGTCTTGTCTCACACGGCTCCGGCCGCGGCGGAAGAGCTGCGGCGGCTCGTGCGGGCGTTTGACTACCAGAGCGTGCTTGACAGACTGGGGGCCGCAGATGCCTGACAAGCCTTCCTACGAGATAGGTGCTCCCAGCATCCTGGTGGTCGATGACACCCCGGCCAACCTGCAGATGCTCGCGGACATTCTAAAACGACGCTGCTACCGCGCACGCCCTGTCCCGAACGGGCGGCTGGCGCTGCAAGCCGCGAAGGCCGACCCACCGGACTTGATCCTGCTCGACATCAACATGCCGGTCATGAACGGCTACGAGGTCTGCGCCGAGCTGAAGAAGGACCCCGTGTTGGAGGCAATCCCGGTGATCTTCATCAGCGCCTATGGCGAGACCATGGACAAGCTCCGTGCCTTCAGCGCTGGGGGCGTCGACTACATCACCAAGCCGTTCCAGGTCGAAGAGGTAGAGGCGCGGGTCGCAGTGCATCTGCAAATCCGACGACAGCAGCGCGAGCTCGAAACCATGCTCGCCCGGCAGCGCGAGCTCGAGGGTATGCGCGACACGATGGTTCACATGATCGTGCACGATCTCCGCGCGCCGCTCACCGCCGTGTTCAACTACCTGGATTTGGTGCGCGAGCAAGAGGCCGGCTTCATCTCGGTCGAGTCGATGCAGAACCTGGATCTGGCCATGAAGGCGTCGCGCTGGATGGTGCAGATGGTGAACGTGCTGCTCGATGCGAGCAAGATCGAGGCGGGACAAATGCACCTGCGCCTGGTGGAGTGCGACGTGGGCGATCTGCTGATGGACGCCATCGACGCCATCCGCTCGCTGGCCGACGAGAAGAACATCAGCTTCGAGCAAGCTCACCTGCGGGGCGTGGTCGACCGCGACACCATCTCTCGCGTCCTGCAGAACCTGGTCAGCAACGCGGTCAAGCTGACTCCACCCGGTGGCGACGTCAGGGTCACATTGCAGGCGAAGGGGAGCCACCTCCGCGTCGAAGTGTGCGACCACGGCCCGGGGATTGCCGCCCAGCACCATCCGAAGATCTTCGAGAAGTTCGGGCAGCTCGACAGCAACGTGCGGCAAAGCGTGCCTTCCTCAGGGCTCGGCCTTTACTTCTGCAAGCTCGCCGTTGAAGCGCACGGCGGAAAGATCGGCGTCGACAGCGAGGTCGGCAAAGGCAGCACCTTCTGGTTCGAGCTGCCGGTCGACGGCCCACGCGCGCCGAGATGACAGAAGGCCTCCAGCCGCTTGGTTAGGCTGCGGGTCAGGCGCGCTGGAGTAGTAGACTTTGCACCCGTAGGACAAGAATATGACGATGTCTCACCGCTGCGCCCTCCCCGCCCCGATCTACCTCGTGCTGTGGCTTGCCGCAGGGGTATCGGCGACGGCATGCCAGTCGGCGTCGCACGATGCCGCGGCCGCAGGCGGAGCCCAAGGCACCGGGGGTACGCCAGCCGGAGGAACACAGGGCGGCTCTCGAACGCTGGCGGGCGGGTCGGGCGGCGGCCCGGCCCAGACCTCGGGCGGCATGCCGGGCGTGGGAGGCGTCGTGTCAGCCTCGGGCGGATCGTCCGCAGGCGGAGGCGCGTCCTCGGCCTCCGGAGGGGCTGGGGGCTGGGCCTCGGGAGATCGAGACGCGGCCGCCGACGTGCCCCAGGGATCCGGTGGCGATGCTGCCGACGCGCAGAAGAAAGACGACGTCCACACCCAGGCGGTGCGCCCCGCCATCGACGACGATGCCTGTGGCAACTGGACGGCGACCGAGGGTGTCTGCTGTGCGCAGTACTGTTCGAACGACAACACCTCGGAAAGCTGCGACAAGTGCGGAGGCAAAGGTTCGGCGCAGTGCCAAGTGGTCAACGCAAAGGCATGCACGTCCGGCCAGTGGCCCGAGGTCCATCAGATCGACGACGACGAGGAATTCCACTACTCGCGCTCGACGCACTTCGGGACTGCGCCGTCGGGCGCGTGCAGGTTCCACCACTACGGCATGTGCTCGGCGACGGCGAAGCTGCCTGACACCATCCGGCAGAAGGAGTGCGATGCCTTCTGCACGTGGTACCCGGATCTGTGCAAGGATCCTCCAGGAATTACCTTGCGTGGCAACTTCGCGGCGCCCCAGGGCAACTACTACACGCAGTTCTGGCCCAGCCTCCCCGGCGACTACGACAACTACCTCTCCTGCGGCGAGTGTTTCCAGATCGAGCGCACCCACGACGACGGAACCGTCTACCAGTCAGGCGCAGGCGGATACACGCCCCCCATCGTCTTGCAGATCGCCGATTCGTGTCCGTGCTCGGCCAACTCCAAGTGGTGCTGTGGCTCAGGCCGGGATCACTGCGGCGAGATCGAAGGCAAGCTCAAGCATGGATGTCCGCTTCCACCCGGGCCGCCCGCACCGCCAGCCGACCATGATCCACTGCCTGGCGAGAGTATCCACTTGGACTTGGACGACGTGGCGATGGCGAGGCTGCAGACCGGCGATCCCGCCGGCTACATCGCCGACGGCGTCATCCCGACCAGGTACAAGCGCGTCCCCTGCCCGGTCGTGGGCAACATCCACGTCGCCATGGAGGCCAGCGCTGGTGCCTACTACTTCGCCATCGACGTCGTGAACATGGCAGGTCTGGGGGCGCCCACCCGAGTGGAGGCGCAGCTGCCGGCGGGAGACTGGGTCGAGCTCACCCGCGACCCGAATTACAAGCTGTTCCGCCCGCAGGAGCGAACCGGAACCTGGGCCACACCCCAAGGGCAGGGCCCGTTCGAGCTGCCGGTCACGCTGAGAATCACCGACGGGTCCGGCCGTTCGGTGACCGCCAAAGACGCGATCAAATCCTGGGAACCGGCCGACAAGAGCCAAATCCTCGATCAGGTTTGGTTCATCGATCTCGGGGTGCAGTTCTAAGATTGGGAGCCCGCGGACGAAGTCGTCCGCGCGTCGGCGACTTCCTCGGCCATGGCGCCCAGGAAGGCATCGATGGTGGCATCGGGCAACTCGCCCATGTTGGCGATTTGGATGTGCCTCTCGCCCAGTGCGCCTTTGCATCGGTAGATGATGAAGCCCCGCTCTTTCATGCGGGAATAGAGTGCGTCGATGGCTACGAAGTCGGGCACGCGCATGGTGGCGATGGTGTGCGACTCGCGTCCGGTGTTCGTGAAGGATCGAAAGCCGAGGTCGGTGAGCACGCGCCGGATGAGCAGGTTGCGACGGCGGTAGGTCTGACGACGCGCCTGCGCCCCGCCCTGATCGCGAAGCTCGTCGAGCGCCTTCTCGAGCGCGAAGAACGACGATACGGCAGGCGTGAACGGCGTCTGCGCGACCTCGGTCAGGTAGCGGCGATACCGCTTGAGATCCAAGTAGTACACGCGCGGCTCGATGTTCGCGATGCGAGGCCACACGGTCGGAGCCACGCACACGAAGGACACGCCGGATACCGAGTGCAGGCACTTGTTGGCGGACGAGAAGCAAACGTCGATGTTGTCGCGGACCACGTCGATGTCTTCCGCGCCCAACGAGGAGACCGCATCGACCACCAAGGTGACGCCGCGGCTTCGGCAGACGCGCCCCACGGCTCCGACTGGATTCAACACACCGATCGACGTCTCGTGATGGATCATCACGACCACCGCGATGTCCGGATCCGCAATCAGCATCGCCTCCAGCGCAGCCGGATCGGGCAATGTTCCCCAGGGGCACTTGAGCGCCACGTGGTCCATGCGGTGCAGGCGAGCGATCTCGCCAAGCCGCTCGCCAAATGCGCCGTTGTCGACGGTAAGGACCTTCTTACCCTTGGGAACCACCGACGACACCGCCATCTCCATCGCCGCCGTCCCCGAGCCGGTCAATAGCAACATGTCGTGCTCGTCCGAAGCACCGAACACCGGCCGCAGCTTCTGTTGCAGGCGCCGCACCACGCCCGAGTAGTCCTCGTCGCGGTGGCAGACGTCGTAGTGAACCAGCGCTGCCTTCACCCCCGCAGACGTGACCACCGGGCCAGGATTGAACAAGGTGTAGCGGGGCAGGTTCTTCTCGGCCAGCAGGCTTTCGATGAGGGCCAGCGTGTCGGCCCCGGGCGATCGCGCCGACGAGCGAACTTCTGGGTGCAAAAGCTCGTCGCCGTAAACCCGCAACAGCCATTCGGCATGCAGCCGCATGTCCGGCGAGTCGACGTCTTGCCAGACGGCCCGACCGAGGTCGTGTGCCGTCACCAGCCCTCGGCGCGCGGCCTCTGCGACTCCCTCGGTGAGTGAGGGTGTCCCCTGCTTCGCCAGATCCGCCAGGCACGTTACCAGGGACGGCGACATGACGAACATCCCGGCGCTGACCGCGTCGTGATTCGCGAGATCCTTGCCGATGGCGACCACACGCCTTTCCCCGCCGTTCGCCGGCCCGAGCTTCACCTTGGTCGCATCGTCGAAGTCGAAGACGCGAGACAGCTCCCTGTCCACCGCCAGCACGGTGTGCTCGCCATCGACGGAGAATCCGGCCATCTCGCGCACCAGATGCGGGGCAGCGATCTGGTCGGACATCAATAGCAGCGTGCGCTCGGACAGGAACTCCCGAGCCGCCAACAGAGACAGCCCGTTTGGCTTGTCCCAGACCGAGTTCTGGAAGAAGACGACCTCGGGGAGGCCCCCTTCCTTGCGCCGCATGGCTTCCACCTCACCGCGAACACGATCACCATCGAAGCCCACGGTGATGGCGACGCGGCGAACTCCCGCGGCGGAAAGCACACGCAGGCTGCGCAACACGAGAGGCGTGCCGCCGACCATAGCAAGGCAATTAGCGACATGCGGTTCGGCCACCGGGCGGCCACGCCCAGCGGCAAGGATCACGGCTTGACGGATGGTACCCAAAGCGGGCCTGAGAGTATCACGTCGGCGCCAGCATGACGCTGTCATCGAAGAGTAGCCGAGTGCGCAGGTCTCGACGGAGCCTTCAGATCATCCGCGGGCGACGAGGTCGGGTAAGGTCCCCCCGACTCAGGCGACTACTTGCTTGCGGCGCGGGCACCCTCGACGGCCGCTCCGCCGGCCCTCACCCGCAATCGGTACACGGAATTCTCGGTCTCGACGTAGATGTCCGGCTCGCCGAACTCGCCGAGCACCCTCCGCACCGGTGTCGTAACCATTCTGTGACCGCTGGGTTCTCTAAAGATCACCATTCCACGACCGATGGTAGGGTAGCTGATGAGGAACCCGTGAAAGGCGCGGCCAAGGCTGACCACACAAGAGGGATCGCGCGAGTTGTCGCGGATCTTTGTGGCAGTGATGCTGACCATGTGCCTTTGAAGGCAGTTTAGCATAAACCCCGCAGGCGCTATACTGCCCACGAACATGGCGAAGCCGACTCGCAGCCCGCTGCTCGGGTACAACCACAACGTCAAGTACGGCGGCCATATCTTCCACGTCCAGACCGAGGATTCCGGCCCTCAAAACCCCCATATTTTCACGCACTTGTTCTTCGAGGGCAGCATCTTGGGCAGCAAGCGCTGCCAGTACGATCCCGTCACGTCCGAAGACGAAGTGCGCGGCCTCATGCAGTCGCAGCACAAGGCGATTCTCAAAGAGCTCAAGCAGAGAAGCTACGACGAGCGCATCACGCACTTCTTCGCATCGCGAGGCCAGACGTTCCATTCCGAGGACTTCTTCGCCGACGGCCCGCCGACTCCACTCCCGCCCCCACCCGCCGCGCCGCCAGAGATCGCCTCACCGTCCGAGCTGATTGGCGAGGACGCCGCCGTGACCATGCCGGCCGGGTTGCCCGAGCAAGCGCCCGTCCCGGTGGTCGAGCCCGTGATGGAACATGTGCCGGAGGCCACGATGGAGGCGCTCCCCGAGCCGCCTCCCGTGAGCACACCGGCGGTGATATCCGCGGAGCCCGGGCTCCTCGATCTCGATTCGCTTCCACCGACGCATGGGGAAAAAGGCCCCACCCCCGAGCCGTTGCCCATCCACCTGACGAAGCCGGCTGTTCCGGGGCCCGGAACCTACACCTTTCGACGGCCGAACCGCGAAGAGATCGGAAGCGACACGCCAAGCCCCCAACGGCTGGCCACGACGAGCGGACGGCCCGGTCCCGCCCGCACAATCACCCCGGTGGTGGTGCAGCGACAGGTCGTCGTCGGAGCCGGATCCCCGCCCGCAACGAGCCCGCGCAAGATCCCGACCACACCAGTGCGTCGGCGGCCCGTGTCTGGTGGGCCTTACGTGGTCAAGGAAGGAAGCCACGCGAATGTCGCCGGCCCCGTTCGCCGGGTGGAGCCGGCCCATCCCGTGGCCTCGACTCCGGACCTCAGCGGGGCGCCAAGGACCGCCGAACCGCCTCGACCGCCACAACCACGAGTTCCGCAAGAGGGCTCCCCGACAGGCTTCGTCACGGACCAGAGCCTCGACGACGTCATCCTCGCCTATCTCTCCCAAGGTGACGGGAAGAGCTAGAGCACCGAACGGTTTGAAATCCGAGTCAAACCGGACGGTTGCGTAGCATG
>CAZYFU010000115.1:0-20751 GCA_964647025.1 uncultured Myxococcales bacterium | reverse complement strand
CCCACGATCTTGTGCAGCGTCTTGGCCCAGATGACCTCGTACACCAGGCCGCAGAAGCCCGACGCGAAGAAGAGCAGCCGGATGAATCGTTCGAATTTGGTGGGCGTCAATCGGCACATATTCAATCACGCTTGCACGCGCCGCAAGCACTCACGAATAGACCCAGGCCGCAGACACTTGGACCCCTTCGACCGAGACTGTCGTCGTTCGTTGATTGTCAGCTGGCAAACCCGCGCAGGGATCTGTACTGATAGCGAAAGGCAGCGCGCGACGTGCGGCCCTGCCCGCATGCGCGGCCCTAGGGCGCGAGGAGTGTCGATGAACATGAATAGGCTCGGCTGGACGAATCCACTGGCGATGACCCTGGTGCTTCTGTTGGACGCGTGCGGTGCCGACGCCGGCCCGAGCACGACGACTGCTGCAAGCGGTGGGCAGGCAGGTGCCGGTGGCAAGAGCGGCCAAGGTGGACAGACCAGCACCACCTCCGGGGGCACAGGTGGCACGCCCGGCCAGGGCGGACAGGCCACGGGCGGAACGGCGGGCGGCAGCGGTGGCCGGGCCGTGGGCACGGGAGGAAGCGCCGGCGGAACTGGCGGCTTCGTCGGTCAGGGCGGGACCGCCGGCGAAACCCGCGCGGATGCGGCGGCTGTGGGTGGTGCCGGTGGCCAAGGCGGCGGCACCGCGAGACCGCCGGCCGACGCCGCGGACGTCACCGCAATCGGATCGGGCGGCACGTCCGGTGGCGATGCCGCGGCCGTTCCAGACACGCCTGCAGGCGACGCAGGGGTGGGCAGTCCCCGGCGTGTATTGCTGAGCGACGAGGGGAACAGGCGCGTGACGCTCATCGACCTGCAGAGCCCCGGCACCGCGGTGTGGACGAGATCCCTCGGCGATGCGACCAAGTACGGAGACGGCATGCGGGACCTTCAGCTCGTGGGCGGCGGCCGCGTGGCCGTGTCCGTGCTCAAGGGTTACGTCGAGCTCGACCTCGAGACCGGGGAAATCAAGAAAGAGGTCACGGGCTTCGACGGCGTGGAGAGCCTTCGGCGATTGCCGAGCGGCGGCACCATCTTGGGCTCGAACAGCAACGGCGGGGTCACGTTGCAGGAGCTCGACGCCAAGGACGCCGTGGTGGCGAACCGCAAGGTCACCTTCACCGGCTACTCGCAGCTGCGCCTCATGCGGCGGACGCCCGAGGACACCTTCCTGCTTGCTGTCGGCGCCAAGCTGGCCGAGGTGAACTGGGCCAAGCAGACCGTGTGGGACATGACCATCCCCGACGGCAACTATGTCTTTCAGGGGCTGCGTCTGGCAGACGGCCATATCGCCGTCACCTCGGGATATGGCGCCGCGATCCTGGTCATCGATCCGGCCGCGAAGAAGGTGCTAACCAGCATCGGCGGCAAGTCACAGCCCGACGCGACCACCATCGTTCCAAACTTCTATGCGGGCTTTCAGGTCCTGCCCAATGGCCACTTCGTAGTGACCAACTGGGAGGGCCACGGCGGCGGAAACGGTGGCAAGGGACGCCAGCTCCTGGAGTACGACTCGATGGGCGTCCTGGTCTGGAAGTGGAAGCAGGAGCCGAGCGTGGTCTCCTCACTCCACCACGTCATCGTCCTCGACGGTCTCGACACCTCGAAGCTTCATGATGACGTCAGCGGTGTGCTGGCCCCGGTCACACAGTAGCTTCGGCGGGGACCGCGAGGTGCATCGACCGTAGCACACGGCGGGGAGCAGGCCCGAACTGACGGACCACTCGCGCCGGAGCCGGCGGGTCATCGAGCTGCACGTCGACAACCCGCTGACCGAACGGCAGTGCTAGTCGAGGGTCGGCTTCACCGCGTCGCCCCTCGCTTGCGCATCCCGCTGCACGGAATCCGAGAACATGTCCGAGTTGAGATCCAACCACAGGGCGATGGACCGCAGATCCGCATCGGGGAGCGTCACCCCCTGGTGACCGCCCTTCAGCAGAGAATAGAGCTTCGAGGTCCGAGCACCGAACTTCCCGGGTTGGGTCACGATGGGTCCCCAGGAGTAGTCGAAGTTGTAGTAGCTGAGGTACGGCTTCAGATTGACGTACGAGCTGTAGAATCGATCGCCGTTGCTCGTGTAGTTGCCCTTGCTGAGGTCACCCGGCTTCGCAGATCCGTGGCAGCTCACGCAGTGCTTATCGAGGATCGGTTGAATCAGTCGCGCGTAGGACAGCGGCGCGCTGCCATCCGCCTCCGGCACGAGCGCCGAAGCAGCCCGCCGCAAGGCGATGGGCATCTCGGTGCGAGGGTGTGGCGCCCGGTAGCGCCGCTCGTGGCACCCCTGGCAGGTCATCCCCTTCTGCCCGGGGACGATGTACGTCGACGACATCATCGACTGCACCGCCGCGCCGTTCTCGTCGAGAGCCTGGAAGTACACCGCCTTGCCCGGCGGCAGAAGGAAGTGCGCGCTGCCGTCCGACTCCACGGGCACCGTCCCCAAGGAGCCACGTCCGTTCTGGTCATTGTACAGAATGGCGCCGTGGCCGAGCTTCGGCTGGATCGTGTTGGCCGTGGACTTCGGATAGAGCTGCACCACCCGCAGCGCCTTGATCTTCACCCCCGCGGGGAAGGGCAGCATGCTGTCGTAGACGTTGAGCAAGTTGATCTCGGCGAGATCGGTCTTCGCGCCGGGTCGGCTCATGGGGAGAGACCGGGGCGCCGGGCGCGGCGCGAGCGGGATCGGATCGAGGCACGACCGGGCGGAGTCCTTGTACAGAAGCTTCTTTCCGCCCTGATCATCGATGAGGTAGATGCCGAACCGCTTGTTGGTCAGACCGTGCGCGTTGCTATCGGGGTCGTGGACGACCAGGAACCGATGCTCGTCGAGCGGCCAGGGCGTCGCGTACTTGTGGTCGTTGTCGGTTCCCGTGGTCGCCTCGGGGAAGCCGGCGTCCTTGGTGACCACCGAGTACTGCCCCATCTCATCGTCGTCCTCGATGTCGTTGTCCATCACGACGATTGAGCCGTAGGCCTGCTGGTGGTGGGCCGCGGCGGTGCCCACGATCTTGTTCGTACCGGGGATGTCCCGAATGTTCATGACCGCGCGGGGAACCGAGTTGTTGCGGTAGGCGTAGTTGCTCACGGTGGCGCGCGCATCGAGCCCGTCGGGCGTGGTCACCCAGGGATGGTGAACCTGGTTCGAGCCTCGATCCACGTAGTCCCAACGGGTGTAGACCAGAAGTCCGTTGCGGTCCACGCTGGGCTGCCACTCGTTGGTCTCGTGGTAGCTGATCGCCTCGATGCCGGTCCCGTCGGCGTTCATGATGTAGAGCGTGTACACCGGCACCGGGCGCGGGTGGCAGCGGCCGTAACCGCCACGACGATCCGAGACGAAGGCGATGCGACCGTCGGGCAGCCACACCGGATCGAAGTCGTTGTTCTTGCCCTGGGTCAGCTGGGTGAGCCCAGTCCCGTCGACGTTCACCTTGAAGATGTGGTGGACCGAGCCCTCAGACCACCCCGATCCCGAGACGTCCGAGTAGGCGAAGAGGATCTGCTTGCCGTCGTAGCTGAGGTCGGGAGAGAGGAACGCCCCGCCTTCGAGCTTCTTGCCCTGGTGAGGTCCGTTGGCGCAGGTCGAGTTGGCCAGCACGTTCCGCTCGGTCGGAGTCCCAGACAGGACGTTCTCCAGGACGAACAGCCCGCCGCCCTTGACGTCGTTGAACCCGTGGTACTGGTCGCAGATGTGTCCACCCTTGCCGTTGTCGTTGGTGGGCAGGTAGTCGCGCTTGATGAAGAGGATCTTGTCGATGACCTTGAGCTTGGGATCGCTCAGGTCGAGGCCCTTGCTCGCGGTCGGGATCTGGCCCTGGAGATCAACCTTGGGCGGCATCGGCGCCGAGGCGGGGAACACCTCGATCTTGTCGGGCGTCGGCGGATCCAACTCGAGTTGGTACTGCACCAGATCGTCGATCTCTTGCGGGGTCAGATTCGAGGTCTTGCCGTGCTTGTCGCCGACGTTCTTGGTGGTGAGGACGTCCTTCAACGTCGGTGCCGAGCCATCGTGCAAGTAGGGCGCCGTCCGCCACAGATCCGCGAGCGTGTACGTGTAGAACTCCGCGGTATCGGTCTCCAGGTCCAGCTTGCCTTTGGTGCCCACGTCGTACGGCTTGAGGTCGGTATAGAACTTGCCCG
Organism: uncultured Myxococcales bacterium; assembly: GCA_964647025.1. Taxonomy (GTDB): domain Bacteria; phylum Myxococcota_A; class Polyangia; order Fen-1088; family Fen-1088; genus Fen-1118. The sequence continues at coordinate 16,582 of CAZYFU010000115.1, read as the reverse complement.
AGTGACACGTGTCGCATCCCGCCTTCTTGAACACCGCCTCCCCCCGTTTCGCGGATTCCGACTTGGAGGCGCCGATCTTGTTGTAAGGCTCGGCGGTGAGCGCGTTGATGTAGTTGCCGAGCGCCTCCTCTTCGCCCGCCGTGGGCATCGAGAACTCGAAGCCCTTGAGGCCAGCGGTGATGGCCGCGGCGGCGTTGGCGCGAACCCCGTGCGACATGACGGGTGGCGTGTTGGGGGCGTAGAGCATGGTGTGGCTGTTCTTCGGGTTGCCTGCCCCGTCATTCAACAGATCCCAGGCGAGCCCGTCGGACCGGCCTTCGTAGTGGCAGGTCGCGCAAGACAGCCAGCTCTGCAACGTGCGCGAAGCATCGTTGAAGATGCGCTCGCCCCGCCGGGCCCAGGTCTCGTCGGGCTGCGTGCCGATGCTGATGTACTTCTCCATCTGGGACGTAGCGGTGCTCAGAATGCCGACCTGGCCAGAGAAGTAGATCGCGACTGCCAGCTGCTTGCCGTCGGGAGAGATCGCGAGCCCGCGCGGCCCCTGCGCCTGGGAGAGGCGAACGATCTGGATCAGCCCGGCGCTGGCCAAGGCCCCGAGATCGTCCATGAGGAGTGAACGCTTCGTCGCGTCCGCAGCGATGTCGAACCACACGTCCGAGAGGGGTTTGTTGTAGCCACTCTTGCTGCGGGCCAAGGCGGTCGGAGCCCTTGCACCGGACTTGGTCAGCTCGGAGGGAATCGGTCCGGCCAGAAGCTTGTGGAGCATGACGAGATCCACGCGAGCCAGCTGGTGCGCACCGGCGGACGACACCCAGACAGACTTGCCGTCGGGGCTGACCCTGACGCCCCAAGGATCGGCGAAGCCTTCGTTGATACGGTCGAGAAGAACCGTCGCGTAGAGAGCCTTGCCAGAGAGGTCGATGATGGTGAGGGCATCGGTGTTGATCCACCCCCGAAGCAAGTGGCTGGTCGGAATGTTGAGCCGGCTCAAGGTGTGGACCACGTAGGCCCACTTCCCGTCGGGAGAGCAGTGCACCCCGAGGACGTTGGAGGAACCGAGCGGAAGCTTGATCGAGGCGCTGACCTTCCCACCCGCGATGTCGATCAGCGAGACCGAGGACGCGGCGTTGGCCGATGTGGCATCGCCCGAAGCGATCCGGTGACTGACGACCGCCGTGTTGCCCACGGACGACACCGCCACGCCCAACGGATACTGGGCAACCGGTACCGTGGCCAGCGTCTTCCCGCTCGCGGTCTCCACGATGAGGACCTGTGCAAGCGCGAAGTCGGGCACCACCATCTTGGCGCCGTCGGAGGTCAGCGCGACCTCGGTCGGCCTGGGGCCAACGTCGATGCGGCGAAGGACCGAGCCTGCGGTGGCGTCCACCTCGGCGATGGTTCCCGCGCCGTACTCGGCGACCATGACTTTCCCTGCCGCCGACCAGACGAGCCCCTTGGGCTCGCCAGCGAGCTTCACGGAACGGAGCACGGTGCCTGCCTTGGCATCGAGCAGCGCCAACTCGCCAGCGCTCGAGTCGGATACGGCGAGGATGGTGGAGTCACTGGAATACGCGACCGCGTATGGAGAACGGAAGCCCGACGAAGGTGAGGCGCCGGTCGAGCCGCCTTGGCCCGAGCCCCCTGCGCCACCCGCGACCGGGCCGCCGCCGCCTTGCCCAGGCCCTGCGCCGCCCTGACCGGGACCTGCGCCACCTTGACCGGGTCCCGCGCCACCCTGCCCAGGTCCGACGCTTCCGGCGTTCCCGCCGGCGCCACCGTGGCCCTTGCCGCCGACACCGCCCTGAGCGTTGCCGCCCGCGCTGCCCGCTTTTCCACCGCTTCCGTTTCCAGCACCGCCGGAGTTGCTCGTCCCCGGGGAGGTGCTCGTTCCGCCTTCCGTACCCGAGCCGCCTTCGCAGCCCGCGACCATCGCCCCGAGACCAATCAGGATCGCCAGGCGTGTCGAAATTCTCCGTGAATTCTTCCTATCCATCTTTGTCTCCATGCTTTCGGGGATCATCGCCACACGATGAGGCGGAACGTTCGCAGTTGGGGCAGACACTCGAGCAGCAGCGGGGCGGCGATAGTTGCCAGACTCTTGGACGATGTCAGTGCCGCCGGGCAATTGGTTACTATTCTAGTACAAGACAATCAATTCTTTCCATAGAGACCACGCCAATATCGGCATTCACGGTCGTGATCGCTTCGAAATACGGTGCACATCAGGATCCTCGGCTCATCGAGAAGCCCCACAGCACACAAATGGACCACGGGCAAAACAATCGGACCAGGCACATAGCCAGGCATTTTGGTCAGCACTGAAAGAGGCTGTCGAAACCGGGAGATTTGTGCATTTGATTCCCGCAAAAGAAGTGCTCGCTGCCAAACAGCGCTTCATATACTCCTCGCGCATGTCAGTATTCCCGAATCGGTCGCCAGGGCTCGTCATGTCTGTCGCACTCGCCCTCACAGCAGGGGCCGGAGCTTGCACGAAGGACCAAGCGACCACCCCAGACGCCGGCGTCGTGAGTGGAGATGCTGGCAATGGCGACGGCACGGGTGGCATGAGGACCGACAGCGTTGGCGAGACGATGGGTGACGGCCCGAACAGTGACGCGAGCGCCGTCACCGAAGAGCGCAAGGATTCCCGCGAAGTCGGCGTCGACGCGACGACAGCGGACGGTTTCGGCGGCGAGGACGGCAGCGAGGGTAGCAACCGGGATGCCTACTTCGCCGCGGATGGACTATCCCTGCCCGATCTGCCGGTGAGACAGGATGCGGCACTGCCCTTCTGGACCGAGGACTTCGTCGCGGATTGCACGCCACCATCAATCAGCGGCCGGTCGCAAGAGGATGGCCATCACCGCGCCGGCGAAGACTGCATGCATTCGGGCTGTCACCGAGATCCCGACCTTGCCGCGCATCACGCGGGATCGAATTGTCGCGGCTCCGGCTGTCACGCCAACGGCTCTCCGGACGGGTCGGGCGCCCCGGCGTTCCTGTTCGGTGGCACGATCTTTGGGTCCGTCACGCAGCTTGCGGCGCCTGGGCTCGAGGTCGCGGTCAGAACCGCGGAGGGCTTCTTCTCCTCGTGCAGCGCCAGCAACGGCAACTTCTGGCGACTCTCACCCAGCAGAACGGCGCCTCCGCTGAGCTGGTCGTCCGCGTCGGTGCGCGTTCGAAGCGCTACTGGCGAGTCCGTCATGACGACCCCGCTGACCTCGGGCTGCAACGCCGCCCTCTGCCACGCAGACAAGCAGAGGCTGACAGCGCCATGACGAGAGCTTTGTCGACCACGGCCTGGGACCTGTTCTTCCAATTGACGATTCAATTGGACCATGCCTCGAAACAATAAGACCTGGCAATTGGTGTGGCGGCCGGGTTGGTTGGAAAGGAATGGACCAATTGAAAGCGAGAAATGTACAATTCCCGATCTTTCCGGAGGGCCACGTGACCACAAAGTGCACCAGCCAGTTTGCCTTGGGGTTGATGATCGCTATCTGCTCGATGGGCTGCGAGGACGACGAGTTGGCGAAGCCGTCGAACCGCGATGCGGCCATCGCGAAAGACGCGCGGGACACCGCCCAGAGGTCGGATGGACCGACAGTTCCCGTGGACACCGCGGGGCCAACCGCGGATCGGCTCGACGGTGGCGCATCAGGTGGCGCGATCGACGGATTGGGCATGGACGGCGAGAGCTCGAAGGACTCGGCCACCGATCGAGCGCCATCGGTCGATCTCTTGACCGATGACGTCGACGCCCCGATCGCAGATGGTCCCGCCGACGTCGCGCTTGGCGATTCGCGCTCGGATGGCAGGGCCGCTGCGGAGGTCGCCCTCGACACCGGCCCGGTTTGCGTCGATGGCACAAGAGAGTCTTGTGCGTCGCTCGACAATCCGCTGGTCGGCGCCTGTCGGGCGGGCACGCGGGTCTGCTCGGGCGGGAGCTGGGGGCCTTGTAGCGAGGTTCTCCCGGCGCCTAGCGAGAGCTGCGATGGCATCGACGACAACTGCAATGGCTTGACCGACGAGGGTTGCGCGGCGGGGTGCCTGATAGTCTGCGCGAAGTGCGTCTCGGGCAGCGACACCGCTTTGGCCGATGGCTCGGTGGAGCATCCTTTCGCGACCATCGAAGCGGCGCTCTCGGCGGGCGGCCAGATCGACGGTGGCACGAGGAGGCGCATCTGCGTCGTCGGGGGCGCCACCTGTCGAGAGTCGACCCTTTATCCGATGAGCGGCCCTCTCAAGATGGCGGACGGTCTCATCATCCAGGGTGGTTACGCGATCACGGAGTCCGGACTCGAGTACTGTGGCGTCCAGACGGTGCGCCCGAGGACCACGCTCGCGTTCGCATCCAGCGAGGGCGTCATCTTCGATCAGGCGGTTGTCGCCGGCGCCGAGCTGAGCAGCTTGGTCATCGAGATCAATCCGCCATCGGGATCCGACTCACGCGCGCCGACCGGCACCGGCATCGCGGTCAGGGGCGGAAAGAACGTCACGCTCAGCCGCGTCTTCGTCACCGAGGGCTTCGCCGCGACGAAGACCTACGGCGTCGCCATCACGGCAGGTGGACAGGCCACCATCACGGGCTCGTCCATCAGCTCGGGCCAGGGACACGCGTCGGCCATTGGCGTTTACGTGGAGGGCGGAACCGTCGACATGCGAAACAACTGCGACCGCATCGTCGCGGGCCGGTGTTCGAGCTACTGCGACGATGGCGGCGCCATGCTGGGAGCGCTCGGCTACAGCGCGGCCAGCATCTCGGAGTCGCCCGCCCAGGCGTCGGCCATCTTCGTCACGGGAGACTCATCCGCATCTCTCGTGGGCAACATGTTCTGTGGCGGAACCAGCAACTTGGCGGACGGCATGTCTCCGGCCGCCGCGAGCACGGTGCGTTGCGAGGGCACCGGCTGCACCACGGTGTCCGGCAACGTGGTTGCCGGCGGTGAGGGCACCGTCGCGGTCGGCATCGCGCTCGTGGGCGCATCGCCGGTGGTCGAGCGCAACCTGGTCGAAGGCGGCTGTGGCGTGAGCGCCATGACTGGCGTGTGGGCCGAGGCCTCGTCCGCCCGACTGGAAAACAATCTGATCTTCGGCGGCCAGTGCCTTGGCTCTGGGACGCCGTCCTTCCACGGACTGCGCCTGATCCTGGCCGGAACCGCCGCCAGCCCCGACGTACATTCGAACGACATCGAGCCTTTGGGGCTGTCGCCCGACTGCGAGAGCGTGGGCATCCTGGTCGAGGGAGCCAGCGGTGTCGGCAGCGTCACCGGCGGGGTGTTGCGGAACAACATCGTCTCCGCCGGAACGTGCGGCCGTGCGATCGCGATCAGTGAAGGCCCCGGTGCCTCGCTGAAGTCGCTGCAGAACAACGACCTGTACGCTCCCGCGAGGCCAGCGGCCAGTCAGGAGGTGATCCTGTACCGGCACGCCTCGGTCGACGCGACGACGGTTGCACAGGTCAACGCGATCGACTTCGCGCGCGGAAACATCTCGGCCGATCCGGCCTACGCATCGTATCCGCGGAACCTGCACCTCACGCCAGATTCTCCCTGCATCGACCAAGGCGCCGCTGCAGGGAGCCCCGCGACCGACATCGACGGCCGCGTTCGCACCGCCGGGCTCGGCCCCGACATCGGGGCCTACGAGCTCGTCGAGTAGCGGACGTCAGCCAGCCCGCCGCCGCCGTAGCACGAGAACGGCGGCGCCAAGCCCGAGCAGTGCCCAAATGCCGTGGCCAGCGCTGCGTGCACCCAGGCGGCACGAGCACGCACCACTGTCCGATCCGGTCGGGCCCAGCTGCCCGCCCGCGGAGCTGGCAGACGAAGAGCCGCCGCTCCCCGCCGAGCCTCCGCTCGCCGAGACGCTGCCACCTGCCTGACTGGAAGACCCACCGCTGGAGGACACCTTGCCTCCGGTGCTGACGGCGCCGCCGCTGCCCTTGGCGCTGCTCCCTGCGCTGCCGCCGCTCGCGGACACGCTGCCACCCGCCCCGCCGGCGCTGCTGCTGCTGGAGGTGCTGCCCCCGGTGCCAGAGGAAGAGAAGCCACCGGCGCCGCCAGAACCGCCATCGCGGCCGCCCGTCCCCTGCGCCGTCCCCGCATCGCTGGTGCTGCCGCCAGCATCGCCCGCGCCTGCGTCGGCGCCGGGCATGCTGGGTCCGGTGAACTTCCACCAGTTGAACTTGAAGAGGTCGCCGCTACCGCCGGTGAACTTGAAGAACAGGTCGTGCTTGCCGCCGCCCCCGCTGACCGTGCAGGTCTTGGTGGTCCAGGACGATGCGCCCGAGACATCGCAGGTTCCGAGCAGAGTGCCGGTCTGGCTGTCCAAGTGAATCTCGATCTTCGCGTCGCCGCCCGACGACGAAACGCGCGCCTCGAAAGAGGTGACGCCGTCGAGGAACTCGACGTCCTTCACCTTGATGTAGTCGCCGTTGCTGATGGACGTGACGTTCATGCCGCCGCCCGTGTCGCTGCACGTCTCGGTCTTGAGCCCGGACGAGTATGCGATGGTCTCGGCCTCGACGCGCTCGAAGGGATTGAGCGTCGCGATCGCGTCCGGTCCCTTCGTGGTCCCGGTGATCTTCGGGATGCTGCCGTCGGCGCCGTAGGTGAACTCCTCGACGCACACCGAGCGCTTGAAGCTGTCGTTACGTGACAACGCACCATTGTGATAGAAGAGGTACGAGTGACCCTTGTAGTCGATGACGCCAGGGTGATTGGTGCCGATCGAGGGGTTGCCCATGATGTCGCCCTTGAATGTCCAGGGACCCGTCGGGGCATTGCTGGTCGCGTAGCTGAGCTTCTCGCCGCTCCCGGCATAAACGAGGTAGTAGAGCGACCCCCGCTTGTAGAACCACGGCCCCTCGGTGAAGCCTTGCATCGATATGTTGGATGTGACGCTGCCCGTGGTGCTGATCATGTTGGAGTTCAACCTCACCATGCGGAGGTTGCCATTGCCCCAGAATAGGTAGGCCTGCCCGTCATCGTCGATGAACACCGTCGGGTCGATGGCCATGCTTCCGCTCTGGGCGATCTCCCTGCCGACCGGGTCCTTGAACCCGCTTATCGGATTGTCCGAGACAGCCACGCCGATCTTCGCGCCTGTGTTGTTGTTGATCGGCACGTACAAGTAGATCTTGCCGTCTCTGGGGATCGCCTGCGGGGCCCAGGCGTTGTCGGTGCTCCAGCTGAAGGTCTTCAAGCTGGCGGGACTGCCGTGATCGGTCCAGTTGACCATGTCCACGGTGGAGTAAACCCGCCATTCGTTCATGGTGTAGAAGTTGTCCTTCGTGACGTCCTCGTCGTGTGACGTGTAGAGGTACAACCGGTCCTGGTACACCATGGGGGCCGGGTCGGCCGTGAAGTTGGTTTGGATGATGGGGTTGTCGGCCCTGGAAAGGGATGGAAGGATGGCGACGGTTGCCAGCGACAACGTCGAGATGACGAACCTGCCTGGGTACCACGTGTTCATACGCATGTTGAATCCTCTCGCGCCCGGAACGGAGTGCCCAAGACCGGGGCCTGGTGATGCGTACGCAGTGGCAGCTCGGGTGTCGATCCGTCACCGCCGCGCGGGTCGATGGCAGTTCCCGCGCGGGATTTTCTGTGACTTACTTGCTCGGACGGTGGAGTTTTATTTCATCGAGAACTTCACGTCGGCGTTACCACTGCTTTGGTAGCCTTCCACGGTCATGGAGACTTCATAGAAATCCCCCATGGGCATTCCCTTGGAGGCCCAAGCCGCGATGTGGTTCGAGAGCGTGATGGTCCCGCTCGTCCGCTTCTGCTGCCGGACGCTCCAATACTGGGGGAAGGTCGCGGTGCCGATGATCGAAGGCTCGTTGTTCCGCATCGACTTGTAGATGTCGTATGTGCCGCCGTCGGAGTTGACGGTGCCGAGCGGCGATCCTCCCGGTGGCTTGTAGCTGCCCCAACTTTCTAGGACGTAGTACTCGACGAGGGGTTCGGTCGTCCAACCGTAGAGGCACAGGTAGCCGTTGCCGCTAGGCGAAAAACTCGCGTTGTATTGCGTGACGATGTCCCCTGAACCGGGCCGGATTCCCTTGCGGCCCACGAACTGCGTGCTGCCGGTCCAGTTCACGCTGAACCCGTCGGACTTGAGAGTCAGCGTGGCGTTCCCCGACCCGACCCAGTTCTCGTACGTGTAGCAGCAGTGCTTGCCGGTGCCCTTGGTGACCGACTTGTTCTCCTCGGTGCAGTTGTCAGTGGGCGTGCAGGCAGGCTCGGCGTCGACGCTCATGAGGACGTCCGGACGCGCGGCGCTGGCATCGCGAAGACCAGACTGGCCGCCACTTCCCGTGACCCCACCGGAAGCCGCCGTGCCGCCAGAGGCCGTGGCCCCGCCGCTGGCGATGGCCCCGCCGGATGCCTCGGTGCCGCCCGAAGCGGTGGCTCCGCCGTTGCCCACGCCGCCGCCAGCCGCGCTGCTGCCCCCGGTCGAAGTCGTGCCGCCCTTGGCGGACACCCCGCCAGAGCCCGTCACGCCCCCGCTGCCGCTGGAGCCGCCCGACCGCGCCGCGCCGCCACTGCCCGTTGCGCCGCCGCTGGAGCTCTGCTGTCCGCCCGTGGCCGTGGCGCCTCCGGCCTGGGATGCCCCACCCGAGTCGCCTGCTTCACAGCCCGCGAGCATCAAGAACGCTGCTGCACAAGGAAAGACGAAGATTGCTTTCATGCAACTGGGTACTTGTGCGGCAGGGCCCGCGGTTGTCATGCAAAAGGCAGGACTGCGAAGCCCAATACCTGGCTTTCCGTGCTCCTGTCTGGCGCTCAGCTATCTCGGAGCTGCGCCAGGCACTTGGCCAGCTCCTCGTCCAGGTAGTTCGTCGATGCTCGGATTTCCGGAGAAACTGCCTCGTCGTAGGAGCGAACGGCGTCGCGCCAAACCACCCCCAGCGCCTTCTTCGAGTCCGGGGCGCGAGCAGCCTCGAGCAGCGTCTTCTTCTCGTACAAGGTCAGGTCGCTGACGATGACACGGGCGCGACGCCTAGCCCGTTCATGCGCGTCTGGGTTGATTTGTGCCTTGACGGTTGAAGGCGCGGGCGTTTCCGTCTTGGGGGCCTCGGAGTCGCTCGGCTTTGCCGCGAGGGTGGCGTCGGCCGACGATGGCCGAGATGGAGGCTCGGCTCCGGCGGATTGGCTGTCGGATTGGGCGTCTTTGGCTGCCACCGTCGGGCCATGCGAGGGCCCCTTCGCCGCCGCCGCTGAAGGGACTGCCGCGCTGGGCCTCTCCCTGACCGCCGGCGTCGTCGCCCGAGTCGCGGCCGGAGCTGGGGCGCGGCCCGCGCTGGCCGAATGCGACCGGAATGGTAGAGCCTTCGGGAGCGCGGCCTTCGGGATCGCCGCAAGAGGAGGCGTCGTTGCTGGCGGTGGCCCAGCAGCCGGCTGGGGCGTCGCCCCGGTCGGAGGCGTCACCGCGATCGGTGCCGCGACCGGCGGCAGCGGCACCACGACGGGCGGTGGGGTTACCGAGCCACGTGTGGCGACCGGCGGCAACGGCACCACGACGGACGGCGTCACGGCAACCGGGGTCTTCGCGCTCGACGGCGGCGCCACGGCGGGCGATCGCGTCAGCGTGACCGGGGTCTTCGCTGAGGGCGCAGCAGGGGATCGGGACGCAGGCATCGGCCAGCGCGGGACGGTCTTCACGCTCGCCGCCACCGGGGCAGTGACAGCGGGACGGGCCGTCTCCTTCTCGACGGCCACCGACGCCTTCGCGGTCGGACCAGCCACGGGCTTCGCGGGCGCCGTCTCGGCCGGCGTCGCAGAAGGCGCGAGCGATTCCTTCTCCAGCTTGGCGCGCAGCTGCTGCTCGATCTCGACCCGAAGCTTCCCCTCGATCCGGGGTGTCAGCTCCTTTTCGATCTCTGGACGCAGCTCCTTTGCGAGCACGGGGCGCAGGGTTCGTTCGAGCGATGGCCGAAGCTCCGCCTCGACGATTGGCCGCAGCTTCCGCTCGAGCTCCGGACGGAGCGAGTCCTCGAGCCTCCTGCGCAGCTCAGCCTCCTGCACGGATCGCTGCGCTTCGAGCTCGGCGCGTAGTCGCGGTTCGAGCTCCGAACGCAGCCGCTGCTCGATCTCGGGCACCAGCGCGTTCTCGATCCGAGCCCGCTGTATCTCGGGATCTTCCACCGCGACCGCCTTGACGCCCTTGCCAAGCTCGATCCGAACCTCGTCGACCGCGGATTGCATGGCGGCCTGTCGCTCGGTGGCGAGCACGCCCTCCTCCTCCATCGCGTCGAGCATCTTCGTGGATCCGCACGCGGGGCACTTTCTGCGCGACAGTCCCACCCACACCAACACGAAGGCAACGGCCAGGGACGAGCCCCCCACGGCCCAGCCCGGCATGGGGGTCCAGCCCGGCATCTGGTATTGCCCCAGAGTCAGCGACCAGAAGGCCCAGCCGCACCCGCCAAGCGCGAGCACGGCAGGTATCACAGGCGGAATGCCTGGCTTTCCGACCCCGGAGATCTCCTTACGGCACTGCTTGCAGCGCATGATTCACCGCCCCCTCGTGTTTGCGGGAGGTTTGCGTCGACACCCGCCTTGATGATGGCGTCCGCTTTCCATCGGCGAGAATGGGGAAATCCTGTAGGACGCGCGCCTACGCGTCGCTCGGCTTCCTGCCGCTGCGCTACTGCGCAACACATCGGACCGCAGCCGATGTCGGTCCCCGGCATCCTAAGCATCGCCGCCCGGGCATGCCCCCGCGCGGCGACTCGAAAATCTCGAAAACGGGGAGCATGCACATGACACCGAAAAACACGATCTGTCTCTGGTTCGACAAGGACGCGGAAGCGGCTGCGCGCTTCTACGCCGCCACCTTTCCGAGCAGCGAAGTGACGGCCGTCCGGAAGGCTCCGAGCGACTTCCCCGGCGGCAAGGCGGGCGACGTATTGACGGTCGAGTTCAAGGTGCTCGGCATTCCGTGCCTGGGACTCAACGGTGGCCCGGTCTTCAAGCACACCGAGGCGTTTTCCTTCCAGGTGGCAACCGATGACCAGGAAGAGACCGACCGTTACTGGAATGCCATCGTCCGCAACGGCGGCCAAGAGGGCGCGTGTGGCTGGTGCAAAGACCGCTGGGGCCTGTCTTGGCAGATCACCCCTCGGGCCCTCACCGATGCCATCGCGGCGGGCGGCGCGGAGTCGAAGCGCGTGTTCGAGGCCATGATGACGATGAAGAACATCGACATCGCCGCCATCGAGGCCGCACGGCGGGGCTAAGCGGCTGTCGGGCCGGCCTCGATCCTCGGCACGCCGAGGGCGTCGGTCAGAGCATCGAGGCCGACGCGCGCGAGGGTTCTACACAGCCGCTCCTTGGGCCGCGCGTTGGCCTGGAAGAACGCCACGACGCCATCCACGAGCGACTTGGCTTGCTCGGCGGAAGCACCGCGAAAGATTCGGGTTCCCAGGCAGGGGACCGCGCCACCCGAGCCCCCGACCCAGAGATCCCATCCTTGTCTGGACCCGACCAGGCCGATGTCCTTGGTGGCCGTCTCCGCGCACTGATTGGCACAGCCCGAGACGCCAATCTTCAGCTTGCCTGGCATGGACTTGCCATGATGGTCGCGATCGATCTGCAGCCCGAGCGGAACGCTGTCTTGTTGCGCTCTCTTGCAATACTGCATGCCGGTGCACACGCGGACGCTTCGCACGCAATCGCCGGCCAACCCACCAGGACCGAGGCCAAGCTCCGCCCAGGCAGCGTCGATGTCCTTGGCCTGCAAGCCGATGAGAGCGATGCGCTGGGCGCTGGTGATCTTCAGGGCCTGACAGCCGTACCGTTCGGCGACGTCCGCGATCCGGCGAAGCAGGTCGGGGGTCACCAGGCCGCACGGCGCGTGCGGAGCGATCGCATAGGTCGCGCCGTCACGTTGAGCGACGGCTCCCTTCTCGCCGTCTGCCAGTTGGTGTGGGGCGACGGCAGACATCGGAGGCGGCCCAGGAGTGCCTGTCTCGCTCACGGCGCACCCACCTTCGACGGATCGCGCGCGAACACCCGCTCGGCGACCAGCTTGACCGTCTGAAACATCGTCTCCTCCCCCGCGCTTCGGCGGCCCGTGACCTCGGCCACCGCGACGAGGACCTTGTCGTGGCTGGTCGGGATCTCGTGGGAGAGCTCGGCCAGCACCCGCACGGCGCCCATGGTGGCGGCCCCGGTCGCGCCGAGGCAGGCGACCCGCACGTGGCAGGTGGGGTGTTCCTGCGCTACGACCACTCCATAGCTTCTGTTGGTATCGCCGATCCAGTCTCGCTCTCCGAGCAGTCGCACGCCGCGGTACTTCTGCTTGGGCTCGTGCTTGATGAACTGCGAAGAAGGCCGAGGGACATCGGGAAAGACGAGGGTGAACGGCGGATGGCTCCAGCCGGAGAGCATTTCGCGAAGCAGGACCTCGGCGAATGGGTTGCTTATGGGCGCGCCGAACGACAACCACGCCGTGGCCCGTGGCGAGCCACCTGCCAGGATGGACGGCGGCTTCTTCCCGTTGACCACGCAGGTTCTCGTGTTGAAGACCTGGGGCGGCAGCTGCGCGGACGTTCGCGCCTGGGTCAGCATCTCTTGCAGCCCCATGGCGGCTTTGAAGTCGTGCAGGCTGACGTGCTCGACGTCGTTCCTGTTACGAGACCCGAGCAAAAATGAGATGTCGCTGCATCGGACCAGCGACTGGAAGACGGTCGGTTTCGCCGACACCAGGCCCAAGATGCCGCCGCGCCCTTCCGCGTGCAGGAACCTGTCGAGCAGGTCGATCTCGGACAAGGACATGGTCGCGCCGGAGTCGCCGTTGCGCAACGCCCTCACCCGTCGCCTGTCCATCCGGAGGATGCGGGCCAGGTTGACGTCGGAGGTCTCCTCGGCAAGCCTGCCCAGCACATCCGCCAGTTTTGCACCGAACCAAGAGGTCGAAAACATCGAGTCCGTTATACCGCGATCGAAGTCGAGTTGCCCGTCGTCGTCCCAGCCGACACGGTGTACAAATAGCGACCCTCCCCAAAGACACCTTTGGGGAAGGGTTATGCTCCAACTCCAACACGCGGTCGCTAAGCTAAGAATCGGTCGAGAGGAGGATAAGCAAGAGAAGCTAAGAAAACTGGGTCAACGTCACTTTATGGATATCTTCATAAGCTGAACGGACGACGCTATCAATCCACAAAGCGTGCTCTTCCGTTTGTACATTCCGTGTACAGGCACACGCGGCGCGGCTGCGTGACCTCAGCTGACCTCGATGTTCAACGTCCTGCGGACCTCGGGCCGCTCGAACAGCCGCCGCAGCACCTCGGTGAAGTCCGAGGCTTCGGCCATGGGCTGCGATCGCAGCAACGCCGAGTACGCCTGCTCGACGTAGCCTGCGAGAGCGCGCGCTCGGCGCGGGGCATCGGCGCGCGTGCGATCGAGGTGGACCTCCGTGAAGCGCAGACGCGTCGGATCGACGATGCCCTGCTGGATGAAGCCGCGGGTCTTGCGCGCACACCGGCACGTGCCGCCCTCGTCGAGCAATCCGCAGCGCCCGGTGAGGAACTCGCGCATTTGCTGCCGTGCTCGCGCCAGCCTCTGCCGAGCGTTGTCCGCCGAGATACCCAGCACGTCGGCCGCCACGGTGTCGCTGGCCTCGAAGATCTCGCCCAGCACGAAGGCCATGCGATGTTCCCGATCGAGGCACAGGAGCATCGCCATCAGACAGCCGATCTTCGCCTCCTCGATCACCAGCCGCACGTCGACCGGCAGACTGCCCTCGTCCGGTGGATCCAGGTCAGGCGTGGCCGCCAGCGTCCGGCCGAAGCAGTCGAAGTCGTGGACCACGTGCTCGACGCGCCCCTTCTTGACGGCGAGCAACTGTCTGACCGCGATCCGATAGGCCCATGTGCGAAACGCGGCCTCGCCCCGGAACGAGGCAAGGTTGGTCACGATGCAGATCAGGATCTCCTGGGTCGCGTCCGCCGCGTCCTCGGGCGCGTACAGCATGCGCTGGGCGAGGCCGTAGATGAAGCCCTGGTGTCGCTTCACCAGCGCTTCCAGCGATGGCCGATCGCCCTGCACCGCGGCCCGCACGAGCTCCGCGTCGCTCGCGTCACTCCGGTAGTTGGCAGAAAGTGGATTGTCGTCTTGGGTAAGCATGGTCTGGTTCATGCCCTCTTGGAGAGAACGGACCAGACCACTGTGACAGTTTCACGTGAACGGCCGAGCCGAAACACCACCGCCGCCCTACTTGTAGAAGGTGACGTCGTCGATCCAGAAGTCGAACGGGCAATCGTAGGCGGTGCTGCAGTAGGGGGTGAACTCGATGGTCCACAGCGTGGATGGGTTGAACACTGCCGAGCCCCCACCCAGATCGGCGAAGGGCAACGTGAACTGCTCCCACGTGGTGTCGACGCTGATGTATTCGTAGTTACCAACGCAGGAAGTCTTTGTACAAGTCCCGCCGTCACTGCTGTCCACCGTGACTTCGATGTGGCCAATGACCTTGAGGTAGTAGTTCTCCGAGCTCTTGGCCCAGAACTTGATGCCAGTGTACTCGGATGCATCGTAGGGCTTGGGGGTGGTGTTCTCCTCGGCGATGTTGAGCAAGATCCCCATGCCGGCGTAGCCGGTGGCGATGCCAGAGGCGTGCATGGCGTATTCGCTCGCCCCATGCGGCGTCGACATCAACACCGGCTTGGCAATGGCATTGGGCGCCGGCGAGATGGAGCCGGACTCATCGACGTACGTGAACCAGAATCCGACGCGACCGTTGCCCTCGCAGATCCAGCCCGTGCCGGCTTCCATGTCGTCGACAAGGTCACCGCAAGCACCCGCCGAAGTGGATCCGCCAGTGCCGGGAAGGCCGCCGCTGCCGACCGCACCGCCGCTGCCGACGATACCGCCCGTGCCCGGCTTCCCGCCGCTGCCGACGATGCCGCCGGTGCCGATCACGCCGCCGCTGCCGACGATGCCGCCGGTGCCGATCGCACCGCCGCTGCCGACGATACCGCCCGTGCCGATCACGCCGCCCGTGCCAGGCCTTCCGCCGCTGCCAATCGCGCCGCCCGTGCCCGGCTTCCCGCCGCTGCCGATCATGCCGCCCGTGCCACTCACCCCTCCCGTGCCACTCACCCCTCCCGTGCCGCTCACGCCGTTCGCGTCGATCGCGCCGCCCGCACCGCCGATTGGAGCATCTGTGGCAACACCGCCGTCGAGCGCCGAGCAACTCCCCGAGGTCAGACAGCGGCCACCCGCGCAGCAACCGTCGCTGCACACGTCGCCGGCGCAGCAGACATCCCCCAAAGTGCCGCACCTGGTGCAAACCTCGCCCGTGCAGGCGGTGCCGGCCTGGCATGAAGGCGCGGCGCCCCCGGCCGGACAGCAGGTCTGGCCCAGACCGCCGCATGGCGAGCAAACCCCGGTCTTACACAACAGTCCGTCGTAGCAGAGGTTCGAGCAGCAGCCCTGGGCCACGCTGCCGCAGCCCGTGCAACGGCCGGCCTGGCAGACACCGCCGGCGCCGCCGCACGGCGTGCCTTCACCCAGGCAGGTGTTGTCGTAACAGCAGCCGCTGGTGCACCGATTGCCGGGGCAGCAGGCGGTGCCTGGGCTCCCACACGCGATGCAGAGGTCGTTGCTGCAAATGGCATCGGCAGAGCTGCACGTCCCGGAACCACCCGCCGGGTTCGGGCAACAGGCCCCTCCCAGCTCGCCACACTTGGCGCAGACTTGGCTATCGCACCTGGTCGCAGGCGCCGTGCATACGGCGGCGCCAGTGCTCGACGTGCAGCAGGGCTGGCCCGGACCGCCACAGCCGCCGCACGAACCTGCCTGGCACACACCTCCGCCGAGGTTCACACAGCTTCCGCCCACAGCCATGCAGAGCCCGGAGACGCAACACCCTCCGTTCTTGCAGGCGGTGTTGCCGCAGCACGGGGTGCCGGGCTCGCCACACGCGCTCACGGTCCCGCCATCGACACCACTCACGGTCCCGCCCCCAACACCAGTGGATGGGCCACTGCCGCCGCCCTGCCCTCCCGATCCCCCCAAGCCGGGCGACATGCCAGGCCCGTCGGCAGCAGGGGCACCCGCATCGGCCGCCCCGCCTCCGCCTCCGCAGCCATGGAGAGAATACCCGGCCAGTGCCGCCACCGCTGACAGCACGATGAGATGAGCAAAGGATCGCAACGTCACGAGCACCTCCTCGCCATGCGCATGCGGCGCCGTGGCGGGGCGAATCATACGCGAAATCGACGAGCAGTGGCCGGCGCTTTCCCGGCCGGCCACGGCCATGCGAGTGATCCCGCTCCGGGCTCGCCAGGCGATCCCGACAAGCCCGGCCCCGTCGCCGCGCTAGTTCGTCGCGCGCTCGTTTGCGTGCTTGCGGATGTTCTCGAAGACCGCGTGGCCCGCCCAACGCATGGGCTGGCCCATGGCCTTTATGCAGTCGGAGAGGTTCCGACACGCCTTGAAGTCCGTCTCGTACGGCGTGTTCAGGTTCGGGAAGGCCTCGTTCACCGACGGATACGAGCACGAGCCCATGTTCAGGGTGCCGCCGTTGTTCTGCGGCCACAGGGCCCAGGCGGTGTACGAGACGTCGTACT
>CAZYFU010000114.1:0-20966 GCA_964647025.1 uncultured Myxococcales bacterium | reverse complement strand
TAGGACGCCTTGACCGAGGTTTGCGCTTCGGCATCCTCGGGATCCGCGGTGTAGCCGCAACCCTCGACGATGCAGCGCAGACGGGTACCGGACTTCAGCACCTTCTGCACGATAAACGCGGCGCCGCATTGCGGGCAGGGCTTCGGGAGTGGGCGATCCCACGACACGAAGTCGCACTTCGACTTGCTGTAGTTGGAGCAGCCGAAGAACACCTTGCCGCGGCGGGAGCGCTTCTCGGACAGGTAGCCGCCGCAGCCGGGCTTGGGGCAGGCGACGCCGAGCGAAACGGGGCTGGTGGTCTTGCAGTCGGGATAGCGCGAGCACGCCAGGAACTCGCCAAAACGCCCGCGCCGCACCACCATGGGTGAGCTGCAGGTCGGGCAGATCTGGTCGGACGGCCGCGTGGTCGGCAACACGGTCAGCGTGCCGTCGGCGTTGCGCGTGTACTCCTTGGTGTTGCGGCACTCGGGGTACCCGGTGCACGCCAGGAAGTAGCCGTTGCGGCCCCACTTGATGACCATGGGCTTGCCGCACTTCTCGCAGACCTCCTCGGTCGGCTGCTCCTCGCGCTTGAGGTCGCGCATCTCGACCTTGGCCCGGTCGAGGTCGCGCTCGAAGGGCGCGTAGAACCCCTTGAGCAGCTTGATCCAGTCCGCGGCGCCCTCCTCCACCTCGTCGAGCTGTTCTTCCATCTGCGCCGTGAAGTCGGCGTTGAGGATGTCGGGGAAGCTCTTGACCAGAAGACCGTTGACGACCGTGCCGAGCTCTGTCGGGAACAGCCGCCCCTCCTTCTTCTCGGCGTAGCCGCGATCCTGGATGGTGGACAAGATCGTCGCGTACGTCGACGGGCGACCGATGCCCTTCTCTTCCAGCTCGCGCACCAGCGTCGCCTCCGAGTAGCGGGGCGGTGGCTGGGTGAAGTGCTGCTCGGGCTTCTCTGCGACGAGTCGGAGGATCTCGCCCTCCTTCACGTCGGGCAGGTTGCCCGAGGCTTCGTCGTCGGACGCGGCGTCTTCGATGGACTCCGCATAGACGTCGAGGAAGCCGGGGAAACGCATGACCTGTCCACTGGCACGCAGCCCCGCGCGACCGGCTTCGATCTCGATGGCGGTCTGATCGAAGACGGCCGGCGCCATCTGACATGCCACGAAGCGATTCCAGATCAGCGTGTAGAGCTTGATGAGGTCTTCGGTCTCGCGCTCGTCCCGACCCGCACCCGCGGCGGTGAGCAGCGCGCGCACCCGCTCGGGATCGTGATCGATCAGCGTCGGACGGATCGCCTCGTGCGCGTCCTGCGCGCTCTTCTTGGTCTTGAAGACGTTCGGCTCGGCCGGCAGGTGCGCCGGGCTGAACCGTTGCGCGATCTGCGTCCGAACCTCTTTGACCGCGTCGTCGGAGATGCGCGTCGAGTCGGTACGCATGTACGTGATGAGACCGGTCGGACCCTCCGCGCCGAGGTCGATACCTTCGTACAGGCGCTGGGCCAGCGCCATGGTCCGCTTGGGCGAGAAGCGCAACTTGCTCGACGCTTCCTGCTGCAGGCGCGAGGTGATGAACGGCGCCGGCGCGTTCTTCTTGCGTTCTTTGTGCTCGACCGAGGCGACCTTCAAGGTGGCGCTTCGGATGAAGCCAAGCGCTTCCTGCGCCTGGCCCTCGTGCACCAGCGACGGCTTCTCACCGTCGATCTTCACCACGCGGGCAGTGAACGGCGGCGGCGATTGCCCTTCGACATCGACCTCGACGGTCCAGTACTCCTCGGTCTGGAACACCTTGATCTCTTCTTCGCGCTCGACGAGCAACCGGACGGCGACCGACTGCACACGGCCCGCCGACAAGCCCCGGCGAACCTTGGCCCACAGGATCGGGCTGATCTGGTAGCCCACCAACCGATCGAGCACGCGCCGGGCCTGCTGCGATTCGTACTTCTTCACATCCAGCTCGCGCGGACGCTCGATGGCCTCGAGGACCGCCTTCTTGGTGATCTCGTTGAAGAGGACGCGTTGGATGTTGTCATTGCACGGCCGAATCTCGTCGGCGATGTGCCACGCGATGGCTTCCCCTTCGCGATCGGGGTCGGGCGCCAGCAGCACGCGCGCCGCCTTCTTCGCCGCCGCCTTGATCTCCGAGATGACCTTCTTCTTGGCGTCGATGACGACGTACTCGGGCTGGAAGTCGTTGGTGATGTCGATGCCGATGGACGCCTTCGGCAGATCCTTCACGTGCCCGACCGAGGCCTTCACCTCAAAGCCGTGGCCGAGGTACTTCTTGATCGTGCTGGCCTTGGCCGGCGACTCGACGATGACCAGGGTGCCGTTCGCGCCCTTGCCGGCCTTGGGCGACTTCGCGGCCTTGTTCGCGCCGGGCGCCTTCTCTGCGGCTGCGTCGGGCGTCTTCGCGATGGCGCTGGCGGCGGTGGCCTTGGGCTTGCCGACCTTCACTTTCGCTGCCTTTTCCGTCTTGGCCTTGGTCGGCGCTTTCGTACGAGGCTTTGCCTTGCCAGCCGTCTTGGGCTGGCCTTCCTTCTCGGCGGAAGGCTCCGACGAGCCCTCGGGGGCCGCTTTCTTAGTACTCACGTCCAATGACCTCGTAGCTATTTCCGGCAGCGCGCTTCACCAAGCCTTCCAGCTCGGCTTCGGCTAGAGCCGCCAGCAGTGAAGGTAGCGCCATTCCTACCTGCTTGCACAAATCAGCGGGCGAATTCGATCCCAGGCCAATGGCGTCAAGGATCGCCGAGAAGCGCTCCGGCGCCTTCGCCACCGACGGAGCTCGGGGCTTTTGTCCGGCCAGAATCTCGCGAACGTCGGCGGCGGTCGAGACCGGAGCTGCGTGCCCTTTGCGCAAAAGCTCGTCCGTGCCCGGACTGCCCGCGACGGCAAACAGCGGGCGGCCCATGCTGCGCGCGAGCCTCGCCGTGATGAGCGCGCCCGAGCGGTAGGCGGCCTCGACGACGAGGACCGCCTCGGCCAGGGCCGCGATCAATCGGTTGCGCGCCGGAAACTGTCCGCGCCTCGGGGGCGTCCCTGGTGGATACTCGGAGAGCAGGCCACCGCGCATGGCGATTCGAGCGAATAGCTGACCGTGCCGGTCGGGGTAGACGACGTCCGCGCCGCACCCCAGGACGGCGAAGGTCGACCCGCCTTCGGCCAGCGCACCCTCGTGAGCAGCGGCATCGATGCCGAACGCGCCGCCGGACAGGATGGTCATTCCAGTGCGAGCCAGGCCGCGCGCAATCTCGAATGCCTTGTCGCATCCGACGCGAGTAGCCGCCCGAGCACCCACCACGGCCATGAGCCGCTCCTTCGGAAAGGGGAGCCGCCCCCCATACCACAGCCACTCGGGCGGAGACGCCAGCAGGCGCAATGCGCCAGGGAATCGCTCGTCCTGCTCCGCGACGCGGTCGACCGGACGCTTGGAACCCTGTGAGAGAGTCATCCATGACTTTCTCGGCAGAATTGCCTCGGGGTTGCTAGCGAGCTGCATATCGGGTGGGCAAAGCTGATAGCTCCCGCCCCAAAGAAGATCAAGCAGTTGTGGGCAACTGCCCGAGATCGCAGCAGCAAGCCTTGAGCTGCGGCGCGGCATGTTCGGCCGGCGAGCCGGCGCCGCGGGCTAGCCAAGCTAGAAAGATATCGGGATGTCGAGCTGGACGATGTGGTACTTCGCATCGTTGAGCGGGCTGTCGAGCGCGAACGCGTAGGACAGGCCCGGACGCACCCACCGCGACCCGCCCCACTTGAAGTGGAAGCGTGGCCCGACGGCCATGGTGACGGTTTCCCGCGCCGCACCGTTTTGCTTCACCACCGCGGGCGTGGACAGCCAGCGCTGGTAGCGGAGCTCGGTGCCGAGCGAGAGCATGGGGATCAGGAAATAGCCGACGTGCAGGCCGCTGGTAAAGTTGGTGCGCGTGCTGTCGGCGTCGATGCCCTCGTTGCGTACGCGAATGAGCTGCAGCAGCGTCACCTCGAGCTGCACCGTCAGTCCGTAGGCGGCATACGCCAGATCGACGCCGCCGAGCGGGGTGAAGTAGTTCACCGCGAACATCGCGTTATCCATGGCCGAGCGGGAGGCGATCCCGCGAAACACCGCTGCCGCCGTGGCGTCGGTCGCGCGCGCCTTGTCCCCGCCCATGCCGATCGGGATCGAGGTGCCAAGAAAGGCCGCGAGGCGAAAGTCGCGGGGCAGCTTCAGCCCGTAGGTCAGGCCGACAATCGGGTTCACGAAGGCGGTGCCGCTGCCCACCGCGGCCCCGGGCTCGTCGTTGCGGACCATGCCCACGCGGACCAACGGCGCCAGCGATGGCGTGAGCTTGTAGGTCGCCAGCAAGGTGCTGGTGGTGGTGCTGCCGTTCGCACCGCCCGCCTCGTAGAACGCCTGCGAGGTGTCGAGCCGGACCACGTTCCCGACCCCAGCCGGGCGCAATTGCCAGGGCAGCGAATACGGGGGCGCGGGGGGCGCCGCTGCCTCCGCAGGTACACTGGGCTGGGCCAGTTGGTCGGCGGGCTGCTCCTGCGCGATGGCCGATCCCCCCGCCCAGAGCGAGCAGGCGAGCAGCGGGGTGAGGGCCCTAGCTGGCCAAATGAAGAGCGGGCGTCTCGTGACCATGGTGCGTTCTCCTAGCGTTCGTCGATGCTTCCTCGCCTGACAGGAAGGCGAGCAGAGCCTCTCGTTGTTCGTAGTAGCGAGGATCGTCCATGACCTCGGTGCGAATGCGAGGCCGGTGGAAGGGAACTTCGTGGACACCACCCAACCGTGCGCGCGGGCCGCTGGTCATCATGGCGATGCGGTCGGAAAGAAAGGGCGCTTCGTCCACGTCGTGGGTCACCATCAACGCGGTTTTGCGGTCTTTGAGCCACAGGTCGACCAACACTTCCTGCAGCTCGAAGCGGGTGAGGGAATCCAGCATGCCGAAAGGCTCGTCGAGTAGCAGCACCTTCGGCGACAGAGCTTGGGGGGTGGCCGAGGAGGTCTTCTCGTCTTCCATGGTCCGGGTCTTAGCGCGCAGTCGATTTCCGATGCCCGAACCCGTCGGTAGGTCGCGCGCAAACAGGCAGGATGGCGCTTGTCTTGTTTTGCGGCGCTCATCCAAGCACGATGACGAGGGACCATGTCGGGCGCCGCAACTCACACGGCGGCGGCGACCGGTAGCGGCACTTCCAGTACGGGCGCCGCGACCGCGTACGCGCGGGAGTGCGTGACGGCTGCACGCCATGGGACAACCCAACTGCGAGCCTGGCTTCCAGGTCGCGCTGTAGGAGCGGACGCTGGAGCTGCCGCTCGGCCAATTGCCAAGCCCCTCCCGCTATGGGCTGCCGCCTCGACCCCAGTGTTGCAGAATCATGGACGGTGCTTTAGAGGCCCTTGCGCATTTCCGTCAGCTCGCCGACCTTCAGCTCCTTGCTGCTGCGGGCGATCCACGCCACTGACGCATCGTCACGTACGTCGACCACCAGGATTTCGCCGACCACCTCTTTTGGCGAGTTCTTGTCGTGGATCTCCCATTGCTGGAGGTTGGCCCGGTAGCCGTCGCCACGACGGATCACGAACGTCCGGTTGCCCACCTGCACGCCATCGCGCTTGCCGCGGTTGAGGATGACGAAGTGGCCAATCCCGAGGAGCTGATTCGGGGCAAACGTCCCAATGACCCGCGCTTCGAGGTTGACGTCGCTCGGCTTGGGCTCGATTCGCCTGAACTGACGGACGAAGGGGCTCACGCGCGCGCCGCGCTCGACGGGAAAGACCGTGTCCACCATGGTTCCGCGCGCGACGTCGTTCTCGGCGATTTGGTTCACCACCAGGTCGCCCAGGATCTTGACCAGGTATCCGTATGTCTTGCCGGTGGTGCTGTCCACGAGCGGCTGCTTGAGGTCAGTCTCGAAAACCGAGTAGCGCTCACCTGCCCTGACCGCGCCCTGCTTCGGATAGCGCAGGTAGACCTGATCGCCCGACGACAACATGATCTTCTCTTCACGGGAGCCGGAGATGGTGGCGGCTTGGTCGAGGTCTTTGGTCTCGATGAAGCCGACGGTGCGCAACATGAGCGCGGTCTCGCTTCCGGGTGTCACGCGGTTGACCGACATCATGCCGGTGCGCACTGGCGGAGGTTGTGGAGAGCTGACGGCTGCGACGCTTCCCGGGCCTGCGCCCTCGCCAACCTTGATGACGTCGCCAGGGAAGATCCAGTGCGGATTCGTGATGATGGGGTTTTGCGACCACAGGCGCGGCCAACGCCAGGGATCGCCGTAGTACTTCGAGCACAGAGACCACAAGGTGTCGCCCTTCTGGACCACGTGCATGTCGGGCATTCCGACCGGGGCCTGGGAGCCCCTGTCGGGTGTCTCGGTAGCGCCCGGCACCTCCACACCGATCACCCCCCCTGGCGCCAACCCGGCGGCCGTGTTCTCGATTCGCCTGGCGTCGGCGTCTTTCAGCCCACCACCGATGGTCTTCGAGGTGCCCGGCTTGAGGCCGTACTCCTTGTCGGCTGTCGGGACGTCCGGATCTGCGAGGTCCGTACCGCTGCGCGCGGCCTCGACCTGGCGCGGGACTTTCGTGGCACCCAAGTTGTCCGCGAGCGCATAGTTCGGCAAGGCAACCAGGGCCGCGACTTCGAAGAACAGACAGAAAGGTCTCACGGGGCCTCCATGCGGGTTGGGACAGCTCTTGCGGTGGTGGGCACTGGTCCGGTCTCGTCGCTGGGCGGCGCGCTGCGATCCAGCTCGGCGATACGCGCAGCAGCTAAGCTCGCGGCCTCGTGGCGCGGATACGAACGCTGCAGCTGCAGAAGGGTCTGTCGGCCGGCTTCGCTGCTGCCCAGTGACAGATAGCTGAAGCCGACCTTGAGCAGGGCATCGGGAACCTTGTTGCCGCTCGGGTACCGCTCGATGACCTTGCGGAACTCTCGCACGGCCGCCGCGTAGTCTTTGCGATCATAGAAGCACTCACCAAGCCAGTACTGCGAGTTGTCCGCCAGCTCGTGGTTGGTGTGGATACGCACGAAGTCTCGAAATCCCTGGACGGCGGCGTCGTGTCGGCCGGCGCGCAGGGCCTCGAACGATTTCCGGTAGAGAGCCACGGCGTCCGGGCTTTCGCTCTTGGGCGTCTTCGCGGCACCTTCGCGCGCGACGCGAATGCTGGGTGCAGGTGGCTGACGCGTGATCTGCACCTCCGCGCTGTCTCCGTGCAGGCGAAGCACGGGACGATGAGCGCTGGGCTTTGCTGCCTCGCCGACGTACTCGACCTCGGGCTCCGATACCATCTCCGTACCGGGCGGCGCAAGCAGAGGCTCGGGCGCAGGTGCCGCGACCTCGGGATGCAGGGTCACGGTTGGTAGGTTCGGGGTCTCGACCCTTTCGTCGTTGACCTTCCTACTCTCGAGGCGATCGCTGAGGATGAACAGTCGGTTCTCGAGCTCCTCGACCTGCTTGGCATATGCGGTGTTCTGGATGCGTAGGGCTTCCACGGAGCGGTTGAGCTGATCGACCTCGGCCTGGGTGGGCTGGCGATGGGCACAGGCCGCGAGAAACGCAAAGCCTGCGAGTCCTGTCGCGCACGTGGATAACCGCATGGTCCCTCGGATTGGATCATAAGGCTGTTCGGCAGGTGTTCGCAAAAACTGACGCGGGTTTTCGCGTCAGCCTGGCCCACCGAGCATGGCCGCCGCGCCCTGCGCCAACATGGCGTCGGCGAGACGCTGCCCGACCTCGGCAGCGGCTTCCGGCGGCCCGCTCGCCTCGTCAGCCAGCGTCGAAGTCCCGTCCGGCTTGCCGACGCGTCCACGCAGCACGACCTGGCCGCTCTCCAGCCGAGCATGGCCACCCACGGGCGTGCGGCACGTGGCGCCCAGGCGGGCCAGGAAAGCGCGCTCGGCGGTGACCGCGATGGCGGTCGGGGCGTCCTCGAGGACGCCGCAGATCGAACGGGTCTCGGCGTCGCTCTCGCGGGTCTCGATCGCGAGCGCGCCCTGTCCCACCGCGGGCAGCATGCGCTCGATGGGAAGACGCTCGGCGATTCTGTCGGAGAAGCCCAGACGATCGAGACCGGCGCAGGCGAGGATGGCAGCGTCGACCACGCCCTCGGCGACCTTGCGCAGGCGAGTGTCGAGGTTGCCACGCAGGATCTGAATGTGGAGGTCGGGCCTGAGCGCCTTGAGCTGAAAGGCCCGACGCAAGCTGGTGGTTCCCACCTGGGCACCATGCGTAAGACTGTCTAGCTTGCCCCCGTCTCGGCTGACCACGGCATCCCGGACGTCAGCGCGGGCCGGAATCGCGGCTATGGCGAGCCCTGGCAAGAGCTCACCTGGAACGTCTTTCATGCTGTGTACCGCCAAGTCGATCTCGCCGGCCAAGAGAGCCGCCTCGATCTCCTTCACCCACAGCCCCTTCCCCCCCGCCTTCCACAGCGGCCCGGCCGAGATGCGATCGCCCTCGGTCACGATGACCTTCTCTTCTATGACCAGGCTCGGATGCGCCTTCTGCAGTGCCTGGGCAACGAAGGTCGCTTGCCAGCGCGCAAGCATGCTTCCGCGGGTACCGACGACGAGGCGGTTCCTGGCCACGGAATCGGCCCTCACGAGCTGGCTTCCACGATGGCGGCCACCACCGTATGTCTCGGACAAGACGGATCGATGGGCTTGGCCACGAAGCCGGCCACCACGTCGTAGGCCGTCTCGCCCACGATGATCGAGTTCATGTAAACCTCGGCGCCGAGCGCACCCACCGCGACCTTGGTCTTGACCCGCCCGAGCAGGGCGTGCCCGACATCCGACCCGCCGGACACGTGGTCGAAGAAATAGGCAGGCACGACCCGCAGGGAGACCCGGGCGTTGCGAAAGGTCATGATCTCACCTGCGACATCTACCCTGTCCGTCGTAACCCAGGTGTCCACGTGGTCTTGTGGGATGAAGATTTTGACTGACATCGCAGTGTCGGCCGATTGTTTTGGTTGGAAACCTAGCACGCGCCCGCAGCGGCACAAACGACGATGTTCCGTGCTACAACAGCGCCATGGCAAGCCCCAACACCTTCGAAGTAACAGACGCGAACTTTGATGCCGAGGTCACCAAGTCCAGCCTCCCCGTCTTGGTGGATTTCTGGGCGACGTGGTGCGGGCCGTGCAAAGCGATCGCGCCGCACCTCGAGGCACTGGCGCAGGCGTTCGCCGGCAAACTGCGCATCGGCAAGTGCGACATCGATCGCAACCCCGGGGTGCCCACCCAGTTCGAAATCCGCAGCGTGCCGACCTTGTTGCTCTTCGACAAGGGACAGGTGACGGGCCAGTTGGTGGGCGCGGTGCCTCGCATCCGCATCGAAGACTTGATCAGGAAGGCCGTGGTCTGACCCTCAGGCCGCCGACGGGGCCTCGTCCTTGACGTTTGCGATGTAGACGATCACGCAGGTGATGTTGTCGTCGCCGCCGCGCTCGTTGGCGATCTCGACGAGCGCGCGTCCGGCCTCGCTGTAGAACTGGCTGGCCACGATGCGCCCGATCTCCTCGGTGGAGAAATAGTTCGACAACCCGTCCGAGCACAGCAGGTAGCAGTCGCCCGCCTCGACGGGCATGGTCACCAGGTCGGGCGTGACCACGGGCTCGAAGCCGACCGATCGGGTGATGATGTTTCGAAAACGGGATACCAGCGCGTCGCCGGGCGAAAGAAGACCGGCGCGAACCTGTTCCTGGATCCACGAGTGATCCTCGGTGAGCTGTCGGGCGTGCCCGTCGCGGACGAGGTATGCGCGAGAATCCCCCACGTGACACAGGGTCAGGCTCTGTCCGTGAAAGCAAAGGCCGGTGAGCGTGGTCCCCATCCCCGTGTGCTCCGGACTCGACTGCGCGCTTTCGTAGATGGCTTGTGAGGCAAGACGGGTGGCCTCCCCGAGGGCCTGCGCAACGCCCGTGCTGTCGTCCGCGGACGGAAGACGCGATCGCATCTCCTTTTCCAGCACCTCGACCGCCATGCGACTGGCCCGTTCGCCGCCCAGGTGTCCACCCATTCCGTCGGCCACGGCATAAAGACCGAGGTCGTCACAACAGAGGAAGCTGTCCTCGTTGTGGTCGCGCTTGAGACCGACGTCGGTCGAGCACCAGCCGCGTGGCTTCATGGGTCCTACGCTAGCGCGAGTCGGTACTTTGCGCTACTGGGCCTCCGGGGCCGGGCTGTCGGCGGGCGGGACGGCCTCGGCCGGGGCCTGGGCCGGAACGCTGGGCACAGCTTCGCTCGGTGTGACGTCCGGGGTCGCCGCTTCGCTCGGTGTGGCGTCCGGGGCCGCTGCTTCCTGCGGGATTTCTGGGATCGGCATCACGCTGCGAAGCTTCGTACGTGCCTCGATGACCAGCTCGACCCGGTTCGAGCCGGGCCCCTGTGCGCCTACCTTCAGCTTCTGTGGGTCGACGCCGCGCTTGACCAGGGCCTGCAGCAAGACTTGGCCCCGCTCCTCGGTGTCTTGCTTGCTGAGGTCTTTGCCGCGTACGTCGATGCGAACCTTCGCGATCTCGGGGTGATTCTTGATTGCGCGCGCCACCAACCCAGCCAGCATCACGCTGTTGGTGGTGAGCGCGGGCTTGCCGCCGGGGCCGGGGAAGAAGTTGATGTGCTCGCCGAGGACGATCTTCTCGTCGGCCTCCCCGAGGCGCACGAGCTCTACGCCCGGATCGGGACAGCCGTCCTCGTCTCGGAAGTTGTTGAGCGTCTCGGGCTGGTTCGGGCACTTGTCTTTGGCGTCGGGGATGCCGTCGTGGTCGTTGTCATAGTCGGGGCAACCGTCGTCGTCCTGGAACCCATCGGCGTCCTCGGCGTCGTTCGGGCAGCTGTCATAGCCGTCGGGGATGCTATCGCCGTCGTTGTCGTAGTCGGGGCACCCATCGTCGTCCTGGAACCCATCCTTGTCTTCAGGCTCGTCGATGCACTTGTCACGCGGATCCGGGATACCGTCGCCGTCGCTGTCCTCCGCCGTGCTCGGGCAGCCGTCGGTGGGGCGCTTGCCCTGGCCGTCTTCTTTCTCGTTCGGACAAGCGTCGTTGAGGTCGGCGATCCCGTCGCCGTCGTTGTCTGGATCGGCACAGCCGTCTTCGTCCTGGAAGTGGTCGAGATCCTCCGGATCGTTCGGGCACTTGTCCAAGGCGTCCGCGATCTCGTCGAGGTCGTTGTCCGGATCCGGGCAGCCATCCGCATCCTGAAAGCCGTCGCGATCTTCCGCGTCGTCCGGGCAGCGGTCGACGAGGTCGATCACGCCATCGCCGTCGCGGTCGCGCGGATCCGGGGCCCAGCCGAGGCCCGCGAAAGCGCGGGCGGTCGGGCTGCCGATCCCCTTGTCGAGGCCGATGCCTCCACCCACGATCAGGTTGAGCATCGACGGCAGATAGAAACGCATGGCCGCATCGAGCTCGGCCGGGTTGGTATCGTGGTACTTCGAAGCGACGCGGCCAAAAACCTCGCCCAAGACACCTATCTGCTCCGTCGCCTTGTACTCGATCGCAGCCCCATAGAGCATGCTGTGACCCACGGGGGTTCCGAGGAACTCGGATTTGTCGCGGAACAGCCCGCCCACCATGGCTAGTGCGCGCAGGGATTCGCCGCGCTGGTATTCGAGCAACGCCCGCACGCGGCCGGTCAAGCTCTTCTCTCCGACGAAGGCCGAGTCATCGCCGGTGGGCAACGTGCCCCCGGCCGAGATACTGAGCAAGAAGGCGCGATCGGTTCCGAAGCCGACCAACTCGCCTTTGCCTTCGACGCGCACATCGCCCAGGGCTCGCACGGTCTGTCGTCCGGCGGCCAGTCCCCCATAAGAATCGTTGCGGTCGCCGTCCCACAGCATCGCGAATGGCAGAGCCGCTCCGACTTCGAAGCGATTCCAGAGCCCCACCGCGGCGACGAGCTCGGCCATGGCCAGATTCCGCACCGGCGACAGGGTCGACGTTTGCGTGTAGCCGAGCGAATCCACCGTGGAGAGGTCGTACGACAGTGGATCGCGCTGGTAGCTCGCGACGATGCCTACGTGCCACAGGCGATGCTCGAGGACCTCCGCACTGTCCAGCGTGATGAAGCTGCGCGCGCCCACAGCGGGATGGAAGAGCTGCAGATCGAAGGATCGGTCGAGCGGTGGAGGCGGGGGCAAGTCCCCGCCTTGTGCATGTGCGCTCCCCCCTACGCCAAGGAGTGAAAGAAGAACCAGTAGACCAACCCGTCGGACGACACACATGGTAGTCGCGAGCGATCATAAGGGCGATCGCCGCGCCTGTCTAATCGGACGATCGACGGCGCGTCAGAGGTCTTAGCGCGTGGGTAGCTGAAACACGAAGTTGTAGTGGATGACCACGTCGACCGCCTCGCCGGTTTCCTTCCTCGCCGGCTTCCACTTCGACTTCCAGGCGGCAGCCTGGGCAGCCTCGTCCATCCCGAACCCGACCTTCTGAAGCACGCGCACGGACTTCACGTTCCCGTGGCGGTCGACGCCCACGCGCAGGCGGACCTTCCCCTCGACACCCAGGCGCCGGGCCATCTCGGGGTAGACCAGCTCGGGCATGAAGACCTTCACGGGCAGCTCGGCCACCGACTCCTCATCGACCGGAGAGAACGTCGAAGCCGGTGGTGGGGGCGGGGCCGCAGGCAAGGCGGCGGGAGGAGCCTTGGCCACCGTGCGATCGTTGGTCATGAGCGTGTTGCCGACCGGCACGGCCACGGGGCTTTCGCCCTGCACCACCGAGTCCTCGGTTACCCCGAACACGGGCGTGGGTGCTGTGTCGCTCGGCGGCGGCTTGCTGTCCTCGCGGTTCGGCATGGGGGGGGGCGGCGCCTTGGGTAGTGCAGGCCTTCGAACCGCCAGCTTGGGTGTGGGGCTCGGTGGGGGCGGCGTGGGATCCGGCGGAGGGGGTGGCGGGGGCAACGGCTGTGGAGGAGGCGGAGCCACCACATCCACCTCGACCGTCGGCGGTCGGTCGGCAGACAACCCAACCTTGGGCAAGAGCGTCAAGCCGAGCGCCAGGAGCACGTGGACACCGACGGCCGCGACGACCCCAATCACGGGTGCGTACGAAGGCTGCCTGACTGGTGCGAAGCGGCTTGCTACTCTGCGCTGCATGCGCTCGGACCGAGTCTACCTCGCCGGCGCAGGAGTGTCGGCGGGAGCTGCAGCGCTGTCGACGTTGATTGCGAACTTGCGCACACCCGCGCGCTTCACGAGATCGATGACGTGCACGACCGCTCCGTGGGGCACCACCTTGTCGGCAGCGATGATGGCCTGCAGGTCGGGGTTCTTGGGCAACTCGGCGGCGATCTGCGCCGCGACCTTGGTCTCGTCGGACAAGTCGCCGTTGAGGTAGAGCTGGCCTTCTTTCGTGAGGGTCAGGGCCAACGTCGTTTTGGCCTGGTCGCTGCCGGTGACGGCTTTGGGCAGATCGACCTTGATGGAGGGGTTCACGATGTACGTGGTGGTCACCATGAAGATGATGAGCAGCACGAGCGTGATGTCCACGAGGGGCGTGACGTTGATCTCGGTGATCATCCGCCCCGCGTCGTCGTCCTCGAACTTGCTTGCGACGCCGGCCATGGCTACTTGCCTTTGCTGGTCGTCTCGGCGTCGGAGGGAGCACCGGTGAGAATCAGGTGCGCGAGGGTGTCGATGCGGCCCATGGTTCGCCTGATTCTGCCTTGGAAGATGTTGAACGCCACGACCGCGGGCAGCGCGACCAGAAGACCGACCGCGGTGGCGACCAGCGCCTCTGCGATGCCCGCCATGACGACCGCCGCACCGCCGCCCTGATTCTTCGCCAGGTCCGCGAAGGCTTTGATGATGCCGAGCACGGTGCCGAAGAGGCCGATGAACGGAGCATTGTTGCCGAGGGTGCCCAGGATCCCGAGATGATTCTCCATCGCGAGGCGCTCGCGCGCCCGTGCGCTCGACATGGCCTCGACCGCGGCTGTCGACCCGCGTGGCAGCTCGTCGAGCCCGACCAAGGCGACGCGCGCCTCGGGCGAGCGGCCATCGCCGAGCAATGCTCGCGCAGCCTTGATGTCGCTCGAGATCAGGGCCTGGTGCATCTTCTCGCACACGCTGTCGAAGCCACGCAGTCGGCCGGACATCGCGACGCCCCGTTCGACCATCACCGCGACGGAGAGGATGGACAGGAAGACGAGTAGCCAAAGCACCCACGCGGAGCCAAACAGGGTAAAGGTGAGGAGGTGTTCTGTGATGTGCATGATTTCTGCTCCGGCTACGCCGGATCCGCGTCCGAAGCTAGCATAGGTTCGGCCCTTCTCGCTTGCTCGACGCCGAGCGCGTCCAGCACGACCGTGGCGTAGCTTCCAGCAGGTAGAGAGAAGCGCAGGCGCAGCCCGGCCGCCTCCGCTGCGACGGCGGGCACACCGAGGGTCAGCTTGACCACCACCGGCCGGCGCGTGCCCGGCAGCGAGCGCCCCACTTGGGCGAGCTCATCGGCGCCGATGCCAAGACTCTCGAGCGCCCGGTCTTCGAGTGCTCGCGCCGCGGTCCCGGGCGCGGGCTCCCGTACCCTGCTGCCAGGCATGGGCGCCGTGGGAACGACTTCGCCGGCGTCCACACGAAGCTGATCGACAGCCGGTTCGGTGCACGGGAACTGCCCGCCCGATGCGACCTTCTCCAGGATGTCGCCTTCGCGCACGGTGAGCAGCCCATCGTTCTCGGCGCGAAGCTCGAGGACCCGGTTGAACACTGCAGACTGCACGGCCGAGAGCAACAGCTTCCGTCGGCGGGCGTCTGGCTCTCGGCGCGTGCCTCGCAAGACCTCGAGACCCACCGCGAGGTTGTCCCCCGCTGCGCCAAACCGTTGATGGCCGAAGCGATTGGCGACGCCGCGCACGGCGAGGGCCGCGAGCCGGTTCTCGATGGCGGCTGCTTCGCCGTCTCCGAGCTCGGTAAGCACGACCTCGAAACGGTTGCCCTGCAGGTGACCTATGCGGAGCTTGTTCTTGTGGCGGCTTGCCGCGAGGACACGGACGCCATCGATGGCCGCGGTCTCGGCGACCGCCGGATCGACGCCAAGCACGCTCAGCCATTGTCGCGTGGTCGCGTGGCGATCCTTCATCCCAGCGTAGCCAACGTCGCGGTCGCTCACACCGAGCACGCGGGCCAGCCGGCGAACGGCGTCGAGCGTCGTCAGATTCTGCTTCTCGATCCAGAGATAGGCGTGCTCGCCCTCACCGGCCGGGGCGTACGCTGCTATCTCCTCGACCACGAAGGTCGCGGCGCTGGACTGGAACCTGGCCATCAGCCAGCCGTCGTAGTGGGCTCGGGCGTAGGGGCGGCGAGCTTGTCGGTGGGGTTGTCGCCAAACCTTTGCCGAATGAAGTCGAGGAAGAGCTCGGCGCGCTTGATCTCGAGCACGGTCCCCCCTCCGGCAGCCACCTGCTGGAAAACCTGCCTGGCGGTCGCCGGATTGCCCATCTGCAGGTGCGTCTCACCCAGCGTCAGCATCAGCTCACCCTCCCGCCTGGAATCCGGGTATCGCCGGATGGCGGCCTGGATGCGAAGGATGGCGGCCCTGGGATGACCACGGTCGAGATAGAAGCGCGCCACGTAGACCTCGTGCTCGATGAGGCGCCGCAGGACCTCGCGCCGAGACTCCTTGGCCTGGTTCACGTAGGGCGAGCTCGGATACCTCCCGAGCGCGCTGTCGATCTCGCGGAGCGCGTCCCGCACGGAGGACTGGTCCTTCTCGTACGATGGCGGCAGCAGCACCCAGTCGTCGGGCATTTCCTTGACGTAACACTCGGCGATGCGGAAGGCCACGTAACCGTCCTCGACCTTCTCGTGGGTGGGGTGCAGGCGCGCGAAGCTCTTGTACGAGTCGATCGCCTCCTGGTAGTTGGTGCGCGCGAACTCGGTGTCGGCCAAGGCCAGCTCGGCCAAACCGGCGTACTTCGAGAAGGGGAACTTCTGCTTCACATACGTGAAGTATCGAGCGGCCTCGATGAAGTTCTCCTTCTTGAGCTCCTCCAGCCCGCGGTCGTAGTTCTGCTTCGCGGTCATGGAGTAGGTGACCTGCTTGGTGTCCTCGCTGGACGCGCAGGAAGCCACCCCGGTCAGCATGAGAGCCAGACAGAGGAGTCGGGCCGATACAAACTTGTGAGTCGTTCCAAACACGGGCGTAGTATCCTACGTTCGCAATGGCAGCACGTCCATCGTATCTCCTCTTTGCGCTCGCGGTTTTCGCGTCAGCCTGCGCAAGCGGAAAGCAGGGCGAGCGCACCGGTCTGGGCAGCCAGAGGGCGGTCGAGGTCGAGAGGGGCCCTCAACCAGTGCTGGCATCGAGCCGCTGCAAGGATGGCGTCTGCGTATGCCGGAACCTCGGGGACGACAAGAAGGAGGATCCCCCGCCGGCGTCCGGAAAGAAGCGCATCGAGATCCGCATGTCGGTGTACCACGGCAGCCTCACCCTCGATTCGCCCACCGTCGGCCACTTCGAGCACAGGAGCATGGAAGAGGCGTGTTACTACGTGGACCTGGACGTCAATACGCTGTACACCTTCCACCTCGCGAGCAAGGAAGCAGAGGAGGGCCGTGGCGTGACCCCGTCGGTTCACATCAGCGAGTACAGCGTATTTGGGCACTACTGGTACGACATCGTTGACGTGACGTGCGGAATCGGCGAGCGGCCGTGCGACCCGGGCCTCGCCCGCGAATGGGGACGAAGCTGGCTGGATAAGAGGAAGCGTGGCCGGCTCGATCCCTGCGGCTCGCTGGTCGTCGTCGGGCTCAAGTGGGGCACCTCCGGCGGTCAGGCCGAGGCGAACGGCTGGGCCTTGCGCGACTTCAGCGCCGACTTCGGGCTGGAAGTGAAGAAGTTCGCGACGGAGTTCCCGCCCCATGCGCGGGAATGCATGATCGGACACTGAAGTTCAATGAAGCTGCACCTGATTGGTATTGCCGGAACCGGGATGGGCTCCCTTGCTGGCCTGCTGCGGGCCGCGGGGCACGAGGTTCGGGGCAGTGACGAGCACGTCTATCCACCCATGTCCACGCAGCTCGCGGACCTGGGTATTCCGGTGATGACGCCGTTTTCCGCCGAGAACCTCGCCTGGGCACCCGACCGCGTGGTGGTCGGCAACGTCTGCCGCAGGGACCACGTCGAGGTGCTGGCCGCCCAAGAGCGCCGCGTGCCGCTGGTTTCCTTTCCAGCACTGTTGTCCGAGCTGTTTCTGGCAGAACGCAACTCCGTGGTCGTCGCGGGAACGCACGGAAAGACGACGACCTCGTCTCTCATGTCCTTCGTGCTGACCGAGGCGGGCCGGGACCCGTCCTTCCTGGTCGGCGGCGTACCCATCAATTTCTGCCGGTCGTGGAGCCTCGGCAAGGGTCCGGACTTCGTCGTAGAGGGGGATGAGTATGACACCGCCTTCTTCGACAAGAAGTCCAAGTTCCTGCACTACCGCCCGAGGCTCGTCATCCTGACCTCGGTCGAGTTCGACCACGCCGATATCTTTGCCGACGAGGCAGCGGTGAAGGCCGCCTTCCGGGAGTTCGTTTCGCTGATCCCCGCCGATGGCAACTTGGTGGTCTGCGCGGCGTCGCCCGCCGCACTCGAGGTGGCCAAGGTCGCGCGATGCAAGGTCACCACCTATGGCCGCCCTGGCACCGACGCACAGTGGACCTTCGAGGTCACCGGGCGGAAGATCGGCGGCCGGTCGATCCTCCGCCTTGCTTGCGACGGCAAGGGCATGATTACGCTGGACACCGGCATGGCAGGGATCTTCAACATGGAGAACCTGACCGGGGTCATCGCCGCGGCCCACTGCCTGGGCGTCGAGATGCCCGCCATTGGGCGCGCGACCCGGCGATTCCTCGGAGTCAAGCGGAGGCAGGAGATCTCGGGCATCGCCTATGGGGTCACCGTGGTCGACGATTTCGCGCATCACCCGACCGCGATTCGGGAGACCCTCGGGGCCCTCAAAGGACGGTTCGGCCCCGGCAAGCTGCTCGCGGCCTTCGAGCCTCGTTCGGCAACCAGCCGACGCTCGGTGTTTCAACAAGATTTCGCCACGGCTCTGGCCCTCGCGGACGAAGTCGTCCTGGCGCCGCTCTATGCGCCCGAGAAGGTTCCGGCGGATCAGCGCCTGGACGTGGAGAAGCTGGCCGCCGACCTACGCAGCCAGGAGTTGCCTGCCTGTGTGATTCAGGGCGCCGATGCGACCGCGGAACACCTGTCGCGCAGGGCGGCTCCCGGGGACACCGTGGTCGTCATGAGCTCCGGAGACTACGGCGGCCTCCATGACCGGCTGCTGGCCCGCCTGGGCGACCCGGTTCGTCCCGCCCGACCCACCGACAAGCCCAGGCTTGGGCAGCTGCTCGATCGCGCGGGAATCACGCACGGCTCTCTCGAGAGGGTCTGGAGCGAGTTTCTGGTGATTCCAGCGCCCGAGGGCCTGGATATCTCGGCGTGCGTCGCGATCCAGCATGTGGAGGAGAACGCCTTGCTCAGGATGTTGGCGGTCAGCCCCGAGCGACGCGGCGAGGGCCTTGGCTACATGCTGCTCGAGGTGGCGATGCGCAAGGCACGCATGGATGGCGCCCTGCACTTGTACCTGGTCACCGATGGCGCACAGGGCATCGTTGGCGAAAAGCTGGGCTTCGACGTGATTGATCAGAAGATCCTTCCGCCCACCATTGCCGCGACCGAGGAGTACCAGATGGCGCGCTCGAGGAGCGCGATCTGGATGCGCAAAGAGCTGTAGGCGCGGAAGAGGCGATTCTATTTAAGGACGATTCTGCGAACGTGCTTCTTGCCCGCGTGCAGGAGGGTACCGTCGGCGGCGATCTCGGCATTGGCGAGCGTGTCTTCGACTGAGGAAACCTTCCGGTCGCCCCAGCGAACTCCGCCCTGCTCTACCAGCCGGCGAGCCGCGCTCTTCGATGCTGCGAGTCCTGCGGCAAAGAGAAGGTCGACGACCTTCATTCCTGCCTGTACGGCGGCTGGATCCACGGCGTAAGTCGGCACGAGCTCACCGCCGCCGCCCCCAAAGGCCGCACGGGCCGCCTCCTGAGCCGTCCGTGCAGCCTCCTTGCCGTGGACGATCGCCGTCGTCTCGAAGGCAAGGACCTGCTTTGCCGCTCGCAGCTCGGCGCCCTCCACGGACGCCAGACGATTGATCTCGTCCATCGGCACGAAGGTGAGCAGCTTGAGGAAACGCCCGACGTCCCGGTCGTCGACGTTGACGAAGTACTGGTAGAAGTCGAAGGGGCTCGTGCGATCGGCCGCGAGCCAGACCGCGCCGGCTGCCGTCTTGCCCATCTTGGCGCCAGCTGCCGTGGTGATGAGAGGGAAGGTGAGAGCATAGGTCTCGCGCTGGTGCAGCCGACGAATGAGATCGGTTCCGGCCAGGATGTTGCCCCATTGGTCGTCCCCACCTACCTGCAGCATGCAGCCGTGCCTTCGGTGGAGGATGAGGTAATCGTAGGCCTGGAGGATCTGGTAGTTGAACTCGATGAACGACAGGCCCTTCTCCATGCGCTGGCGGTATGCCTCGGCGGTCAACATCCGGTTGACGCTGAAGTGCCGGCCGATGTCCCTCAAGAACTCGAGATAGTTGAGCGGCGCCAGCCAATCCGCGTTGTCGACCACGATGGCAGAATCAGCCGCGTCGACCAGGAAGCGACGCACCTGCGGCTCGATGGCCCGCCGGTTCTGCTGAATGGTTTCCACTGTCATCATCTGGCGCAACTCCGTGCGTCCGCTCGGGTCGCCAACCATGGCCGTGCCGCCACCGAGCAGTGCGATCGGCTTGTGCCCAGCGCGCGCCAGGTGCGCCATCGCCATGAGCGGGATCATGCTGCCAACGTGAAGGCTGGACGCCGTGGGATCGAAGCCCGCGTAGAAACGCACCGGCTCCTTGCCAACCAGGGATGCTAGCGCCGCCTCGTCGCTGATCTGTTGGACGAAGCCGCGCTCCCGGAGCACATTCAAGACGTCGGCGATGTCGGACATGCGGGGCAGTATAGTCGCTGAGGCGCGAATTCGGAGGCCTTTGCCTCAAGCCGGAGGTCTTTGCCTCAAAGAGGTCGAATTGAGGTAGGTTGGGCCCATGCCCCCTGGTCCGTATGCCTGCCCCTGCACGAGGCGTCCCGACTTCGCGCCCATCGAGGACGACGATGTCATGCGCTGGCTGGCCATCGACATTGGAGAATGGGAGGAGTTGCGGCAGTGCCCTGAGTGTGGCGCTGCCTGGCTGGCCGCATGGCCCGAGGAGAGCGAGTCGCCTCCGGTCCTGTGTCGCCCAAAGCCATTGGGAGCGCGCCGGCTGCGCGACCTCGACCAAGCAGCAACGATGAGGCCGTATTGTCTGGCACGGCTCGAGGAGCAGCTCGGCGAGCTCAAGGAGCGTAAGGCCGACTGCCGCAAGGTGAACTGCCGACGCCGCCGCCTTGCGGGCTCCACGTACTGCCTCGAGCACCTCATCGCCGAGCGCTTTGGCAAGGAGCTGGCCCAGCTCGGCTGAGCCTGGTGAGCGGGTAGCAGCCCCAAATAGAAAACGCGGGAAGAACTGTGAAGTTCTTCCCGCGTGTGAAAATAATCCCGGCGGCGACCTACTCTCCCACAGAGTTTCCCCTGCAGTACCATGGGCCCTGGAGGACTTAACTTCCGAGTTCGAGATGGGATCGGGTGTGGCCCCTCCGGTATGGCCGCCGGAAATCTTTTGGTGTCTTGAGCGACTGAAGACGAGTTTCGATCTTCCAGAATTGCTTCTGGATCCGATTCAGGTCATTGCTCGTTCACCGAGCTTCGACCTCGACCACCTGAGACGGTAGTCAGCGCCTGTGCCGCAGATTTGCGGCACGGTGAAAATTAATGGCGGTCAAGCCGCACGACCGATTAGTACCGGTTAGCTACGCGCCTCACAGCGCTTCCACACCCGGCCTATCAACGTTGTAGTCTCCAACGGGTCTTTAGGAGGCTTGCGCCTCGGGATTCCTGATCTGGAGGTTAGCTTCCCGCTTAGATGC
>CAZYFU010000113.1:0-21270 GCA_964647025.1 uncultured Myxococcales bacterium | reverse complement strand
TTCCGCGGCCCTGCGCGGAATCTGAGCCTCAAATCACCGGGAACTTCGGGCTAGAACTAACGACCTCGGCGTTCGATGAGGCCGTTTTCTGCCATCTTTCGCATGAAGGTGCTACGCGGCATGCCAAGCAACTCGGCGGCGCGAGTCCGGTTCCCCTGGCAGCGGGCCAGGGCCTCGCTGATCGCCGACTTCTCCGCCTCGGAGCGCCGGGCCCACCAGGCCGGCGCATCGGTCGCGGCGGCCCCGGCGGGTGCGACCGTGGTGCGCTCGCGCTCGATGGACGCTCGCATTCTCTCCTCGGGCAGGTGCTGAAGGGTGATGCGGCTGCCCGCGCACAGCAAAACCGCCCGCTCCATCGTGTTGCGCAGCTCGCGGATGTTCCCGGGCCAGGGATACTGCTGAAGCAACGCCACCACCTCCGCGTCGATCTCGGGCGCGGACCGGTCCATCTGGTGCGCCACCTTCTCGACGACCAGACGCGCGATGGGCTCGATCTCGTCCTGGCGCTCGCGCAGGGGCGGCAAGGACAGCGCAATCCCGTTCAAGCGGTAGTAGAGATCTCGCCGAAAGCGCTTCGCCTCCACGTCCTCGTCGAGGTTGCGATTCGTGGCGGAGACCAGCCGAACATCGATGGGCCGGGAACGCGTGGAGCCCACACGCTGGATCTCTTGGGTCTCGAGCGCGCGCAGAAGCTTGGCCTGCATGCCAGGGCTCATCTCGCCCACTTCGTCCAAGAACAAGGTTCCCCCCGAGGCAGCGTCGAACAACCCCTCCTTCGCGGAATGCGCGCCGGTGAACGCTCCCCGCTCGTGGCCAAACAGCTCGCTCTCCAACACCGACTCGGCCACCGCTGCGCAGTTGATGGACAGGAACGGCTTGGAAGCCCTCGGCGACGCGCGGTGCACGGCCGCCGCCAGCAGCTCCTTTCCCACGCCTGTCTCGCCATCGATCAGGATCGGGATGGTGCCTCGGGCCGCGCGCTCGGCTGTCAGGTACAGCTCGCGCACCGTCGGGTTGATGACGACAGCCTCCTGGGAAGCCGAAGCCGGGCTGCTCGCCTGTCGGACGGCGGCGCAGGCCCTGGCGAAGATCTCGCCTGGAGACCGACCATCCGCAGGACAGTGGGCCGTGCCAATGGCCACCGACGGCCCCAGCCGAGCCGTGAGCGCGTTCACCAAGTCCCCTGCCACCAGCCGATCGGTGTCGACGAACAGAATCTCGTAGCGAGCGGGCGCATAGACCGCACAGAGATCGCCGGGCCGCAAGACGGACAGCAACGCCGGCTCGGCATCGACAGCGTCCATCCCTGACGGCAGATCCACGCGAACCAGTGCAAAGGCCCGACCGAAGGCTTCGGCGTGTGCGCATTCCTCGATGAGGCGTGCCTCCAGTTGGGCATGGGCGCCAAGCCGCTGACTGCCAAGCACGGGCAATCGGCGTTGGATGGTAATCAGGGTAGCCCCGAGCCCCAGGACCTCGCCGGGCTGCAAGGGAACCAGCACCTCGGGTGGAACGCGCCGATCACGAACGTACGTGCCGTTGTGGCTTCCCAGATCCTCCACCCTGAAGCCTTCCTCCACGTGAAGGCGTGCGTGATAACGCGAGATCCCCGGATCGGGGATGCGCAGATCCGCGTCCTCGGCCCGGCCAATCGCGAGGGTTCCCCGAGACGGAAGGGGATAGGCGCTTTGAACGCTGGGGCCCAAGACGGCCAGAAAGTACCCCGACGCGTCCGATCCGTCGATGGCATCGGTTCGCGGGACACGGGAAACGGGCTCGGTGGGTGCGGCCATGGGTCCGTCGGCTATTCCAGGGCTGGGTCCGCCAAGGGTTCGAAGACCGGCTGGCGCTGGCGTTGCGCACGGGTTGGGCCGGCCGGACGTTTCCGTTGCCCGCCGGCGCGGGGCTCTCTGGTGGGCGGTGAGGCTTGTTCGGCTGGAGATAGGGATGGCACCGGGCCAGGCGGGAGGGCGTCAGCCGCAGCCGCGCGGGGCGGGCTTGCGGGCTCCAAGCGAGCCGCCCCCGATGGCGACGAGACGGCGTCACCCGGGGTGGGACTGCCCGAACGAGCGGGACGGGGCCCGAATCGAAGCACCGCGGCCCCGGCCAGAAGAGCCATCGTCAGCCCGCAACCCACCAGGACCCGCCGCAGTCGTCGTCGAGGAGCAGGACCGTTGGAGGGAACAGCGCCACGCCACGACGGAGCGACGACCGAGATCGTGGGGGACGCGCCGTCCACCCAAGGCTGGCCAGGCCCGGGCACAGTGCTCGCTGCTTCTTGTTGGACGGCCGAGTCGCCAGTGCTGCCCAAGGTCGCCTCGATGGCCGCCCCCATCGCTCGCATGCTCTGCCAGCGGTCGGCCGGATTTTTGGCCAAGGCCTTGAGAACGATGGCATCCACCTCGGCAGACAGCGCCCCCGGCCCGAGGCGCGAGCTGGGCGGCGCCGGGGCCTCGGACATCTGCTTGAGCACCACGGAGAACTGGGTCGTTCCCTCGAACGGAGGACGGCCCGTGAGCAGGTGATAGAGGAGGCAGCCGCAAGCATAGACGTCCGTGCGGCCGTCGACGGGGTCACCATGGCACTGCTCGGGGGCCATGTAGAGAGGCGTCCCGAGCACTTCGAGCTCCCGGTCGGTCGTCACCAGCTTGGCCTTAGTGGAATCCAGGAGCTTGGCCACCCCGAAATCCAACACCTTGACGAAGTCCTGGCGCCCCTGGCGCCGACAGAGAATGACGTTGGCCGGCTTCATGTCTCGGTGAACGATGCCCTTGTCGTGGGCGGCCTGCAGGACCGAGATGATCTGCAACATGATGGGACGCATGCGCTGCCAGGGCAGCGGCCCGGACGTCTTCACGGTGGCGTCCAGGTTCTGCCCGTCCACGTACTCCATGACGAAGTAGGAAAGCCCGTCCTCGGTCTGCCCGAAATCCGAGATGTCGACCATGTTCTCGTGGTCGATGCGAGACGCGACGCGCGCTTCCTGTAGAAAGCGGGCCGCCAGATCCTTGTGCTTCGCAAGACCGGGTGCCAGGACCTTGAGGGCGAATGCTTTCTGGATGCTGACGTGTTCGGCGAGGTACACCGTCCCCATGCCACCCGAGGACAGCCTGCGAACAATCCGATAGCGTTCAGAGACCAGTTGTCCTGGTCCTGGGCCCTTGCTGGCCCCTCCTGGGCTAGGAGTCACTTGGTTATCTGCCACCGACATCGGCGCCCTTTGCCTAGCACGCGCCGTCGATGCTGTCACGCAAGGTGTCGCAGTTTCTGGGACACCTCGGTGAGCCTCGGCCGGGAGGTGCCCCTTCGAGGGCGCTCGGCGTCTCCAATCCGCCTGGGCGTGAGCATCTTGCCGAGAAGACAGAGCGCTGCCCGGCGCGCCGAGCGGATACCATCAGCCGATAAGCAACCATCGTACGGTGACGGTCCTTGACTGCCGCCGCGATCAGCGCCTCGCCGCACCCGAAGTCGCCGACCACCAGGCCCTCCCGCAGGGACAGCCAGCGGATCTCTTCCTGGTAGGGGACCACCGGCCAGGACGCGCGCAGCTCGCGGTACATGGTGTGGTAGTGGGCCCACTCCTCGGGGATGCTGGCCAACGGCCGCTCGACCGTGGCCATCTTGCCGGTCTCGAGCCACGCGCCGCGGCAGGATAGCCCAAACCGGCCTCGCTGTGTTGCCTCGCGCCAAGGCCCCTTTGCTCGGCCGACATACCGGTGCAGAGTAGCGACATGTCGGATCCATTTCAGAGGCCTGCCAATCGTGGCGGTGTCTTGTCGGTCTTCGCCTGCGTCGCGCTCGGGTTCTCCGCGGGACTGGCCGGCGAACGCGCGGCCTTGGCCGAGGAGCCCGGATGCACCAAGCAGGACCTCTTTCGTGCCGACAACTCCGCGCCCGAGCGCGACATCAAGAGCAGGATGGACGCGGTGTTCGCCGAGATACGGGCTTGCAAAGGCAAGCTCAGCCCGACGGACGAGGCGGACGCTATCGACGCCCTGCTCTTCTACTGCTCTAGACGCAGTTTCAAAAGGGATGTTGGGCTTTGCCGGCACATCGCCGAGAACGCCCTGCATCTCGATCTCGACACCGTGCCGAGGTCGGCATCCGATCATATTGTCGAGGCCCTCGCGCGATGTGGCGGTGACTGCGCCAACGTCACCGCCCCAAAGGCACGCAAGGAGTGCGACCGGCACCTGGCGCTGATCGCCAGGGAACAGCAGGCCGCCGCCGCAGCGGAGCTGAAGGCGTTGAATGGCAAGACCGCTGCCGAGGTCGAAGCGGAGCAGCCGATGAGCTGCGATTTTCGCAGGAGCCGCAAGACTGTTGCCCTCTTGGACCGCCTCGCCTTTCGCGACCGAGGCACGCGTTTTCTCGAGCGGTTCCGGTCCCGCTGCGGGGCGAAGCTATCGGCCGAACAGAAGCTAGCGCTCGCGAACGACGAGGCGCTGCTGAGCTTCCACGCGGACGATGACGCCGCCTGCTTGCGGGCCCTGTCGTCCGTCGCGGAGCCGGTCACCGGGACCACGGCTTGGAACCGAGCACTGTGCGGTGCCGCGTGCACGCTCGGACCGGACAAGTGCAAGGCTGCGGCCAATGCTCGCAACAAGGCGCTGTCGGGTCGGCCCGCGCGGGAGATGCGCCGGGAGATCACCAAGCAACTGTGTTGGTCGTGCAAGCCCGGAGCGCCGTGCGAGCCCTGGAGGCTGAAGAACGGCAAGCCCGTGAGAGGCGTCGCGGTGGCCTGGGACCTCAAGAGCGCCCGAGATGTCGAGGGAGGTGACATCGGCAAGCCGTTCCCGCTCCACTGGGCGGGGGATCTCAACGGCGATGGCATCGGCGACTTCGTTACCGTGCACAAGGAGAAGAACCAAGCCGCCCACTACCTCAGCGGCTCGATGGCCTGGGACCCCGTGGTACCGAATCCCACGGTTACCTACAAGGTCTTTGATGTCCAGATCGGGTGCGGCACGGACAACGCGTTTCACAACGTGTGGACCCAGCAAACGGACGAAGGCCGGTACTACCGGACGGAGGAGGACCAAGAGGTCCCGGCGGGCCTCGACGAATACCAGATCCGGGTCGATATCAAGCCGAACAACGAGCTACCTTCCGTGTGTACCTACGACTCGGACGACTGCGACGCGAAGTCGTGCGACCACCCCGTTCAATGCTTGGACCTAGGCCCGTGGCACGTTGACGGTCAGCGCCCTGGCCCGTCGCCAGAGAGGGCTACCTCGAAGCCGTGAAGGTGTTC
Organism: uncultured Myxococcales bacterium; assembly: GCA_964647025.1. Lineage (GTDB taxonomy): Bacteria > Myxococcota_A > Polyangia > Fen-1088 > Fen-1088 > Fen-1118. The sequence continues at coordinate 16,016 of CAZYFU010000113.1, read as the reverse complement.
CGGCCGCAGCTCGGGCCGAACTCCTCCAGATTGGCACCAGCAGGAATCCAGGTAGCGCCGGCGGCAACCGGGCGATTCTTCATCTTCTTCTCGCCCGTGGCACCTCTCTCTGAAACTCCGCGGTTGGCCGCTGCGAGTGGCCAGTAGCGAGCCTCTTCAACAGACTTTCGCTGCTTGGGTTTTGCGAGCGTTTCCACTGCGCGAATGAGGGCATCGACAATCGCCTTCTGGTGCAAGTCGCTCCATCTCGATGGCGGCCTCCTCCAATCGAGGACCTTCCCGTCAGAATCCTTGAGCGATGTATCCGCGAGTACCGCCTTGATTGCATCGTGCAGAATCGGTTTGGCCTTTCCCTTCTTTCCTTTGCTGGCGGCGCTCAGCGCCCCAGACCAGCGCACGTGAATCCGTGTCAACACGGCCATTCCTTGTTGGCTGGTCACAACATCGCCGATCGTCAGCCGGGCCCCGCCTGCCGGTTTGCACTCGGCGGGAAGCCAGTCGTGGATCTGGTCGAGCTTTCGTATCTCGCGAATGCGGACGCAAGCGTACTCCCACATGGTCGAGCGATAGGCCGCACTCGTGCGCGCAGCCATCTCGAGACGGTAGGCCCATTGCCAGCTCCTGAGCCAATACGTGTCGGCAAAAGGCCGCTCCTTGGACGGATGCTGCTCGAATGTCCCGTCGGCGCTTCGCGTATACACATAGCCACCGTACGTTGCGTTCGACGCCGACACCAGCGCCCGGCCGTCCCTCGCCACCGTGTTGCTCCAACGCGGTCCCCACAGACCGAGACTGCCGAAGCAAGTCTTGAAGGCGTCCGGATACTTCAGCTCCAGAAGTGCCATAAAACCACCATACTCGCCCCCGGAACCGTTCGACTTCGGCATGGTCCAGTGGAAAGGGCCGGCAGAGCCGTGACAGTTGTCGAAGAAGTTCACCGAGTCGAGGAAGCCTCGACACTCGACTGACCCTACTGCGCCAACCGCGAGGAAGGCCGACTTCTGATGGCCCTCCAGGTCTTCCCACTCCTTACCAAACACCACCTCGGGCGAAAGCTGCGTCTCCGGCCAGCAGTGACCATCCTCCGGGTACGAGCTTGGCCCTCCGTATCCGGCGTAGATCGAGTATCGGCCAACGACGATTCCCTCGTCTTTGCAGGTTGATGGAGGTTGGTAGTGTCCCGAGAAGTCCCAAGCGACCATCTGCTGGGCGGTGTGCGGGACCTCGTCGTGCCGCCAGACGTTCTCGACGTAGATCCCATCCCGGACCTTCTTCGCCTGCTTCTTCGGCCCCTTCCCGCTCTTCTGCTTCTTGCCCTTCCCCTTACGATCGCCATCAGCTTCGGGTGCGTCTTTCATTCGGAAGACCTGAACCACCAGTGGGCACCGGTAGTTGTTCTTTCCGTCAAGCCAGTGACGGATCAGCGCCGCTGTCTCCGGCGTGACGACGCCACTGGCAGGGCCCGTGTAGACCTTGTCGTTCTTCTTCGCCGAAAGCGTCGAGAGGTACTTGCCAATGGTCCTGCATTCCTCTCCCGACGGCTTCTTCTTCACGTCCTGAACGGCCACATTCGGCATGGCCGCGGCGATCTGGAACTCACGGACTGCCCATTCCGTGCGCCAGTCGAAAACGCCGGTCAGAACAGACTTTCCATCCGAGGTTCGGGGAAAGACCCAGAATCCCAGCGTCCAGAGATCGCTTTGCAGGTTCGCGACCAGCGTGGTGTCGTTCGCGAGATGGGTTGTCACCGAAGGCACCGTGGTCGGAGCGCCGCCGGGCCGACCAGGCGCCGCGGCTGCAACTCCGGTGTCCCCATGACTCGTCGCCGCGGGTCGGTTGGCACCGGGGTCATCGGCCGCGAAGATCACCGGTCGCAGTTTCTGGTCGTAGACTGCCGGCTTGTCCCCCTGCCTGTCGCGGTCGTGGAGGCGCAGGGTGAATCCCCCGTACATCAGGTCCCGCTTCCCGGGATCGCCCGTCTCGGTCGGATCCTTGCGTGCCGCGGCCTTCGACTTCTCCGGCGCTCCAGCCCTCTTCTCGCGCCTCTTCGTAAGCTTGGGTGCCCCCTTGGCCGAGCCCTTGGCTTTGCGCTCAGGCTTCGGTCTGACCGTGGCCTTGGTCCGTCTGGCTCTTGCTACCACGGCTTCACCTCCCGACTGCTGTCGTCGTCCACGGTACGACCGTCACCGTCTGCATCAGCAACACGATCGCCATTGTCGTCGTCCCACTCATCGTCGTCCCAGATCTCCGGTTCGTCGTCCGAGTCATCGTCGCCATCCTCCTCGCCCACAGCCTCGCCATCGCCATCGGCATCGCGGACGTCATCGCTGTCGTTGCGATCCTCTCCGCCCGAGTCTCCCTCGTCAGGGCTCTCGTCATCTGCCCACATCTCCGGAGTGGTGTGATCGGCCTCGCCCTCAGCGACGCCATCGTCTTCGTCGTGAAGCCATCGCAGGGCGTCCCGGAGGTCGTCGTCGATCTCGTCGGACAGCGGCAGGCCGTAGTCACGTCGAAACTGCACGATCGCCGATCGCGTGGCGTCGTCGATTTCGCCGGTGATCCCACCGTCGCTGTAGCCGAGGTTCGCAAGACGCCCCTGCACTCCCGGCACATCCTTGCACGGGTCGAGGTGTCCCACGTCCAACCGGTAGCTCACGAAGGGCTCCTCGCCGTCACCCGCGAAGAGCTCGACATCGACAACCTTGGTCCCGGGAGGCAACTCTACTTCCATGAGCCCGTCCTCGGACAGCTCGCCCTCGAACATGTCGTCTCCCTTGTCGGGGGTCGCGCGAAACGTTACCGGATCGTCCCCGGCGGCATCCGCGAACCGAACGCGCAGGATCTCTGGCGCCCACTGCACCACGTATTCCGCCTGGCCACCTTCGACCTCGGCCACGCGGCCGAGCCTGCTGGGGATGGAAACCGTCGCGTCGGGCCTCAGGACGAACGGGTTGCCCTGGCAGCCGTTGAACTCCCAGACGGTCTGCCAGCGGAAGAAGCCATGGTCTAGGGCGATGCTCGGCAAGCGGTCGCCCTGCTGGATGGTGTAGGACGAGGCCTTGCCGCGCTCGACGACGTCGGGCAGTTCGAGCGCGCCGTCGCCGTCCCAGTCCGCGCCATCCAGGTCGGGAAAGCGAACGACGAAAACGCCAGGGACGGCGCTCTTCACCTTCGCGCGCCCCTCGTTGTCGAGGACACCTCTGTCGACATCACCGTCGGGCTTAGTGATCTCGAACGTCAGGCCATCCTGGGCAACTCCGTTCAGGTCGACCACGTGGATATCCAGAGTCGCCTTCTCCAGCATCGACCGCATCTGCGACGGCGTGATGGCCGGAACGGACACACCGCTCGCCACGACGGTCGGAGTCTCGAGCAGCAGGACGAGGCCCTGCGGGGTCTGCGGGATTCGCCAGTCCGGCGCCAGCAAGGCGATCGCCCGCTCCCAGATGGCCGCGGCGGCCATCTCCGCGGCAGACAAGAGCGTCGTGGCCTCGGCGCGGCTGAGCACCTTGTAGCGATCGCGGTTGGGCATCGCCTGGAAATCGGCGCCGCTCATCAACAACGACCTGCGCCCCGGCACGAGGCCCAGGGTGCGCTGCCCGTTCATGATGGCGCGGGCCACCTCTCGCTCTTCGCGCACCCGCTCGCGCTCGCGATCGGGCGTGGCCGATTCGCACAGGGCAACCAAGTCTCCCGAGGCAACCAGATGCTCGAGCTCGGCAACTGAGCTGTAGTAGCGGTCGTACCCTTCAGGCAGCGAGCCGTGAGCCCTGGCTCGATTGAGGAAGCGCTCGACGTCCGAAGGAACCAGGCGAGCCGCAAACAGCGCCATCTCCGCCTCGTGCGGTGGCATGCGCTCCCACCCTCCGTCGAGCGCGATGGCATTCGCATCAGCGCGGCACACCAGCCAGAACGTGCGCTTCGGCTCGTGGTCGACGTTGACCGAAAGGCCGGGATAGAAGAACGAGGGCCGCACGCCGACAGCTAATCGCAGATGCGAATAACACGCAAGGTCGAAGAGCTGGCGAGTCCGACCTGGCGCAGCCCCGTCTGCCCCGGCAAAGACTTGCGGTGTCAGGGCGGCAAGGCTCGCGGAAAGCGACGTACAGGAAGTTGCCGCTGCCGCACGCCGGGTTCAGCACCCGGAACTTGAGCAAGGAGACAGACCCGCAAGAGATCCTTCCAGACGAAGTCCAGCATCACGTCGTGCTTGACCACGTCCAACAGATTGTCGCGATTTCTTCGACCTTGAAGTGCAGATGCGGGCTCATCGAAGCAGCGGAGACGCCGTGGCCCGCTGCCGTGCTGGGCGGCGCCGCGCTCCCGACTCGCGCGTGAGCTACTTACCCTCGGAACGTCAGCACGGCTGCGGGATCCACGGTCTTTGCGTTGCCCGGCGGGCGGGACCTACCTGGCCGCCATACCATCCTTCGCGTTGGGGTTGTCGGGCGAGACGGAGAGCACCAGCTCGAAGACCTTTCGGGCCTCTTCCCGCTTGCCCAGGCGCAACAGGGCCCAGCCGAGGCCGGTGTGGTAGTCGAGCTCGCCGGGATACTCTTCGACCAGCTTCCGGTAACCGGCGGCGGAATCAGGATAGTTGCCTAGGTTGTAGTAGGCCGCGGCCAGCCGCGCGCGCACCGTCGGCTGCGCGGGACTCTCCGCCAGGACCTGCTTGCACGCCGTTTCGAGGGGCCGCCACTTCTTCGCCACGAAGAGGACCAGTGTGAGCCCGACCTTCGCTTCGAGGGCCTTGGGCTTGGCGGCTACCGCGTCCCGATACTGGGCCTCGGCGGTAGCGAAATCTCCCGACAGGTAGGCCAGCCATCCCGTGCGTAACGAGGCGAAATAGGATGGTCCGGCCACGCTGCGAATCTCGCGGAGCTTGCCAAGCGCCGTGGTGTAGTCCCCGCGGGCCTCGGCCTGGTACGAGGCACGGTACAAATCCGGGACGTCAGCCGCCAAGGCAGTGACGGACATCGAGAGCGCCGCCGCGAGGGCGCTCAGGAACGAAAGGGCTGGGGTACGTTTCTTCATGGGACGTTCCTTCCAAGAGTGCTGTTCACAGGGATCCAAGTGCCATGTCGATGCCTATCGAAGCGCTCCAGAACGCGCCCTCCGCACCGTCGTTCTCGAGCCGCTCGCCCTGCCCTTGCACCAGCAGGCGAAGGCCCGCGCCGAGGCCCAGTACGAGCGTGACGGTTCCGCCCAAGGTTGCGTCGCCGGACAGGTTGAGCAGCGAGAAGCTGACCGGATTGAGCGCCGCCCGCTCGCTGCCGAGGTGCCCGTCCACGTGCAGGGCGTGGCCGAGGAAGAACGCCGACGCGCCGGCCAACACGCTGGTCTCGCTCGATCCGTCGTAGGTGACCCGGGCGCCCGCCCGCAGACCCAACGAGGGCAACGGCCAGAAGAACGCCTGCGGAGCGACCTGCCAGTTGAAGGAATCGCCTGACGTGGCAAGCACGACTCCGTCGACCAGGATGCCGAGATCTCGACCGAGCCGCCCCCTCGCCCCGCCTCCCGTCAGACTGTTCCCGGGCGAGATCGTCTCGTAGACGGCCACTGCGTCCACGCCCCACGTCGCCCGCTGGTAGTCGGCGCCCACGAAGACGTCGCCGAGGCTGAGCTGTCGGGCTCCGCTTTGACCGAAGGCCCAGCGGGATCCGCTGCCTTGGCGCTGGTAGCGAACGTATCTGCCCGCCACGTGCAGCCGGAGCTCTGGCGTCACCCGCACGGGAACGTGCGCGAAGACGCCGCCGCCCCAATAGCGGGTGCTTCCCAGGGTCTGACCGACCATAGCGCCCCAGACCTCGGGGACGGCGCGCGCCGCGCTCTCCGCGCCAGCGTTGTCCGGTGGAGCCAGCCCCGCCCGAGCATCTCGCAACCCCGCCGCGACGTCGGGATCGGCGGCCCCGTCCTCGGTTCCCTGCAAAGCCGCGTACCGGGCCTCTGCCTCGGAGAATCGCTTCTGCAAGAGCGCCAGGTAGGCGCGGCGGAGCCGAACGAAGTAGTTGCCTCCGTCGTCGCCCCAAGCCTCGATCAGGATGGCCTCGGCGCGTGGCAGATCACCGGCGATCTCGGAGTCCACGGAGCGCGTCCACGCCGTGTCTCGAAGCTCTTCGCCTTCTTGGCCAAGGGCCGGGGCCGACAGACACGAGAGCGCGCAGAGCGCCAACAGCCGGGTCATGCCGACTCCTTGTGTCCGCTGGCAAGCTTGCGCAAGGTCAGCACGGTGTTCGTGCCTCGGTGGTCGATGGAGATGGTCTGGGTGCCGTCGTTCAGGTCGATCGAGGTCTTCGCCGACCAATGCGGCGAGCTGCCGGAGAGCATGGCCCGGCCCGTGTCGCGTTTGAGCCGGTATTCCACGTCGATGCGTCCGATGTCCGGCGCCACGACGGACGACAAATCGGCGATACCACGAAGCACGCCAGGCAAGAGCAGTCGGCGCGGAAGCGAGTCCGTCCAGGCGATCTCCGCCGCGGAGTCGAACGGCACGCGCGCGGAAGAGAGCAGCAGGTAGCGCAAGAGCGATCGCGGCGCACCCACGAACCCCGTGAGCACGAGCGCGCTGTCGTAGGCGTCGAAGTAAAGCCTCCCGAGCGGCGAGCGCAGCGATCGGCGGCCACGCAGATCGATCTCGACCTGGGCCAGCTCCTTGCGGTTGCCGATGCTCGTCTCGAGCGCGTAGGTGGAACCAGGCACGAAGGTGAGCGCCCGGGCCAGGTTGTCGTCGCGCTGGACGGCCCGGACCGTGCTGCCTTCCTCGGGTACGAGGTGCGTCCCCAGGCGCGGAGTCTCGTCGCGCCGGAAGATCACGTCGCCGAACTCGAAAGCGATGGTCGGGCTGCCCAGGTGCTTCGAGCGCTGGATCTGGAAGTGCAGATGCGGCGTCGGCGCCCGGCCGGAGCTTCCGCAGCGGCCGACCTCCATGCCGGGTGTCACCACGTCGCCCACCTTGACCCGCAGGCTCTTGGCCTGGAGGTGCGCATACACCGAGAACAAGGCGGGACCGTGCGCGATCACCACGGCGTTGCCCCAGTTGTCCTGCGGGTTGATCTCGCCGATGCGGTTGTCAGGGACGCCGTCGGCGACCAAGGCCACGGTCCCGGAGCCCGCGGCGACCACGGGAAGGCCGTAGCAGGCGTAGTCGCGGAGCTCCCTGCCCTCGCCTTGGAATGGCTTGCCGCCGGGGCCGATGCCTTCGAAGTCCAGTCCGTGGCGCCACAGCCCCTGGTGTGTGTGTTGGCCGTCGTGACCTTGGGAGACCAGCCATTCACCTCGGAATGGCAGCCGGAACGGCAACCAAGGCAGATTGCCGAAGCGACGCAAGTGCACCAGGTGGGCGGCCAGGCTTTCTTCCGGGCGTTCCCCGGGAATGGTCGAGCGCGGCCTCCGGTCGTGCTGGCGCATACGCGCCGCGGTCAGGAAGAGCAGCACGGTCAGCACGAAGGGAAGCGAGACCACGGGCAACGAGGCCACCGCGAGGACCGGGAACAGAGCATAGGTCGCGACGGCGGAGATCATCGCGGCGACGGCGGCCAGCAGGATGGCGGACGGCTGGGGAACGAACCACACCCCGCCGATGGCCATCGCCACCAGCATGGCGTTGAAGGCGGCTATGGTGTCCGCGACCTCGGCCGGCTGGCCTGGGCGCAGCCAACGCTGCGCCAGGACCGCGATCCCGGCCCCCAGCACCGCCAGCACGAGGGAGATGCGGCTGTGGACCGCCACGGCGAGCAGAACCAGCAGGCCGGCGAGGATCCCGTGCTGGAAGAGCAAGATGGCTGGAAGGTCCAGGATCGATGCCCCGTGAACCCAGTCGGGCAGAAACGACCATGGCTGGCTGTAGGCTGAGAACGGCGCGCCGGCTGGCATGAGCCGCGCCGCCAGATGCACCGTCCAGGTCGCCGCCACGAAAGGCAGGGCGTGGGTGGGCAGCGACAGCGACGTAAACATGGCCTGAAACGAGGCCAGGAAGAGGACGGATAGAACCGCGCCCAGCACCACCAACACCACCGGCGAGCCACCGCCGGGCGCGAACAGCGCCAAGGCGAGCGTGGTGAGCACGGCGATGCAGCCGGGCCCCCCTTCTTCGATTGCTTCCGTGCCCAGCCCGAAGAGCCACGCGGCCAGCGACGCGACCCCGATGGCGAGCAGGGTCAGGACGAAGAGAGATGGCGTCAGCGCGACGGCGGCGGCGACCAAGGCGCCGGTGGCCAGGCTGCGCGAAAACAAGACCTGTCCATAGGGTCGCAGCAGAGCCGCGACCACCGTGCGCGTCCGGGATGGGGAAGCGAGGGTCACAGCCACTCGGGAATGCTCTCGTGGCTTCGCAGCGCCTCGACCGTCTCTGCCTTGCGAATGACCGCGTGCTCGCCCTTGGGAGAGATCATCACCACGTTGGGGCGCAGGGTGATGAACTGCATCCATTGCGTCACGTTGTAAGCGCCCACGTGGCGCATGACGATCCGGTCACCAACCCGTAGCGGCGGAAACATCACGCGGTCCCTGACCACGTCGATGTTCATGCACAGCGGGCCGAGGAACACGGTTGGCTCGGCGGTGCCAAACGCCTCTTGGGCTGGGTGCACGTCGTGGCGGTACCAGAACGCCGTGGGCAGGAGATTCACGCCCGCGTCCAGGATGACGGCGCGACGCTTGTCCATGAGACGCTTGTTGCCCGCCACGGTGGCGATCAGGTAGCCGGCGTCGTCGATCAGCGCGCGCCCCGTCTCCAGCACCAGGCGTGGCGGCTCGGCGCCCTGCATGCCCTCCTCCAGCCCGGCGGCGATGGCCTCGACGAACTCGCCCAGCGAGGGCGTCGATTCCTCGCCCGGAAGGTACTGCGAGTGCAGCGTGTTGTGCGACGCCAGTCCGCCACCGAGATCGATGGTGTCGATGCGAATGCCGATCTCGCGTTCGAGGGTGAGCGCCAGCGTCGCCATGGCCCGGGCAGCGCTGCGATAGGCTTCGGGATCGGTGATGAAGGTGCCGATGTGGCAGTGGAGCGCCCGCAGATCCAGCCGGCCGCCCCGCACGATTCGTCGGGCCGCCTCTAGCGCGCGTCCGCTCTCCAGGTTGAAGCCGAAGCGATCCCAGACCGGAATCGGCAACTCGCTCATGTTCACCCGCATGCCGACCTCTGGCAGCAGGCCGAGGCGATCGGCCACGCGCTCGGCCAAGGCCAGCTCGTCGAGATGGTCGATGTGCAGGTGCACCTGGCGCTCGAAGGCCATGGCCAGATCCTCTTCGGTCTTGTACGGCCCATTGAAGATGATCTGGCGCCCCGTCACGCCGGCCTCCAGGGCCATGCGCAGCTCCATGCCGGACACCACCTCGGCCAGCGAGCCCTCCTGATGGAACACTTTGCACACGGCCCCGAGGTAGTTGGTCTTGTACGACCAGGCGAGGTCGAAGTTGGCGATGCGGCGGGAGAGCGCCGTGCGCAGCTCGCGTACGCGATCGCGGATGTTGCGCTCCGAGAACACGAACAGGGGCGATCCATATTGGGCCACGAGCTCGGAGACGCGTGCGCCGTCGATGGTGGTGATGGGACGAACCGCGGGCGTGACCCCGAACTTGTTCATTCCCGCCAAGCTGTGGCGGACGATGATGGGACGTTCGTACTTGGGTTTCATGGTACGGCCTTCAAGGTGGGGCGGAGCAAGCCCATGGCAGACAGCTTTTCGAAGGTGGACATGTCGGCGATCTGGTCGAGCGAGATGCGGACGAAGAGGGTTCCGGCCCGGTAGCTCGGCACCGGCGAGGGCAACGGCAGCCCCAACGCCAGCCGTAAGGCGAGATACGGCAGGTTCAGCCCGGCCCCCGCCGACAGGTAGATCCACGCGGGAAATCGTGGATTGATCTCGATGACGTAGTAGTCGCCGCCTTGGGCGTCCTTGAGCACCTCGACCTCGAGCGGGCCGCGCCAACGCAGCTCTCCAATCAACCGCTCGGTCAGGCGCAGAAGCTCCGGATTGTCGATGGCCACCCCGCACCAACCCTTGCCCTTGTCGGTGATCATCATCTTGCGCATGGCCACCGCGCCGACCATGTTGCCGTGGCCGTCCCCGAGCGCGGTCACGTTGTATTCCTCGCCGGGGATGAACTTCTGCACGATGACCGGCAGGCCCCACTGGGCCGCGAACTTGTGGAACGCGGCCATGGCATCCGACTCGCTGTGGGCCACCGTGGCGCCGTAGTAGGTCCCTTTGACCACCAGGGGGGCACCGAACCGGTCCATGAGCTTGGGAATGGCGTCCGCGGTCAGGATGGCCTCCGAGGGTGGGATGGGAACGGCGCATGCCTCGGCGAGGCGGGGAAGCTGGGCCTTGCCGGCGCGCTCGATGGATTCCAGCGTGGGAAGGAACGTGCGGATGCCACGCTCGGCAAGCTCGGGTGCGATGGCCACCAGGGCGCGCAGCTCCGAGTCGAGGTTCGGCACGAGGACCTCGATGCCCAGCTCGGCGCGCGCCCACAGCAGCCGGTCCCGCAGGGCCTCGCGCCCCACCGATGGGTACGGCAGGATCGCACCGCCGTCGAGCAGTCCCTCGGCGTAGAAGCCGGGATCCAGCGGATCGTAGCCGAGGCCGACGATCTTCCCCGCGAAGCCGGGCTCGAGGCGCAGCGAGCGCGCCACGGGAACGCCGGGCGCCGGGTTGTCGGTCGCGTTCATGCCGGTCACCGCGACGACGGTCTCGATGCGGTCGGTGGAGGCGGTGTGGCCCATCACTTCGACAGTCCGCAGTCCCGGAGTTGCAGGATGAAGTCCTGGAGGTCGCGCAGCGGGTCCTCGCCGGCCTCGATGTCGAACGCCTCGACCAGCTTGGCGGCGACCTCGGCCTCCGCGACGCCGTCCTTGAGCAGACGAAGGATGAACAGCCCACTCGGATTGACCGTGAAGGTGTGCCCGGTGAGCGGATCGAACACGAATCCGGAATCGCTCAGGGCCAACTCGCGCAGTCTGGGTGCTTCGACGTCCATGGTTACCTCGGTTCTGCCCCAACACAGCAAGCAGCATGCCCACCCCGAACCGCGCCAGCGAAGGAGGAATCCTCACTCCAGATGTTGCAATCCATGTTGCAACGTCGCTTTGCAACGCTTGCAACGCGCGGCGGGCTAACCTTCGTCCTCGCCGGAGCCGATCCCGTACTCGCGCATCTTGCGGTACAGCGTCACGCGGTCCATGCCGAGGGCCGCCGCGGTCTGCTGACGATGGAAACCGTGGGCCGCGAGGGTTCGCCTTATTAGGGCAGCCTCGTCCTCGCCGCGAGTAGGCCCTTGGTAGCGAGCCCGACGAGCCAGATCCGCCTCGCGGGCGAGGATCGGCGAAAGCTCCTCGGGTAGTGCGCGCGCGTCGACGGTATCCGACTCGCACAGGGCCACCACGTAGTCGACCACGTTCACGAGCTGGCGCACGTTGCCTTCCCAGGCCGCCGCCTCCAGCAGGCGCATGGCCTCGGGAGAGAAGTGCATGGGCTTGCGCCCGGCCGCCACGGCCCGATGGGACAGCAGGTAGGTCGCGATCGGGACGATGTCCTCGCGCCGCTCGCGCAGCGGAGGAATGCGCAGAGGAATGACCGCCAGACGGAAGTAGAGATCCTGACGGAAACGGCCCTCGGAGACCGCGAGCTGGAGGTTCACGTTCGTCGCCGCCACGATGCGCAGGTTGGCTTTGAGGACCGCGCTGTCGCCGACCCGTTGGTAGGTCCGCTCCTGCAGCAGGCGCAGGATCTTGGACTGCATGGGCATCGCCAGGTCGCCGATCTCGTCGAGAAAGAGGGTTCCCCCCTCGGCCGTGGCGACCAGCCCGCGTCGATCGCGCAAGGCGCCCGTGAAGGCGCCGCGAACGTGACCGAAGAGCTCGCTCTCCAGCAGGTCGTGCGGAATCGCCGCCGAGTTCACTGGCACGAAGGGCTTGCTAGCGCGCCGGCTGGCATCGTGGATCGCGCGCGCCACCAGCTCTTTTCCAGTGCCGCTCTCGCCGGTGATGAGGATGGTCGCGTCGCTGGGCGCGGCCCGTCGGATGGTGTCCACAACACGGCGGATAGCGAGCGATCGCCCGATGATCTGGCGGAAGGCATCAACCGATGGAAGGGCTCCTGGCGTCGGGCGGCCATGGGGCTCGACCTCCGTGTTGAATCTCACCAGCCCACCCACGGTCCGACCGTCCTCGGAGGAGAGCGCCTGAACCTGCTGACGGACCCGCAGGTGGCGCTCGTCGGGGAGAATCAGCTCCACCACCCGAGGCTCGGTCCTGTTCGGGTTCGCGAGGCAGTCCGGTTGCTCGCAACGGCCGCCCCGGAGGATTTGCGTGCAGTCGCCACCCAGCACGTCGCTGGCCCGCAGCCCGGTGAGCTCTTCGGCCTTGGCGTTGAAGAACACGATCCGCCGATCCGGGCTCACGATCAGGAGTCCGTCGCCCAGGCAGTCCACCGCCTTGCGGAGCAGCTCGGCGGTCGTGGGGGGTGTTTCGTGGGAGTCGGACATCGTGGCTACGGGACTGCGGAGAGCCAGTCGTTAGCAAAAAGGATGCTAATCCCGATGGCACCCCTCTTGCTGGTGCCACCTCACTGTCATGATAGTCGAGACTCGACTGGCGCGCTGGACGCCATCACCAAGGTCCCATCTAATCGGCGCCATCCTTCTCATCTCGCTCGCCGGCTGGGCTTGCTCGGGGCGAGGCAACGTCGCCGTCGGCGGGCCGTGCAGGTTGGACGAATCCTGCGTCACGGGCGTTTGCCTGCGCGAGTCGGGTCAAGGGGAGCTGCGCCAATGGCAGGGCGGCTATTGCTCCGGCAACTGCGCGGGCCAGGACCGGGCGTGTCCTTCCGGGGACTGCCTCCGTCTCGAGGACGGTAGGTCGTATTGTGTGTCCCACTGCACCGAGAACGCCGACTGTCGTCGGGATGGCTATGTCTGTGCCACGGCAGTCGAGGCCTGCTTGCCTGATTGCCGGCTCGGCTGGTCGTGCGGAAGCACCCTCTCCTGCGACGCCCAGACCGGGACCTGCGAGCTGCCCGGCGTGACCCCTGGCCCAGTCGGCGCCCCTTGCACCTGGAACGTGGACTGTGCGTCGGGCGTATGCACGCCCGAGCAAGGCGCATCGGGGCCCACCCACTGGCCCGGCGGGTCGTGCACCTTTGACTGCACAAACGCCTGGTGTCCCAGCGGCTCCACCTGCGTTCACTTCGAATCTGGACAGGCCTTTTGCAGCCCGAGGTGCACCTCCTCCGATGCGTGCCGAAGCGACTACGTCTGCTCCACGGCGGCTGGGGCGTGCCTACCCGATTGCCGGCTGGGCTGGTCTTGCGGCACCAGCCTCGCCTGCAACGACGAGACCGGGACCTGCGACTTGCCGCCGGTCACGCCCGGGCCCATCGGCGCGCCCTGCGTTTGGAACCGCGAGTGCACGTCAGAGCTGTGTACCCCCGAGACGAGCACATCGGGGCCGACCTATTGGACCGGCGGCTCGTGCACCCAGGAGTGCACGCCGACTGTCCCATGTCCGTCTGGCTCCGTCTGCATTCCCTTCGAACCGTCCGGCGCCTACTGCGTGGGCGCGTGCGACTCGACCGCGGAATGCAGGTCGGGCTACGTCTGCGCCCTCGACGTGCGAGGCTGCTTGCCTGACTGTCGCCTCGGCTGGTCGTGCGGATCGTCTCTGCTGTGCGATGCGATGACCGGTCTATGCGCTCCTCCGTCAGCCGGCACGCCTGACGCTGGCCCCGACGCCGGCATGTCACGCGACGCTCGGTCGGATGAGTCAGGCCAGCGAGACGCGATGGGAGGCGACGGTAGAGGCGGCGCCGGCGGCCCTGGTCCGGGGGGACCCACGTGGGCCAGCACGGGATCCGTGCCCTGAGCCTCTGCGGGGCAGGCGTTGTCCCGTGCATTGTTGGGTTGCGCCCGTTGCAACTGTGGCAAGTCGGCGTTGCAGACGTTGCGTGCAACGTCTCCAGCGGCCCAAATCCCGGCAATTTCGGCCGGCACGGCGGTTGCTGACAGTCCAGCTGGTCGCGCACGTGAACGACTGTCCGATCGGAGAGGGCCCATGAATCAGAGTGCATCGATAGGCGCTCCAGCTCGAATGGCTGGAGCTACCATTGCCCCCATCATCCTGGTGCTGGGCTGCAGCTCGACCAACTCGGTCGGCACGACGGATCCGAACAGCGCCGGGGGCACGCAGGGCGCAGTCCTCCTGCCGGATGCGAGCGCCCCGACGGGGGTTGGCGGCAACTCGGGCGCGCCGCCAAGCGCTGGCGATGCGAACTGTGGCATCTCTATCAGCCACATCAGTCAGCAACCCGTCGACCTCTTGATCGTGCTCGATCGCTCCACGTCGATGACCTGGGACATGAGCCGGGACAGTCGGGAGTGCGACCCGAACGATCCCACCTGCCAGCAGCGCTGGGCCACCGTGACCCGGACCCTCGACCAAGTGATCACGCAGTCATCCTCCAAGATCCTTTGGGGGCTCAAGCTCTTCGCCACGCCCAACGCGACCGCCACCACCGACGACGAGAGCACTAGCTGTTTCGTCAGCCCCGACATGGAAGTGGCGATCGGACCGGACAACGCGCGCATCATTCGCGACCTCATCCAAACCACCCAGCCGCTGGGGTACACGCCGACCCTTCCGGCGATCAAATACGCCACCTCTCACCTCGCCGCGCGCGGGGGCTCAAATCCGCGGTACATCCTGCTCGCCACCGACGGCGAGCCCAACTGCGACGGTGCCTCCGCCACCACCTCCGCCGCCACGCAGGTCAACCACGTGGTGGACGAAATCGAGGTGGCGCTCGATGCTGGGATCAAGGTGTACGTGGTCGGCCTCGGCCCTTCCACCAACATCCGCAATCTGGACAAGTTCGCGGTCGCGGGCGGCACCGGGCACTACTACCCCGCAACCTCGGCAGACGAGCTGACGTCGGCCTTGCTCACCATCGTCGGTCAGATCGCCAGTTGCGAATACGAGCTGGCGAGCCCCCCGCCCGATCCGGGCAACCTGGGTGTCTATCTGGACAAACAGATCGTCCCGCGCGACGCGAGCAACGGCTGGACCCTCGGTCCGACCCAGCGATCCGTTCTCTTTTCGGGGACCTACTGCGAAGGCATCAAAGCCGAGAAATACACGCAGGTGCAAGTCTACTTCGGATGTCCCGACAGCCAGCCACCCAGCGTGATTCCCTGACCGGTCCCTGAAGGACGCGGTCCCCCCCCTTGCCACGATTGTCTCGTCTGCAAAGCCGAACTGGAGGACAGAACATGACCATGCGCCCCGACCTTCAACGCCGCCGTCCACTTGGTTCCGTGATAGCGACGATCTTCACGGTAGGCATCGTCGCGTGTTCAAGCGATGGCACCGGGCTCGAGCAGCCCGACGCAGGGGCTCTCGGCAAGACGGATGCCTACGCCTTCGACACCGGGTGGGGCGGCAGCTTCGGAGGCATGCCCCGAGGGCTCGACGCCGGATCGGGAACCGGCTTGGGCGGGCATGGCGGCTCAGCGGCGATCGACGCATCCGCCAAGGGTGGCAGCGGCGTGGACGGCTCGGCCAGCGCTGGTGGCTCGACGGGTGGTGCGTCTCTCGATGCCGGGTCTGGAGGCTCGGCGGGTGCAGGACTCGACGCCAACGATACAGCGGCGACCGGTGGCTCGGGCGGGAGCGTGGGCGACGCCCTCCGCCGTGATGGCGGCTCCGACGCGCATCTCGATCTCGACGCCGCCCAGAGATCCGACGCCCAAGGCGAAGATGCCCCAAGCAGCCGCGATTCGAAAGGCGACACGTCGGACGGTGTCGCCCTGGACGGCTCCCCCGAGTGCGGAGCGCTCGACCAACCTTGTTGTGAAGCCCGGACTTGCGACTCCCCCAACCTCGCGTGCACGAGCGGCGGCAGCGGCAGCGGTGGCACCTGCGTCGCGTGCGGCGAGATCGGCCAGCCGTGCTGCGCGGAAGAGCTCTGCTCATCCGGTGCTACCTGCACGGGAAGCGGCCGAGGCGGAGGCATCTGCCGCTA
>CAZYFU010000112.1:0-21300 GCA_964647025.1 uncultured Myxococcales bacterium | reverse complement strand
TGAGCGGCTCACTCCGCGAAAGCCCCCGGCTTTGCCGGGGGATGCGTTACTTGCCCGCGCGATTTGCGGCCAGCCACGCACCCATCAGATCGACCCGCGTCTCGGGGCCGAGCTTCGGAAACTGCGCCAGGATCCAGTCCGCGGCCGCGAGCTTGCCGCTACCTTGCATGAGCGCGGCGCACGAGTCGTTCCATGCGTAACCCTCGGCCGCGCTGCTAGCTGCCCGCTGTTGATCCGCGTCGGTGAGCGCCGTCGCGGCCAAGAAGCGCAGCTCGGCGTCTGCGGTGGCCGCCAGCGCGGCCTGTGTCTTGGCCGCGAAGGGATCCTGTCGGCGGGCGAGGGCGCGCGCGCCGGCCACCTGGATACGCCGATCATCCTTGCGCAGAAATCGGGCAAGCATCTGCGCGGACGGCTCACCCGACAGCGTCGCCAGCTCGCGTGCGACGGCCTCGTATGGGCGGGCGTCTCGCTCCTTGAACAACAGGAAGAGTTGCGTGAGGGCGTCCTCCCCGCCGGCGCGAACCAGGGCTGCTGCGGCCGCGGTCCGAACCTCGAGCGACGGATCGCGGAGGAGCGCGGTCAGGCGAAACACGGCGCCTTTGCCCGAGCTCGGACGTGCCTCGGCCAAGATGGCGGCGGCGCGCACGGTGGCGTTGGTCTCCTTGAGGAGCTCCTTGAGCACGGACCTGGCCTCGGGCTCGTCGCGCGTGCCGAGGCCGGTGATGGCGGCGATCCTGTCGGGGACGGCTGCCTTGCGATCCTGGGCCAGGGCGGCCACGACGGCGATGCACTCACCGTCCGGGGAAGCAGAAAGGGCAGAGAGGGCCCCGGCCTTGGTTTGCGGATCATCGAGGCCTTCTCTCAGGAGGGCGCACAGTGGGATCTTCAGTCGGGCGAGCGCGGACGCCGCCAGGGGAGAGCGCTCGCCGGTCACGGCCTTGCGCAGGCGTTCGGCGCCGCGATCGTCCCCTGCGGTCGCATTGGCCGCAGCCACCCGAAGGGCAAGGTCCTTGTCGTCTTCGAGGCGATCGAGCCAGGCGCGGGCGAGCTTGGTAGTCCCCGCCAGCCGTTCTTTCTTGTCGGCGGCCTTGATGCGCTCGATGGCCAGCGTCTCGCGGCCCTGCGCGACCAGCATGGGGATGGCCTCTTCCAGCGCGACGTTCTTCACGCGTACTTGGGCACCCGAGCATCGGCGGTCGTCGCGGGCAAAACGCCACAGCACGTGCGCCTTGCCGTCGTCGGAGAGCACGTCCTCGGGCGCGACCGCGAAGGGCGCAGCCGCCTTCACGACGTCCACGGCGGAGGCATCGAAGTCGGAGGAGCCCGAGGTCTCGGCAACCTTCACGTTCGCCAGCTTGCCTTCGACGGTGAGCAGCAGCTCCAACTCGGCCACCCGCGATCGGTCGTTGATGGGGTGGTCCTTCGCGAGCTGGCCCTCCGCCATCACGAGGAAGCTGTCGGTCCACAGCCTGTGAACCTTGGCGTGGAGGGCTTCGAGGTAGGGCTTGGCGCGTCCTTCGCCTTTGACTGGCGGCTCGTCGCCAGCGAGCGTGGTGTTGGGGGCTAGGAGGCCGAGGCTCGCCAAGAGGACTGTCGCAAGCTTGGACATTGGAGATCTCCACGGAGACAGCGGGTCTCCATGATAACGCCTTTTGCGACAGGGCGCGCGGGCCTCATTCCGAGCCCCCTCTCGGCTGTGCCGGGCGAGGGGGCGGGATGGCGGGAATGGGCCGACTCTCCTCGCCAAGCGCGACGAGGCCGGCCAGCGGGGGCTACTTGCCCGCCGCTTCCTTTTCCTTCTTCGTGCGGAACTCGAGGATCATCGCCTCGCGCTGCTGCTTGGGCAGCTCGGCGTAGCGCTTGAACTCCATGCTGAACTCGCCCTTGCCCTGGGTGGCCGAGCGGAGGTCGGTCGAGTAACCGAACATGTCGGACAGCGGAACCTCCGCCATCGCGGTGACCGCGGCTTCCATCTTCTCCGTCGAGATGATGGCGCCTCGGCGCTGGTTGAGCTGACCGATGACCGCGCCCTGGAACTCCTCGGGGAAGTTCACCTCGACCAGCATCATCGGCTCGAGGATGGTCGGCTTGGCCTTGTTGTAGGCCTCGCGGAAGCCCATCAGCGCTGCGGTGCGGAATGCGATTTCCGACGAGTCGACGGGGTGCGACTGACCGTCGTTGATGGTGCACTTCACGCCGACGATGGGGAACCCGATGAGCGGGCCCTTCTTCATGGCCTCCTGGAAGCCCTTGTCGCAGGCCGGGATGAACTCGCGTGGAATCGCGCCACCCACGATCTGGTCGTCGAACTCGTAGCCGGTGGCGTGGTCGTTGGGCAGCGGCTCGATGAAGCCGGCCACCTTACCGTACTGGCCGGAACCACCGGTCTGCTTCTTGTGCGTGTAGTTGAACTCGCCCCGCTGCATGATGGTCTCGCGGTACTTGACCTGCGGACGGCCCGGGATGACCACGCAGTTGTACTCGCGCTTCATGCGCTCGATGTAGATCTCGAGGTGAAGCTCGCCCATGCCGCTGATGATGGTTTGGCCCGACTCCTCGTCGCGGTGCACGCGGAAGGTGGGGTCTTCCTTGGTGAAGCGGTTGAGCGCCTTCGAGAAGTTGGCGGCGGTGGTCTTGTCCTTGGGCTCGATGGCCAGGGAGATGACGGCCTCGGGCACGTGCATCGAGGTCATGGTGTAGTTGAGCTTGCCGTCGGTGAAGGTATCGCCCGACGCGCAGTCCACGCCGAACAGCGCGACGATGTCGCCGGCGCTGGCCTCGGTGATGTCCTCCATCTCGTCGGCGTGCATGCGGACCAGGCGGGGAACCTTGATCTTCTTCTGACCTGCCGAGCAGTTCACGATGAAGTCGCCCTTGCCAATCCTGCCCTGGTAGATGCGCATGTAGGTCAGCTGACCGTAGCGCCCGTCTTCCAGCTTGAATGCGAGCCCAACGAACGGCTTGGCCGCGTCGGAGGCGAGCACCACCGTCTCTTCGTTGTTGTTCTGGTCGAGGGCCTTGTTCTCGACCTCGGTGGGGGTCGGGAGGTAGGCGGTCACGCCGTCGAGCAAGAGCTGGACGCCCTTGTTCTTGTAGGCCGAGCCCATGAACACCGGGGTGGCCTTGAACGCGACGGTAGCGCGGCGAATGGCCGGGACCAGGTCGGCGATGGTGATCTCTTCCTCGCCCAGGTACTTCTCGGCGATGGCGTCGTCCACATCGGCGATACCCTCGATGAGGCGCTGCCTGGCTTCCTTGGCCCTGTCGGCCATGTCGGCGGGGATCTCTTCCTCGCGGATGTTCTCGCCGTTGTCACCGTCGAAGTAGATGGCCTTCATCTTGACGAGGTCCACCACGCCTTCGAAGCGATCCTCTTCGCCGATTTGCAGCTGCATCGCGATCGGGTGAAGGCCGAGCTTCTCCTTGAGCTGGGCGGCCACGCGCTCGGCGTTTGCGCCCGAGCGGTCGAGCTTGTTGATGAACGCGAGACGCGGAACCTTGTAGCGGCGCATCTGGCGGTCGACGGTGTACGACTGGGACTGCACGCCGGCGACACCGCAGAGCACGAGCACCGCGCCGTCGAGCACGCGCATCGCACGCTCGACCTCGATGGTGAAGTCCACGTGGCCGGGGGTGTCGATCAGGTTGATGGTGTGGCCTTCCCACTCCGCGGTGGTGGCGGCGGACTGGATGGTGATGCCCTTCTCGCGCTCGAGATCCATGAAGTCCATGGTCGCGCCGACACCGGATTTTCCTTTCACTTCCTCGATCTTATGGATCTTGCCGGTGTAGTAGAGGATGCGCTCGGAGAGGGTGGTCTTCCCCGAGTCGATGTGGGCGGAAATTCCAATGTTGCGGACCTTGTCGATGGACGGCATGTACTTCAGAACCTGTTCTTTGTTGAGGATTCCCTCTCGGGCGGTTTGTCTACGAAGTTAAGGCCTAAGGCCATCAGAGGGCTTCAAAGGCGCGGCAGTTTAGACGACAGGCGCACAAAAGCTA
The DNA here is from genome assembly GCA_964647025.1 of uncultured Myxococcales bacterium. Classification (GTDB taxonomy): domain Bacteria; phylum Myxococcota_A; class Polyangia; order Fen-1088; family Fen-1088; genus Fen-1118. The sequence continues at coordinate 17,298 of CAZYFU010000112.1, read as the reverse complement.
CAGAAATCTACTCAACAGTATGGGCAGCCCCGGGCAGCCGATTCCGGCCGTGCTCGTAACGCGGCCTGCACGCAGCAAAGCCAGTGTTTTCGCGGCTGTCCTCGCGCCTTCGTCTCCCACGGACTCCTTCGCCTTCCCTCCGCTGACGGGCGCCGTTTCTCCTCTCGTCCTCGTCACTACGTCCTCCGCCGTGGTTGCTTTTTGACGGGCAGCGCGTTTCTAATGTCGCCCGTGCCCATCAAGCGTGCCGAGACCGAGTCCCAGCTAGAGCTCAAGTTGTCAGCAGCGGAACCAGAAGGCGGGGTCAGCTTCGTGCGTCCATTTCTGAAGTGGGCCGGCGGCAAGACGCAGCTTCTGTCGCAGCTGGCGCAGTTCTATCCGCCGAGGGGAACGGTCGAGCGATACGTCGAGCCTTTCCTCGGCAGCGGAGCCGTGTACTTCCACTTCAAGGCCATGGTCGAGCCCAAGCGCGCCCTACTGTGGGACAACAACCGCGAGCTCGTGGACACGTTCCAGGCGGTGCAGTCGAGCGTCGATCAGGTGATCAAGCTCTTGCGCAAATACCAAAAGCAGCACAGCAAGGACTTCTTCCTGGCCATGCGCGAGAAGATGCCGACGTCCTTGCCGAGCAAGGCCGCGCGGCTCATCTACCTCAACAAGACCTGCTTCAACGGCCTTTACCGTGTGAACAGCCGCGGCATCTTCAACGTCCCGTTCGGTCGCTACACGAATCCGGGTATCTTCAACGAGGACTGGCTGCGCCGGGCATCCGACGAGCTGGCGAACGCGAAGATCGAGACGCGCGACTTCCGATTGCTCGAGCTGCACGCCAAGAAGAACGACTTCGTCTATTTCGATCCGCCGTACCACCCCCGGTCGAGCACGTCGTACTTCACCTCGTACACGCGCGAGTCCTTCGGCGAGGCGGATCAGCGCGAGCTGGCCGAGGTGTATCGAGCGCTCGACAAGAAGGGGTGTCTGCTCATGCTCTCGAACAGCGACACGCCCCTGATTCGCGAGCTGTACCGCGACTTCTGCATCCGCGAGGTTTCCGCGCGCCGGAACATCAACTCGCGCGCCGAGCGCCGCGGCCCTATTTGCGAGCTGGTGGTGCTGAACCGGAAGCTTCTGCGCGCGTCCGGCATCGAATCTGCCTGAGATGGCCACTGGCATTCACCGAGGCGACGGCGGGGAGACGCAGCTTCTTGGCGGACAGCGGGTTCGCAAGGACGATCCGCGCATCGAATGCGTGGGGAGCGTCGACGAGCTGTCGTCGTTTCTGGGCCTCGCGCGCGCGGTCCTGACCTCGCAAGAGCCTTCGTCACGAAGGCCGCAGACCGAGATGCTGGTCGCGTGGCTCTTGCGCATCCAGCGCGAGCTTTACGAGTTGGGTGCGGATCTGGCGAGGCGTGACGAAACGGCCAGCCGCATTCGCGCCGAGCATGTGCGCGCCCTCGATCGCGAGATCGAAGAGGTCGACGCGGACCTGCCCAGGTTGCGCGCATTCATCCTTCCTGGTGGCGGCGTGGTCGCGGCGCATTTGCACGTCGCGCGCGCGATGTGCCGTCGGGCGGAGCGGCAAGCGGTGGGGCTAGCCTCGATCGATGGCGTGGGCGCCGACGTGGTGCCGTACCTCAACCGACTGTCACTCGCCCTGTTCTCCATGGCTCGCAAAGCCGCCGCGCTGTCGGGTGAGCACGACGAGCCTGCCCGCTAGCCCCAATGCCGCTAGCCCACGGCTAGCGCAACACCGCGATCCCCAGGTTCAGGTCACCGTTGACCATGACGTTGGGGACGCCCACGACGATGTTGTAGGCGGCGTACACGGCCAAGTTATCGTCGAGTCTCCAGATCGCCCCGGCGCCCACGCCCGCCAGCGCAAAACCACCCATCACGGTGTCCTTGCAGGTGAGGCCGTCTCCGCAACCGGTGAGACGCGCGCTCGCCGGCGTGGTGACCGTGTGGCGGATTTGGCCGGCTCCGGCCTGCAGGCTGACGAGCGGCCGCAGGCGCTTCTCCGGGGCACGCAGCATCCAGGTGAGCTTCGCGAGGCCAGCGACTGCATACTGCGCGGGATGGTAGGTGTTGGGGCCGAGCACCACGTCCTGGGCGCCGCTGATGGCTTGGATTCTTCCCTGCACCGACACGATCATCCGGTTGTGGGGGAAGAAGCCGATCTCCGGCGCCAGGTGTCCTAGCCTCGCCATGCCGAAGCCCGATACGCGGATCTCCGATTGCGGCAGGTTGTTGTCCAGGCGGTTCATCTCGGGATGTCCCGCGTGGTAGCCGCCGCCGGCGCCGAGCGCGAGGACCAACCACAGCCCGCTCGAAGGCAGGGGCGCGGCTGTGTTCTCATCGGTGGGGACCTGCTTCGGCTGCTCAGGGGCCGGCGCGAACTCGGGAGCCAAAGACACGAGGTGAGGATCGTCTTGGCTTCCGTGGTTGGCGATGGGTTGGTCGTCGGGATCTTGCGCTTCCAGGTAGTAGGCCACGCGCGCACCCCGCGTGGCTTCCGCTGGGATTTCCTCTTCGTACCAGCCCGGCGCCCCTTTCACCGGAACCATCTGCCGCGCCAGGAAGAGGTCGCTGTCCTTGCCCAGATATGCCAGCACCACTCTCGCGGCGCCGAGGCCCGGTGGAACCTGAACTTTGATCGGCACCGCGTGGCCGCGGATCCCGCGGGTCACCGGTGGATGCTGCATGGCCAGATGCCCTGGCCTGGGCCGTGGCGCGGCCGGAGCTGCCGGCGGCGCCTGGGTGGGAACCTCATCCGCCGGTCGGGGGGCTGGTTTGGCGACGGCCTCGGCGAACACCCGCTCGACCTCGGGGTTGAGCAGTGACTTCGCGATCCTGATCTTCGGGTCGATGGCCAGCGCCTTCTCGAATTCGGCCAGCCCTTCCTCCGGCTTCTTCAGGCCGCTCGTGTAGACGACGCCCAGGTGAAGGTGCGTCCTCGCCGCCACGGAGTGTTTCGCGAGATCGGCGCTGTCGCAGAGGGATAGGGCTTGTTCCAGCGCTTGCGCTGCACCCGTGACCTCGAGGTTCCTGTAGAGAACCAGCGCTTGCTTGTTCAGCTCGACGATGCGGTTGACGGTGGCGTCGTCGTCTACCGCGCCGGCCACGGCGAGAGCGCCCGACGTCACGCCCAACCACAACCCGAACAAGATCGCTGCAGGTCGCAAACGAAGGCGGCGGGCCGGCATGGCGCTGGCCTTGGCTAGCCGCCGCCGCCCCGGCGCAACTCGGTGAGCACCGACTTCGCGATCGCCTTCAGGGTTTCGAAGACGCCGACGCCGGTGGTGGCGCAGGCTTCGAACTCGGGCACCTTGGTCGGATTCAAGAGCTGGCGCATCTCTTCCAGCGGCGCCGCGTTCGGCAGGTCGCGCTTGTTGTACTGGATGATGTAGGGCAGCTTGTCGAGGTTGTAGCCCTGCTCGCCGAGGTTGAGGCGCAGGTTCTCGAGCGACTCGATGTTGGCCTCCATGCGCTCGTTCTGCGAGTCGGCGACGAAGACCACCCCGTCCACACCCTTCAAGATCAGCTTGCGGCTGGCGTCGTAGAACACCTGGCCCGGGACCGTGTAGAGATGGAAGCGCGTCTTGAAGCCGCGGATCTCGCCGAGCGACAGCGGCAGGAAGTCGAAGAACAGCGTCCGTTCGGTCTCGGTGGCGAGCGAGATCATCTTGCCCTTCGCCTCTGGGCTGGTGCGGGCGTAGATGAACTGCAGGTTGGTGGTCTTTCCCCCGAGGCCCGGGCCGTAGTAGACCAACTTGCAGTTGATTTCGCGGGAGGAGTAGTTGATGAAGCTCATCGACGGAGAAGACGCCTAGTCATTGAAGAGTTTATCGATGTCAGCGTCGGTGATCTCGTTCAGGATCGACGGACCTGTTTGTGTCGCTGCTTTGCGTGCGACCTGCTCGAAGAGGCGTCCCATCTCTTCCGAGGCCTTGCGTACACGCAGGCGGACCAGGCCGAGGGAGGACCGCTCGTCGAAGAGAACCATCAGGATGGCCCGCCCTGCGACCAGGGTGATGTGCACGTGGACCTTTTCGCCTTCGTGAAACTGGCTGGTAAAGTCCTTCTCGCGCAGGATCTTGGAGATCCCTCCGGTCGCGGCCACGTTGCCCGCGGTCAGCGACGACAGCGACGTGACATCGATCTCGCCGACCTCGCCCGCCTCGGCGATGGGCTGACCATCGCGGCCGATGAGCAACACGGCTTTAGCGTTGGAATCCCGATGCAGTCGCTGGCAGACGTTGGAAATCTGTCGCTGCTCTTCGGGGAACATGACATCTGGGCCACTCATCTGGTGCTCGACTGGTTGGAGTAAGGCATGGACTTCAATGGGAACTCTCTCAGGTTCGGTAGCTTAACAGTTTTTCTCGGGTCGCACACAAATGCGATTTCTTGGAACGTCAGGAGGGGCGTCGACCTTTACGACCCGGCGCGTCCACGGGCTACAGTTCCCGACGGCCGTCGAGTGCGCGGGCCAGCGTGAGTCGATCGGCATACTCCAACTCGCCGCCCATGGGAACCCCAGTGGCGATGCGGCTGACCTTGAGGCCGAGCGGCCGAATCAGCTTGGCGAGGTAGATGGCGGTGGTTTCGCCTTCGACACTCGGGTTCGTGGCCACGATGACCTCTCGTATCGCCACGGGCGATTGCCCGTCGCCGCAACGTCTTACCAACTCGGCGATGCGCAGGTCCTCGGGACCGATACCCTCCAAGGGGGAAAGTACGCCGTGCAAGACGTGGTAGCGGCCCCGGAACCCGCCGGTTCGCTCGATGGCGATCACGTCCTGCGGATGCGCCACCACGCAAAGCAGCCCGCCGTCGCGCCGCTGGTCGCGGCAGAGCGCGCAAGGGTCCTGCTCCGTGAAGTCCCAGCACGTGCCGCAAAGCCGGATGCGCGTGCGCAGATCCGTAATGGCCTGCGCCAGCGCCTGGGCGTCCTCGATGGGCGCGCGCAGGATGTGAAAGGCAAGCCGCGCCGCGGTCTTCTCGCCGATCCCGGGCAGCTTGCCCAACTCGACCACCAGGCGGGCGATGGGCCCGGCGCTGCTCATTGGGTCTTGATCTCCTTCGGGGTGACCCCGAACAACTCTTGCGCCTTGCGGACCATCGGGTGCTGGCGGGCCTCGGCCTCGCGTTGCTTTTGTTGGTTGGCAGCGGCCTCGGCTTCTCGGCCTACCTCGGAGCGCAACAGGGCCTTGGCCGTCCCGGTGGCTCCGACCTGCAAGGCGACCCGGGTGGGCGAACCGCAGAGCTGCGAGAGGATCTTCTCGATCTCGACCTTGCTCTTGGCGGTCTGGTCGAGGGCGAACTTCTGGTCGAAGACCAGCGTCACGAGGCCCCCTTCCCACGACGAGACCTCGGCGTGATCCAGCGCAGCGGCGATGGACGGCCGGTGGCCGAAGGACTCGCACACCCGACGCCAAACGCCCGCGATGTCGGTCTCCGGGGATGGCGTGAGCTCCTTCGGAAGGAAAGCTGGCGCTGCGGCGGAGGGCGCGGCGTGGGGCGAAGGTGCAGGGGAAGCCGGCGCTGTCGGATCTGGCACCACGGCGAGTCGCGGGCGCTGGCCCGGGCGAGGCGCTTGGGCGGCGCTTGCGGGGGCGCCACTCGCGAGACGGGCCTCGAGCTTGCCGAGACGGTCGAGCAGATCGCCCAGGGGCAGGAGCGGCTCGGCGAAGCAGAGGTCGACCAGCGCCATCTCGATGATGAGCCTCGGCGTCTGCGAGCGGGCGGCGTCCTCGACGGCTCGGGCCCAGCGCTCGAACATCGAGGTGACGAGGCCCCGCGGGGCTTTCGCGGAGAGGCGCTTGGCCTCGGCGATCTCCTCTTCGGTGGCGTCGAGCAGCTCGGCCGCCGCATTGGGCACGAGCGAGGCGATCTCCAGGTCGTGCAGAAGGCCGAGGAAGCTGCGCGAGAGCTGAACCAGGTCGACGCCGCGATCGACGGCTTGGCCGAGGCCCCGCAGCGCTTTCGCCACGTCGCGGTCGAGCACCGCCTCGGCGAGATGGAAGAGCAGGCTGCGATCCGCGACGCCGAGCACCTCGGCCACCTTCGTGCGCGTGATGGTGTCGTTGCCGACGTACGCGAGGACCTGATCCATCAGCGACAGCGCGTCCCGCACCGAGCCGGCGGCTTCGCGCGCGAGGAGCCTCACCGCGTCCGCCTCGGCCGGGATCTTCTCGTTCTGCAGGATCTTGCCCAGGTGCTCGGCGAGCGTGCCGGTCGCGAGCAGCTTGAAGTCGTAGCGCTGGCAGCGCGACAGGATGGTGGCCGGGATCTTGTGCACCTCGGTGGTCGCGAAGATGAACACCACGTGCGGCGGCGGCTCCTCCAAGGTCTTGAGCAGCGCATTGAAGGCGCTGGTGGAGAGCATGTGCACTTCGTCGATGATGTACACCTTGAGGCGGGCCTCGGCCGGTACGTAGCGCACGCCTTCGCGCAACGTGCGCACGTCGTCGACCCCCGTGTTCGACGCCCCGTCGATCTCGAGCACGTCCACCGACTGCCCGCTGGCGATCGACTGGCAGATGGCGCATTCGCCGCAGGGGTTCGCCGTGGGACCCTTTGCGCAGCAGAGGGCCTTGGCCAGGATGCGTGCGGCGCTGGTCTTTCCGATGCCGCGGGCACCGGTGAACAGAAACGCGTGGTGGACCCTTCCAAGCGCAATGGCGTTCGTGAGGGTGCGAGCGACGTGCTCTTGGCCGATCAGATCGTCGAAGCGCTGTGGTCGGTATTTTCGGGCGAGAACCAGGTACGACACGTTCTGCATCATGGGAATCAGGTCCCTCGCAGTCAACAGGCAACCGCAGGTTGGTTTTTGCGGCAACCGATTGACTCAAGATTCCGTCCGATTCCGTCGCAATAGTGGATCACCCCATGCACCGCGAGTGTCCGCTTCGTCTCGAAGGAGTGAGATAGGCATGATTCCCCTACCGAAAGCCGAAAGGTTGGCCGCGTTGGTGTCCAACGTGACCGAGACCATGCTCGGGCTGTCGTTCGTGCCGGCGATGAGCGCTACCGCACATCCCGGCTTGACTTGGCGGACCGCGATCATGCTCGTGGACGGTCAACGGCCGGTCAGCGTCGGGCTGTCCTCGGATGAGTCCGGCTGCACGACGTTGGCCGCAGCGATGTTCGGCTGCGGACCCGATGGGGTGGACGTTGGCATGATCAACGACGCTCTCTGCGAGCTCGTCAACATGACGGCCGGCCTGATCAAGCGCGAGATGTCGCTGGACCAGGCCTTGTCGGTACCGTCGATCATCGACGACAAGCAGGCACTGGAAGAGATCTCTCGCCAGCACCCGGCCCTGGTGCTGGTCGCGCGTGAAGTCGGAATCGCACTGTGGGCGTGCGACGGCCTCCTTAAGTGGACCGCGAAGGCTGCGTAGCCGGACTCGTAAAGGACAAGGAGAACGACGATGCCACGGATTTTGACAGTCGATGACAGCCGCCCCATCCGGATGATCGTCTCGAAGGCGATGACGGAGCTGGGGTTCGAGATCGGCGAGGCAGAAGATGGCAACGACGGCCTGAAGAAGCTGGCCGAAAAACCATGCGATCTCGTGATTCTGGACGTGACCATGCCCAACCTCGACGGTCCGGGCATGCTGGCCAAGATGCGGGAGCAGGGCGACAAGACGCCCGTGCTGATGCTGACGTCCGAGTCGAAGACCTCGATCGTCGCGACGTTGATGAAGATGGGGATCCAGGACTACGTGCTGAAGCCGTTCAAGGCCGACGAGCTTCGCGCCAAGGTGCTGAAGGCGCTCAAGCTGCCGCCAGGATACACGGCCGCGAACCCCGGCGGTGCGGCGAGCACGCCCGAGGTGGACGACGGCAAGCTGAGCGTGATGGTCATCGACGACATGGAGAACGTGCACAAGAAGCTCAGGTCGATGATGCCGGAATCGGTGGTGCTGGAGACCTGCATGACCGTGCAGGATGGACTTGCCGCCGCGCGCACGAAGAAGTTCCGGTTGCTGCTGGTCGATGCGGAGATTCAGCCCGGCGGGCCGAGCTCGCTGGTCAAGCAGCTTCGGCTGCTGCAGCCAAACGCAGGCGTTTGGGGGATGGCCTTGCGCAGTGGCAACAACGTCAGCAAGGAGATGCGCGACGCAGGCTTCGACGAGGCGTTGCTCAAGCCGTTCGCACAAGACGCCATCGACGCCCTCATCGAGCAGTATTCCTCGAGGAACGAGGCTTACCTGGTCGTCAAGGACGACCTCATCCAGGTCACGGCGTTCGCGGGCAAGGAGGACAAGCTCGAACGCTATTTCGGCAAGCTCACCGCCGACGTGAAGAGCGTGGTCCAGAAGCTGGGGGAGGCGTGCTTCGAGAAGATGGTGCTCGACGCGACCAAGTTGCCTCTGATTCAGCCGGCCCGGGTGGCGCAGTTCCTGGTCGATACCTTCAAGACCGCGCAGGAGCTGGGCATCGTGGTCAGGCTGGTGGCCTCCGAGGAGCTACCGCGGGCGATGCGCGGCTTCCAAGAGACCAAGGACGTTCATTGCTACTCGTCGGTGGCGCAGGCGCGGTCGGAAGCCGCGTAGGCGAGAAGGTGCGTCATGAGCCGTTTCTTGCTCGAGCGACAGGGCTCCAAGGTGAAGGTGATGATCGGCAGCGATCTGTCCGCCGAGACCGCCCCGGAGCTTCGCGACCTTCTCTGCGCGATCCTGGAGGACGGCGTCACCGACCTCAGCCTGGACTTCACCGGGACCTCGTCTTTGGACGCGGCCGGGATCTCCCTGTTGATGTCGACCGCGAACAGCTTCTCCGGTGGTGACAAGCGCATGGCCTTGTTGTCGGTTCCGAGGGGCATTTATTCGCTTCTGCAGACGCTTAGGCTCTCGCAGCGCCTCAAGGCGCAGATGGGGTGACCAGCCGTGGGTGCAATGGATGATGACATCCTGAAGGAATTCGTCGCCGAGGCGCGCGAGCATCTTGCCACCATCGAGGCGGATCTCTTGGCCATCGAGGACATGGGGGCGGAGATCGACGAAGACCTGGTGAACAAGGTCTTTCGCGCTGCTCACTCCATCAAAGGGGCGAGTGGCTTCTTCGGCCTCGAGCGCATCAAGGAGCTCGCCCACAAGGCCGAGACCGTGCTGGACCTGATAAGATCGCGCAGGCTCGCGCCGAATGCGGAGATCACCAATCTCTTGCTGGGCGCCTTCGACAAGCTTCGCGAGATGGTGAACGACCCGGGGAAGTCCGAAGCCGAGGACACCTCCGGCCTCATCGCAAGCCTGATGCAACTCGCGGCCAGCGGCCCAGGGCAGGCCGCGGAGAAATCCACCCTGACGAGCGATTCCGATTCGCCAGGCAGCGCGGAGTCCGGGCGAGAAGAGCAAGGCGCGGAGCAATCGGGCTGCTCAGGGTACATCTACCACCTGCAGCTCGATCTCGCGGCCGACGTCGAGGACCGCGGGAGCACCCTGCCGGAGTTCTTTCACGAGCTGGCGGCCCGCGGCACCTTGCTGGACTGCCGCGTGGACCAGCAGAAGTGTGGACCGCTCGACCAGCCTCGGGGAAGGCACCTCGACGCCCAGATCATTCTCTCCACCAAAGCGCCGGTCGATCTGTTGGCGCCACCGTTCCTCCTGCACCCCAGGAGTGTCCGCCTGGTCCGTAGTCCCGAGGACGACTACAGTGCGCTGCGGCCGGTCGACCGTGACCTGACCGCCACCACGATGGCCACGGCGGCGGTGGCTGACCACCCGACGTTCAATGAACCCGCGCCGACTCCGACCGCCGTAGCCGCGGTGGCGGCGCCCTCGCCGAAGGAAAAGGAGAAGGAGAAGGAGCCGGGGCTTGCCGTCGAGGGGACCCTGCGGGTCAGCGTGGAGCTGCTCGAGTCGCTGATGAACCTCGCGGGCGAGCTGGTGTTGAGCCGCAATCAACTACGCTCGGTGTTGAACCAGGCCGCCTGCAAGGGCGTGCAAGCGAGTTTCCAGCGCATCAATTTGGTCACCTCCGAGCTGCAGGACGCCATCATGCATACGCGCATGCAGCCGATCGGAAACGTCCTCGGCAAGTTCCCGCGCGTGGTGCGCGACATGGCGCGTGCCATGAAGAAGGACATCCAGCTCGACATCCGCGGCAAGGATGTCGGCCTCGACAAGAGCTTGATCGAGGGCTTGTCCGATCCGCTGACGCACATGGTGCGCAACGCCGCCGACCACGGCATCGAGAGCGTGGAGGATCGCCTGCGTGCTGGCAAGCGTGCCACCGGGACCATGCGCATCGAGGCCAGGCACGAAGCCGGGCAGGTCGTGGTCGAGATCGCCGACGACGGGCGCGGACTGGATCCGGAGAAGATCGTGGGCGCTGCCATCAAGCGTGGTCTCATCACCAAGGAGATTGCCGCGTCGATGTCCGACAAGGAGAAGATGGATCTCATCTTCATGCCGGGCTTGTCGACGGCCGAGAAGGTCTCCGATGTCTCGGGCCGTGGGGTCGGGATGGACGTGGTCAAGACCAACCTGGCCCGACTGGGTGGCAAGGTGGAGATCGAGTCCGAACCAGGGCAGGGCACGCTGTTCCGAATCAAGCTGCCCCTGACCTTGGCGATCATCCCGTCGCTGGTGGTCAGCGTGAACGGCGAGCGCTTCGCCATCCCGCAGATCAGCGTGGTTGAGCTCATTCGCATCCGCGCCGACAAGATCAAGGAGCGGGTCGAGGTCATCGGTGACGCCGAGGTGTTGCTGCTGCGCGACGAGTTGATCCCCATTGTTCGTTTCGCCGACGTGCTCGGGATCTCTCGGAAGTTCACCGACGCCGAGACCGGCGAGTTTCGCGGCGACCGCCGCAACCGCCTGGCCGATCGACGTTCGAGCCCGGCTCAGGCATCAGAGCCCGACGAGGAAGCCGATCCTGATTGGCAGCATCGAAGAACCGCGGACAGGCGGCAGGCTGCCGCGAGCGACCTCGAGATCGTCGTGGTCACCACCGGGGCGATGAAGTACGGCCTGGTCGTCGAGTCCTTCCACACTGGCGAAGAGATCGTGGTCAAGCCGCTCGGTCGCCACCTGAAGGGGCTTGGCGAGTATGCGGGGGCAACCATCATGGGCGACGGTACGGTGGCTTTGATCGTGGACGTCGCGGGGTTGGCAAGCAAGGCCCAGCTGGCAGGCGCCGCCTCCGCCGCGCACGCGGCAGAGATCGAGTCCAATACCGAGGCGATGGTGGAGAGTCGATCGTACCTGCTCTTCTACAACGGCCCAGAGGAGCTGTGTGCCACGCCGCTCGAGAACGTCGTTCGCGTCGAGAAGGTGACGCGCAAACACGTGGAGAGTATCGGCGGCAAGCGCACGATGCAGTACCGGGGTGCGTTCCTGCCCCTGGTTTCCCTGTCCGACGTCGCTCGGGTGGGCTGTATCGGCGAGGAGCAGGAGCTGGCGGTCATCGTCGCGCGCGTCGGGAACCGCGAGGTCGGGCTTCTGGCCGCCATGCCGGTGGACGTGGTCGAGACCAAGGCGGTCATGGACGCCACGACGCACAGGCAGACCGGCATCTCGGGGTCGGCCATCATCCGCGACGTCACGGTGCTCGTGGCAGACATCTTCGAGCTCGCGCAGACGGTGTACCCCGAGTGGAATCTCCAGCGCATGCAAGAGACGACGACGGCAACCAGCTGCCACGTCTTGCTCGCCGAGGACTCGGACTTCTTCCGCGCGCAGGTCAGACGCTACCTCGAGGCCGACGGCTACACGGTCCTGGAAGCTGCCGACGGAGAGGCGGCCTGGACGGTCCTGGAGGAGAACGCGGAGTCGATCAGGGCCCTGGTCACCGACATCGAGATGCCGCGGGCGTCGGGCCTGGAGTTGTCGAGCCGCATCCGCAAGGACCCGCGCTTCTCGCAACTGCCCATCCTGGCCCTGTCCAGCCTCGCCAGCGAAGAGGATATCTCCAAGGGCAAGGCCGCCGGCGTCGACGATTACCAGATCAAGCTCGACCGTGACCACCTGCTCGAAGCGCTTCGGGCTTTGCTGAGTAGTCGCGGCATCGCGTTGCCGGCGTCTCTCGTGGCAGGCGAGAGCAAAGAAGGGTTCGCCCAATAGTCCGAACGAGGGAAGAAGACCATGAACGCGATGTCAAACATGAGGTTCGGGAAACGGCTGGCGCTGGGGTTCGGTGCCGTGGCACTTCTGATCGTCGTATTGGGCGTCGTCGCGCTGTGGGAGGCGAGCTCGACCGTGAAAGTCGCGGACCAAGCGCTCGATGGCCAGACCCGCGCCTTCGTGACGAGCCGAATCGACAAGAACATCACGGCCATCGGACGTGAGATGGCCGTCATGGTCCTATCGAAGGACAAGGCTGCACGGGATGCGGCGGCCGAAGCCCTGGAAGAGTTCCGTGAACGTTACGGCAAGAGGGTCGAGCAGATCAAAGCGATGGGCGGCGCCTCGACCGAAGAGTCGACCAGGCTCGCCGAGATTTTGGCCCTCATCGGCTCTGCCCGCGAGACCAACGTCAAGGTTCAGAGGCTCCTCAAGGCGGGACAGGACGCGGAGGCGCAGGCCCTCTACGCCAGCACCAGCCTGAAGAACTTCGAGGCGATTGATCGCATGACTCAGGATCTGGCCGGGCTGAGCGAGAGATCGGCTCGGCAGAGCATCGATGCCGTGCACTCGCAGTTGTCCACCATGCTCAAGGTGGTAATTGCGATATCCATGCTGGCCCTCTTGCTGGCCACGTACTTCGGTGTGTCGATAACCCGCAGCATCGTCCATCCCATGGGGAGCCTGTCGAAGGTCATGGCCGATCTTTCGAAAGGAAACCTGGCCGTCGACATCGAGTCGTCGCTGGTGGATCGCAAGGACGAGGCGGGTGAGCTGGCGAAGCTCGCACAGGATCTGGTGAAGACCCTGCGCTCGACCATCAGCGAGGTCTCCACCGGCGCGCACAGCCTGAGCGACGCCGCGCAGGAGATGAAGACGATCGCGACCACCCTGTCCAAGGGCAACAAGGACGTCGCGAGCCTGGCCACGACGGTCGCTGCGGCTGCGGAAGAGTCGAGCGCCAACACGACGTCCGTCGCGGCCGCCATGGAGCAGACCACCGCCAACCTGACCTCGGTCGCCACCGCAACCGAGGAGATGAGCGCGACCGTGGGCGAAATCGCCTCCAACGCCGAGAAGGCCCGCTCGATCAGCAGCGACGCCACCAACCAAGCCGAAGCCATTTCTGCTGTGATGCGCGACCTCGGTCGGGCGGCGCAGGACATCGGCAAGGTGACCGAGACCATCACCAGCATCTCGGCGCAAACCAACCTGCTCGCTCTGAACGCGACGATCGAAGCGGCGCGCGCCGGTGCGGCGGGGAAGGGCTTCGCGGTGGTCGCGAACGAGATCAAGGAGCTCGCACAGCAGACCGCCTCTGCCACCGAGGACATCAAGGACAAGATCTCGGGCATTCAAGCGTCGACCGGGGGGGCCATGGGCGACATCGAGAAGATCGCTCAGGTCATCAAGGAAGTGGGCGACATCGTGTCGTCCATCGCAGCCGCCATCGAGGAACAGTCCACGGTGACGAAGGACGTGGCGTCCAACATCGCCCAGGCGACGATGGGGGTGAAGGACGCCAACGAGCGCGTCTCGCAGACGGCCGCGGTGGCCCAGAACATCGCCAAGGACATCGCCAACGTCAACGCGACCGTCACCGAGCTGGTGACCGGAAGCGAGCAGGTGCAGAGCAGCACCGGCGAGCTGGCCAGCATCGCCGAGCAACTCAAGCACCGGGCATCGACTTTCAAGGTGTAGGGGAAGACCATGCAAGCGCAAAGTGCGGAAAGCGACCGACAAGTCCTGGCCATCACCTTCCTGGTGTCGGGATCGCTGTTCGGGATGGACACCTCGGTGGTCCAGGAGGTCGTGAGACTGACTGTCGTCACCCCCATCCACCACGCGGCTTCGTGCGTGGTCGGGGTGATGAACCTCCGGGGACACATCTCGACCGTGATCGATCTTTCGGCGCGGCTGGGCCTCGGGTTGGTCGACCTGACCGGCGAAAAACGCATCATCATCGTCGAGTGGATGGGCGAGCGTATCGGCCTCGTGGTGGATCAGATGCAGGACGTCCTCTCCGTGGATCGAGACAGCATCGGCCCTGCCCCCGAGAACGTGCGCACGGCCCAGAGCCATCGCATGACCGGCGTCTTTCGGTCGGGCGACCGCATCGTGGCCATGCTCGATCTGGACAAGGTCCTGACGCTAGAGGGCGACATTGAGAAGGGAGGAGCCGGGCCGTCCTAGGCGCCGGCGACGAAGCGTCGGGCAACAGGTCTGCACGGGAGCCAGCAGCGAATGCCACTTCGGGTATTGGTCGCAGATGATTCGAGCCTGTTCCGGCGCGCTGTCGCAGAGGCGCTGGGCAGCCTTCCGGACGTGGAGGTGGTGGGAAGCTCGCCCAACGGCAAGTTGGCGCTGCAGAAGGTAGCCGAGCTCAAGCCCGACCTCCTGACCCTGGACATCGAGATGCCCGAGATGGATGGCTTGGCCGTCCTCGAAGCTCTTCGCCAGATGGGCAGCACGACGTCGGTCATCGTCATCAGCGCGCTCACCCTGCGCGGCGGACGGCTGACCATGCAGGCCTTGGAGAAGGGCGCCTTCGACTTCATCACCAAGCCGCAAGGCAAGAGCTCGGAGGAGAGCAGGGCCACCTTGGTCAAGGAGCTCGGACCCAGGCTGCGTGCCCTCGGTCACCGACGCCAGATTCGCAGCTTGTTGCAGCCCGGTCTCTCGCCACCCTTTGCCTTGCGCGCGCCGACCCCCCCTCCGCCTTCTGTTGGCAAGGTGCCGATTCGGGCCGAGAGATTTGCGTCGATGCGGGGGGCGCGTCCCGAGCTGGTGCTCATCGGCGTGTCCACCGGCGGCCCGGCGGCGCTCGTCCGCTTGTTGCCCCCCCTCCCCAAGGACCTGGGCGTGCCCGTCGTGATCGTCCAGCATATGCCGCCCGTGTTCACCCAGTCGCTCGCCGAGAGCCTGGCCAGCAAGTGTTCGTTGCAGGTCCGCGAGGCCAACGACGGCGAGAAGCTCGATGCGGGCACCGTGCTCATCGCGCCCGGCGGCAGGCAGCTCAAGCTGTGCGCGGGGCCCGACGCTATCCGCGCGCAGATCACCGACGACCCCCCCGAGAACAATTGCCGTCCGGCCGTGGACTACCTGTTTCGTTCGGCGGCGAACCACCTGCCGGGTCGAGCCATGGCGGTGATCCTGACCGGGATGGGCAACGACGGGACGCTGGGACTGCGCCTGTTGAGGCGGCACGGCTGCTTCACCATCGCGCAGGACGAGGCGACCTCGGTCGTGTTCGGCATGCCCAAGTCGGCCATCGAGGCGGGCTTGGTGGACGTCGTGCTGCCGATCGACGCCATCGCGGGACGCATCCTGTCGACCGTCAAAGGGCGCGGGCCGTGACCCGGCTGGAGCCCAACGAGTTTGCGTTGTGGTCCAGCTATATCTACTCGATCACGCGAATCTCGCTCGACCCCAGCAAGGGCTACCTGGTGGAGACGCGGCTGTCGTCGCTCATGCGCGACACGGGCAGCCGGACCTACAAGGAGCTGCTCGACAAAGTGCACGCCGACAGCACCGGCGCGCTCAGGCGCAAGGTGGTGGGCGTCATCACCACCAACGAGACCTCGTTCTTCCGGGACACCGCCCCGTTCGAGCTGCTTCGCCAGAAGATCTTGCCCGATCTCGTCGATGTGCGCGCCAAGCAGTTCGGCAAAGGCGGGCCCTTCACCGTGCGTGTCTGGAGCGCCGCCTGCTCGACGGGGCAAGAGGTCTACAGCACCGCGATCGTGTGCAAAGAGGTCCTGGGTGACCTGAACAAGTACGACGTCCGGATCCTGGGGACCGACATCTCCGACAAGGTCATTGCGCAGGCGAGCTACGGAAAGTACACGCGCTTGGAGATGGAGCGGGGACTCGCCCCCGACAAGCTGAACCTGTACTTCCGGCCCGACGGGCCCGACTTTCGCGTGGTCGACCCGCTGCGCGCCATCACCAGCTTTCGCACCATCAACCTGCTCGAACCCTTGGCCTTCCCGGCGAAGTTCGACATCGTGTTCTGTCGGAACGTGGCCATCTACTTCTCCGAGGCGGACAAACGCGTGCTCTTCGACAACATCGCGCGAGTCATGGCGCCGGACGGTTACCTGATCATCGGCGCCACGGAGTCGTTGACCGGCGTCAGCATGCGCTTCGAGCCGAAGCGCTACTTGCGCTCGATCTATTACCAGCTCAAGTAGGGGAAGGACCGCGCTCCTCGACCGGTGAGCCCTCAAGATCGGCGCGCAAACTGACGCATCAATAGGAGAATCGTCGGTCCCAACCCAATTCGCCCATGAAGCTGGCCGAACAGCTAGAGCTGATTCTCGACAACCGGATCGCGCAGGACAACCTGACGCTGCCGCTCCTGCCCGTCGTGGCGGCGAAGGCCAACGACGTGGTCCGCAGACCGGACGCTACCGCGAAGGATCTGGTGGCGACCGTGGAGCTCGACCCGGTTCTGGCTGCGATCGTCATGCGACAGGCGGGCAGCGCGGGCTGCCGGACCATCGAACAAGCGGTGAACAAGCTGGGTACGCAGAAGGTGCGTTCGATCTTCGCCGAATCGTCCTCCCACCGTGTAGTCGAGTCGCGGGATGCGAAATCCGCCGAGGCGACGCGGCTTATCTGGGACCATGCGCGGGCGGTCGCCATCATGGCCCAGGACGTGGCCGTTCTGGCGGGCGTGGAGGAGCCGGAGGCATGCTACGTGGCGGGCCTCCTGCACGACGTAGGTAAGCCTGTGGTCGCGACCATGCTGCTCGAGGCCGAGGCCCAGATCTCGCAACGCAATCCCAAGCTGTGGATCGACGGCGACGCCTGGATTGGGGTCGTCGATCGCGCGCATCGAAAGGTCGGGACGAATCTCGCCAAGAAGTGGCAGCTTTCCGAAGAGATCCAGAACGCCACGCTGGCGTTTTCCGACTTCGATGCCGCCAACCGAAGGTCGATAGGCAACGCCGTGCACTTCAGCAACGCCCTGGCGAAGCAGCTCGGCGTCTACGTGGGCGAGGTGTCGGACTTCGAGGCGTTGGTGATGGTCGGCAAGTCGTTGCTCGGCATCGACGACGACGCGATCGCGCGCATCACCGAAGACATCAAGGACCGCTGCCGCCTAGCCTGAAGTCGACGAACGGTCGCATCCGCGCGTGGTGAGGTCGCCGTTCCGTAACCAGGGCTTGTCGGGAAATTCGGAGAGCAGAGCGCGATGTCAGGCCATCCCATGAGT
>CAZYFU010000111.1:0-21360 GCA_964647025.1 uncultured Myxococcales bacterium | reverse complement strand
CTAGGTGTCCTTGGCGTAGAGCGCATTCATCGTGTTGACCCCCGAAGCCACATCCGACTTGGTCCATCGCGCCCTGCGGGGCGAGCGCGACGCTTTCACGGACCTCGTGCGCGCTTTTCTGCGACCTGCCTATGGCGTCGCGCTGTCGATGCTCGGGCGACCGACGGATGCCGAGGACGTCGCCCAGGAGGCGTTTTTGAAAGCCTTTGCTTCTCTCGAATCGTGCCGCGAGCCAGAGCGCTTCGTTGCGTGGTTCTTCCAAATCGTACGCAACCGCGCGCGCAATCTGCTCGACAGCCGGCGTCTGCGGGACGTCGCGGCCGACGACGCCAAGATCCTGGAATTCGGCGTCCCAGCATCGGAATCGGCGGGGATGCGCGAGGCGCTTCTGTCCGCCCTGTCCGCGCTCGACCCCGAGAAGCGCGAAGTCGTGCTCCTGCATGACCTCGAAAACTGGACACACGCCGAGATCGCCCAAGCCTTGAACATCAGCGAAGTTCATTCTCGTCAGCACCTGTTTCGCGCCCGCCAGATCTTGCGGGCGAAACTCGATGGCGATTCGCCAGAGCACGCCGAGGAAAACCATGTCCGATGAACAAACACCAAGGCCCATCGACTTCTCCGCGCTCGATCCCGGGCGCGATCGACTTCGTTGGGAGCGAACCATTCAAGAGCTGGCGGCGAGAGCGCGCGCTGACCGCGTCCGACGATCGTCCGTCGAGGACCAGCTCTTGCGCTGGGCACGCCCGGTGCTGGCGGCCGCGGCCGGGTTGTGTCTGGTGGTGTGGACGGCTGGCTATCTGGCCGGCCAGCGCGCCAGGCGGGCGTCCGTCGACGAGACGGCGCAATCACCCGCGCTCACCTTGGCCGCCTGGGCAGCCGGCGACCGCATTCCCGACAGCGACGAGCTGTTCGGGGCTTTTGGAGGCGACCTATGAGCTCCGAACGAACCCCACGACAGATTCGATTGCTGACCGCGCTGCTGCTGCTGGCCACGTTTGCGCTCGGAATCGTCTCGGGCGTGGGGCTGTCGCTGTGGATTCGAGAGCCGATGCCACGGCGACATTTCCCGGCACCTTTCCTGCCTGGACCACCCGGCGCGCTCAAGCTGACCTCGGAACAGGAGGCGAAGGCGCGCGAGATTACCGAGCGCTACCGGCCGCAGCTCGAGGCCATCGTGCGTGAGGGGTTCCCCAAGATGAAGGCGATCAACGAGAAGATGGAGGCGGAGTTTCGCGCCATCCTTTCGCCCGAGCAGGGCAAGCTGCTCGACGAGTTGAAGGCGCGTCGCCCGCCGCATCCACACCGTGGTCCCATGCACGGTGGCCGCATGCATGGCGGTCCTGGCGGATATCCGCCCCCGCCCCCACCATGGCAGGGCTCGCCGCCGCCACCACCATCGGATAGCCCGACGGATTAGGAGGCCCATCTTCCATGGACCGCGGCTACGGCAGGCCGTGCTCGACGAGGGCGGTGTACCACTTGGCCGCCATCAACTGCGCCGCGGGCGCGAGCGGATGGCAGCCATCCTTGGTCCAAGTGGAGTTGGGCAGGTAGGTCTTGGGATCGAGGGCGGAGAAGACGTCCACCACGTAGACCGGCGACTCGGACGTCGATCTGCTGGTCGCCCACGCAGGGATCTGCGCGTTCAGGCTCTCGACCCGGGACTCGCAGGTCGAGCATCCGGCGGGATTGAGCGGCGTGATCTTGGCGACGAAGAAGATGACCTTCGGGTTCTTCGCCCTGAACTCGTCGAGGACGAAGCTGTACGCGCTGGTGATGTCCGCGATGGGAATGCTCGAGGTCCAGCAGTCGTTGGTCCCGTATTGCATGAGCACCACGTCGGGTTTCGCGGCGGCCCAGCCGAGTAGCTCGGTCATGGTGCCCCGGTTCTCGGACTTGTGACTGTCCGAGGTGAGGTAGGTGACCAGATAGCCGCCGTGTCCCTCGGTGGGCACGGGGGGCACGCCACCGCAATCCTGGTTGGCTTGCCGGGTTCCGATGAACGTGAAGCCAGTGCGACCGGCCTCGATCAGCGCCTGAGCGAGGAACTGCGGGTAGCAGCTGGTCTCGGTGATGGAGTCGCCGAGCGTCATCATTTGCCACTTGCGGTCTGCGCCGCCATCCGACGACGCAGGGATGCCGCCCGTGCCCGTCGTGCCGCCACCACCGCCGCTCGTGTTGCCTCCGGTGCGCAAGGCCCCGGCGGCCCCGCCGGTACCCATGCCGCCACCAGCGTCGCGGCTGCTGCCGGCGCTGGCGCCACCTGAACCCTGCCTGCCCCCCGACGCGGGAAAGTCACCCCCGCTGCCGTGTCCGCCCGCCGCGCTCATACTCCCTCCGCCCTGGGTTCCTCCCGAGGCCAGGACGCCGCCGCTGCTACCGTTTCCACCAAAACCGATCGTGCCGCCATTCTGTCGGCCGCCGGAGGGCGGCGTTCCACCAGCGCCGTCCTGGGAGATCGAATTGCCACAGCCGGGGCTGACCAGTACGACGGCCACGACCAGCCAGGCGCTTACCACGGGCTTGTGCATCGCGAGTCCTCGGCGGGTAACCTAGCCCGCCTTGCAGCGGCTGTCATGGCGAGCAGCGACGGTCACTTGCAGTCGAAGCGCAGAATCGTGCTGGTCGTGACGTAGGATTCCGGCGTGACCTGCACGCGGTACTCGTTGGCCGCGCACGCGGTGGTGTCTTGAACCAGCGTGTAGCAGGGGTCGGCGGTCGGGTCGTCCTTGCAGGCCGGCATGAAGCCGGGGTAGGGCACGTAGTCGCCGACACCGTCTGGGATGTGCACCTGCGCCGTGCAGCGCGCGAAGTGGTCCACGTTCGCGGTCAAGCAGCCGGTCTGCATGCGCTTCGCGATGGCCGTTCCGATGGTCTTCATCGCGTCCGCGTAGTCGGGCTCGCAAATGCTGAACTCGAGGCCGTTGTTGCCGAACTCGTCGAGGAACGCGGCCAAGCGCAGCCCTGCTGGGGCGCCGCCGTCCCAGGCGTCGGGATCATAGATGTCGCGGGACTTGGGCATGCGGCTGGGGTCGTAGCAGACCGGCCAGTGGTCGAAGATGCGCGGGTGGGCCGTGTCAGCCGTGTTCGGGTTGGGGACGAGGCCGATCCGGTAAGTGGCCGTCGCCATTTCCGGGGCTCGGGGCCAACCGAAGATCCCGGCGACCAGCACCTTCTGGTCGGGAACCTGCTTGAGCGCCTTGAGCCTGTCGGCGGTGACCTTGATGCTCTTGAGTGGGCTGCAATCGGTGGGCACGGAGGTGTCGGTGCCGACGGACGCGCTGTCGAGCTGGTTCGGGCATGCGTCGGTGCGTGCCTTGCAACTGGCCAAGGGGGCCGAGAGCTCCGCCTTGGTGGGATAGCCGGGCGGCGCCTTGGTCAGGTTGTTTCCGCTACATGCATGCGCGCGAGTCGCGCAGCGGAGGTGCGTGGATTCGCCGGCGAGCTCGGGCTTCTCGCCGAAGATGCCGTGGCCAAATGCGGCCGAGCAGTCGTCGTTTTCGCCGAGCAACACCACGGCCAGCTGTCCGTACGGACGGAGCATGTCCTGTTGCTCGTCGTTGCCCGCACCCTTGGTCACGAGCGCGAGCTCGAGGGCCTGCAGCGGTTGTTCGATGGAGCAACCGGCGGTGCCCAGGTTGCCGATGAGGCAGGCAAGGACGCCGTCCAGATCCCCGCGGTAGCCTACCGGCGCTCCGTCCACGTGCTCGATCCATCGGGCGTCGGGATCGGTCACGCCGCACCCACTCGCGCCGCGCATCTGGAAGCTCCCGCGATCTCCGTACGTGCTGCCGCCATTGCGGTCGTTGGCTCCGCACGCGGTGCCTGGGGGATAGGCGCCACCCGTGCCGAGGTCGGGATCCGCGATCGCGATACGGAGATCGGGATAGGTTCCAAGGGTGGGATCCCGGAGCGGCGCGAGGAGGTCCGGCAGAGCCGCCTTTAGCCGCTCGACCTTGCTGCAGCACGAGCCGACCATGAAGATCAGGTCGAGCTGCCGCGCCGGGGCCAGGTCCACCCAGTACGACGCTGGCAACCTGGGACCCGCGTCGACGGGCTTGGGCTTGGGGGCGGGGGCGGCCATGCCTCCGCAACCGGCGATGCAGAGCGCCCCTAGCGCCATTGCCATCGAAGCCGCGAAAAGTGAGCCGCTTCGGGCAATTCTCCGGCGGTGGCGCATGGTCGAAGATACTACGCTACCCAATGACCGTGCGTGAACCAGAAGGCGAGCAGGGCCTGCAATAGGCAGAGCCCGACCACTGCGCTCTGGTACAGCACCGGTCGCCGCCGCGTGAAGAGCGCAATGCCGAGATACACCGGCCAAACCACCACGGCATAGCGGCCCGCCGAGGCCCAGATGCGCAGCGAGATGAGCATCGTGACGACACCCCACGCGCAGGCCGCAACGCCCATGCGACGCCAACCGAGAAGACAGACGGTCAGCGCAAGTACGCCAAATACCAGATTCACGAGCGCGATGGCGTCGAACTGGCCCATGGCCAAGTGCGGCCATCGGGTCACGCTGCCGAGGAGCAGCACCAACCTCGACCAGCCGGAATCGTTTCCCCAGCCGGGCACCCACTGAGAGCCCAGGAACGCGAGCCCGTCGCCGAAGCGGTGCTGGAGAAACAGCATGTAGCCGACGGTGCCCGTGAGCCCCAGAGGTAGCCACAAGCTGTCGCGGCGGAAATTCGCCAGCCGCCAGCGGTGCTGCTCGGCGTACGTCAGCGCGACGGGGAGCACGACCAGCACGCCCACCAACCGCGTGGCGCCCGCGGCGGCGGCGCACAGAGAGGCGAGCAACCAACGGCCGCGATCGGAGAAGTAGAACGCCGCGACCGCCGCCAGCAGAAACAAGGACTCCGTGTACATGGCACTGAAGAAGAAGGCGAACGGAAACGACAACAGCAACGTCACCGTGCGCGTGGCCACGTCGTGGCCGAACTTGCGCAAGGCCCACCGGTGAAGCAGGACACAAGCGCACACCAGCGCGACGTTCGAGACGACGAGGCCGGTGATGAAGGGGTTGCCGATGATCCCGTCGCCGAGCCAGACGACCAAGGGGTAGAAGGGCCAGAAGTTGCTCCGCTGCTGCAGGCTGTCCGGAATGACCTGGTAGCCCTCGTTGACAATCGCGAAGTAGTGTCCAGAGTCCCATCGGATCCAGCCGTCCAGGAAGCGATTGAACGGAAACGCGCGCAGCGAGTGGTCGACGTCGCTGCTCACCACCAGGCCCAGGTACACGAAGACGAACAGGGCCAGCCGGTTCCCGACGCAGATCATGATAGGCGTGCGCATCTTTGCGAACCACGCCCCTGCCATGGAGCACGCGACCGGCCTCGTCGACACGGGCCGACTATACCCAAGCCGTCTTCGTCTCAGTCGAAAAATGCGGTCGGGTGAATCGACTCACAGAGGCTTGTTGTTGCGCGGATAGACCGTGGTGGACAGCACCCTCCGTCGGAAGCTGTCCGTCGGGCGTGGCGCCGTGTAGACGTGATTCTCCAGGTCCATGGGGCCGTTGCCGCTGAGCGTGGGATCGATGAGGTCGTCCGGCGTGAGCGAGCGCGCCACCAGGGTGAGGCGGATGGCGATGGGCAAATTGCAGTATCCGTCCGAACCCATGGCGGGCAGGCTGTCAGAGGTGACGTTGTTCCACCACTCGTCGGTGATTTTGCTTGCCGTGTCGTAGCCTTCGTCGAGGATTCCGTTCACGTGGGCGAGGTCGTGCGCGGTCAGGTTGCCGGTGTCGCATGCGAAGGAGACTTGCAGGTCCTCGATGCCCTCGGCGAGCACCTGCGGTTGACCAGCAGTACCCCCGCGGTGAAGCTGTTGCAGCATCAGGTTCGGCGTGGATGTGCTGGCGTCGCGACCGATGAAGAAGCGGATCCACGTCAGCGTGCCGAAGTTACGCACGCCTGCGCTGCCCCCCGCGTACCCGGCGGCGCTTGGCAGCATGGCCGGCTGGTGGTTGGAGGGGTTCCAGACCATCCCATCGTTGCTGACGCTTTGGTGCTGAAGGACTGCGGTGTTGGGCGCGTGGTCGGTCACCTGGAACATCGTGCAGCCACGGTCGAAGTTCGGGTTGGCGCCGTAGGCGAAGGCGGGTGTGGTGAGCAAGAGGACGAACTCGCCGGCGCGGAACATGTTGCTGCTCGTCGCCCCGAGAAGTGGGATGGGCGCGCTCGGCAACGTGCTCGTGAAGTCGGCCGAGAGCATGACGTCGGTGTCGGTGCCCGAGGTCTGGCTCCCGAACGCGACCGTGATGATGTCGGTCTTGTCCGCGACGCCGCTGTCGACCGTCGAGTTGTCGACGATCCACAGCGGAGGAATCCACTGCATGCCGGTGCTAGCGTGGTAGGCGCGGATTCCAGCCAAGGGCCGCACCGCGAGGCTGCTGGTGAGCGGGCCGGGGCTCGGCCACGTGCTCAGGAATCGCCCGGCCGAGGCCGAGCCGGGATTGGCGTAACTCGCGGGCCGCACGCACTCGAACATTCCGCTGCCTGCTGCACGGGTGTATCGGTTCAGAATCTCCATCGCGGCCCACACGTTCTGTTGAATGTTGAGCAGCTTGGTCTGGGTTTCGTAGATGCGCTGTTGCCCGGCGAAGAACAGGAAGGTCGATGCCCCGATGATCGAAGAGATGACCATGGTGATCATGATCTCGACCAAGGTCATCCCGCGATCGTTTGTACGAGGTCGCCGCACTACCAGCTCTTTCGCCGCTCGAGGTCGAGCCGGACGGTCTTGGGTGATCCGGACTCGTCGTTGTAGGTGACGATCACGCAGATTACGTAGGGTAGGCCGTTGCCCGTGTTCACCACTCGCCACTGTCGATGCCAGCGGTATCGGGCCACCTCTGCGTCGACCGGGAGCCTTGGACTGGTGTCGGTCGAGTTGCGAAGCACCGTCCCCTCGGCGTCGACGTGCTCGGCGATGGGTTGGTTGGTGGCGTCGAACGGATACCATCGGGCTTCCGAAGGACCCGTCGCCAGCGGCGCCAATCCGATCTGCACGTCGGCGGTCTGCGTGTCGGTACTCTTGCTCGACAACTCTTCGAGCTTCTGGCTGGCCAGGCGCATCGCCACGGCGGCATCGTTGGCGTTCTTGGATGCGTTGGCGACGGCCTGCTGGACCGCGATGGTTCCCATCAAGCCGACCGTGCCGATCAGCATCGCGACCATCACCTCCACGAGGGTGAAGCCGGCCGCGCGGCAGTCTTTGTGGCTTTTCGCCGGAACCATGCGCCACCCATCGTCAGAATCGAGCCAACACTTCATCGACCGTGGGCCCACAGCGCTGGAAGGTGAGCAAAGACCCACACCGGTGTCGCGCGCCGGCACGCCCACTGCGTCGCAGCTCTACCGTGCTTGCCGGCCAGCTCATCGCGGCGTTGGCACCGGACGTGAATGGGTTGGGTCCTGCCACGGTGGAGCACGAGATGTCGTACGAGCTCAAAGAGGGACCGCAGCGCCTGCGCGATTCGGTCGAGCTGCCGCTTTCCTGGTCACTTCATCGTGGGCTGTCCGGCTTCGAGACGTTGCGCGACGAGTGGGACACGCTGGCCCTTCGTCACGGCACGCACTTCGTGCACTTCCCTGCCTGGTACGGTGCGGAGCTCGAGCGCTCGGGTGACCAAGGGGTGTTTTTCGCGGCGTTGCGCGACTCGCGCTCGAGGCTGGTCGCCGTCCTGCCCCTGCAGCACGGTCGTTGCATTTCGGGCTACCTCCGCGTCCCCATCGTCCAGCTCTACTACCCGAGCGAGATGGGGGTGAACGACGTGCTGTCTCGCGTTTCGTTGCGGCCGCACTGGCCGTCCGTCTCGGCGCTGCTGCGCCGCGAGTTGCCATTCTTCCTGTTCATGCGCTGGCAATGCGTCCTCGAGAATGGTTGGGCCGTCACGGCTGCGGAACCCGGCGGTCACGTCCGGCCCACGCACCAATCCAAGTACCTCGCGTTTGCCGACGGCTGGTCCGCCTTCCTGGGGCGTTACAGCTCGAACTTCAGGTCGGGGATGGGCAAGAAGCTTCGCAAGCTCGAACGGCAGAGTCCGTTGCGCCTCACTGTCGCTGCTTCGCCGTCGGAGCTGGCTTCGGCCTTCCCTCTCTTCCTCGAAGTGGAGGACTCGGGGTGGAAAGGAAGCAAGGGAACCAGCATCCTCAAGCAGCCCTCGGCGGTCAGGTACTACCGTCATTTGCTCGAGCGGTTTGGACGGATCGGCTTGTGCCGCATCGGACTGCTCTACTCCGGCACGACGCCCATCGCCGCGCAGTTCGGCGTCGAAGTCGGCGATTGCCTGTACTTGCTCAAGATCGGTTTTCGGCAGGACTTCGGGCAATACAGTCCGGGCTCGCTGTCCATGTACAAGCTGGTCCAGCACCTCTGCGAGCAGACCGCCGTCAGGAACCTCAGCTTCGTGACCGGCGTGGGCTGGCTCGATCGCTGGCATCCATCCGCGCTACAGGCCGGCGTGTTCTACACCGATTGCGACAACGGCTTGAGCAAGGCCGCGGTTCGACTCGTGCGCTGGGCCGGGGCCGTACGCCAGCTGCGCACCGATCCGCGGACAAGCGCTGTCCACCCGGGCTGACGCTCGACTTCGCCCGACGTCTGGTAGCGGGGCCTGAGATTAGGCGCGGCTAGCGCGGAAGGCCCCGGGCGATACGCCGAAGCTCTTGCGGAAGACCTTGCAGAAGTAATTGGCGTCGCCGTAGCCGCAGCGATGGGCGACTTCTTTCACCGTGGTCCCGCCTGCGGAGACCAGCCGCATGGCTTCCTCGAGACGGAGTCGCGCCAGGTAACGGCCGGGCGGCGTACCGCGTGCTTTCTCGAACACCCGCGAGAAGTGGAAACGACTCATGTTGGCCACCCGGGCCATGTCATCCACCCCGATGGGGCGGGCGAAATTCAGTCTGCAAAACTCCTCGACGGCCGGGATGAACGCCGGGACGTGGGGGCTCGCGTGCTTGCCCAGTGGCCTTTCGATCGGCGTGATGTTCTCGCTCAGCAGCCCCATCACGATCCCGTAGGCCAACTCGGACGCGCGGTAGGGCGAGTCCAACCGTCCCTCCACCGCGGCCACGCATGCGTCCGCCACGCGCGAAAGCGCGGCAGAGCCTTCGACCAGCCGTAGGACCGGACCGGTACGTTCGATGATCTCGCGTACCCCGCGCACCGCCTCGTGCCCTCCGAGGGCAATGTAGAAGTACTCCCAGCGCTCGCCTTCACCGACCGAGTGGTGGTGCTCGTGGGGGGCCGTGAGCAAGAGCGTCTGACCGGCTTCGACCTCGAGCTCGCGGTCCTGGTACTTGACCTTGCCGTGGCCGCCGATCGTGTGCTTGATCAGCGCCACGTCGAGGCCGTTCTTCGTCATGTCATCGCTCGGGCCAACATCTTCGCGGAATCCGGCACTGTGGATGAAAGCGGGCAACGTCGTTCGAAGCTCTGGCAGCACGACGGTCTCGCTGTGCCCCATGTCGCGCAATCGTTGGAAATCAGTGATGCTGCTCTGCATTTTTTCCACCCTGTGAGATCCCCGGGGTGCACTTTGAAGCCGTCACCCCAGAAACGTGGTCTGCCTGTTTCCGAACCAATAAGGAATTTTTTGCGCTTCGCTAGTGGCCTGAAAGCTCGTGCGGCTAACTTAATCAATTTTGATTGGCAAGGGGCAGAATTATTGAGCCAAGTAGGACATTAGTGCCACCCTGTCGCAATCCGCGAGATCCACGACCGAAAAGGCTCATCATTCGGTGGCACAAAGCGTTGTGCAAAAAGCAGTTCGCGGAGCACTGCTTTTCTAGCAGTGTCCGCGAATAGCATATTTCGGCTCGCCTGCTTGGGACCGTCGAGCGGGGCGACGCGCTCGGCCGTGCTGCTCGGCGCTGTTAGAAACCCAAGCCCACCCCGAGGCCGAACAGCGCGTCGCTCATGGAGTTTTCGTTGTCGTCGATGCCGTGATAGAGGCCGCCGAAGACCTCCGCGTTCATGGCGAACCACTTGTTGGCTCGCCACTCGTAGCCGAGTGACGCGATTCCCGCGACCCCCGCGGAGCCGCGCTCGATGTGTCTGTCATCATCGTCGTCATCGTCGAAGTTGGTGCGGGACATCGCTCCTGCGACGCCGAGCGAGCCGCCCGCATAGAGACCGAAGTCGGTGGTGTAGAGGTACTCCGGCCCGATGTACCCGAGGGTGACCACGCCCCAATCGTTGTTCGCGTTGCTCGCCGCTGGCGGGTCCAGGAGCAGCTTCTTCGTGGGCCGCATGAATGACTGCATGCGTGCGCCGATGCGGTGATGGCGGTCGAGCACGGCGCCCACGCGGAACACACCGCCGAAGCCTTCGAGGTTCTTGGAGTCCCTGGTGGTGAAGCGGTTGTCGCCGTCTTCAGTGAAGATCCCGGCGGAGAACATCATGTTCACGTAGATGGGCGCGCGAACGCCGCGTCCCCAGCCGGTGTACGGCTCGGGGCCTGGGGGAGGCGCCAGAACCGGTTCGGGCAGGGCAGGGGCGACGGGGGCGGCAGCCGGCTCGGGGGCCGGGGGCGGGACCGGTGCTGCGGCCGGGCTCTCGGTGGGCGCGGCGCTTTCTGGCGAGGGGGGCACCGGTTCCTGGGTTTCGCCCGCCAGGGCGAGCGAGGACGCGGTCAACAGCAGAGCCGAACCAAACACCATCATTAGCTTCATGACATTCTCCTTTTAGGCGGCGCCCGTATTCGTCGGCGCCTGCTCTTTCAAGGACACCGCGGACCAGAAAACCTGTCACCGCGATCTCGCAGCCCGAGCAGCCCGAGCAGTGCGAGCAAAAGCAGGCTTGCGCCCGTACCCGCGAGCCCCCACCCGAGCCCGGGCGTGTGGTACTCGAACGCGATCGTGTGCTTGCCCGGCGGAAGTGGGACCGCGCGCATGATGAGGTTCGCGCGTGCGACCTTGATAGGGTGGCCGTCTACGGTGGCCCGCCAGCCGCGGTCGAATTGCTCGACGAAGACGGCGATCCCTGCCTGGTCGGCCGAGCAGCTCGCCAGCAAGCGTTGGCTCCCGTAGCTATCGATGCTGCACTCGCCTGCCCGTTCCGGCTGCTGCGGCAGAGGCGCGAGCCCGCCTTCGGGCGCAAGCAACACGGTCGCGCCCGCCACCACGTCCGGGTCGAAGAGTCGCGCCAGCGCCTCTCGGTCGGACAGCACCTCGGCGCGTTTGGCCCAATACACCCGGGGCAAGGTGTCGGGCACCCGGTACATCCGCGCCCCCGGCAAAGGGTCCAGCACCGGAACCAGTCCTGGACGATCGTCGGCGGGCCCGTGCGGGTCGGTCACCGGCAAGATGGCGTACTCGGCGCCCAGTAAACGAAGCGCGGCCTGTCCCACGTCGAGCCCGCGGCTCCAGACGTCGTCCAAAAGCGACGGGATGGCGGCGTCGTAGCCGGGCAGGGTCGCGATGCCCCACGCATTGGCGGTGTTGGTGATCAGCGTCTGTCGCAGGCCGAATTCCGTCTGCGCGTTGCTGGCCGCGGGGACGAACCGATTGACCGAGCCGGTCGTCTGATGGGCACGGTAGACGCGCGGTGGTGGTGCCCCGGCGAGGCGCCCCTCCAGCACCTTGTCCGCGGCCGGCGGGCGCCCCTGTGCCAGCTGTCGCGGCCCGAAGGTCTGCAGTGGCCATGCGGCGAGGGCGAGGTCCGCGCCGACCAGGCAAACCAACAATGACGAGGCCCACCTCGACCTTTTGGCGGCCAAGAGCTGGACGGCCAACAATGCGATGACGGCCACGGCTCCCATGACCGCTCCGTGGAGGGCGAAGCCCAGCCAAGGCGCCTGCAGGAATCGGACAGCCACGACGGCAGCAGCCACGATCCCGAGCAGCAGAAGCACGGTGCGACGCCAGGGTTGGCGATCGCCGGAGAGAACACGTTCGGCCCCCAAGCTGGCCAGCACCGCGACCAGGGTCACGACGACGATCGTGTACTTCTCCGGGTAGCGCATGTACGCGAGGGGGAAGGCGAGCCCCCGGAAGATGCCGTGTACCGGGGTGTACTTGCCCAAAGCCAGGAGCAGCGCCAGCGCCGCCGAAAGACCCAGGCCGAGCGCCAACCGCCGTCGCCGCGCGAACGCGGCCAACACCAGGCCCACCACGCTGGCACCCAAGTACATGCTGTACGAAAGCGGCAAACCGTCGAGGCGCGGCTCGCCGACGATGGGCCCGGCGGGGAACAGCGCGTATGCGTCCCCCATCGACTGCGGCGCGACGAACTCCAGCAGGCGCAACGGGTGAAGTGAGCACACCTCGGCGAGCTCCCTCGACAGGGCCACGCGTTCGGTGCTGCCCACGAGGATGCTGGCGGGAACGATCACGACCGCGCCCACGCCGAAGCCGAGCAGCACGGCGGAAAGCCCCGCGCCCAGCCATCCGACGCGGCCGCGCGGCAGCGATGGGTCTTGATGACGCTCGACCGCGTGCGTGACCCAGGCGAAGACGAGCCCAAAGCCCGCGCCCACCATGGCCAGGAAGAGCTCGCCCAAAAGGCACGCGAACGCCGTCGGCAACGCGGCCTTGACGATTCCTCGGCGAAAGGACCGGCCGCCAGCGCGCAGCCCGTCGAGCAGGGCGAGCTGTCCCACGGCGGTCCACGGAATCCAGGCGTCGGCGAACAGCAGGAGGCCCGAGCTCCACTGCGATGTCACGTAGCCCGACATCGCCCAGGCCAGGCCAGCCACGGCGATGGCGGCAGCCGACCCACAGAACCTTCGAACCAGGAACGAGACGCCGAGCGCGCCCCAGGCCATGTGGAGAAAGCACTGCCAATTGAAGAGCGTCGCGACCGAATCGCGACCGACCGCCAGATAAAGCCAGTTCGGAGGATAGAAGATCCCATACAGGGGATCCGCGAAGACCGAGAACCCAAGCGCCTGGTAGGGGTTCCAGCGCGGGAGCTCGCCGGCCAGCAGAGAGTCGCGCACAAAGCTGCGGGCGGGAAAGCCCCAGTGGGCGATGTCGCGAAAGAAGATGATCCGACCCAGAAACAGGGGCAGATAGGCCAGGCACAGGATTGCGAGCGTCCAGAGAAATGGGCGCCAGGGTGACGGCTTTGTTTTCCCCATCGGCTGGCCGGCTTGATCCGGCACCAGGCAACGGTAAGCCGAGTGGCAAGATCGCGCAAGGCGGAGGGCCACAGGGCTGGGCGGCGGACGACGCCGGAACGCCAACGATTATCGGCGTGTCCGGCTCCTGGTCGCGTGCCCTCGGCGCGGTCCAAGCCTCGTCACGTCGCATAGGAACGCCGGACGTCGACGGGTGAGCTACACTCGAAGGTCGCGCAACTGTATAGCTGCCTCCGAGAGAGACCATGCCGACCGAGTCCCACACAACGCCGTCCCTGCAGCTCGCATCGCGTCTATCCGCGCCCCTGACCGATGAGGCAATCGTGGCCGGGATCGTGGACGGGAAGGAGTCGGCCGCGGCGGCCTTGTGGGCGCGCTATGGCAAGCTGGTCTACAGGCTCGCCGAGCGCTCCCTCGGTTGTCCGCACGAGGCGGAGGATCTCACCCAGGACGTGTTCGTGTGCCTGCTCAACAAGGTATGCGGGCTGCGGGACGCTAGCTCGTTGCGCAGCTTCGTGGTGTCTGTGACCATCCGCACCTTGAAGTGGCAGCTGCGCCGGAAGCGCAGGCGACAGTGGTGGGTCAACCTCACGCGTACCGGGGGGCTGCCGGATCTGGCGGTTCAGGGCGGGGACGTGGAACAGGTCTTGGGCCGCTTCTATCGTTTGCTCGACCGGCTCAAGCCGGACGACCGTGTGATATTCGTTCTTCGTCGCGTGGACGGCATGCAGCTGCAAGAGGTGGCCGATGCGACGGGACACTCGCTGGCGACGGTGAAGCGACGGCTGGTCAAGGCCGACGCCCAGCTGTCGCAATGGATGGAGCACGAGCCTCTCCTCGTGACCTACCTCGCGCAACAGGGGAACGCGTGATGACGTTGGACGAGCGCGGCGGTGCACCGGACACGCAGGCGGCCAGGGTGGCCGAGCTCGCGAACCTTCGCCTGGGCGAGATGTCCGACGTCCAGGACGCCCGTGGGCTGGGCCGGGTCCTGTCGAGCTTCGCCGGGATGCGTACCGGGCGGCTTCCGCGCCGCGGTCGCAGGCTGGTGTTGGCCGCCGCTTTGGGGGTGGCCCTCCTGGTCGCGGGAGGCACGGTCGCAACGAGGTGGGGGAGGCAGCAGCCGCTGACCTTCGTGATGAAGGGAGGTCAGGTCCAGTCGGGGGGCTACTTCCGCATCGGCGAAGGCGCGCAACCGACCATCGTGTTCTCGGATGGATCGAAGCTGTCGCTGATGGCCCTGGCCCGTGGTCGGGTCGCCAGCGTGGACGCGCACGGCGCGCGCGTGTTGCTCGAGGATGGCTCGGCCCACGTCGAGGTGGTGCAGCGTCCCGGCGCGCGCTGGATGTTCGATGCCGGGCCATTCCTCGTGAACGTGCACGGGACGGAGTTCGACCTCGGCTGGAAGGCCGCCGAGGGGCAGCTCGACGTTCGTCTGCACCGCGGGGCGGTCTCGGTCACCGGGCCGGTTTCCGACCAAGGCATCTCTCTTCACGCCGGGCAGTGGCTGACCGTGCGGCTCGCGACGCACGAGGTGTTCGTGCGCAACCTCGACCAAGCGGCAGCGCCTGCGCCCATGCCCGAGCCCGCGCCCGAGCCGGCCCTGGCTCCTCCAGCACCCACCTCGCCCGAGGCTTCACCCACCTCGCCCGCTGCCGCGACCAAGGTACGCCGGCATTCCGCGCGCCGGGCGGTTTCCCGAACCGACGATTTGGACTGGGCCGCCGCGCGCTCCGCCGGCGAGTGGAGCCGTATTTTCGACGGAGCGGTCCGGCGCGGAGTGGACCGCACCCTGGTCGAGCGGAGCAGCGAGGACCTGGCGCTGCTCGCCGACGCCGCCCACTACCTGCACCGTGACGACGTGGCCGAGCGGGCGCTCTTGGCCCAGCGCAAGCGCTTCCCTGGCTCGACCCGGGCCAAGGACGCGGCGTTCCTGCTGGGGCGGATCGTCGAAGCGCGACCGGGTAGCGCCAGCGCGGCCTTGGCTTGGTACGACCGCCACCTGGAGGAGGCGCCGGACGGCGTGTATGCCTCCGAGGCGCTGGGCAGGAAGATGACGGTGCTCGGCCGCCTGGGCGGCGAGCAAGCTGCGCGACCGGTGGCAGAGGAATACCTTCGTCGCTATCCTGCTGGAAGCTATGCCCGGGCAGCGCGTGCGTACGCGAGAACCCCTTAGTCGAGCACGCGCTCGACGCCTTCTCGCATCGGCCGTCGCGTTGCTGGCGGTGGGAAGCTGCTTTCCGGGGGCGGCCTGGGCCCAGGTCGACCGAGACGTGATGGTGGTCTTGCTGCGACCGACGCCGACCGCACCCCTTTTCGCCGAGGCCCTCGTGCGCATCAAGAGCGAGCTCTCCGCCGGAGGCTTCGACGTCACGGTCGCCGACAGTCCCGCGAGCGAGCTCGTTCCCGACGCACGTACCCTCAGGAGCCTGGCTGCCCGCGCGCCGTCCCCCTCGGCGACCATCGCCATCTTCGGCGAGCTGGACCAGGGCGAGGGCGAGCTGTGGTTGGTGGATCGCATCACCGGCCGGTCGGTGGTTCGTCGGGTCGAGGTCGAGACGTCGCCGGACCGGCCCATCTCCGAGGTGCTGGCCATTCGCGCGCAGGAGCTTTTGCGTGCGACGCTGGTCGAGGTCTCGGTCGGGGAGCCCCGGCCGCAGCCCGCGGAGCCATCCGTGGTCGTGGCCAAGCAGCCGTCCGTGGCGGGATCTCCGATTTCGCCTTGGCGACTCGGCATCGAGGCGGGCGGCTCGGTCTTCGGCGGGCCCGGCGGCTTCGGGACCGCGGGGGCTCCCGTGGTGCGCGTGCGCTTCGCCATCGACGACACCTTTGGGCTGCGACTCGGCGGCCTCGGCTTCGGTAGCGAGCCCCGTCTGGTCGCGGATTATGCGTCGGCCTCGATCAGTCAGACCCTGGTTCTCGTCGAGGGCGTCGCGCGCCTCCGTACGCGGCGTCGGGTTCAACCGGTGCTCTCATTCGGCATGGGGTGCGAGCGCGTGGCCGTCGACGCAGTCGCCAATTCGCCCTACCGCGGCCATCGCAAGGCTCGTTGGTACTTCGCGACCGACGTGGGCGCGGGGCTGGCGGTACGGCTGTCGGCGCACTGGGAGGCCCAAATCGAGGGACACGTTTGGGTCGCGCTGCCTCGCCCCGAGGTGCGTTTCTTGGGCAGCTCGTTCGCGCAGGCCGGCTTGCCGACGTTTCTGGCCACACTGACCGTGGCAGGTGGACGATGAGACAGATGGTCGTCGGCGTTTGGCTCGGTCTGCTCGGCGCGTGCGGAACCGGTCCGATCGACGCGGTCGACCTCGACTTGGTCGCGCACTGGACCTTCGACGAGGGCAGGGGCGACAAGGTCAGGGACTCGTCGCCCAATCACTTCGACGGCGAGATCAACGGGTCGACTTGGTCGTGGCTGCCGCAAGGTCGCTTCGGCGCGGCCTTGCACCTCGAACAAGGCGACTTCGTGACGGTCGAGAACTTCCCGAACGCCACGCACAGTTGGACGGTCTCGGCGTGGATCTGGATCGCAAGCCAAGACGTGGACAAGGGTGACATGACGATCATCAGCACCGAGGACGTCTACAAGGGCGGGTGGGAGATGAACGTGATGAACCTGGCCACCCCGTCCGGGGCCGTCGAGCCGCAGTACCACTTCGGGTTCTACGTGGGGCCGGGCCCGGTCGAATACGACCACATCGAGAGTGGCGGACGGATCGTGCCGGACAAGTGGCAACACGTGAGCGCCGTGGTGGATGGCTCGTCGCGGACCCTGACCATGTACCTCGACGACGTGGCGCAGCCGCCGGTTTCGCTTCGCCAGGTCATCTCGCAGGGCGTGCCGACCCTTTACCTGGGGCGATGGGAGACGACCGATCCGGCCCGGCTCCTGGTCGGCTCCCTCGACGACATCTCTCTGTGGAACCGCGCGCTCGGACCCGACGAGATCGCGAAGCTCGACCGCGAGCCCGCGCCCTGATGCGAGCCCCTACAGCACTTCGCCGCCCGTGCGGGTAGCGGCCAACGTCCCGCACGCGGCGCCGATGTCCCGCCCGCCGGCGTAGCGTCGGACGAGCGGGATCGAAAAACGGGACAGCTCCGCGCGAAACGTCGCGATCTCCGCGTCGGTGGGCGGCGCGAAGTGCCCTTGCGAGTCGTTGACGTCGATGAGGTTGATCTTGATCTTCGTGCCCTGGAACAGTCGGCCCAGCTCCTCGGCCGCGGCGCGATCCATGTTGGCGCCCGAGACGGCGACATAGGCCAAGGTCACGCGTCCTTTGTTGGCGGCGGCGTAATCTCGAATCGCCGGCACCAGCTCGGTGAGCGGCCAGGTCTTTTCGATGGGCATGAGGGCGAGCCGGCGCTCGGAGGTTGGCGCCGCGAGCGAGATGATCAACCGGAAGTGGTGCTTCTCGGCGGTGAAGCGCCTGATGCCTGGCACGACACCGGCGGTGGAGATGGAGATGGCATCGGCGGAGATGGCGAGGCCCGCCGGATCCGAGAGGATGCGCGCCGCGCGGATCACGTTGTCGTAGTTGAGCAGCGGCTCGCCCATACCCAAGAACAGCACGCCGCGGGCAGGATGGTCTGCCTCGCGGACCATGGCGTGTACCTGCGCCAGCATCTCCCAGGTGGCGAGGTTGCGCGCAAACCCGAGCTTGCCCGTGGCGCAGAACGCGCAGCCGAGCGCGCAGCCCACCTGCGAGCTGATGCACAGCGTGTACTTCGCCGTGGGCAACGCGACCAAGCCCTGCACCTTGCCGGCCCGCCTGTCGTCGCGCAGCGTGCGCGCCCGGTCGGGATCAGGCAGCGGTATGCGCACCGCCTCGACCAGGCCGCCGTCGTTCAAGCGAAACAGATACTTCACGAACCCGTCAGCGGCTCGTCGGCGTTCGACGATCTCCAGGTCGGGGTAGCTCGTGTCCCGTCGCAGCGCGGCCCGGGCCTCGGCCGAGATGCGATCGAGATCGTCGAGGTCCGTGGCCCACAGTCTGTGCACGCGTGAGAACGCCTTGCGACTGGCCACCTCGCCGACGCCGTACTCGGCCAGCGCCGCCGCCATCGCTGCCCAGTCGAGATCGCGTAGCAGAAGCGCTGTCACATCTCTCGTCAGGTGTGCCTGTGGCCGCCGGTTTCGCGGTGGAGCAGGTCGAGCGGCGGAGCTTCGTTCTCGACCACGTAGCCGAACTCGCGCTTGAACTCTTCGGCGGATTTCTTGGGCGAGCAGACCGAGCCGAACATGGTCAGCACCGCGGGCTCTTCGAAGTCGTCGCGGCGCAGGCGGATCATGTAGCGTCGAGCGATCGCGTAGCGGGTGGACTTGATGTCGACCATGCGCACGCGCGTGCGGCCGGTCTGCGGATCCAAGAGCTGGGCGAAGGGAATCGGCACGAAGTTGCCCGCCTGCAGTGACACCATGGCCGCGTTGCCACCCGAGAAGAGAAACTTGGCCGCGCAGTAGCCGAGGTCGCGCGTGTACTCCATGTCGTAGGGGACGGGATCCGAGCAGCGCAGCTCGTAACCGATGTCCTTCGACACGACTGTGACCTTGGGGACACCCAAGTCACGCAGGCGCGCGTTCACCGCCCTCTTCAAGCCGTCGCCCAGGTTCAGCTCGGAGATCCGGATGTGGCCGTGCTCGTCGTACTCGATGTTGCCCAGGCGCTTGATGTCTTCGTCGGGCAACCCCTCGGCTAGGCCCTCGGCCAGGACGGCGACGCCGTAGCGGCGGCCTTCGGCCAAGCGCTTGATGATGGCGCCGGCCAGGATGTCCACCAGGATGCGCAGCGTGGGTTTGTTCTTCGGGAACTCCTCCGGGATCACGGTCAGCGTGGCGCCGGCCGCCTTGCCGATGCCCAGCGCCAGGTGTCCGGCTTTGCGGCCCATGGCCACCACGAAGTACCAGCGCGACGTGGTCTTGGCATCGACCATCAGGTTCTTCACCAGCTCGACACCCAGGTGGCGGGCGGTGTTGTACCCGAACGAATCCACCGCCGGATCCAGGTCGAGATCGTTGTCGATGGTCTTGGGCACGTGCACGATGCGCAGCTTGCCCGCTGCCTTCTCCGACACCTTCATGGCCGAGAAGGCGGTGTCATCGCCACCGATGGTAATCAGCTGGGTGATGCCTACGCGGTGCAGGGAATCCACCACCATCACCAGATCCTCGTCCCTCTTGGTGGGGTTGGCCCGGGAGCTGCCGAGGAGCGAGCCGCCGCTGAAGTGGATGCGGCTGACGTCACCCAGCTGTAGCGGCCTGATGTCTTCGAGCCGGCCTTTCATCAGCCGGTCGAAGCCGTCGCGAATGCCAAGGACTTCTACGCCCTGCAAGAGCGCGCGGATGGTCGCGGCGCTGATGACGCTGTTGATGCCGGGGGCTGGTCCACCGCCCACCAAAATGCCGAGTTTCTCTTTGGGCACGACTTCTCCTTGGCTTTGCGATTTGCGGGCGTGCGGAAATTAGCACAAGGTCGGCGCAAAGGTTGCCCTAGAAACCGCCGCGCATGGGCTGTCGCGTGGGGCGCTTGGTCTTGCTGCCCGTGGCTTCTTCTTCCACGGGCTTGACGACGCCAAGCGCGACCAACTGACGCTCGATCTGTTGGCGAACTCGGGCAGAAGACTCCACCGCGAGTTGCTTACGCAAGACGGTCGCGGCGTTTTCGGCGCGGCTCATGCTGATGCCGAGCGCGGCATCGACGCGCACCTCGGCGTCTTGGTTCGCGAACAGCGCGGCCAGGAGCTCGGGAGCATCGGCCCCGGCCATCCAGCCGAGCGCGATCGCCGCGCGGCGAACGATCAGTCGATCGGTGGGGTCGGTGGCGGTGGCCTTGTCCTCTATCACCTTCATCAGGAACTCTTGCACGGCGGGCGACGGAAGTAGTCGCAGCGCGGCCACCGCACGTGCCCGGACCAGCTTGTCCACATGGCTGTCCGAGGCGACGGTCATCAATACCTTCTCGGGCGCGGGGAGGATGCCTCGCAGGTCCGCCGTCGATGCGACGTCGTGACTTTGCAGATAGCCCTCGATCTTCGCGCGCTCGGGGCTGGCCGGGCCGGCTTCGGGCGAAGCCGCGCCTGGCCGTGCCACCAGCACGAGGGCCGACAGCGAGAGCGACATCAGGATGGCTGGGCATGTCAGACGCACGACGAGACGCTACCACACGCCTTAGGGTATAGTCGCGCCAACGCATCGCTTGGAGGTATCAATGCATCGTCGCTCGCGCGTGTTCTGTTCGGTGGCCATCGTCGCTTTGGGTGTCGCGTCCGCTGCTTGGGCCGAGACCACGGATACCCCGATTTCGCCCGTCGATCCCGCGAGTGCGGCCGCGGTTGCCGGGGATGCCCCTGCCGAGGAGCCGGCAGCTGCCGAGACCGACGTCGCGGCGGCTGTCGCCCCTCGACGAGATCCGTCGGCGCCCCTGTACGGTATCGCGGCCCGCTGGCGCTACATCATGGTCCCCGGCTGGTTCCTGGATTTCTTCACGGAGAAGAACTCACCGCTCTACACGCCATCCTCTTTCGGACTGGAAGGTTTCCGTCGCAAGGTCGACAAGGACGATCCCAACCGGACCTGGGAGCTCACCGTGGGCGTCGGCTATCAGAACATGAGCCCGCCCGACGGTTACTGGCTCGGCAAGGGCAAGGAGAGGGCGAAGGACACCGACCTCGTGCAGGCGCGGGATCTGTCGCTCATCACCATGGACGCCGCCTTCGTCTCGCGGCAGTTCTTCGGCAAGTATTTCGGTGTTCACTACGGCGCCGGTCTTGGCCTTGGCATCGTGCGCGGAAAGGTGCTGCGCACGTCGGCGCAGGCCAACGCCGACGGGACTTTCCAGGTGAGGGACAACGGGACTGGCGTGCAGTATTGCGGCGCGGATCCCTCGTCGTGCAACGAGCAGGGCCTGAACCAGAGCTCGGGCACCGGCGGAGACCAGCCTTCCGAGCCACACCGCTTCCAGGAGACTTCGGTCCCTGGCGCACTGCCGATCATCAACCTGCTTCTCGGCATCGACGTGCGCGCGCCGCTGCCCAATGGGCAAGCCCTCGAGTTCCGCCT
This sequence comes from uncultured Myxococcales bacterium, assembly GCA_964647025.1. GTDB lineage: Bacteria > Myxococcota_A > Polyangia > Fen-1088 > Fen-1088 > Fen-1118. Next base: position 211 of record CAZYFU010000111.1, on the reverse strand, counting down.
CGAAGGTGGCTTCTTCAACGCCTTCTTCGTCGGCGCGACTGTCGGCTACCAGATCTGACGGACGGCACGCTGACCGCGCCGCCAGACGCTAGTTAGAGCTTGTCGGGAAATTGCGGGCCGCCCGAAGGGCCGGCCCGCGGATAGCGGGCCGCGTGGGGGTGAGCGAGTTCGTGGGCGGTACGCGGGAAGACGGAAGGCGTGTGGCGAAACG
>CAZYFU010000110.1:0-21373 GCA_964647025.1 uncultured Myxococcales bacterium | reverse complement strand
CCATCGACTTGGCTTCCTCGATGGTGATGACGCCTTCCTTGCCGACCTTCTCCATGGCCTCGGCCAGGATGTCGCCGATCATCGTGTCGCCGTTGGCGCTGATGGTGCCGACCTGGGCGATGTCGCTTTTGCCCTTGGTGGGCTTCGACTGCTCTTTCAGGTTCTCGACGATCTTGGCCACGGCGGCGTCGATGCCGCGCTTGATATCCATCGGGTTGTTGCCTGCTGCGACCAGGCGCGCGCCTTCGTTGAAGATGGCTTGGGCGAGCACGGTCGCGGTGGTGGTGCCGTCACCCGCGACGTCCGAGGTCTTCGAGGCGACCTCCTTGACCATCTGGGCGCCCATGTTCGCCATCTTGTCGGCGAGCTCGACCTCTTTGGCGACGGTGACGCCGTCCTTGGTCACGGTGGGCGAGCCCCACGACTTCTCGATGATGACGTTGCGGCCGCGCGGACCGAGGGTGACCTTCACCGTGTTGGCGAGCAGGTTCAAACCCTGGGCAATGGCCTGGCGGGCGGGCTGCGAAAACAGAATCTCTTTGGCTGCCATGGTGCTGTTGCCTCCCTAGCTATTCGAGAACCGCGAGGACATCGTCCTCGCGCAGGATGAGGTGCTCGACACCGTCGATCTTGATCTCGTTGCCCGAGTACTTCGAGAACAGGACCTTGTCGCCTTCCTTCACGTCCAGCTTGCGAAGCGAGCCGTCTTCCTGCAGCTTGCCGTTGCCAACGGCGGTCACGAGGCCCTTCTGGGGCTTCTCCTTGGCGGTATCGGGGATGAACAGGCCACCAGCGGTCTTGTTTTCTTCCTCGACGCGCTTGACGAGGATGCGATCGTAAAGAGGACGTACTTTCATTTCTTTCTCCTTGTTCAAAAACCACCCCATCCGGTGACACCGGGTGGTGCTACACGGCGCGAACGTCGCGGCGTCGGAACTGCTAGGCCGCTGCCTTGGCGCCCTTCTTCTTGCCCGAACCCTTGCTGTCGTTGGTGCTCGCCGCAGAGCTCGCGGTGCCGCTCGACGACTCCGACGGTGTGCTCGATGTCGAGCTGCTCGATTCCGAGGAAGAGCTGCCTGGCTTGGCGCTGGCGTAGAGGTCGCTGTACCAGCCTCCGCCTTTGAGTTGGAAGGACGTATGGCTGATCAGCTTGTCGACCTTCCGCTTCTTGCACTTCGGGCAGACCTTGATCGGCTCGTCGGACATCTTCTGCCACTCTTCGAAGCGATGACCGCAGGCTTGGCACTCGTACTCGTAAATTGGCATCTGTCGCTCAGCGTCTAAAAGTTGCAACCGTCCAGCTTGGATTCGAACGGAGCAAGGTTATGCACGGATCCTGCGCTGTCAAGCGAAGGGCGAGAGTGCTAACGATTGGAGTGTTTGTTGCGCAGAATCCAATAGTTACATTGACATGATGGTCTCTTGCCAGCACGGAGCTCGCGATGAGGCAGGCTGGGCCTGGGTGGCCGCTCGATCGCGCAGCGGGTCCAAGTCGCTTGACATTGCGCGCCCAATCGCCGCAAATGGCTGCGTGCCTTCGTCCCGCCCCAAGGCGAATCCGTCTTGCCATGTCGTGCCGACCCTGGCCGCCGTGCTCTGCTGTGCGTTCGCCTGCGCCACACGCGACCGGGCGCCCGAGGCCAGCGCCGTGCCTTCCGCTGCCGGGCCAGCGGCCGTGGCCTCCAATGCGGCCTCCACCTCCGGCAAGCCCGCCGACCGGGACGCGCCCGACGCCAGCACGCCCCTGGTGCCCGATTCCGGCGAGCATCGTCTTGCCCAGAGCGCCTCGGGCCCCGACGGCGGCTCGAAGGCCGTCCCGTCCATTTCCTCGCCTTGCGTTCTTCATGCCGGGCAGGGCAAGCGAAAGACCCGCACGATCCGTCGGCCGGGCGCCGCGACCGCGCAGATTTCTCGCGCTTCCTGTTCGGCCAACGCCGAGTGCATCGCGACCAAGGGCACGGATACCGTGGGCGACGGGTTCGTTCGCCTCGACTGTACCGAGCGGTCGTGCACCTGTTCGTTCGAGCCTTCGGCTCCCGCGCCCGCGAAGCCCTGGACCTCCAGCTTCGAGATTTCCTCACCATGCTCGACATCCGGCCAAGCATTGCAGCTCATCGTCGAGCGATGCATGCATGGCATGGTGGTCGCTCACCCCTAACCTAGGAAGTGCATCATGTCCGGACTCACGATCAACCAGCGTGTCATCAACTGGGCCCGCGGCCGCATGGGTCAGCAGGTCGGGCGTGGCGAGTGTTGGGATCTGGCCGACCGAGCGCTCCGCAGCGCTGGTGCCCACAGCTCGAACACCACCGACCCAGGCGCGGACTACACGTGGGGGGCGGCGATCAGGGTGACCGACGCCACACCAGGCGACGTACTGCAGTTCCGGGACTATTCGGTCTTCACCACGACGATCGTCTCCACCAGGTTCGCCGACGGCGCCGAGGAGATCGAGACCACCGAAGAAACCCTGGAGCGTCCGCATCACACGGCCCTGGTGGACAGCAATCCCGGCAACGGATGGATCGTCATCCTCGAACAGAACGTTCCCCCCAATGGAAAGCGCGTTCAGAGGTTGAGGCTGGCCACCGGAAGCATGAGGGTTCCGCCCACGTCCGTTCACAGGACCGTCAGGCGCTCGGACACGAACAGGATGGCTCCGGCCACCATCACGACCACGGTGACCATCGAGGTCAGCGGCACCCTCTGGGCCTACCGTCCGGAAGCGGCCAGTCGGTAGTCGTCCGAGGGCGATGGGCCACACGACTGCCGCCGGCCTGGGCTTCGACGGCAAATAGCCTCACGACAACGCGGGTGTCGGGAAGGCGAGTGGAGTCCTGCGTCGGATCGCGTACAATGGGGCCAGACTGCGGTGGGAAGCCAGGGTCGGGTCGCCGACGGGCGTCGACACCGCGTTGGCAACGAGGAGAGTTGGTGTGGAAGCAAATCAGCGCGACGTCCGTGGTCTCCGACTGGGCAGCCCTTTCCTGGCCTTGGTGATCGTCCTGCTCCTCGCCATCGGGGTGACCGCGGTCGCGGGGCTCCGGGGCATCTCCCAGCTGGACGAGACGCTTCGCCAGGACGTCCCGAAGGAAACGCAACGCCTGGTGCAGGTCACCGGCATCCGGCGTCTCTTTCGCACGGAGGTCGTGCTCGAGCACAAGCGCAATGGCCTTGCATCGGGGCCCGAGCGGGACGGTCTGGATCAGCAACTGGCCAGGCTTCGGGCAGAGCGCACGGCACACCTGGAACGGCTCAGGGCCTTGGGCGTCCCGGGCGCGGAAGCGACCCTGGCGATTCTCGCCGAGACCCACGTGAATCCGGCGGAAGATCCGTTGGCCGCCGTGCAGCCGTGGGAGAAGCCGATCGCCGACTTGGTCGTCCACATCGAAGGACGGATCGACCAGCTCCTGGAAAAGGCCAAGCGCCAAGGCGCGGCGGCGCGACGGGTCCTGCTGGTGGCGTCCGCTGCGGCTGTGATGACAGGGTTGGGGCTAGGCTGGCTGATTGGGCGTTGGGTGCGCCAGTCTGCGCGGCAGTTGGCCAGCCGTCAAAAGCAGCTGATGTCGGTGGTCGACTCGGCGCCGTCGCTGCTCGTCGTGATGTCGGGAACGCTCAAGCCGACCTTCTTGTCGTCGCGAACCGGTGAGTTCCTGGGCCACCCACTATCGACCCTGGAGCAGGACTTCTTCGCGTGGGTGAGTCCGGATGGGCGCCGCCAGCTGGCCGATCGCGTGACCGAATGTACTGGGCAGCGAAGGCCCCTGCACGGTTTGAACGTACGCGCGGTCAGGGCCGACGGCAGCGAGTGGGATGCGTGGCTTTCGCTGTCGCCGGTTCGAGGTGAGGCAGGGGCGGATATCCTGATACAGATCCTCGACATCACGGCCCAGCGCAAAGCCGAGGCGCACAGCCGGGAGCTGGAAGCGCAGCTCCGCCAGGCGCAGAAGATGGAGTCCATCGGCCTCCTGGCCGGTGGCATCGCACACGACTTCAACAACCTCCTCACGGCCATCAAGGGATACGGCTCGCTCCTCGTCGAGCAGCTGCGCGACGACCCGTCGGCGGTCGAGTCGGCCGAGCAAATCATGGCCGCGGCCGATCGTGCGGCGCTGCTGACCCGTAAGCTGCTTTCGTTCTCACGCAAGCAGACCATGGACCCGCACCCGCTCAGCCTGGCCGAGGTGGTGCGTGGCATGGACCATCTGTTGCGCCGGACCTTGGGCGAGGACGTTCGCCTTCAGGTTCACGCATCCGCGGTCGACGACGTATGCCTGCTCGACGCCGGTCAAGTCGAGCAAGTCCTGATGAACCTGGCGGTCAACGCCCGGCAAGCGATGCCGAAGGGCGGGCTTCTCATCATCGAAACCAGTCGCACGGAGCTTGGCAAAGACTATGCGAGCGAACACCACGACGTGAAGCCCGGCGCGTATGTGCAGCTCACCGTCAGCGACACGGGGATCGGCATGTCGCCCGAAGTTCAGCGACGTGCTTTCGAACCTTTCTTCACCACCAAGCCCGCCGGGCAGGGCACCGGGCTCGGGCTCTCCGTGGTCTACGGAGCCGTCCGCCAGCAGGGCGGTCACATCAACGTCTATTCCGAGGTGAACGTCGGGACCACGTTCAGAATCTACTGGCCGGCCATCGAAGCGGCGACCGCGAGCAAGGCTCCGGCGCCGGCGCCTGCCGCGAAACCGGCCGGACGGGGACTGCTGCTACTGGTGGAGGACGATGCCTTGGTTCGAGCGTTCGCCCAGAAGGCGCTGCGCGCGCACGGGTACGACGTCGTGGTCGCCGAGAGCGCGGAGGTCGCGCTGGATCTGGCGAACGCGATGGCGTCGGCGCCGGACGTGCTGATCACCGACGTGATCCTGCCCGGACGACATGGGCCTGCGCTGGCCCATGAGCTGCGCCAGCGCTTCCCGAAGCTGCCCGTGCTCTTCTGTTCGGGGTACTCCGAGCAGCTGATGGGGGAAACCGGAAACCTGCCCGCCGGGGCGACGCTGCTGCAGAAGCCCTACGACGTGCAGACGCTGGTCACCCGCGTGCAGGAGATCGCGAAGAGCGCTTCGGGCGCTTGACCGCGGAAGTCCGGGTGATCTTGCCTTGACGCTTGGCTCACCGAGGCTATAAATCCGGGCATGACTGCCTCAGCAAACCTTCTCAATAGCTTTACCGTCGACCAGTACGCTGCCCAGGCCTTCAGCTTGGATCCGAAAAGCCCGACCGGCTTCGGTGCGGGCGGCATCTTCAGCGGACCCATGGCCAAGGCGCCCGGCGCAGCCCCCTGGGTCTCGCAGTATGCGGCGCCGGGCAACGCGAAGGTCTCGGCCAGGGCGCGTCTCGTGACCATTGGAGCGGGCAAGGTGTTCGTGCGTTGGGCCTCGTCGGGGGCCAGCGCGAACTGGAAGGCGGCGGCGGGGGGGATCTGGTGGGTGAGCGACTCCATGGCCGACTTCATCGTCGACAGGACCGTGAACCTGGCAGGACGCGAGGGCGACACGTCGTCCGTGGCGCGGCAGTATGCGCAGGTCGATACCAGCTGGAGCGACATGGGCAGCGTCGTGGTTTGCCGAACCACGCGCCAGATCAAGGCGCTGGTGGGTCTCGGCCGTCCGGTGGCTGGCGTGCCGGCGGTCTACGGCGGCGGGGGACGCGAGCTCCAGGTCATCATCCTCACCACCATCGGGTCGCCCAAGGATCGCGCTCGCCGCACCTTCATCGCGGATCAGTTCATGGAGAAGCTGTGGTTCGGAAACAGCCGCGCCTTCACCGACTGGTGGCTGCGCGCGGCCATCACCAACCGACGCCGGAGCGCCCAGCGGGTGGCGATGGCGGGCAAGTAGCTCGCCGTTCGCCGAGTCAGGAAGGAGTGGCCGCTACTCGACCTTCAGGTACTGCGCCAGCTCCCCCACGAGGTTGTCGAACCTGGCGATGGCCGCTTGTACGGGGGCGGGCGTGGACATGTCGACGCCCGCCAGCTTGAGCGACTGCAGGGGATACCTGGAGCCGCCCGAGCGGAGGAAGGCGAAGTAGTCGTCGCGGGCTTGCGGGCCTCCGCTGGTCACCCGGTCGGCCAGCGCGATGGCCGCGGAGATCCCGGTCGCGTAGGTGTAGACGTAGAACGCTCGGTAGAAGTGGGGGATGCGCAACCCCTCGAGGTCGCTCACCTCCAGCAGGGTCACGCGCGGACCGAAGTACCGTTCCAGCAAGGCGCGGTACTCGGAGCGTAGCGCATCGACGGTGAGCGGGGTCCCGGTTTCGACCATCGCGTGGGTCCTGGCCTCGAACTCGGCGAACATGGTCTGTCGGAACAGCGACCCGATGATGGCGTCCACTTCCTTGTTCGCCAGGTAAGCCCGGGCCTCGGGCGAGTCGGCCTTGCCGATGAAGTAGCGCTGCATGAGCTGCTCGTTGAACGTGCTCGCCACCTCGGCCTCGAAGGTGGTGTAGTGCCAGTGCAGGTACGGGTTGCTGCGGGCGCTGAAGTACGAATGCATCGAGTGCCCGGCCTCGTGGGCCAGCGTGAACACGTCATCGAGCACGTCGGACTTGAAGTTCATCAGAATGTAGGGCTCGGCCGAGTAGGTGCCGTAGGAAAAGGCGCCGGACGCCTTGCCCTTGTTCTCGTAGCGGTCGACCCAGCCGTGGCGCAGGCCGCGCGAAAGCTCGCGGACGTATTCGTCGCCGAGCGGCGCCAGGCCGGCGATCACGGCGTCGACGGCCTGATCGTAGCTGTGGTTCCATTGCATGTCGCCGAGCAGCGGAACGCGCACGTCGTAGTGGCAAAGCTCGTCGAGCTTGAGGGCCTTGCGGCGAATTTCGTAGTAGCGGTGCAGCGCGGGCAGGCCCGCGTGCACCGTGGCCACCAGGTTGTCGTAGACCGCTTCGGGCATGTCGTCCGGGAACATCGCCATCGCGCGCGCGGACTTGTGGTTGCGCACGCGGGCGGCGTAGCGGTCGAGCTGGACCGACCCTTCGTAGAGCACGCCGAGCGTGGTCTTGTGGCGGTCGTACTGCGCGTAGTAATGCTCGTAGGCACGTCGGCGCAAGTCGCGGTTCGGGTTCTGCATGTACGAGGAGAACGACGCGTGCGTGAGCTGGCGAGGCCCCTCGGGCGTGTCGAGCGTGCCGAAGTCGAAGTCCACGTCGGTGAGCACGCTGAAGGCGTTGGCGGCGGTTTGGTTCGATTCCATCTGCATGGCCAGCAGGCGCTCTTCTTTTTCGCTGAGCACGTGCGGCTTGAAGCGCAGGAGCTTGCGCAACCAAACCGCGAACTCGGCCAAGATGGGTTCCTTCATGAACCCGACCATGATCTCGTCGGGGATGGCCTGAAGCTCGGGGTCCAAGTAGCTCCAGGCCGCCTGCGCGTCGGCCTGGGTTCGCACGAATCGGGCCGTGCGGTCGCGTGCGACCGACGAGCCCTGATCCTCCGACTCGCGCAAGGCCGCGTAGGCTGCCAGCCGGTCCTCCAACATGCCAAAGTCACGCAGGAAGGTCAGGGCCGCCGCCAACGCCTCCGCGCTTCGGCCGAGGTTGCCCTTCCAGGACGGGATCTTCTCGCGCATGCCTCGATACTTTTCGAGGTCGGCCTCCCACGCCGTCTCCGTCGCATAGAGCTTGGACAAATCCCACTGATCCGAAACCGGAACGTCTTTGCGTGGACGGACGCCAGTCTCACCACCGTCGATGGCCAGGCACTGCGTGCTGTGCATAGGAGAGGTTTCCCTCTCCGGCCGACCTTTTTCAACTACGACTTCTGCGGATCTTGCTCGGGGCTGTCGCCGCGCAGAGCCTGGGCCTGGAAATGGGCGCGCAGGTTGGTGATGATGTCTTCCAGGTCACCGTCCATCACCGACGGCAGGTTGTGCCGCGTGAAGCCGATGCGATGGTCGGTGAGGCGGTCCTGGGGAAAGTTGTAGGTGCGGATCTTCTCGGACCGGTCGCCGCTGCCGATCTGGCTGCGTCGGGCCTCGCGCTCGGCCGCTTCCTGCTTCTCGAGCTCTATTTCGTAGAGCTTGGAGCGCAGGATCTTCATCGCCATGGCCTTGTTCTTGTGCTGGCTCTTTTCCTGCTGGCAGTGAACGTAAAGGCCGGTGGGAATGTGGTGGATGCGCACCGCCGAGTCGGTGGTGTTGACCGACTGGCCGCCGGGCCCGCCCGAACGCATGACCTCGATCTTCAAATCCTTCGGGTCGATGTTGATGTCCACGTCCTCGAGCTCGGGCATGATGGCCACGGTGGCCGTCGAGGTGTGGATGCGGCCCTGTGCCTCGGTGGTCGGCACCCGCTGCACGCGGTGCACGCCGGATTCGTACTTGAGTTGGGCGTAGGCGCCCTTGCCCTCGACCGCCGCGACGACCTCTTTGAGGCCGCCGGCCGAGGCGCTCGACATGGACAGCACCTCGACCTTCCAGCGCCGGCGCTCGGCGAAGCGCGAGTACATGCGGAACAGATCCGCCGCGAACAGCGCCGCCTCCTCGCCGCCGGTGCCGCCCCGGATCTCGAGCAAGATGTTCTTGTCGTCGTTCGGATCCTTGGGCAAGAGCAAGATCTTGAGCCGCTCTTCCAGGCGCTCCGCCTCGGCGGACAGCTCCTTCTCCTCCTCGTGCGCGAGGTCCCGCATCTCGGGATCCTTCTGCATCTCGCGCGCCTCTTCGATGCGCTTCTGCGTCTCGCGGTGGGTGGCGAGCGTGTCGACCAGCTCACGGATGTCGGAATGCTCCTTGGCCAGCTTCAGCATTTGCGCAGGGCGAGCCAATACATCCGGATCCGACAGGTTGCCGGTCAGCTCGTGAAAGCGGCTCTCCACGGCCGCCAACTTGGCGAGCAACAAATCGTCGAGCATGGCGGCGGCCTATTGGGCTGGCGCGCGATGTCCGCGCAGCCTTTTCCCTTTAGGTGGAAGGCGTGTTGGTGGTGGGACGACCGTACTTCTTGTTGAAGCGCTCGATACGGCCACCGGTGTCCAGGAACTTCTGCTTGCCCGTGTAGAATGGGTGGCAGTTCGAGCAGATGTCCACCATGAACGACCCGCGGGTCGAGAAGGTCTCGACCTTGTGCCCACAGGCACAGCTGATGGTGGCGGACTTATAGGCTGGGTGAATCCCCTTCTTGGGCATGACGCGAAATCCTCTTGTGAAGGGGGTTTTATAGTCGGCCTTGGGCGGAAGGGCAAGGGCGACCGCGATATTTTGTCTTTTCGGCCCCGTGCCATGCGGTGGGCGGCCGACGTGGCCCGACTCTTCATGTATAGTGCGGCGCCAATGGCCGACCAATCCAATTCACCCAGTGACGCGCGGCGCTTGGCTGTTTACAGCTACTTACGGCCAGTTATCGCCGGAAGACGAGTACTGGAGATCGGCTGCGGCCATGGCGATGCGGCGGCGCTCCTGCTTCGCCTGGGCGCGGGAGACGTGGTCGCGGCTGGCGCTGCGCAAGAGGTTTCCGCGGCCCGGGCACTCCATCGCGAGGCCGGGCTTGCTTTCGCCAGCATCGGCGCAGGCCGGGTGGATGCCTCTGGCGCTTTCGACGTGGTGTTGGTCCCCGATGCTGCCGAGCTTTTGCGCGATCGCGGACCCGTGAAGTTGCCCGCGATCTTGAGCTTGGTGGCTCCCGGCGGGCGGCTTGTTTGCCTGGTCGGAAACGGGGACCAGGGTGAGGGCGTTGCGTACTTCGACGTGGTGGACGCTCTCGCTCCGCATTTCTCCAAGGTGCGGATGTTTGGGCAAACGCCCTTCCACGCCTACGGCATTGCCGAATTCGATGAGGCCCCGGCGGAGCTGCGGGTCGAGTCGGATCTGGTGGAAGAGCAGGTCGATCCGTCCCACTACATCGCGGTCGCGGGGCCCGACGAGCCGTTGAGCTTGGGCTACGCGCTGGTGCAGATTGCGGCGCCGCCGGTCGAGGTGCGCGAGGTGCAGGCACCCGCGCCAGCACAGAAGACGATCGATCCCTCCGTGGCCGAGCTTCGCAAGAAGCTGACGGAGAGCGAAGGGAAGGCCGAGGGCCTCGTGCGTGTCTCGCGCGCCCAGACCGAGGAGATCGAGGAATTGCGCGCGCGCGTGCGTCGCACGGCCGAGGCGCGCGCCGAGCTCGACGAGGAAGTCGGCCGCCTGCGCAAGGCGCTCATCGAGGCCGACGAGTCGGTGGTCAATCTCACCCGCAAGACCACGGAGGAGATGACCGCACTGGCGCAGCGGTTGACCTCGGGGCTGCGAGGTGGCGGGCCTGCGCCGGGGCCGGCCGTGGCCGAGGAGCTGAAGCGACGGGAAGCCGAGCTGGCCGAGCGGGAGTCCGCGCTGTCGGAGCGCGACGATCGCATCGCGGCTCTGGAAATCGCGAAACAAGAAGCGCTTTGGCGCGTCGACGCGTCCGACGATGAGTTGGCCCGGGTTCGCGCCGAGCTGGCCCGCGTGCGCACCCAGCTTTCCGACCTGCAGGACGCGCAAGAGAAGGCGCGTGGCGAGTCGTGCATCGACGCCGAGACCCTGGCGAAGCTCGAGGCGCAGGACGCGGCCATCGAGGAGTTCCGCCGGGCCGCGGCCGCGCACGTGGACGAGGTGAATCGTCTGCGCGACGCCGCCAACGAACAGGCGAGCCTGGTGACCGAGCTCGAGGACGAGCTTCGCGAGTGCGAGAAACGGCTGGGGGAAAAGGTGGCAGAGGCGGCCCAGTACCAGAAGATGCTGATCGAGGTCGAGGACGCCGAACGGGTCAGACGGTCGCGTCTGTCGGAGCTCGAGGGCCTCATGTTGCGGGCCGAGCACGCGTCCGCGAGGCAAAGCGAGTCGCGCGATCAGGATCACGTGGAGCTCGACAGTCTACGCACGCGCTTCGCCGCATGCCAGGCCGAGTGCGAGCGGTTGCGCGGTCGCGTAGCAGAAGCCGAGAAGACCGTCGCTGAAGCTGCCGAGGCGCTTCGCAACGATGGGCGCTTGGGTGACCTCGAGGCCGAGCTCAAGGCGTACCGCGATCGCGATCAGCGGCTGGCCGAGCTGCGTGCCGAAGCCCCCGATCCCGCAGAGGCGTACGAACGGATCTTCGACCTGGAGGCGCAATACCAGGCGGCGACCATGGCAGCGGCGCGGGTACCGGAGCTGGAGGCCAAAATAGCGGAGCTCCAAGCCCGAATTTTCGCGCAGAGTTGAGCGCATTTTTTCGCGCCCGCAAGCCCGTAATCTCCGTCGCGATGTTTGGACAAGAAAGCGGGTGCCTCTTCCATGGGCTCTGCTATGTTTCCTGATCAATGAGCGGACCGGCAGATCTCCTGCTCTTTGCGCACCTATTGGCGAAGGCAGACGACAAGTTGGAGGTTGAGCATCTGGCCCTGCTGCTGGCAGAGCCGGAGCATCCGGGGCTCGACATTCAGGGTTATCTGAAGAAGCTCAACGTGATGGGCGAGCTGGCGCGGATCAAGCTGAAGGCCACCCCGGCTCGTGGGCCGGCGCCGGCGGACCGAATGGTGCCGATCCTGCGGCTGCTCTACACCGAGCTCGGCTTCCGCGGCAACGTCACGGAGTTCTACGACCCGCAGAACAGCTTTCTCAATCACGTCATCGATCGTCGCACGGGCAATCCGCTGTCGCTGGCCGTGGTGCTGCTGGCGGTCTGTCGCAGGGCTGGCGTGGAGGCGCAGGGGATCTCGTTCCCCGGGCACTTCCTGGTCCGGGCCGAGAAGGCGTCGGGCGAGATGGCCACCATCGATCCCTTCGACGGCCGCGTGCTCACTCCATCGGTGCTGCACTCGCTCTACGAGTCTGCCACGGGCGATCCCGGCGAGATCGACGAGCAGTTTCTCCAGCCGGCGTCGCGGCGGCAGATCGTCTTGCGCATGCTCAACAACTTGCGCGCCATCTACGAGCTGCGCGGCGATCAGGACAGGCTGCGCTTCGTGCTCGAGCGGATGGCGCTGCTCAGCCCCTCGGAAGAGGTGCAGCGTCGTCTCGACTCCGTGATTCACGCGGTGGCGCTCGCTCCGCGCATCAGCGTGAACTAGGGGGCTTGCGGCGACGCGGGCGAGCTCGGCTAAGATGGACGGCTCATGTGGTTCGGCCGCTTGTGCATTCTCTCGAGCCTGATCGCGCTGAGCGTTTCTATCAGCACCCCGGCTGAGGCCAGCACGCGGCCCAAGCCCGCCAAGGCCGGCAGCAAGGACTCGGCAAAGGCTCAGAGGAAGCCCGGCAAAACCGGCAAGCCCGCGAAGCGCCTCTCGCCCCGCGCGGCGGCCGCCCAGGCGAAGGCCGAGGCGCGCGCCAGGGCCGAGGCAGACGCGATTGCCCGGGGCCGGGCGGCGGTGTTCGCTTTCCAAGGCGACGAGACCGAGCCGTTGCGGAGGCTGGTGGTTCGCTTGCTGAAAGCCAACGGTATGCGCGTGCAAACCGACTTGCTGCCGAACGACACGGCCGAGCAGTTTCGCGATATGGCTGCGGCCTTGAATCTCGCCGTCTACGTGCATGGTCGGGTCAAGGACGCACCTTCGGGCCGGTCTCAGGCCACGGTCACGATTCGCAGCGGCGTCACCGGCAGGGTGATCGCCGCGGCGAGCTTTGCCGGGGATCGTCGTAAGCTTCCGACCTCGGTCGAGGAAGGCCTTTGGCAGAAGATCAGGGCGCCCGTGGCCCGTGCTTGCGTGGATGCGCAGAACAAGCCCAGGCGCCACAATGCACCCATGCGTATCGAAGCCGGCACACCCGTCGAAGACGAGCCTCGCCCGCGCTGAGCGTGGCTTGCGGTTTCCGTAGCCCGAGGGCGATTCGAAGATACAATCGCCCTGGGTCATGCGCGTACCCCTGGTCGCTCTTCTGCTCTTGCTCGCCGCTTCGGCGTCGGCCGAGCCGAGGCATTCGCCAGCCGCCGCTTCCCCCGAGGCTGCGCCGTTGCCCGAATTCCCGCCCGATCCGGCCTTCGAGGCGAGCTATCGCATCGAGACCATCGAGGTGCGCGGAAATCAGAAGACCAAGACGGCGCTCATCTTGCGTGAGCTGGGGCTTTTCCCGGGGGACGTGCTCGTCGCCAACGACGCGCGCGTCGGGCTGGCCCGGCTTCGGCTGCTTGCGCTCGGATACTTCCTCGACGTTCATCTGTCGCTGCTCAAGGGGGAGCGCCGGGGGCTCGCCAACCTGGTGGTCGAGGTGGAGGAGCGCGGCACGGTCATCCTCGACGCGATCTACCTGGGATCGAGCCGAGCCACCGCGTTCTGGGGCGGATTGGCGGCCACCGAGAGGAACCTGTTTGGCCGAGGCATCGCGCTCGGGGGTGGTTTCGTGGGCTCGACCCGGCCCGCCGTGGCGGGGGCGGAGCCGGGATTCGCCGGTGCGCTCAAGATCGCTGGTCCGCCGGCTTTCTTCTCGGGGCGACTCGCGTTGCAGGCGGGGCTGCTCGCCTCGAGAGGCAGCGAGTTCTTTCGTCTCGCTGGTGACGACAGCAGCGCCGATCCGGCCGACTTCTTCGCGGTGAACACCCGTCGGTTGGGCGGAACGGTCGCGGCGGGCCACGCCCTTTCACGCACCTTCTTCCTGACCGGGGAGGCCCGCTTCGAAGCGATCCACGCCGAAGCCGATGTGATGGTCAAGATGGCGTCCGGCGGGAGCCCGCCCATGGCGCGCGCCCATATTCCAGACGGGCGAAGCCACCTCGGAAGCTTCAGCTTGGTGCTCGACATCGACTCGCGCTCGGATCCGGTGCTGCCGAGAAGCGGCCATCACGTCGAGCTCTCCGTCGAGGGATCCACCTCGGCGGTTGCATCGAGCTACAGCTTCCTCAAGGCGGTGGCGCAGTCGTCGGTGTATCTGCCCTTCCGCTGGGGCCATGTCTTCGGCCTGCATCTCTACCTGGGCGGCATCTGGGGGAACGCGCCCTACTTCGATCGCTTCTTCGTCGGCGACCTGAACCAGCTGCTCCCGCCGCGTGCGCTGGGCCTCAACTTCTCGACCCAGCCCTCGCGCGACCTGCTTGGCACGGGCGCGGCGGGACGTCGCTACGAAGATCTCGCGGGACGCGTGATGGTGGAATACGCGATTCCCATCTGGCGCAGGCACGGGCTGCTCTACCGTGGCGATGCCTTCGCGGCGTTCGGAATCTTTGCCGTGACGAATTCCGATGCGCTCGGCAACCGCGACTTGTCCTTCTCGCGGGCAGTGGCGGCCGACCTGACCGCGGACGTCGGCATCAGACTCGACACGTACATCGGCATCTTCACGCTCTCGGTGGCGAACGCCATCGGCAGGATGCCGTTCTGATGGCACGCGCGGGCGCCTGGATCTTCGGCCTTGTCGCGCTGCTCTTCGCCAGCATCGCGGCTGCGGCACCGCCCGTGCGCCTCACCGGGGTCGCGCGCAAGGCCGACAAGCTGGTGGTCAGCGTCGGGCTACAGGATCTGTTCGGCGCGCGTGACGTCGAGCGGTTGATGTCGGGGTTCTCCACCCGCGTCCTCATCCGGGTCGCGCTGGTGCGCGAGGACCAGAACGAATCGGTCGCCCAGGCGGTCAGGCTTTCGGAGATCGTCTACGACCTGTGGGACGAGAAGCTGCGCGTGCGCGTGTCGAACGAGAAGCCCGGCAAGCCCGAAGCGCACGAGGTCCCGACACCCAACGCCGCGGTCGACATCGCCACGTCGCTGGTGAACTTCGCCGTCGCGGACGTGGGCAACCTCGATCCGGACGCGGTCTACCACGTCACCCTGCGCGCCGACCTGAACCCGATCTCCGAGGAGCTGGTGACGAACGTGAGGCGTTGGCTGTCGCGCCCAGGTAGCCGCGCGGGCTCGGGCGAGACCTTCTTTGGATCGTTCGTCAGCGTGTTCGTCAACCCGCGCGTGGAGGACAGCGAGCGGATGCTGGGCCTGGTCTCGCAATCGTTCCAAGTTCCGCGAGGAAATACGCCATGAGATGGCCAGGGCGCTTCGCGCTCAAGATGCTGGGCGAGATGCTGCTGGTGGCGCTGCTCTCGGCGTTGCTTTCGGCGTACGCCTTCTACTACGTGGTGCACCGGTTCGCCGACTTCTCGGTCCAGGAGGCCGAGCAACTGGAGAAGTCGTCCAGTCGCGCGGCCGAGATCTTTCGATCGTACTTCGCCGACCGTAAGGAGCTTTTCCGAAAGCAGGCGCAGGCCATCGGCGAGTCCGGCGTGGTCGACGTGGACAGCTTGGCCGGGGTCGAGGGGCTTCTGCGAGCACGGCTCATCGAAGGCGATGCCGAGGTCGACGAATGGGAGGCCGAGCCCGAGCTCCTCGCCAAGTCGCGCGAAGCACCTCCCATCGTGGTGGCGTTGCGCGAGGAGAAAGATGCGCCGCCCAAGGTGCTCGAGCTGACGTTCGGCATTCCGCTGCAAATGTACGAGAACTTCCTGTCCCTGCGCGAAGCCATCGATCAGCAGCAGCAGACCGGACGCGTGTACGACCTGATCCTTCCGCGCTTCCTGCGCCAGTACGTGGTGATGGTGCTGGTCATGCTGACCGCAGCGCCGCTGCTCGGCTGGGTGTTCGCGCGCCAGGTGACCCGGCGGGTGGGACGACTGCACGAGGCTGCTCGCCGGGTCGGTGCTGGCGATTTGCACGTGAGGGTGTCGCCCAAAGGGAAAGACGAGCTCGACCAGCTGGGGCTCGCCTTCGACGGCATGGTCGCGGAGCTGGCGCAAGCCCGGTCGCGCCTCGAATATTTGCAGAAGGTCTCCGCGTGGCAGGAGGTGGCGCGGCGACTTGCCCACGAGATCAAGAACCCGCTCACACCCATCCAGCTGGCGGTGCAGGAGCTGGCCACCAAGTACTCGGGCGACGACGCCTCCTACCGCCGGCTGCTCGACACCGCGACGGAGATCCTGCGCGAGGAGATCACGAGCCTGCGTCGCTTGGTGGACGACTTCTCCGCCTTCGCCAAGCTGCCCAAGGTGGAGCCGGCCGCGGTGGATCTGCATGCGTTGCTGACCGAGGTGGTCCGCCTGCAGCCGGATTGGCACGGCCTCGTCACCGTCGACCCCAGCGCCGAGCCCGTGCCGGCGATGTGCGACAGGACGTTGTTCCGACGCGTGATCGCCAACCTGGTGGAGAACGCCATGCAGGCCGTCCAGGCGGTCGGTCGCAATCCGGAGGTCCACATTCGAGCCGAGGTCCGAGGAGATCGCTCGGTGCTGGTCGTGGACGACAACGGGCCCGGGGTGCCCGAGGCCGAACGCCAGCGCATCTTCGATCCGTACGTGACCCACCGCGAGGGCGGAACCGGCCTGGGACTGGCGATCGTGCGCAAGATCGTCATCGACCACGGTGGCGACGTCTTGGTGGAGAAATCACCACAGGGCGGCGCTCGTTTCGTGGTCGAGCTGCCGGGGCCTGCAAAGCGGCCAGCGACCCCGGCTCCGTAAGACGAACGACCCCGGCTCTGCCGGACGCCTATTCTTTCGCTGGGGCGTCTTGGTCCGCAGCCGGCGCCTCCTGCGAGCTCTTCGCGCCATCCGCCGCCGAGGAGGTGGGGGCCGTCTTGCTGCCGCCGAACAGGCGCTTGCCACGCGTCCAGACGCCGCGACCCGCGAAGTAAGAAGCCAGCGCGAATCCAACCAGTGGCAGGAAGACCACGAACAGTCCGCCCGCCAGCGGTGCGAGCCCGAGCACCGCCAGCGTGGGCAGCTTGACGAACCGATCGCCTTCTTCTCCGGGCAGGACCCCTTGCTTGCCGCTGACGGCGACCACGTCCCAGTCGTCGCGATTGAGATAGTAGCCGCCTTCGACGGTGGCACCTGCGGTGATCATGGCGAAACTCCCCTGCGCATGGATTGGTTTCGCCAATCGCCTATTGCTGCGAAGCCAGTGCGGCGACGGTGCGCTTGTAGATGTCTTCGGGGGTGCCTTCGGCCGGGATCGAGATGAGCAGGCCGCGCTGCCGGTAGTAGTCGGCCAGGGGAGCGGTGCTCTTCTCGTAGGCCTGCATGCGCACGCGGATGGCCTCGGGACGATCATCCTCGCGGACGATGAGGGCGCCGCCGCAGTTGTCGCAGACATCGGCGACCTTCGGGGGCTTGGTGGTCACGTGGTAGACGGCCTTGCACTTGCTGCAAGTGCGGCGGCCCGACAGACGGGACACGATCTGCTCGATGGGCAGCTCGTAGCTGAGCACGGCGTCGAGCTTCGTCGACA
Source organism: uncultured Myxococcales bacterium (assembly GCA_964647025.1). Lineage (GTDB taxonomy): Bacteria > Myxococcota_A > Polyangia > Fen-1088 > Fen-1088 > Fen-1118. The sequence goes on along the minus strand of CAZYFU010000110.1, from coordinate 4,248 downwards.
GGTCGTTGAGCATGCCGGCCAGCGCCTCGGCCTGCTCGACCGTGCGCGGAAAGCCGTCGAGCAAGAATCCGCCGGGGCAGCGAAGGCAGCTCGGACGCTCGCGTACGATACCGATGACGGTCGAATCAGGCACGAGCTCGCCGCGCTTCATGAACTCGAGGGCTTCGTTCAGGGCCGGCGTGCGCTCGGCGGGGGTGAGGTTCTTGGCGTTGCGGAACACGTCGCCCGTGGACAGTTGGCAGGGCCCGAGGCGCTCGCTGATCAGCTCGGCCTGCGTGCCTTTGCCGACGCCGGGCGCGCCGAGGAGAACCAGTCGGTACGCGCGCGCTCCCGGGGCCAGGGTCACCTGGCAGTTGGCGGTACCACCCTTGAACCATGCTGTGCGGTCGTGTTTCGCTTGAGTCATCTTGGCTGCGGAGAGTAGCACTTTCCGTTCGCGTGTGGCGAGGGCGCAGAAACCGGACGCACGGGCGCGAAAAGACGGAAGGTCTTCTCGCGCGCGTCCAGCCTCCGTGCCCGCCGCGGGACGAGCGCGTCTACGCCGTCTTCACGAACTTCGCGGCCGGCGCGCCGCACACCGGGCACTTGTCCGGCGCGGTGCCGAGCTCGAGATGTCCGCACACGGGGCAGAGGTAGATCTCCATGGTCGAGAGATCCTTGCCGGCTTGCAGGGCCTCCAGCGCCTGCTTGTACAGGTCGGCGTGCACCTTCTCGACGGCCTCCGCCCACTTCAGCATGGTCTTGGCGCGGTGGCCCTCCTGCTCTGCCTGGGCGACCATGGGCGGGTACATGGTGGAGAACTCGTAGGTCTCTCCGTCGATGGCGTCCTTGAGGTTGTCCAAGGTCGAGCCGACGCCGCCCATGTTGTTCAAGTGGCCCAAGGCATGGATGGTCTCGGCCTCGGCGGCGGCGCGGAACAGCTTGGCGATCTGCGGGTAGCCTTCCTTGTCGGCCTTCAGCGCGTAGGCGGTGTACTTGCGGTTGGCCTGGCTTTCGCCGGCGAAGGCGGTCTTCAAATTCTCGTTGGTGGTCGGCATGAGAGAGCTCCTGCGTTTGGTTGAGGCGGGAGTTTCGTATGTCGGACGCCAGCGCGCAAGACCGCCGCCGCGGCGTTGGTCTCGGCCGCGGCATCGACTATGATGCCGAGCTCCCCATGAACCTCGACAGCTATCCCCTGGAACAGATCGCCGCGAAGGTCGGCACACCCTTCTATCTCTACGATGCGACCATGCTGCGGCAGGCGCTCGCACGTCTACAGGCGTTGGCCGACGGGCCGAACCTGGTGGTCCGCTACGCGATGAAGGCGAACTCGTCGCGCAAGGTTCTCGAGCTCGTGCGCGAGGCGGGCCTGTGGATCGACGCCGTCAGCGGGAATGAGGTCCTGCGTGCCATCCGCGCGGGATTCCCCGCAGGCAACGACCCGCCGGTCATCATGCTGACCTCCGACGTGTACCGCGACAACGCGCTCGACGTGATCCTGCGACACGGGATCATGCCCAACATCGGCTCGCCCGCGCAGATAGGCCAACTCGCCTCCGCTGGCTACCGCGGCCCCATCGCGTTGCGCGCCAATCCGGGTTTTGGCCACGGCCACGTGCAGGCATGCGACACCGGCGGCCCGTCGTCCAAGCACGGCATCTGGCACGAAGACCCGATGTGGTCCGAGGCTCGGGCAAAGGCGATCGCCGCGGGCATGAAGATCGTCGGATTGCACACGCACATCGGAACCGGTCCGGATCCGCGCGATTTCGATCGCAACATGCGCAAGCTGGTCGACTTCTTCGCGGGCATCTTGCCGCAGTTCCCGGATCTGCAAGTGGTGAACTTCGGCGGCGGCATCCCGCATCCCTACCGGCCCACCGCCGCCGCGTACGATCTGGCGTGGCTCAAGCCGGTCCTCGACGAGGGGGTGGCCCGCTTCGCCAAGGTGTGCGGCCGACCCATCCGCGTGGAGATCGAGCCTGGCCGGTATCCCGTGGCGGGCATGGCCACGCTGGTCAGCCGCGTGCACGACGTCAAGCAGACCCTGGCCAACGAAAAAGGGCCGGGGCATCGTTTCGTCATGGTGGACGCGGGCTTTTGCGATCTCGTCCGCCCGGCCATGTACGGCGCCTACCATCACATCTCCATCATCGGAAAGGGCCAGGATCGCGCGCCCGAGCCCCTGGTCGTCGCCGGCCCACTGTGCGAGAGCGGCGACGTCTTCACGCGGGATGATCGGGAATTCCTCGACCCGCGCCCGCTGCCGTGCCCCGAGCCTGGTGACTTGCTGGTGCTCCACGACGCGGGGGCCTATGGCGCGGCCATGAGCTCGAATTACGTGTCGCAAGGGCGCGTACCCCAGGTGCTGTGGGACGGGAACAAGGCCACACTTATCTCCCGGCGGGAAACCGTCGATGATCTGGTGCGCTGCGAATGCGAGGAGAACCTGCTCTAGAGCTAGCTTCCACGGGGTAACGTGCTGGACCTTCATCAACTCATCGCCAAGGCCTACGATCTCGATCCGATTCCGATGAGCGGGACGAAGCTCGCCAACCTGGTCGCCGATCCCGAGTCCAGCCTCGAGAGCATCACCCAAGTCGTCAGTCTCGACCAAGCCCTGACCGCGCGGGTCCTGCGTGTCGCCAACTCGGCGGCCAGCGCCGCGCGGGCGCAGATCACCACGGTCAAGGATGCCGTGGTGCGCCTCGGCCGCAGCGCCATCGTAACCCTCGGCATGGGCACGAAGGTGCGCCAGCAGTTGCAGCAGCCGCTACCCGAGTTTGGGCTGGCGGAGAACGTCCTTTGGCGCCATTCGGTGGCGGCGGCGTTGGCGGTGGAGTCCATGAGCATCCTCGGGAAGGCGCCCATTCCGCCCGAGTCCTACGCGGCGGCGCTCTTGCACGACATCGGCAAGCTGGTCCTGGCGCGCTTCCTCGACCCGGAGACCCTGACGTACCTTCGTCGGGCGCAGGAGGAGGGGAAGTGCAATCCGCTGCAGGCCGAGATGGAGATCCTCGAGGTCAACCACGCCGAGCTCGGCGGCATGATCGCGCGGCACTGGGGACTTCCGAACTCGCTGGCGCTCGGCATCCAGTACCACCACAGCCCCACCGACGATCTTCCGCCCGTCTGTCGGGTGGTCTGCGTGGCCGACCAGCTGGCCAAGGTGGTCGTCCCCGAGAGCTTGGTTTCTCAGCCGTACCCGGAGAGTCACGAGGACTCCTTCGCAGCCCTGCGCATCGATGCGGCGCTGAAGAAGAAGATCTGCGAGGCCGTGAGCGCGCGCTTCTCGAAGGTCCTGGATATGTTCGGGGTCGCCTAGCGGCTCGGCGGCGCTACTTCGCGCGACGGAGGTAGCCTTTGGGGTTCGTGGTGATCATCAAGCGCTCGCGGCTGACGTCGATGACGAATCGTCCGTCCGCGGGCACGAAGGCCTGGATGGCTTCCATCGGCCCCGGTTGTCCGATGTGATCGGCCGCGGGGCCGCGGGGGTCGATCTGCACGGGGTGGCCGTTGATGTTGCTGTCCTGGACGATGATGTAGCTGCCCACGGGAACCATGTCGGCGTACGCCTTCAGCTCGGCGAGGACGTGGTCCCTGTGGTGGTTGGAGTCCAGGATGAAGACGACTTTGTGCCCGGCCACGCGGCTTCGCACCTTCTCGACGATCTCAGGCGATGTGGAGCTTCCCAGCAGGAACTCGACCCGTTCCTTGAAGATTGGCAGCGCCTTGGTGGATTCGGGGAGGTCCTGGATGTCGATGGTGAGCACCCGGCCGTCGGGGTTGATCTCGCGCAGAAACATCGCCCACATCGCGGCGCTGCCGCCCATGTACGCGCCAGCTTCCACGACGAAATCGGGCTTCACGTCGAACAGCAGCTCCTGGGTAATCCAGACGTCGTTGGGGTTCTGGATGGTCGGGATGCCGAGCCAGGTGTTCCTGCCCAGGGTGTTGGGGCTGTTGTAGAAGATGTTGTGGAAGCGGTCGATGGTGGAGCGCGGTGAGACCGCGGCGGCCATCTCCTTCCCGAAGGTTTGCTCCGCCACCCAGCCCCTGGCCCATTGGGCGATGTTCAAGCACGCAAGCCCCACGGCCACGATGACTACGATTCGTCGTCCAGCGGGGCGTCTCCCCTCGGCTGTCGACGCGCTCTCCGTTGTGGTCATGGAACCAACGCTAACACCAGGGGCGCCGTTCCCAAAAATTGCCCGGCTTGCCGACCACCGGCGCAAGCCCCGGGTTCGTCACACCGCTTGGCGCCCTAGC
>CAZYFU010000109.1:0-21852 GCA_964647025.1 uncultured Myxococcales bacterium | reverse complement strand
TGCATGTGTTAAGCCCGCCGCTAACGTTCGCTCTGAGCCAGGATCAAACTCTCCAGTTAAATTTCGACATGAGACCGAAGCCTCATGCACTTTCGAATTCGTGATCCTGCCAAGGGGGTTGCCCTTGGCGTTTACTAACAACTCAAGGATCTTAGGGGCCGATCCGCCGCCTTCCGAAGAAGACGCCGTATCGGCTTACTATCTTCTCAATTTGCTATTCAGCTTTCAGAGACCGACTTTCCTGCTTCGGCTTCGGCCGCCTTTCGTTGGCCACCGCCGCAGCGGGGAACGGGATACTAAGCATCTCGGAGAATTTGTCAAAGACTTTTTTTCGTCCTTGATGCTTTTCCTGCGCTGCCAGCTACGGAGCCTTCGAGAGCAGTTCGGCCGCTTCCTTAGCGTGATAGGTCACGATGAGGTCGGCCCCCGCCCTACGCACAGACGTTAGAGTTTCCAGTACGGAACGGTCGTAGTCAAGGAAACCTTTCTCCGCAGCTGCCTTGAGCATCAAGTACTCACCGGACACGTTGTAGGCGGCGACGGGCAGGTCGAACTCACGTCGAATTTCCGCCACCACGTCGAGATATGGCAGCGCCGGTTTGACCATGACGATGTCGGCGCCTTCCTCGACATCCAACTCGACCTCCCGGACCGCCTCACGCAGATTGGCCGGGTCCATTTGGTAGCTGCGTCGGTCCCCGAAAGCTGGGGCCGACTCGGCCGCAACGCGAAACGGCCCGTAGTACGCAGAGGCATACTTCACCGCGTAGGAGAGAAGAATGACGCTTTCGCGCTCGGCTTCGTCGAGGGCATCGCGAAGGAAGCCGATGGCTCCGTCCATCATCCCCGACGGGGCCACGATGTCGGCCCCGGCGTTCGCCTGGGCGATGGCGACGCGTGCTAGATTCTCTAGCGTCGCGTCATTGTCGACGTCCCCGGTTCTCTTGTCGAGGAGGACCCCGCAGTGACCATGCGTGGTGTACTCGCACAAGCAGCAATCAGCCGCGACGCAAAGGTCGGGATTCGCTTTTTTCAGCTCTCGAATCGCGCGCTGCGCGATACCCTCCGGATGCCAGGCCTCGCTTCCGACCGTGTCTTTTTTCTCGGGCAGGCCGAAAAGCATCACCGACGGAATTCCAAGCTTGCCAAGCGACTCCGCCTCGGCCGCGAGTTGGTCGACCGAGAGATGGTACTGCCCGGGCAACGACACGATCTCCTTGCGCACGCCTTTTCCCGGGCAGACGAAGAGCGGGTACATCAGGTTGCTCACCGAGAGCGAGGTCTCGCGAACCATACGTCGCAGCGCTTCGGTCCGACGGAGGCGGCGCGGTCGAGTCTCTGGAAACGACATCAGGGATCTCCTTTGGCTGGGCGAGCGTCTGCGATAGCACGAATCAGGTGCTCGACGCTGGGCGAATCGGCGACGATGGTGGCCAACCCCAACGACGACGCAGCCTCCGCTGTGGAGACGCCGATGACCGCGACGGGTTTTCCGGCCAGCGCGCTTGCGCCGGCCCCCCGCACGAACGCGTTCATCGCCGATGGGCTGGCAAAGGTCGCGACGTCGAAGGGCGGCGGGGGGGGCAGGTGGGAACATGGACGCGTCTCGTAGGCGGTCACCACGTCGACCTTGCAGCCGCGCGCGCGCAGAGCGGTCGGTAGCAACTCTCGCCCGCCGGCTGCCATGGGCAGTAGAAAACGCGTCCCAGGCGGCAAGTCCGACAAGGCCTGCACGAGCCCCTCTTGACGGCTTTGGATGGGCAGCCGCGCGACGCAGCCGCCTGCAGCCTCGACTGCTTGGGCGGTCTTCGAGCCGACGCTGGCGATCCGCGGTCGCATGCCGACGGGGAATCGCCCATCGGGCAGCCGCGCAAGCACGAAGCGGACGGCGGTCTGGCTGGTGAAGACGAGCCAGTCGTAGCTGCCGAGATTCGCCAGGGCGCCGTCGAGCTCGCGCGGCGATGGTGGCGGCGCGGCAACGATGGTTGGATAGCGGATTGGCAAAGCACCAGCTTTTCGAAAGGCCGCGGCCCATTCGTCTAGCCCGTCACCCTCCGGACGCGTCAGCAGCACACGGAGACCGGCAAGAGGGGGAGGCGACATCGGATGGTGGGAAGGTTACTCGGTCAGCTCGGCGTTCCAGTAGGACGCATTTGGCAGATCGAGGAAAGGCAGCCACTCGCGGTAGCGGATCTTCTCGACCCCAGCCCGGAAGGTAGGCGTCCAGCGCGGACGAACCGGGACTTTGAGAAGCTTGAGCCCCGCCTGCTCGAGCGTGCGAGCACCCTTGGCGATGTTGCAGTCGACGCAGCAGCAGACCACGTTGTCCCAGGTGGTGCGGCCGCCGCGAGACCGCGGAACCACATGGTCCAGATTCAGCTCGGCGCGAGGAAGCTGGCGCCCGCAATACTGGCAGGTGTTGTTGTCGCGCGTGTAGATGTTGTGTCGAGAGAAGCGGACCTTGGCACGGGGAATCCGATCGTAGACCTGCAGCAAGATCACCCGCGGGACGCGAATCGCGCGGCTCACCGTGTGAATGACTTCCTCGTCCATCTCGGCGGAGAGATCAGCCCAGCTGTGGAAATCGAAAGTTCGAAACTGCTGGTCCACCGCCTGCGCCGCCCCCATGTAGAGCAGCGAGAAAGCCCGCTTCACGTTGGTCACGTGAATGGGCTGGAAGTGCCGATTCAGAACCAAGACCGCCGAGTTGATCACGGCTTTACTCCTTCGGGGTGATGCTAACAGACCGAGGGAGTGTGGGCAAAGGCGGTACAATGGGGCTGCCTTGAACACGCAGACACTTTCAGCCTTGGTTGCCGCCATCGTTGGCTTCGCGGTCGGTGGGGCCGTGCTCCTGCGCGACTCCAGACGCAGCGTTCACGTACTCTTCGCGACGTTCGCGTTCAACTTGGCCATCCAACGCCTGTTCCTGTTCCTGAGCTCGTCGCAGGACGCATCGTCGCTTCTGCGCTGGGGCGCCATGTTGACGGCGGTGTCTCTGCCGGCGACGGCGCAGCGTTTTTTTCGTGCCTTCCTCGGCGACGAGGCGGGGCCGCCGCCCATGTCGCGGGTGACGATCGCGGGCGCGGTGGTGCTGTACCTGGCCCTGCTGTCGAGCTTGTTCGTCGCGACGCCGGTGCATACCAGCAAATGGTTCTACTTGGCGCTGCTCAGCTACGTCTATCTCGGACTGTATTTGTCGGTTTACTACCTGTACCGCCGCTATCGTCGAACCCCGTCACGCGTCGAGAAGACCCGTCTGCTGTATCTGTTGATCGGCGGGCTCGCCACGGTGACGGCGACCATCTCGGACCTTTTGCCTTGGGCGCCATCGGTCGGCAACATCCTCGTCACGATTTATCTGTATTTCCTGTCGCAGACCCTAGTGCGCTACCGACTGCTCGATCTCAACGAGCTGCTGGGTCGCATGGTGGTCTTGGCCGCTCTCGCCAGCATCTCGACCATCATCTACGGCCTGCTGCTCATCAAGTTGGTCGACCTAAATGAGATTGGCCTGCTCTTCTTGAACGCGCTCATCGCCTCGACCGCCATCATCATCGTGTTCGAGCCGCTGCGCTCGCTGCTCGAGCGCGTGGTCAACCGCTGGATGTTCCAGGAGAAGTACGAGCTCTTCCGGCGCATCGAGAGCCTGCGCGCCGACCTCATGAACGTCATCGACGTGCGCGACCTGGTGCCGCGTGTGCTGTCTGCGCTCGAGGATTCGCGCCGGGTGACCCACGCCTCGATGTACATCGTCGACCCGGATGGCTCGGCCTACGACATGGTCGGGCACGTGGGCCCGCGGCCGGAGGGGCGCATGGACGCTGTCGCCCACCGCGGCTTCCTCGAGCGCCTGCGACGGACCGGCGTGGTTTCCGTCGAGGGACTGGAGCGGGAGTTGGTGGCGCTGCGCAACCGCCAGGGTGAGGAACGCGAGGCGCTACTGCTCGTGGTCCGCGCGCTCGAGCTCCTCAACGCCTCGGTGGTGCTCGCCGTCCTCGGCGAGGAGCAGCTCCTCGGCATGCTCGTCCTGCGCGACGAACGTCTGCGCGAAGCCTACTCGTCCGAGGAGATCGAGCTCTTCCGCGGCGTCGCGGCGTCCATCGGCGTGACCTTGCAGAACTCGCAGGTCTACGAGCGCATGAAGGAGCGTGACCGCCTCGCGGCGCTCGGCCAGATGGCGGCGGGTCTCGCGCACGAGATTCGCAACCCGCTCGGCTCGATCAAAGGCGCGGCCCAGTACCTGCGCCCCGTGGAAGGTCAGAAGGCAGAGACGGGAACCCGGGAATTCCTCGACATCATCGTCGAGGAGGTCGATCGGCTGAACAAGATCGTGTCGCAGTTCCTCGACTACGCGCGGCCGTATCGCGGCGACCAGAATCCACTCGACGTCAACGACGTGGTCCGCAAGACCATCACCCTGTTCGAGAAGGAGCGCAGCGGCTCGAAAGTGGAGATCGTGATGAACCTGCTCGACGGCTTGCCGCAGGTACGCGCCGATGCCCAGCAGCTACGACAGGTCTTCCTGAATCTTGCCATCAATGCCTTCGACGCCATGGCCCAGGGAGGCCGCCTCCAGATCTCCACCAGCTTGCGCCGAGCCACCCGCCGGACCGCGTCGGCTGCGTTCCTGGAGGTCCGCTTCCGTGACGATGGGGTCGGAATCCCACCAGCCGACTTGCGCAATCTGTTCATTCCCTTCTTCACCACGAAGGACAAAGGCACCGGCCTCGGCCTCGCGATCAGCCAGCGCATCATCGAGAACCACGGTGGAACCATCGAGGTTCGGTCGCAGGCAGGTTCGGGGTCGACGTTCACGGTGCTCATCCCCGTCGAGGCAGACGCCTGCACGTCGTACGCGGATCTGAAGAAGCTGCCGGCCACGCCCCGCAAGGCAGCCACGCCACCACCACCAACGGCCCCCACCGCGAAGCCCACGCCGTAGCCCAGGTCCGGACCGAGGCCGAGCGGGCGCTACATGGTTCCCATCACCAGGTTATCCCGGGTCACGATGGCGTCGTACCCTCGGTAGCCGAGGATGGCGTCGATCTCGTCGCTCTGACGTCCGGCCAGCTTGCGGCATGCATCCGCGTCGTAGTTCACCATGCCGCGACCGCGGACCCGGCGGCTGCCGTCGAGAATCTCCACCACGTCGCCTTTGTCGAAGCTACCGTCCACGGCGGTCACGCCGACGGGGAGCAGCGAGGCCTTGCCCTTCTCCAGCGCCCGTAATGCACCATCGTTGAGAACCAAGGCGCCATGCTTTTTGCTGGCCACCGCGATGAAGCGCAGGCGGGCGCGGCGGCGGTCCGCGGTCGGAATGAGCGTCCCGAGATCCTCACCGGCGAGGACCTTCTCCAGGATTCCCGACTCGCCGCCGTTGGCGATCACCACCGACGTGCCCTCTGCGGTCGCGAGCCGGGCCGCTTCCAGCTTGCTCGCCATGCCGCCGGTCCCGCCGCCCGAGGTCCCGCTGGCGCGGGCCAGGCTCGCCTCGTCGACGCCGTCGAGGTACGGAATTCGCTTCGCCGCTGGATCGAGCTTCGGGTTCGCCGTCAGCAGGCCATCCACGTTGGTCAAGAGCACGAGCAGATCTGCGTCCAGGGTCACCGCCACGCGCGCGGCCAGGCCATCGTTGTCACCGAATACCTTCACCGGTGTCTCCGCGCCCTGGCTGCGCTTGTACTCCACGAGCTCGCGAATGCTGACGCTGTCGTTCTCGTTGAGCACGGGCACGGCGCCCAGCTCGAGCAAGCGCATGAGCGTCGTCCGAACACACAGGGCGCGGTCACGATCGCCAAGATCTTCCTGGGTGAGGAGAACCTGCGCGGCAATCACGCCGTGCTTGGCAAAGGCGTCGGCGTAGGCGGCCATCAGGTGCCCCTGCCCGACCGCCGCGCAGGCCTGCCGCAACCCCAGTGATCGCGGGCGCTGGCGCAAGCCCAGAAGCCGCATGCCCATGCCGACAGCGCCCGAGGTCACGAGGACCACGTCGCGTCCGGCTTTGCGTTCCTTGGCGAGCCCTTGCACGATGTTCTCCACGCGCCCCACGGCCAACTCGGATTCCTCGGTGGTAACCACCGCGGTGCCGAGCTTGACCACCAGTCGATGAGCTTCAGCCAGTGCTTCTCGCGCTTGCGATTGATTTTCGAGACTCATGCAGCGACCGACTTTACCTTGGACACGGCTTGTGTGGTAATGCGCGCGTGAATCTACTTCCAGCCAACCAGACCCTAGGAATCATCGGCTGCGGAAACATGGGCGAGGCCATCCTTCGTGGTGTGCTCCGCGCAGGCAGCCTGCAGCCATCCCAAGTCTTCGCCAGCGATGCGCGTCCCGACGTGGCGGCCGGCCTCGGCAGCAAGCACGGCATTCGCACCTCGACCGACAGCCTCGCCGTGGCCCAGGCATGCGACGCCGCGCTCCTGTGCGTGAAGCCCTACCAGATGGGGCCGCTGCTCGACAACGAGGCCATGCGCACGGCGCTCGCGGGGAAACCAGTGATGAGCATCGCCGCGGGTGTACGCCTCGAGAAGTTGTGTGGGTTTCTTCCGAAGAGCGCCGTGATTCGCGTGATGCCCAACGTGGCGGTGCTGATTGGCGAAGGTATGGCAGGGATCGCGCGCAGCAAGGCCGCGACGGACGCACACGTGGCGCTAGCCCTCGGATTGTTCAACTCGGTTGGCAAAGCGGTCGAGGTCGATGAGTCGAAGATGGACATCGTCACGGCCTTGGCGGGCAGTGGACCGGCGTTCGTGTTCGTGATGATCGACGCCTTGGCCGACGGCGCGGTCAAGCTGGGATTGCCCCGCGATCTCGCGGTGTCCATCGCCTCCCAGACGATGCAGGGCGCGGCGCGCATGGTGGGACAGACCGGCACGCACCCGGCGGTGCTGAAGGATCAGGTGACCACGCCGGGGGGCTGCACCATCGCTGGCCTGTCCATGATGGAAGAGGGGCGTATTCGCTCGGTTTTGGCCAAGACCGTCGAGGAGACCGCTCGGGTCGCCGGCAAACTCGGCTAGCGCCGTGCCACGAGGAGGGTGGCACCCTTCTGCGTTGAGCCTCATCGTATGAAAATGAGCGCGCGAACCATCGAGCAAGTCATTCGGCCCGAGCCGACCGTGGAAGGAGCCGGGGTTCACCTCATTCGCAGTCTGGGCACCCGACAGCTGACGAACCTCGACCCGTTCCTTCTGCTCGACCACTTCGAGTCCTCGGTGCCGGCGGACTACCAGGCCGGCTTTCCGTTCCACCCGCATCGGGGCATAGAGACCGTGACGATCCTTCGAGCCGGCGAGGTTCGCCACGGCGACTCGCTCGGCCACCGGGGCTCGATCGAGGGCGGCGACGTGCAATGGATGACCTCGGGCAGCGGCATCCTCCACGAGGAGATGCCGGTGGTGCGCCCCGAGGGCATCGCGGGATTGCAGCTGTGGTTGAACCTTCCTGCCCGGGAGAAGATGACCCGGCCGAAGTACCGAGACCTGCGCGGGGATCAGCTGGAGACGCACGTCACCGATGATGGCGCGAGCATCCGCGTGATCGCCGGGGAGGCGGAGGAGGGGCGTAGGAAGGGGCCGGTGGCCGGACTGTCGGTGGCGCCGAAGTTTGTAGACGTGGTCTTGCCCGCGGGCGCGTCTTTTCGCGAGAGCATCGAGACTGGCCACACCGCCTTTGCATACCTCGACCGCGGCGAAGTCACTTTTGGCGAGGGGGAAAAGTCCAGGTCGGTGCAAGGGCCTGCGCTGGTCGTGTTCGGACGCAGCGGTGGAGTCCTCGCCCACGGCGGCAAGCAGGGCGGACGTTTCCTTCTGGCGGCGGCCAAGCCGCTCAACGAGCCCATCGCCCGCTACGGTCCCTTCGTGATGAACACCCGCGAAGAGATTCAGCAAGCGCTCGACGAGCTGCGCAGCGGTCGTTTCATCCGCGAGGAAGCGACTGACGCGTGAGCGACCAGCCAATCGCCCGCTAGGGTTTTCAGTTTCGAAGCCCGGCTGTGTCTGGTTCTTTCGGAAGGAGAGACACTGCCATGACACGATCGTTCGCTTACACCGCACCTGCCCTGCTGCTATCCCTCGGCCTCTTCGCCTGCCAACCCAAGGATGACGCCTCTGAGTTCGCCACTGGGGTTCCACGCGCGAGCACGGTGGCCATGTCGGTCCCGGGCTCCGACAGCAGAGCCCTCACCGTCGAGAGCGGTAGCTACGCCCTGCTGGGTGAGACCGCCGAGTGGTACAAGACCACCCGCAACGTCAGCTTCGTGGTCAACGCCGGCGCGCTGGCCGTGGGCACGTTGGTCAGGATCGTGACCGACTACCCGCCGACCACGGTATCCACGGACACCGCCGTGTGGGGACCGTGGCAGGGCCCGCTCGACCCGATCGAATGGAAGGTCACCGTCACGCGCGTGGCGCCTCACCAGTACCAGTACGCGTTCGAAGGTCGTGACAAGCACGATCAGACCGCGCCGTACCTGACCGTCCTATCGGGCCATCACACCGCCGGCTTGGACGCACAGGGACTGGAGATGGAGGGCTTCGGGGCGGGCGACTTCGTTTTGGATTGGGACGCTCGCGCGAAGCTGCCCGGCCCGGACGCCAACATCGGTACCGCTTCCTACACCTACAGCCACATGGGGCCAGCGCAGGTCGTGAACATCGCCGCGCAGTTCAAGCAGGTCAAGGATGACGACCATCCCGGCCGTCGAGTCGATGTAAACTACGCCTTCGTCCAAAACCCTGGCGCGGATGGCAGCATGGACTTCATCTACAACGCTCCGTCCACCAAGACCGTCGACGGTGGCGTGGGCAAGGTCAAGAGCCGCTGGCTGTGGAGTGGTGCCGGTCGCTCGGACGTCAGCATGGTTCCCACCAACCTCGCCATCACCTACACCGTGAACGAGTGCTGGAACGCGAGCTATCTCAGCGTCTACAAGTCGACGCCGCTCTCGACCAGCACCGACGACAACTACGGCAACGCCGCCGACTGTCCCTTCCCCACCGCCGTCTACTCGGATCTGCAATAGATGGCTGGCCGCCAGACCCCCACGTTTCAGCTCATCCCGGGCGAAAAGGGCCTGGCGGCCACCGACGCACGCTCTGACCTGCGCGAGCTTTACGAACGATACGGGGCCAGCGTCTTCGGGCGCTGCGCGTACGTGCTACGCGACCGCGTGAAAGCCGAGGACGCCATGCAGGACGTATTCGCCAAGGCCCTCACCCACTACGCGAGCTTCCGCGCCGAGGCGTCGCCCCTTACCTGGCTCATCAAGATAGCCACGCACCACTGCCTCAACATCCTTCGCGCCGAGCGGGCGGGCTGGCACGAGCGCTTCGAACGTGAGAGCCGGTCCCGCTCGGAAGGCGAGGGTGGACCGCAGGTGTTCGAGATGCGCGACTTGGTGGCGAAGATGCTCGCGAAGGTGGATCAGGAAACCCAGGCCGTGGCCATCCACTACCACGTGGACGAGATGACCCTCGAGGAGGTGGCCGAGCTCCTGGGCCGTTCGGTACCGACGGTGCGCAAACGCTTGCAAGAGTTTGCCGCGGTCTGCGGCAAGGAGTTTCCGTCATGACGTTGCTCGAAAACAACGCGACCGTCCCACGCGATCCGGCCCACCTGGGCGAGCTGGCCTTGCGCCGCTTCTTGGCGGGCGAGTTTTCCGCCGAGCGATGCGCCGAGGTGGATCGCCATCTCGCTTCGTGCCCGGCCTGTCGCAGTAAGCTGCGCGCCATCACCGACGAGCAGCACGACTTTCAGCGGGAGATTCCTTTCGAACGATTCGCGGGCGGCGTCGAGCGCGCCCGGCGCGTGCCACGGACTCGGCCCCGCTCGTTGTGGGGCTTTGGCCTCGGAGGCCTTTTGGCTGCTGCCGCGGTGGCGGTGTTCTTCATCGGTGCCCCGAGCCGGCCGCGCAACACTATCAAGGGCACGATCGTCGACGCCACGGTGCGAGTCGCATCCGCCGCTGCGCAAAGGGTCGCGCCTCCCGGTTCGCACGAGATCCTCGAGGTCGGTGACCGCATCCGCCTTGGCTACAGGACCGCCGAGGCTCGCTACCTCGCGGCGCTTTCCGTCGACGAACAGGGTGAGATCACGCCGCTGTATCCCGAGGCCGGCCCCGCGCTGGCGGTGGGCGCGACCCAGGAGACCGTGTACCTGCCGGACAGCTTCGAGCTGACCGGAAAAGGTCGAGAGAAGATCTACATGTTCCTGGCGCGAAAGCCGTTCGACCTGCAGTCCGCCCGGCAGGCCGTGACCGAGGGCTACCGCGCCAGCAAAGGCGACCTCGACGCCCTGCCCAATCCTGCGTTCACCGGCGGTCAGCAGGTCTTTTCCTGGTCGTTCAAGAAGCCATGACGCTGCTTAGCCTCATCGCGCGCGCCGGACCTGTGCTCGCGCTGCTCTTCGCCGTGGAGGCTCGGGCTTCGGGGCAGCGCCGCTTCGCGCTCATCGCCGGCAACGACCAGGGCGGCGCCGATACCCGTCCGCTGCGCTACGCGACCGACGACGCGCGAAAGATGCACGCGGTGCTCACCCAGGTCGGGGGCGTGGCGCCGGACGATGCGCTGCTGGTCCTCAATCAGTCGGCCGAGACCGTCTGGCGATCGCTGTCCGGTCTCGAGGCGCGCATCGCCCAGGCGAAAACCAGAGGCGAGAGAGCGATCTTCATCTTCTACTTTTCCGGCCACGCCAAGGACGGGGATCTGCGCCTGGGCGAGAGCCGCCTACGGCTGGCCGACATCAAGGCGCGATTGTCCTCGGGCATGGCCGACATTCGCATCGGGATCATCGATTCGTGCCGGTCGGGCATCGTCAATCGCACGAAGGGCGCGCGGCGCGCACCGGCCTTCGAGATCGAGGCCGCCGGGTCGCAGGAGACGCGCGGCCTCGTGCTGCTCACCTCAGCCAGTGGCGACGAGGACGCGCAAGAGTCCGACGACATCGGCGGCAGCTACTTCTCGCACTACCTCGTCAGCGGCTTGCGCGGCGACGCGGATCGGTCGCGCGACCGCCGCGTGAGCTTGTCCGAGGCCTACGCTTACGCCTATGCACGCACGGTGGCCGACACAGCGGAGAGCGCAGCCGGGGCACAGCATCCGACCTTCAGCTACGACCTCAAGGGCAACGCGGATCTCGTGCTCACGGACATCGCCAGCCGCCGCGAAGGCATCTACGTCCCCGGGGACGCGCCCGCTGGCATCTACTACATCGTCGACGGCAACGGATTCATCGCCGCCGAGGTGCAGAAGGCCGCAGAGGGCGATCGGCAAATCGCGCTTCCCGCTGGACACTACCGCGTGCGGCGCCGCCTGGCGGACAGGCTGCGCATCGGCGATCTGCAGATCGCGCCCGGGCAGGTGGTGTACATCGACGAGTCGCGCCTGCATGATGCTCCGTTTTCCGACGACCCGGTGAAGGGCGTTTCACGTGAGCCAGGGACGCGGCTGACCCTGGCTTTGGGGGGCATGATGCAGACCTTCTTCGACGGCCCGACCCGCGATGGGCTGTTTCCGCCGTCGGCGATGCTGGCCGTGGACTTCGAGGTCCGGAACTTTCTCCGGCGCGGATGGCTGTGGGGCTTCGACGTCGCCAGCGGCGGCGCGAACGGCGAGCTCAACCGCTTTGGAACCGAGCTATCCTTCCGCTTCAGCGAGGTCACCGCAGGCACGACCATCGCCCCCGAGTGGCGCCTTGGCCGTAGCGGACTCTCCACCTTCGGCGGCGTCCGCCTGGCCTTCGTCCTCATGAGCCGCAAGTTCGACGACGGCAGCATCCCTGACCAGTTCTTCGCCACGTTCACGCCGGGCCTGGTGGCTGGCATGCGCTACCAACTTTCGGACAGCTTTCTCTTGCTCGGGCGCGGCCGTGTCCATTACTTGCTCTACAACATCGACGAGAACCGCTCCCTCGGATATTGGGAGCTTTCCGCGGGGCTTGCCTATGACTTCTAAGAGGATACTGACCGGTATCTGCGCCGCCTTCTTGGGCCTCGGCCTGGGCTGCGGCAACTACTCCAACGAAGACGTCGACTTTCAGTTGGCGTTGCCCGAGTCGAGCGACATGGAGGTGCAGCTGACCTCGGTCAGCCGGCTCGATTCGGCGGAGTACTACAAGGCGACGCGTACCGCGGTGATCACGTTCAACAGCCTCATCGTCACCCTGACCGCGTTCGTCGAAACCGTGCGCGGCTACACGCCGACCTCACGCAACGGAGACGAGCGCACCTGGGGCCCGTTTCCCGACGAGCAGAAGCCGGGCTGGGAGACGCGGGTGGTCATGCGGCGTTCGGCGGATTCCGCGACGCTTCTGCACATGGACTACTGGGTGCAGATCCGTCGGACGGGACAAGGCGACGACGCCTGGGTTTCGTTGCTGTCGGGGCAATACACCTCGCAGGGAAGCGCCCGGACCGGGTATGGCGAGATTCACTTCGACGTCCAAAGCCCGCGACTGGTCGGGTACCCGGTGGACAGCGACCCGGGCTTGATCGAGCTGGACCACCTGGACGTTTGCTACGACAAGTCCGGCGATGGGACACACTGTCCGCGCTCGACCGCGGGTGCGGCCGTGCACGTGAGCATGGCCATCGTCAACCGGAGTCTACCGACGGTGCAAACCCAGTCGGCCAACTATGTCTACGAGCTGGCGCAGGACCAGTCCGGCCACATGCAGTTCGATTGGCAGGGCACGACGGAAGACACCGGCCTGCCGATCAAGGCGACCATGGTCTCGCGCTGGCTCGCGACCGGCGAAGGCCGCGCTGACCTCAAGGCCGATCTCACGCCCAATCTGCCTCGGGACACGTTGCTCGGCACCGACTGCTGGGGCGCGGACACCGTGGCCACGTACGTGTTCCGATTGGGCAGGGACGTCCTGCCGATGGGCGCCGACGACAGCGTATGCGTCTTCCGCTAACGGTGCTGACAGCGAGCGCAGTAGAAGGTCGAGCGCCCACTGTCGACCTGCCTGTGCACGCTCTGTAGGCACACGGTGCACTCCTTTCCCTCGCGGCCGTAGACGAGCAGAGCCTGGATGTTTCGCCCAGGCTCGCCGGTGGAGCTGACGAAGTCGCGGAACGTCGTCCCGCAATTGGAGATGCCGATCTCCAAGGTGGTGCGGATCGCATCGAGAAGCGCTGGCGCCTTCTTGCGCGCCTGGCGCGCCTCGGTGCTTGGATGAATGCCCGCGCGAAACAGAGCTTCGCAGACGTAGATGTTGCCGAGGCCGGCGACGCGGCGTTGGTCGAGGAGGAACGCCTTGATCGGCGCACGCGACGATGCAAGCCGCGCTGCAAGCTCCGTCGCGTCGAGCTCGGCCAGCGGGTCGGGCCCGAGGCCGGAAACCTCGGGCAGCGCATCCACGGCCAGGGCTGCCTCGACCCAACCGAACCGTCGAGGGTCGACAAAGCGCATCTGGTGCCCGGCCGGCAGTGACCAGACGACGTGTGTGTGCTTCGCTCGCTCTTCGTCGGCAAGCTGCACACGAAGGCGCCCCGTCATGCCGAGGTGGACCAACACCCCGCCGCCGTGGTCCAGGTCGATGAGGATGTACTTGCCCTTCCGCCGTATGGCCGTGATGGTCCGCCCCACGCCAGCCTTCAGTTTCCGCGTGTCGACTTTCCTGGCCAGCCGCAGCGGCTTTCCGCTGGTCCAGACCTCGTCGATTCGTTTGCCAATCACCTCGGGCCGCAGCGAACGGACCACGGTCTCGACTTCGGGTAGCTCGGGCATTTCAGCTCAAAGCATTGGCGAGCCGAGCGAAATCCGCCACGGACAATTCCTCCGCGCGGCGCGTGCCCTCGATGGCAGCAGCCTCGAGCGCTGGAGCCGCTCGGTCCCCGAATGCCGGCTCGAGCGCGCGCCTGAGCATCTTGCGGCGGGTACCGAACGCCTCCCGCACGACGCGATCGAAGACCGCCCGGTCGTTCACGGGCGCAAGGGGGTGCTTACGCGGCCGCAGCCGGAACACCGACGAGGTCACCGCCGGAGGCGGAAGAAACGCACCCGCGCCCACGTGGAACAGGATCTCCGCCTCCGCGGCCTGCTGGGCCATGACCGAGAGGCGCCCATAGACACGGCTGCCGGGTGGCGCGAGCATCCGCTGCGCGAACTCCTTCTGCACCATCAGGACGGCGCGATCGATGACGGCCCCGCCCGCGGCACCGTCGAGAATCGCGAAAAGGAGCGGCGACGTCACCACGTACGGCAGGTTGCCGACCACGACGAGGGGACGAGCGGCTTTCTCGGCCGCGAGCGCGAAATCGATCTCCAAGGCGTCACCGAGGACGATGTCGATGTTCGCCTGCTGGCCGAGCTCGGCGCGCAGTACCTCCACTAGCTGCCGGTCGCGGTCGATGGCAATGACCTTTTTCGCCACGAGCCCGAGCCGGGCAGTCAGCGCGCCGAGCCCCGCGCCAATCTCGACGACCACGTCGTCGGCAGTGATTTGCGCCGCGGCCACGATGCGGTCCTGAACGCGTGGGTCCACCAGGAAGTTCTGGCCAAGGGCTTTCTTCGGCGAGAGCCCGTGTCGAGCGAGCAGCTCCCGCGCACTCGGCAGCCGCGAACAAGCGTCGTCGCTCATGAAAGCGGTAGCCCCGGATCCACGCTCAAGTCGAGACCACCCTGCTCGCCATGTTCCAGGGCCCAGGTGCCAGCGAGCGCGATCATCGCGGCGTTGTCGGTGCAGAGCTTCGGGGTGGGAATGTAGAGGGCGAACCCGTCTTCGTCGGCGGCCCTGGCCAGTGCAGCACGCAAGCCGCGGTTTGCAGCGACACCGCCACAGACGACCAGGTGGCGCAGGCCTTCGCGAGCCAGCGCCCGTCGCGACTTCTTGACCAGCACATCGACGACGGCCGCTTGGAAGCTCGCACAGAAATCCTCCAGGGCCTTGCCTTCGGGACGTCCGTGTTTCTCCAGCCTGGTTGCCACTGCGGTCTTGAGACCCGAGAACGAAAAGTCGAAGTCCTCGCGGCCAGGCAGCGCGCGCGGAAACAGGACCGCCGCCGGATCTCCGCCGGTGGCCAGCCTGTCGATGACCACCCCGCCGGGATACCCCAGCCCCAACAGCTTGCCGACTTTGTCGAAAGCCTCTCCCGCGGCATCGTCGCGCGTGGACCCGAGCAGGCGCGTCTTTGCCTTGCCCTCCACGCGGAACAAGGTCGAGTGGCCGCCCGAGACCAGCAACGCCAAGTGTGGAAATGGCGGCGGCGGCGGATTCTTCGGGTCCTCGAGAAAGACAGCGGCCAGGTGTCCCCGCAAGTGGTTGACGCCGACGACCGGCTTGCCGATGGCGTAGGCCATGGACTTCGCCATCTCCACGCCTACGAGCAGGGGCCCGACGAGGCCGGGCCCGCAGGTCGCGGCGATGCCGTCGAGCGAGGAGGCCTCGACCCCCGCCTCGCGCAGCCCTTGCCGAACCACCTTCACCACGGTCGCCAGGTGCTGACGGGACGCGACCTCCGGAACCACGCCGCCGTACTCGGCGTGGACCAGCACCTGCGACGAGATGATGTTCGAACGAATGAGACGGCCGTCCTCGATTACCGAGGCGGCGGTTTCGTCACAAGAGGTCTCGATGCCCAGTATCAGCATGCCGACGTCCTTCGAATCTGGCGCTAGAGGTTGCTCAAGATAGCGCGCAATTCGCGGGCGAACGGTCCGTTCGGCGCCAACTCCAGATATTTCTTGTACGCGGCGCGGGCCTCCTCGGGCTTGCCGGCCTCTTGTTCGGCATTGCCAAGGTAGATGTAAGCGTCCAAGCGCTGTGGATCTGCTGCCAATGCCCTCTTCGCAAGCGCGCGCGACTCGCCCAGCCGGCCACGGTCCAGCTCGGCGCGCGCGAGGATGACCATCACGTCCACGGCCCTGGGATCCGCCTCGAGGGCCGGGCGGCAGGCCGTGGCCACGGCTTTGGCCTTTCCTTTTCCATCCGCGTCAACGGCGACGCAGTTGCGGCGAAGCTCCGACGCATCCGCCCTCGGCAGGGCGGCGGGCTGGGTGGGCGCGGCTAGGGTGGAGGACCCCGGCTTGCGGGTGGCTCCGAGCTCAGGCTTCGGCCGTCCGTCGGAGCCGGGCTGATCTGTCTTGGCCGCTGGGGCTCGACGTGGGACGGGGACGGGCGGAGTCGCCTCTGTCGTCGCGGCTACCGGCGGAGGAGCAGGCTCGACCCGCGGGGACTCGGCTTCCGGCGAGGCTCGGGATGCAATCAAGAACCAACCCAGAAGCCCAGCGGCAAACGCGCCAGCCGCCCACAGCCACAGCCTTCGGTTCGATGCAGCCGTTGCGGACGAAGGGCCAAGCGCATCGGCTGGCGCTGGCGCAGCATCGCTGAGTGGCAACTCGACCGGATTTGTAGGCCCATCGGGCGGCGGGTCGCTCTGCTGGTCAGCGGGCTTGGCCGACTCGGTTGCCCCGGCCAGGGACTCCGGTTGGGCCGGCACTGGGGTGGAAGGCGGTAGGTCTGGCCACGCATCTGCGTGGTCCCCGCGGTCTCCGGCAGCAGAGGACGGGCCAGCCGGCGATGCTGCGGACGGTCCAGGATTGTCGGTCCTGTCGAGCGTTGTCCATGCTCCCCAGTCCACCTCCCTGGAGGGTCGCGCTGGCTCCGCGAGGACTTTGCGCCCTGTGGAGCTGTGGGTGCCGGAGACGACCTCTTCCACGAGAGCGGCTGCCGCCTCTTCCGGGCGCCCGTACTCCCGCGTGTCGCGCCCGGCAAGAGGCATTCGGACGGTGCCGCCCCCGTCGGAGATCGCTTCGTGCATCGCAGATGCTCGCACGGCCGAGTCCTCACTCAACATCCGTTCAGCTATTCCCAGAGGCCGGTTGGGCTGCTCATTGGCCGGACTGGCTTGGGTGGAAGCGCGGGCAGCGTCGGCGCTGACCGCAGGACGGACAGCCGCGGGACCGGGTGTCGGGTCGGCGAGGCCCGCGAATAGGGAGTCCACAGGCACCCCCTTGAGCGTGTCGACTCCGCGAAGGATCGGAGTATCCGAGTCGCTGACTCCCTCTGCGCGGGGTGGAAGCGCGGCGCCTAGGCTCTCTTCGCCGGATGGCTGGTCGTCGCCGCCAATGGCCGGAAGCTTGAGCGTTCGCGCGGGCTTCGGCGTCGGCGCCGGCAGCACGTCACTATCGTCTCCGAGTTGCATGGGGGCCGGAAACTCGGAGGACCCAGTGGGATCCTCGGCGATCGCGCCATCCTCGGCACCGCCCTCCGAGAGCCAGCGCGCAAGGCGCTCGGTCGGGGCTGACTCGCCAGCTGGGTCCGGGGCCGCGCGAGCGAAGAGTATCTGCTCCCCGAAGAGCTTGGCGATCGCGCTGAGTGCCTCGAGGTCGGCTTGGTCGCTGTCCTCCACGACCTCTTGCAGGGTGCGGGTGCCGTCGCAGAGACGGAGCACGGAATTCATCTCGTCAGGGAGCTCTGCGAGCTCTTCGGCAAGAACCCGGCAGTCGACTTCGAGAATTGCTTTCGGCGAGGGGAGCCTCTCCAGGAGCCGTGTGGTCTCGTCAAGCCTGCGCATCCCCTCCATCAGCAGGGGGGCCATCGGCGTGTCGACCACGTCATGTCGGCGTATCTGTTTGAACTCGACGGCGAAGTGCCCCTCCGACCAGGAGAAGAGACGGTAGACGGCGGTGGCTCCCGAGAGCCGGCCAACCTCTGCGTCGATGATCTTCCCATCGCGGAAGAAGATTGAGCCGCGGCGACTGTCGCGGTTGACGATGTGGATGATGCCGGACTTGCGGTTGAGCTCGATGGTTTGGACGAGGTCGACGACACCCACGTCGGAGAGGTCGCCGGCGAAGCGAGTTCGCCCCTCCCGGCGAGACTCCATGCGCTCGCGCTCAGCGCGCTGGAGAGCCGTGCGGACACGGATGCCGATTTCTTTGATGTAGATGGGCTTTGAAAGGTAGTCGTCCACGCCCAGCTCGAGCCCCCGGATCTTGTCCTCGATCGATTTGCGGCTAGACACGAACAGGAACGGAATCTTGTTCCAGTCCGGGCGTGCCTTGATTTGCCGGCATAGTTCGAAGCCATCCATCTCATCGAGGTCGGTGTCGGAGATGATGAGATCCGGCACGGACGCCTCGAGGAGGGAGAGCGCCTCGCGGCCGCTGGTGGCGGCGGTCACCTCGAAGCCCGCCTTCTTGAGGCTCACGTCGAGCACCCGAAGGCTTTTAGGGTCGCCGTCGACGAGGAGAAGTCGGCTTTTTGACTGCGGGTGGTCCATGCCTTCGGGGAAGGTTGATTCTATCCTGCGTGAGACCTGTGCGAAAGATCGGCGCCACCCTCCGCGTCGTGTGGTGGGCTATAGTGGCGTCGTGCCCGAATCGGATGCAATCGAGGCGGTGTTCGCCCTGGCGAGGTCCTGGGAGGTCGCGGTGACGAGCAGTCAGGTCGGCCGGATTGCCGCGTATTTCGATCTCCTCTTGCAATGGAACGCTAGCGTGAACCTGACCGGTGCTCGCAGCATGGATGAGTTGGTTGGCGATCATCTGCCGGACTCGTTCGCTTTTGCCAGGCTGTGCCCGGCGTCCGCGGCTGTCGTGGATGTTGGCGCCGGTGGTGGGCTTCCGGGCGTGCCATTTTCGGTGCTGCGGCCGGATTGCCGTACTCTGTTGGTCGAGCCGCGTGCAAAGAGAACGGCATTCCTGGCGACCGCAAAGCGGATTCTCGGGACCTCCGCGTCCTTAGAAGTAGCGAGGTGTCGCCACGATGAGGTTCCCCGGGGATCCTTCGACGTCGCGGCATCGCGAGCGACTTTCCCGCCGGAGGCTTGGATCGAGGCCGGCTCGCAGTTGGTGCGGCCTGGAGGGCAGGTTGTCGTCTTCACTGCCGGGCCCATGTCTTGCGCCCAGGATGCGTGTGAGCTGAGGAACTCGGTTGTGTACGCCACCAGGGCTGGTGCACCGAGGTGGGCGGGCGCATTTGTTCCACGTGGAACACGCGGATGATTTGACACCGGCCCTGCACGCACCCAAATTCCAGCCATCTTGCCGGACTCACTAACCGATCAGCTCCGCGCCGAGCTACAGGCCCTCCAGGCGCAAGGCCGGCGTCGGACTCTCCCCGAGCTCACCGGAGCCTCCCGCGTCGACGTCAGTTGCCGGGGTGAGGTCCTCCTCTCCTTCTGCTCCAACGACTACTTGGGGCTGGCCTGCCATCCGGCTCTTGCCGAAGCTGGCGCCCGAGCCGCCGGAGTCTCCGGGTTCGGCGCCGGAGCCTCGCGCCTTATCGCCGGAGATCTCCCCGAACACCGCGCACTCGAGAACGCCCTCGCAGTCCTGGTCGGTCGCCCCACTGCTCTGCTGTTCCCCACGGGCTACCAGGCCAACCTCGCCACCCTGACCGCCCTCGCAGGTCCCTCGGACCTCATCGTCGCGGACCGGGCCATCCATGCCAGCCTCGTCGATGCCTGTCGGCTGTCCCGAGCGAAGCTCGCGCTCTACCCCCACCTCCAGCTCGCTCAGGCCGAACGCCATCTTTCGCTCCTCGGTCCCAAAGCCCGAAGGCGCTTTCTCGTCACCGAGTCCCTCTTCAGCATGGACGGGGATGTTGCCCCGCTCCACCAGCTGAGCGCCCTCGCCAAAGCGCACGACGCCGCTCTCTTGGTCGACGAGGCGCACGCCGTCGGTGTTGTCGGACCGGCAGGCGCAGGTCTTTGTGCCGCCCACGCAGTCATCCCCGACATCCTAGTCGGCACCCTTGGCAAGGCCCTCGGCTGTTCGGGGGCCTTCGTAGCCGGAGAAAGCGTGCTCCGCGATTACCTCCTCAATCGGGCGCGGCCCTTCATCTTCACGACCGCTCTTCCTCCGCCTGTCGCCGCCGCCGCCCTGGAAGCCGTATCCATCGTCCGCTCGCTCCAAGGCGATGCCCTCCGCGAGAAGCTGCGTAAGAACCTTGCCGCCTTCCGGTCGGACATGCGCCTGGTGGAGGATGAGACCGGCTCCCCGATCGTTCCGCTGATTCTCGGGTCCGACGAGGCAGCGGTGGCTGCGTCAGCGCAACTAAGGGCCCGAGGGCTCTTCGTCCAGCCCATCCGGCCCCCTACGGTCCGCGAGGGCTCTTCGAGACTGCGGCTGACCTTCTCCGCTCAGCACACAGGTAGGCAAATCTCTCGCCTTGTCGAGGCCTTGTCCGAGCTCTCCCCGGGTGCCTCCTCCTTCGGCCGCATCTCTTCCCCTTCCCCTGCCGCCGAGCTGGCCCGACCTGCCAGCCCCTGTCGACGCGGCATCTTCCTGGCTGGTACCGACACTGGCGTCGGAAAGACCACCATCGGGATGGCGCTACTCTGGCTCATGGCCGAGCGCGGTCTTCGCCCGGTTCCTTTCAAGCCAGTCGAGACCGGCGCCCATCCGGAGCCCAACGACGCCAAAGCCCTGGCCGCAGCGGCCCAGAGGCACGACTTACCCGCGAGTCTCGTGTGCCCTGTTGCCCTCGACCAGCCTGTCGCGCCTGCCGCTGCAGCAGCGGCACAGGGAGCAGACACCTCCCTTCCCGCTCTGACCAAACACTTCGAGGCCGCATCACTGCACGGATCCATCCTGCTAGTCGAGTCCGCAGGAGGTCTCCTGACCCCGTATACCTCTTCGACGACCGGCGCCGATTTGGCGACCGCCTTCGGCCTTCCTATTCTTCTAGTGGCCCGAAACAGCCTCGGAACGGTGAATCACACTGCTCTGGCTGTGTCGGAAATCCGACGCCGTCGTCTGCCTCTCGTCGGCATCGTCCTGGTCAACGTCGCCGGCTCGGAATCGCCAGACCAGGCGTCGAACAGCAACCTCATCGAGGCCATCACGGGGACTCGACCGCTTGGCGTGCTGCCCTACGTGCAAAGCCCGACCGCCGAGGCTCTAGCTCGACAACTGGAAGCCTCCGCGGATCTCCGCCCGGTGTGGGCGGCGCTGGCTCCCTAGCTTACCTGGCCTCTAGCTCGTTGCCCTTCGGGAAGATTACCACGCGCCGCGCCGATCCCTCGCCTTCGGATTCGGTCCGCACGCCTGGATGCTCTGCCAGCGTCTTGTGCACGACCTTCCGATCATGCGGGCTCATCGGCTCCACCGGTACTGGTCGTCCCGATCGAACAGCCTTCTCCGCAAGCTTCCTCGCCAAGTCTGCGAGAGAATCCTCGCGCCGTCCGCGATAACCCTCGGCATCCACCACCACGGGCATGGCCTCTCCGGGCTTCTTGAAGACGATGCGACTGACTAGATACTGCAAAGAGTCAAGCGTCGCTCCCTTCTTCCCAATCACCAGTCCGGACTCCGACCCATGCGCGTCGAGGATGATCTTCTCGCCGTCGTCAAACGCGCTGACCTCTGCGTCGACGCTCATCCTGTCCAGGATCTCCCGCAGGACCTTCGCCGCCTCCTCACGCTTCTCGGCCAATGTGCTTCGCTCGCTCATAGCTTCTCCAAACTACTAAATATTGAAGGTCGCGATGGGAACCGGCATCGGGGGAGCAGGCCCCCTGTCCCTTGCCTGTGATGCTCCAACAGCCGCAACCTGTGCAATCGACCGAGCCAGCGCAGCGGCATCGGCTCGCACCTCCGCCCCTCGGCCGCCTGGCTGATCATCAGCGAGGCCTTTTCCTTGGGCAGCGACCCTCTTCGTCTGACTCTGGACGGATCCCGACTTCGAGCGCGAGCGCGCTTCGTCTTTGGAGGACCTGCCCTTGGCCTTCGCCGCCTTTTCCCTCATAGCACGTGGGACAAAACCCTACCTTTCCATGCCCGGCTTTGTCAATATTCGCGCGTCCCCGCGTGTGAATTCGCGCTTTCCACAGCCATTGCTATACAGGGCAATCGAGTTCTGCCCCCACGGGAATGGGGAATTGCGGTTCGCATCGCT
>CAZYFU010000108.1:0-21889 GCA_964647025.1 uncultured Myxococcales bacterium | reverse complement strand
CTCACCCTCACGCTCACCCCCACGCGGCCCGCAATTTCCCGACAAGCCCTAGCTATCCGTCGAGCACTTTCCTGGCGCCTCAAGAGCCAATTTGTGCTCGCTGGAGAGCCCGAGGCACCGTCTCCGCACCGAGCGTGGCTTCCCGGTAACCTTTGCTTGACGGTTACCGCGGTTTCGCTTTGGATAGGCCGGCCATGAGCTCAAGGCCCTCCCGTTCTTGTCTGTGGTTTGCGGGACTGTTGGTCCTGCCAGCGTTCGTCGTGCTCGGAAGCGCCCCTGC
Source organism: uncultured Myxococcales bacterium (assembly GCA_964647025.1). GTDB lineage: Bacteria > Myxococcota_A > Polyangia > Fen-1088 > Fen-1088 > Fen-1118. The sequence continues at coordinate 21,609 of CAZYFU010000108.1, read as the reverse complement.
GTCCGCGAAGGCCAAGCCGGCCGCCGTGGCCAAGAAGCGCAAGCCCGCGCCAGCAGACAAGCCCGAGCCGGCCAAGAAGACGACACCGCCCGCGCCGTACGAGACGCCGTCACCGGCGCCCACCGAGTCTCAGGCGACCACGGATACGAACACCTCGACGGCCACGAGCACGGCTACGGCCACGGACACAGCCACGGCTTCGGCCACGGCCACGGCCTCGTCCACGGACACTGCCACGGACACGGCCACGGCCACGTCGACCGAGGTGGCCGCGGAGCCGGCGCAGGAAGCCAAACCCGAGGAGCCGCGCCCGCTGGCCGAGACACCCGCGCCGCCACCGCCGGCCGCCGAACCGATCCCGGCCACGGTCGCGACAGGCAGTGAAAAGCCGATCTTGGAGACGCCCGCCCCCTACGTCGAGCACCTGGGGCCCAAGTCTTTCCCAGGCCGGCTGCGCGGGCTCTACGGCGGGTCGCTGTGGCTCGAACCGTCGTTCAACGGCCTGCAGTGGCCGTTCATGGCCCGCACGGGCGTCGGGGTGTCAGGTGCCTTCTGGACCGACACGGGCTACGAAATGATCATCCGAAACGACAAGGACGGGAGGATGCCCGGCTCGAAGATGGCGTACCAGCAGGGACGCGGCGTCTTGCGACTGACGCCGACCTACGTGCAGGGGCGCTTCTTCATCCAAGGCCAGGCCGAGCTGGTGGCGAATCAGTGCCAAGCCACCACCGAGGTCTGCACCACCAGCGGCACCTTCAGCACCGACGACCTGTGGATTCGTTTCGGAGAGTGGAACAGATGGGACCTCAAGGTCGGCCGCTTCGAGGCGTGGGAGATCTACCACCTCGGTATGGGCATGGACATGTACACGCTGGAGCGCGCGGGCGCGCAGCAGTTCCCGGTGACCAACAACCCGAACCTCAATACGCCGACCTTCTATGGCGCCGACTACGTGCGGTATCGACCGACGCAGGGGCTGGGCGTCGGGTATGTCGCCCTGCATGCGTACGCCACCGAGGCGCTGCGCTTCGAGCTTTTGGGGCAGGTCGGCACCGACGACGTGCAGACCACGACTGGCGACGGCGACGTCGTGAAGACCGGCTTCACCTACCTGGGTGGCCGTCCCGCGATGATCTACGACGCCGGCTGGTTGAAGTTCAAGGCCGCGCTCGAATACCAGCAACGGACCGCGGTCATGCAGCTCGACAACCAACGGGACGCCTCGTACTACCGCACGCGCATGGGCGGTGGCGGTGCCCTTCAGTTCGTCTTCGATCCCTCGATCGAGTTCGGGTTGAACGCCGCCTACGGCAAGCAGGAAGAGACCAACCCGAGCGACCTTGCGAGCGGCACCAAGGACAAGAAGAACAGCTTCAGCACGTTCACGGTGGGCGGATTCGCCAACCTGCGCTTGGCCGACCTCTGGATGGCCGGCGCGGGCCTCAACTGGACCACCCAGACCAACCAATTCCAGGACGACACGCCGGAGAACCCGGCCGACTACGCGGCGCACATGCAGGGCTTCGCCGCGATCCAGTACCTCCTGGCGGGTCAGCTGTTCATCAAGGCCACCCTCGGCTTCGCGCGCGCCGACTTCCAGCCCAACAACGGCAGCATCGCGGTGTGGAGCAACTACATGTACAGCGGCCGAATCCGGCTGATGTACATGTACTAAGGCGGATACCGGCGCGGGACCGCGGCTGTCGGCGTCGCCTGCGGCAGTGGGTACGGCTGCGGCGCAAGCGCCCCGCTCGGCAGCCGCTTTGGGTCACGGCGCAAAGTGGTGTACCCTCCGGCCTTGTCCACAATATCGATGTGGTCGAAAGGTCGCAGATGCAGCCGAGCTTGGTACTTGCCTTGGTAGGGGGAGTTCTTCTCGTTGGGCAGCCAGCGCTGGCCGCCGCGAAGACACACGGGTCGACGGCGGACGCCAAGCGGGAGAAGCAAGCGAAGAAGGCATGCCTTTCTGGCGACTTCCAGACCGGCGTGTCCATCCTCGCGGACCTGTTCGTGCAAACCGAGGATCCCGTGTACCTCTACAACCAGGGACGCTGTTACGAGCAGAACGTTCGGTATGTCGAGGCTGCGGAGCGCTTCCGGGAGTACCTTCGCAAGGCTCCCGACGTCACGGACGACGTACGCGCCGATGTCGAAAAGCACATTGCTGACTGCGACGCGGGTGCTGCGAGGACGCAGTCGCGCTATGCGACGGACAATCCCCCCCCCATTGCGCCACCACCGGCTCCCCTTCCACAGCCCTATCTCGCCCCTGCGGCCACGCCCCCCGAGGACCCGGGCGTCGCGACGGTGGCCAATCCGCCACCCGCATCGCCAGAAGTCCGGCATCCGTGGCAGCACACCGCCAAGTGGATCGCGGCCGGCGCTGCGGTGGGTTTTGCCGGCCTGGGTGTCGTCGAGCACCTTCGCTACTACACCAAAAACAAGGACTACAACGACGACCCCAAGTGCGGCATCGGCGGCCAGTGCAGTGACCTGGCCAGCGCGGCCGACACGGCGCAGGTCGTGGCCATCATCGGCTACGGTGCGGCGGCCGTCGCAACGGGCCTGGCCATCACCTTTTGGGTCACCGATTCGCCGAAGGCGGTGCCCTCGTCGGGTGTCGCGATCGCTTGCTCGCCCACGTTGGGTGGCGCGGTCTGCGGCGGGCGTTTCTAGCGGCCGCGCGCCGCCGGCCCACCTCGCCGCTACTTCACGTCGACGCAGAACTGCTTGATCTGGAAGCCGTTGCCGCCGCCCCAGATTTCGGGGCCGGCGAACACGACGCTGAGGTACTGGGACTTGGTCACACCCCAGTTGTTGTCGATGGCGTTCTTGATGAAGTCGTTCAGGTCGAACTGCAGCTCGTCGACGGGCTGCACGGCGACGTACGAAACGCAGGGCGGGTTGGTGTTGTCGTACCAGACGTTCCAAATGCCGGATACGTTGTCGACCTCGACGCCAGAGCGCGCGATGCTGCCGCGGGGCTGCCGCTTGCTTGGTTTGAAAAGCCACACCATCAGATAAGCGCCGCCCGAGCCGGGCGAGGAGCCCGAGACGTTCCCGCCGGTGGTGAACCACACGTCGTACGTGGCGTTCAAATTCGACGTGTCGAGCGTGCTGGAGTTGGTCTTGAGAATGGTTGGGATGCTGGTGAGAGCGTCCACCTTCTTCGGGAGGTTGCTGCCCTTGCCAGCTTTGCCTTGATAGGCGCCGATGAACAAGGTCGGGAAACCCATGGGGTTGTTGTCCGACGACGACTCGTTCTTGGGGTTGTTCACCGTGAAGCCGAGGCCATTGATCGACTCGGACAAAGAGGGCGTCGCCCCGCCCGACGCCTTCCCCCACCAGTTCGCCATGAAGTAGTAGTTCTTGCTCGAGTTGTTGTCCAAGATGATGGTGCTGGCCCCGTAGGGATCGCTGACCGTCGCGACCATGGTCGACACATCCGTGCAAGCCACCGTGGGATTCTGCGACGAGCCGCCAGCTCCGCCGGCGCCGACCTTGCCGCCCGTGCCCACTTTGCCGCCGGTGCTCGCGACCTTGCCACCGGTGCCCGCGATCTTGCCGCCCGTGCTCGCTACTTTGCCGCCGGTGCCGACGGCGCCACCCGCGCCAGGCTCCTCGTTCGCCGGGTCTTTGGCGCAAGCTGAAAGGACGGCAGCGACGGCGAGAGCGGAAAGTACGAGACGCATGAAACCTCCAGGGAACGTAACGCGGACCGAACAGAACTAGGACACCTTAGCTAGTGCGGATGAGAAGCCCGAATCTCCGCCCGTCTCGTCCATCGCCAGATCCGAGGGTCTTCTACAATCACACGTTTGAGCAGGTGTGGGAACGGCGTCGTGCAAAAAAAGCGCGGGCAGAAGGACTTCTACCCGCGCGCTCGTCGAGGACGCTGCGTGAACGAGGCTATTTCGCGGCGGAAGCAGCACGATCGTCGGGCTTGGCAGCATCGCCGAACTTGCCCGCCGAGTACGCCTTGGCCATGTCGTCGAGCGACACCAGCGGGACCTTGCCCGCCTGACCGGCTTGCCCGAACTGGCGCATGCGCTCTTCGCAGACCTTCTGCATGGCGGTGCGCGCCGGGGTCAGGTAGTAGCGGGGGTCGAACTCGGCGGGCTTCTCCGCGAACGCCTTCCGGATCGCGCCGGTGATGGCCAAGCGGTTGTCGGTGTCGACGTTGATCTTGCGCACGCCGGCCCGGATGCCGCGCTGGATCTCCTCGACGGGCACGCCGTAGGTTTCCTTCATGGCGCCGCCGTACTTGTTGATCACGGCGCACAGCTCGGCGGGGACCGAGCTCGACCCGTGCATGACCAGGTGGCAGTTCGGGAGCTTGGTGTGGATCTCCTCGATTCGCTTCATGGCCAGCACGTCTCCGGTGGGCTTGCGCGAGAACTTGTAGGCGCCGTGGCTGGTGCCGACGGCGACGGCCAGGGCGTCGAGGCCCGTGCGTTTCACGAAGTCCACCGCTTGATCGGGATCGGTCAGCAACTGGTCGAGCGACAGCTTGCCCTCGGCGCCGTGGCCGTCCTCCTTCTCCCCGGTGCCGTGCTCGAGCGAGCCGAGGCAGCCCAGCTCGCCTTCGACGGAGACGCCGAACCGGTGCGCGATGTTGACCACCTCGCGCGTGACGGCGACGTTGTACTCGTAGCTCGACGGCGTCTTGCCGTCGGCCTCGAGCGACCCGTCCATCATGACGCTGGTGAACCCGTAGCGAATCGCGCTCACGCAGGTCTCGACCGAGTTGCCGTGATCCTGGTGCATGACGATGGGCAGCTCGGGGTACAGCTCGGCCGCGGCGAGCATGAGATGCCGCAGGAAGTTGTCGTTGGTGTACTTGCGGGCACCGCGGGAGGCCTGGATGATGACCGGGCTCTGGGTGGCGCGTGCGGCCTCCATGATGGCCTGGATCTGCTCCATGTTGTTGACGTTCAGGGCGGCGACGCCATACCCGTTCTGGGCGGCATGGTCGAGCAGCGGACGAAGTGGGATGAGTGGCATGAAATGCTCCAATCGTGAAACTGGGTTGAGTGCATCAAATACAGACTATTTGGGTCCTACAATACGAAGGACGCACCCGGTAGGACGAAAGCGCTGGATAGCGCCGTGCGTCCGTGTCCAAGTGGCCCATGGCGCAGAGCGGTTTCGACGCGCCCGAACGACCTCTGCGGACCTTGCCGCAACGCCCTTTCGGATGGAAACCCGGGTGGAGTAGATTCCGCGGCGTGAAACCGAGTTACGCCCGCACCACGCTCGTGCATTGGACCACCGTCGTCTGTGCGCTTCTCGCGACCGTCTCCGCAGTCGAGGCCGGCCCACCGATCGACGCCGACCCACCGAGCGTCCTGACCTCGCGCTTGGCGGAAGTCGCACCTGCGCAGAGCCCATCGGCCGGCACCGACTTCCTATCGGACGCGCGCATGCTGATGCAGCTCGCGGCGTGCATCGGCGACGCCCAGCTGCCGTCGGAATGGCCGAGCTCGGTGTTGCAGGGCCACTGTGCGGCGCTGCGCGATCTGGTCGAGCGATACCGTAAGAACTGGATCGAACGCACGCGTGCGCTTCTCACCCAGGCGGTGCCTGCGAGCGTGCCCAAGCGCGTGGTGTATCCCTTCGGCGGCGGCGATCTGTTCACCGCCTTGCATGCTTTCCCCACCGCCGAGGAGTACACGACCATCTCGCTGGAAGCCGCGGGCGATATTCGCAACCTCGCCAGCTTGAGCCGCCAGCAGCTACTCGACAATCTCGCCAGGACCCGCGACCACCTGCGCTGCCTGTTCGCGGTCAGCCACCACAAGACCACGAACCTGAGCGAGGGCTCGCGTGCGGCCATGGCCAGCGAGATCACCTTCGCCCTCATCGCGTTCTCGGTCTTCGACTACGAGCCGACCTCGCTGCGCTACTTCCGCTTGGATCCGGAAGGCAACCTGGTCTACCTGAGCTCGGCCGACCTCGACGACAAGGACGCCAAGCCCTTCGCCAACGTCGAGATCTCCTTCCGCGCCCGCCAGGACGCCAAGGCCCCCGTGCGCGTCTACCGTCACTTCGCGGCCAACCTCGACGACAAGCACTTCGCGGCCAACCAGCCGTTGGCCCTGCACCTCGGTAGCAAGGGTCGGGTGTCGGTCCTGGTCAAGGCCGCGAGCTATCTTCTGTGGTTCGATACCTTCTCGCACGTGCGCACGTACCTGCTCGACAACGCCGACTGGATGCTGTCCGATTCCACGGGAATCCAACCTTCGCTGGCCCAGGCGGCCGGGTTCGAGCACGAGTGCTGGGGCGTCTTCCACGGACCTTTCTTGGCCAACTACTCCGCCGCGAAGGACGAGCTGCTCTCGCTTTGGCAGGCGAGCCCCCGACGGGCGCTGCCGTTCTACTTCGGTTACCCCGACATCGATGGGCACGGGCACATGATGGTCGCCCGACGCACGGGGAACCCGCGCGCCACCAGCACCGCCACGCCGACGACGGATCGTGTCTCGGGTGGCGCGCACTGGCGTATCGTCACGCCCAAGGGACCGGTGCACGTTTGGGAGCCGCGCGGCTACGACGCCGCCACGGCTGGCACCGTGATCTACGTGCACGGGTTCTACACCAACGTCGACAAGGCCTGGGCCCAGCACGCGCTGGCCGAGCAGTTCGCGGGCAGTCGCGCGAACGCCCTCTTCATCGTGCCCGAGGCGCCGGCCGGAGGCAGTGACGAGGTGTCCTGGCCGGTGCTCGCGGATCTGCTGGCCGAGGTGCAGAGGCAACTGCCCGGCGTCGAGGCGCGCGGGCCCGTCGTCGCTGCCGGACACAGCGGGGCGTGGCGGACGCTGGGGCTGTGGGCCGACGAGGCCGCCAGCAAACAGGTCGACAACTTCATCTTGCTCGACGGGCTCTACGGCATGGACGAGAAGTTCCAGGCGTGGCTCGCGCGGCAGCCCTCCGCCGAGGAGCCGCGCCTGACGCTGGTCTCCGCCGACACGGCCAAGCGGGCGGCCAGCTTCCTCGAGTCGATCGGGGGCGCCAGGCGCCGATCCGCCTTGCCCGAGAACTACCGTCAGCTCACGCCGGTCGAGAAGAAGGCACCGGTGCTCGACATCGCGGCGGGAATCAGCCACATGGAGATCATCACCGGCGGCAGGGTCCTGCCGGCGCTCTTGCGTCGCACCTCGCTCAAGACGATCAAGCCACCGCGTTTCATCAAGCCCAAGCCGAACCCCTACCGGGAGAAGGACAAGGGCCTTTCGCCGTAAGTCCTTGGGCGACATCGCCCTGGGGCCGCGCGGGCGCCACCGCCATCCACGACGCGAAATCGCACCGAGTGGCTTTGGCGCGTCCCTCCACCTTTGACCTGGGCTTCGAACCTGATAGCTCTATAGCCGATGCAAAACCGACCCCTGGCCACTGTCGTTCTTCGTGCCGCCGTGTTGGCCGGACTCTTGGTGGGTTTGGTCGACGGCGTCCGCGCGGCGTGGCTTTCGCAGGCGTCGCTGACGGGATTTCTGGGCTGCGTGGCGCTCGTCGCCGGGTTCGACCTGGTGGTCGCCACGGCGGCGGGCCTGGCATTGGCGCTGCTGACGGCGGCGTCGACTTGGGGGCGTCGTCGCAGGGCAGGGAGCGTCGCTAGCGCGGTGGGGTGGCTGCTCGCGGGCGGCATCGTGGCGGGCGTCGCGGCTTTGACCGTGGGCGGGACCGCCACCCGCAACAACCGCTTTCTCGCCGCCGGTGTCGTGGCCTTGGCATCGCTGGCCGCGGCCGTGGGCGCGACGTTCGTGGGCCCCGCGCTGGCCCGGCTGGTCGGACTCTTGCCGGGGCTGCGCTCGGGAAACCACCGACAACCCAAGCCCTTGACCTCGGCCGGGGTGCTGCTGCTGGCGCCGCTGGCCGCGCTGCTGGTCGAGACCGCCATCTTCTTCGTCGTGTGGCGCACGCGCGCGCCATTGCGCAAGGACGTGCTCTTCGCGCGTTCGCTGTGGGCGGGGATCTTGGCGGCCGCGATTCCGTTCGCGATCTTCGCGGTCAGCTCGCGCCTGGCCCGGCTTCGCCTTTGGCAGAGCGTGCTTGGCGCGGTCGTGCTGTTCGGCGTGCCGCTGGGCGTGCTGGTGCGGATCCGGTGGGTGAAGGATTTCCAGTTCATGCCGTGGACAACGGTGTTGGTCATCGCGGGGTTGGTGGTGGTCACGGCGGTGCTCTCGTTGACCCTGCGCAATCGGTCGGGCGGCGCGAGGGCGAGGCTGGCGTTGGCGGCTCTTCCCGTGTTGGCATTGCTTGCGATCTTCACCGCGTCGGAATCCGAAGCGGCACGCAAGGCCGCTTCCACCCACGCGGGCTTGGCCGGCCGGATGCTCGCCGAGGGGCAGCGCTTGTTCGACTTCGATCACGATGGCTATGCGCGCGTGTTCGGCGGCGGCGATTGCGACGACCGGGATCCCGAGCGCAATCCATCCGCGCGGGATTGGCCCGACGATGGCATCGATCAAGACTGCGACGGCAAGGATGCCACCGCCGCGTCGCTGCGCTCGCCCCCCTTTCAGACCGTGCCGGACGCGGTTCCGCAAGACTTGAAGATCCTGCTGGTCACCATCGACACCCTGCGCGCGGATCGTGTGGGCGCGTATGGATACGGACGTCCGATCACGCCCAACCTCGACAGGCTGGCCAGCGAGGGCACCGTGTTCCTGAATGGATGGGCGCACGCGCCGTCGACCCGCTACTCGATGCCCGCCATCGCGACCGGACGCTGGCCCTCGGCGATCGAATGGGACGAGTCGATCTGGTGGCCGCGGATCGCCCCCAGCCAGCGCATGATCGCCGAGTCGCTCAAGGGTCACGGCTACACCACGGCGGCGTTCTACGCGTACCTGTACTTCAACCGCGCCGACCAGCGTGGCTTCGAGCGCGCCATCGACCACTACGATGACACGTGCGCCGCCTTGCACATGAACGTCAACGGCCCAGCCGAATCGGTGGGATCGTCCGCGCGCCAGATGGCCGACAAGGGCGTCGATTTCCTGCGTGCGCACGGGCAAGAGAAGTTCTTCCTGTGGATGCACTTCTACGATCCCCACCTCAACTACGAGCGCCACCCCGAGGCGCCCGACTTCGGCAAGACGCAGGCGGATCTCTACGACGGCGAGATCTGGTTCACCGATCAGCAATTCGGCCGTGTGCTCGACGAGTTGCGCGCCCAGGGCCTTTGGGACAAGACCGCCATCATCGTGGTCGGCGACCACGGCGAATCGCTTGGCGAGCACGGCATCGTCGCGCACGGCTACCACCTGTACACGCCGCACACCAAGGTGCCGTTCGTGTTCCGCGTGCCCGGACTGCCGGCGGGGCAGCGTCTCGCCGCACCGGTGGGGCACGTAGACCTCGCGCCCACCATGTTGAACCTGGCCCGCGGGGCGCACGAACCGTCGTTCCTTGGCCGATCGCTGGTCGATCTGTTGGCAGGCAAGCCCGCGGATCCGCCGCCCGCGCCCGTGTTCCAGGAGGTCAGCTACGAGGGCAACGTCAAGCGTCGGGCACTGGTCACCGCCACCCATCACCTGATTTGGAACTGGACGCCCGACAACACCACCGAGTGTTACGACATCGCCCGCGATCCCGGCGAGCTCTCGGATCTGTGGGGCGGTGGCAAGGATCCGGCGTGCAGCCAGCTCAAGGAAGAGCTGCGCGCCAAGGTCGCACTGCTGTCGCTGCCCATGGGCTACGCCGACAAGATCGCCTTTGGGCTTGGCGCGGCGCCAGCGCCGAGCCACGTCCTCGACGCCGCAATAGGGCCGAGTCTTCGGGTGCTCGGCTACGATCTGCCGTCGCCCACCGTGCGGCGCGGAGCGAGCGCCGAGCTCGTGACCCACTTCGAGCTGGCAGGCAAGCTGGAGCCGGGCTGGCGTCTGTTCTTCCACATGGAGGGCCCAGGCGGCTTCCGCAACCTCGACCACGTCCCCGTCGAGGGCGTCTATCCCATGGAGCGCTGGCATCGAGGGCAGCGCATTCGCGATCGCCTGCGCATCACCTTCACGCAGGCGATGCCTCCGGGCGCGTACACGGTGTACGTGGGGCTGTTCAAGGGAAGCGCCCGACAGCGCGTCTCCCCCGCGTCGGTGTCCGACGGACACGATCGCGTGCGCCTCGCAACCATCCTCGTGGAGTAGGGGCCACCGAGCCGCCCGGCCAAGCAGCCTCGGGTGCCGTGCCCGATGCGGCAGAGAAAAGCAGTGGTTGCCGCGCGCCTTCCGCGCTAGAGCATGCGTCCGCACGCATGCTCTACGCAGACCACAACGCGACCACGCCCGTGGATCCCGAGGTTCGGGCGGCCATGGCGTGCGCACTCGAGGCGAGCTTCGGCAACGCCTCCAGCTTGCACTCCGCGGGGCAAGAGGCGCGACGACTGGTGGAGCGGGCGAGGGCGCAGGCGGCGGCGCTCATCGGGGCGCAGCCGGACGAGATCCTGTTTACGAGCGGCGGCACCGAGGCGGACAACCTGGCGGTGCTGGGCGTTGCTCAGGCGGCGTCGTCCGCGAGCAAGGGCATCGTCACGTCGACCATCGAGCACCAGGCGGTCCTGGCGCCGTGCAAGCTGCTGCACGATGCGGGGCGACCCGTGACGTTTTTGCCCGTGGACGCCGACGGGTATTTGCGGCTCCCGGCGCTGGCCGAAGCGGCCAAGCCCGGCGTGGCTCTATTCTCCGTGATGCTCGCCAACAACGAGACCGGCGCTATCCAGCCGGTGGCCGAGGTGGCGCAGGCGGCGGCTTCGTGTGGCGCGCTCGTGCACACCGACGCCGTGCAGGCGGCGGGGAAGCTGTCCATCGACGTGGAGGCGCTGGGCGTGTCCATGCTGTCGTTCTCGTCGCACAAGATCCACGGTCCCAAGGGCGCGGGCGCGCTCTACGTGAAGCGCAACTGCCCGCTATCGCCGCTGATACACGGCGGGCGGCAGGAGCGCGGCCTGCGACCAGGGACCGAGAACGTTCCCGCCATCGTGGGCTTCGGCAAAGCCTGCGAGCTGGCGGCGGCCCGATTGGCCGAAGACCACCGACGTCTGTCGTCGCTGCGCGATCGGTTCGAGGCGCAGATCCTGGCGCGCATCCCTGGCACCCGAATCAACGGTCCCGTGAAGGCGCGTTTGCCGAACACGTCGAACATCGGCTTTGTCGAGCTCGACGGAGAAGCCATCACCATCAACCTCGACATGCTGGGCATGGCGGCCTCCAACGGCGCCGCATGCAGCGCGGTGGATCACGCGCCTTCCCACGTGCTCTTGGCCATGGGTCAAAGTGAGTCGGTGGCCCGCTCGGCGGTACGGTTTTCTTTCGGTCGCGACAACACCGACGAGGACGTCGACCGCGCCGTCGCGCTGGTCGTCGAGGTCGTGGGACTTCTGCGAAAGGGGCGGGCATGAGCGAACGCATCGCGGTCGCCATGAGCGGCGGCGTGGACAGCAGCGTCGCCGCGGCCTTGCTCAGGCAGGAAGGGCACGCGCTCATCGGCGTGACCTTGAAGCTGCAGGACTGCCACGACGCCCACGGCAGCAAGTCCTGTTGCGGTGTGGACGGCATCACCCGCGCCCGCGAGGTGGCCGGTCGACTGGGCTTCCCGCACTACGTGCTCGACTGTGTGAAGGACTTCTCCGAGTTGGTGCTGGCGCCCGCGTGGGGCGAGTACGCCGCCGGCCGGACGCCGAGCCCGTGTCTGCTGTGCAACGAGCGTGTGAAGTTCGGCATCCTGCTGTCGTGGGCAGAGCGCCTGGGCATTCCGAAGGTCGCGACCGGACACTACGCGCGCCTCGAACCCGATGTCACGGGCAAGCCCAGGCTCTTGCGCGGCAAAGACAGCGGCAAGGATCAGTCGTACTTCCTGGCCGGCCTCTCGCTGGCCCAGCTCGAGCGCGCGTACTTTCCCGTTGGACACCTGTGCAAACCCGAGGTGCGGGCCCTGGCGAAGACCCACGCCCTGCCCAGCGCCGAGACGCCCGAGAGCCAGGACGCCTGCCTGGTCGAGCCGGGCCAATCGTTCTCCGAGATGCTGCGCAAGCGCTTTGGCGCGTCTGCTCGGCCGGGCCACATCGTCGACGAGGATGGTGAGGTGGTCGGCCCGCACGAAGGCACGCATCTTTACACCATCGGCCAGCGCAAGGGGCTGCCCGCGGGCGCGGCGGCCCGGCGCTGGGTGAAATCCATCTCGCCCGAGACGGGGCAGGTGACCGTCACCAGCCGTCCCGAGGAGCTGGTGGGCACCCGGTTCGTGGCCAAGGACTTGAACTGGCTCGGTGGCGAATGGCCGTCGCAGCCGCTCGCGTGCTCGGTGCAGATTCGCTATCGCCATGCGCCCGAGCCGGCCACCGTGGTCGGGCAACCCGACGGCAGTTTGAGCGTGACCCTGACCAAGCCGCTCAAGGCGATCACGCCGGGCCAGGCGGCGGTATTCTACGACGGCGATCGCACCCTCGGGCGCGGTTGGATTCATCTGTCGTAGATTCCCGTGGCGATGCCCGACGACCGGCCTTCACGTCCGAACAAGGACGCGCTTCGGCGCGCGGGACTCGCCATCGGTGGCAGCGTGGTCGTGGTCGTGGCCCTGACGCTGGGGGTGCTCATGGAAGGCAAGTACGGGGGATGCGTCGCCAGCCCGTCCGGCGTCGAGCCCAAGGTGGCGGCGCTCGATCTCGTGCCGAAGCGGGAGGGCGTCTCCGCGCCGCAGCCGACGCCCCCGAAGTGCCTTCAGTGCGCCATCGAGGATCGCCGTCGTGAAGCGCACAAGCAGCAAGTCGAGGTGACCGCGCGCTACCTCGGGCTCGAAGCGCGCTGGCTCGACGGCCAGCGCACGAGGCTTGGCTGCACGCGGGACCGCGAGGTTTGGGGGGTGGTGCGCTTTGCGCTGGCCCGGCAGGAGACGTGGCTCGCGTGGTGGGGTGACCGGCGACAGCGAGGGAACCTGAAGCTGGCCCTGCCCTGTCCAGAGCTTTCGCGCCCCGCCTACGCAGAGCTTTACCGCTACGATCCCGACGATACCGAGAGAGACGGCCTGGGCCACGCACCGGTTCTGCGACCGGGGAAGGTCTATCGGTTGAAGCTGGTCGCCGACCCGGATGGGCTCTCCGATGATCCAATCCAGACTCGCGGTGGCGAGCGGGTCATGACCTTGGTCGCCGCCGATCCTTTGTAGCCGCGGTCGCCAGACAGCGTCCTTCCGGGTTTTCGGTTTACACTGCGCGGATGCACCGCCAGCGCCTCGTGTTCCCCAGCCTCGCCTTCGTCCTCCTCGTGACCGGACGGCTCGCGTTCGCGGCCACCGACACCGCGACCCAGCTCCCCGAGCCCGGCGCCGAGAAGCCCGCGGCCGAGTCAGAGGCGGCCCAGCCCACGGCGGAGGCGCCCAAGACCGCGGCCGCAGCCAGACCCACGCCCAAGCTCACCTGTCCGAGCTGTCCGCAGTCCTTGCCGCCTGTCCACGTGGCCGACTGGGCACGTCTGGCGGCGCTCACCCAGCCAGACGCGCAGATCTTCGGCGAGGTCGACGGGTTCGCGCAACGGCACGACGTGGTTCGCAACGTCATGGTGGCTGGCGTCGTGCTCGGCGGCATCGCCGCCATGATCGGCGGATTTCACGCCGTGTCCGCCGACGGGTGGACCGAGTTCGACAGGTGGAGCGTGGCTGGCGGGCTCAGTGTCACCGCGGTCTCACTCTTCATCGCGTGGGCCATGGAACCAGACCGCGACGACTTCTACACCCTCATCAACCGGTGGAACCTGCGCCACCCGCAGCAAGTGCTGGCGCCGTAGCCGCCTCGGGCAACAGATCGCAGTACCAGAACCCGCGCGTCCGCGGCGCGGGTGACGTCGGGTCGACCAGGCCGGGCGCCAGCGGCCGGTAGATGGTCTCGCCGACGGTGAACCGAATCGGCTGCTTGAAGATGGGGCCGGCATACGTGAAGGAGTGGAACTCGCCGTTCTCGCCACAGGGATCGACCTCGGCCGGCAGCGCCGCGAGGTACGCCTCCGTCAAGGTCTGCCCGACGGCGTCCGCCCCCAGGTACGCGTCGTTGGCGCAGCAGATGATCGTGGAGAATCCCTTGGCGAGGAACTCGCGGACCAGCTTGCCGGTGTCGCTCTTCCAGATGGGGAAGAGGCCTCGCATCCCGATGCGCGCCAGGTTCCCCTCGCGCCACTGGCGAAGGTCTTCGAGGAAGATGTCGCCGAAGGCGCAGCTCGTGACCCCGCGGCGCTGGTGCTCGAGCAAGCACGCCTCCATCGCGCTTTCGTAGTCCTTGTTCGTGATGCGCGTGTCGACCAGGATCTTCTCCAGCGGCAGCCCGATGGATTCGGCCTGGGCCTCGAGCAACTCGATGCGCACCCCGTGCATGGAGACGCGGCGAAAATCTCGGTTGCAGGTGGTGAGCAGCGATACGACCTGGTAGCGCTCGTCGTGCAACACGCGATCGAGGGCCAACGCGGAGTCCTTGCCGCCGCTCCAGCAGAAAACGACCTTCTCTTTCATGCGATGTTGCTCAAGCTTGTTGGGCGAGAGCCGGCCAGCGCCGGCCCATGAGGGCAAAGCTCCCGAACAACACGGTCGCGTAGAGGAGGTCGCTTGCCACCGTGTTGCCGAAGAACGGCAGCGCGGCCGCGAAGCATGCCGCCAGCCCCGGGACCGTCCGCGGGTAGAGACTGCCGAGCGCCCACACGCCGAGGTTGGTGACGACGAAGAACACGCCGGAGCCGGCGATGGCGCCCGACGCCACCAGGATGGGGCGGTGTTGTTCCCTTAGGCCGCCGCCCAGCCAGACGATGATTGCGAAGCTCGCGTAGACCACCGGCGTGATGGCCGACAAGCCCAGCACGAGATCGCTCGCGAACATGATCAGCAAGGGCACGAGAAAGGCGGCGCGCTTGCTCGCGAAGGTCGCGCCGGCGAACAGGGCCAGCGCGCCCACGGGGCTGAAGTTCGGCGGGTGTGGGATGAAGCGTGCGGCGACGCCGGCCACGATCATGGCGCAAAGGACGAGGAAGCGGGGACGGTTCATGGGCATCTCCTGGGCTCGGCAAAGGGCAGCGTTGAGGAGATGCGCCGAGCCGGCGGCGATGGCCGGCCTGCCTCACCCTTCCCTTTGCGGAGAAGCGCTTCGCACGTTGCGAAGCCGACGAGCGCAGCCCAACCGGTATCCTGACTCGGGCATCGAATCGAGCTCTCACCTTCCCCGGGACGTGCGGCGCAAAGATCCGCCATCATCCCGGGTGGCATTCGAGAGCCCGTAGCCGTCACAGTGGCGCAACCGTCCCGGAATCTCACCGGGTTCCCTGACGCTGGGCTGCAGGTAAGGCGGACGCGCTGTCCGCCGATTTCAAAGAGCGACTCTCTCTACGCTTTCCGGTCGCGTTTGCAAAGAGAAAGCATGAGGTGCGTTTGAATTGGCGACACAAGACGTCGTCGCAGATGACGGAGTGCGGTTAGCTCGTCGGGTGCGCGACCAGCGGAGCCTTGACCTCCGAAGAGCCCGAGCACGGCGAAGAGGGCCAGCCGTCCGTGGGCGAAGAGATGATGCAGGACCACGGGCTTCTCGAACGCCTTCTTCTGGTCTACGACGAGGCTGCTCGGCGAATCGAACGCGGCGACGCGCTCGATGTCTCGCTGGTCCTCCGCGCCGCGGGGCTGGTGCGAACCTTCATCCAGGAGTACCACGAGCGCACCGAGGAGGATTTCATCTTCTCGTCGCTGCGAAGCGGCGGACGCCAGGTCGAGCTACTGAGCACGCTATCGCTGCAGCATCAGCAAGGGCGGCAGCTGACGAAAGAAGTCGAGCGATTGGGCAACGGGGGCGCGAGCCCGGCACTCGCGCAGGTGCTGCGTGTGTTTGCCTGCATGTATCGGCCGCACGTCGCGCGCGAGGACACCGTGCTGTTTCCGGCCTTTCGCAAGCTGGCGGGCCGGGCTCGTTACCGTGAGCTCGGCGAGAACCTGGACCACCGCGAGCGTGCGCTACGCCACGCTGGGCATCGGCGACCTCGCCAAGCTGACCCTCGGCGCCTAGCAAGCCGTACTAGTAGCCGCCGCAGCCCGAGACGATGATGTCCTGGGTGACGCTGCCGTAGACGTTGTTCAGGTTCGCCACGTCGGGCGCGAAGGCACACGGGCCGCTCGGGCGCACGGCGTACGAGCCGGGCGGAAGATTGCCGAAGACGTAGGTGCCGCTGCCGTCGGTGACGATGTGACCTTCCTGCGTGCCAGCCAGGGTCACCATGATGCCGGGGACGGGCGCGCCCTGCATGCTCATGACCCGACCGCTGATGGTGATGCCGCCGCCGTAGGCCGGCACCGGTGCTGCGACCACGGGCGCGACGTACACGGGGCCGTGGCGGTGGCGCCAGTAGCCTGGCACGTAGGACCAGCGGTGGCCGTGCCGTCTCCAGCGTGGCGTCACCCATACGTAGCCTGGCTGTGGCGGGGCGGCCCACTGCCCACCGATCCAGACGTGGGTATCGTTCTCCCAGCCCCAGTAGCCGCCGATCCACACGTGGCCCGCGGCGGGACGCGGGGGGCGAGCTTCGTACCGCACAGGAGGTGGCGCTGCCTGGACGTATACCGGCGGGCGCGGTGCCAGCGGACGCCCCATGTGCATTGGCGGCAACGGACGCGCCGGCTGGGCAGCAGCGGCCTGGGGCATTGGACGACCATGCTCGGCGTGCGGGACCGGGCGGCCTGGCGCTGCGTGAGGCGCCGAGGACGGACGGCCCTGGGCTGCATGCGGCGGAGGTCCTTGTCGATCGGGCCTTTGCGGCGACGGACCCGGCCGACCAGGCTGCTCGGGCCGGTTTACGGGGCCACGGTGCGGCTGAGGTTGGTTCGGCTGACCTCGGTGTTGGTCGGGCTGGTCCACGGGGCCTCGGAACACCTCGGGCTGTCGCTGCTGCGGTCCCTTCTGGCCGCCGCCCCAACCCTGGCCGCGCTGTGGCGGCTGGAGCTGCGGGCGTTGCTGCTGCTGGGGCTGTTGGCCTTGCTGCTGTTGCGGCGGCTGTCGCTGAGGTTGCTGCTGATGCGATGGGCGGCCCGGCTGCCCGTGCGGTCTGCCGGGGCCGTGCTCGTCCGCGAACGCCGGGGCGGTTGCCAGACCGCCGCACACGACGACCAAGCGGAACCATCGAGCCAGAGGGCGAACCCGCGGGGCGCCTTGAAAGATGCTCATCGTTTCTCCTTGAAGTGGGAAGACATGCTAAGCGATGCCACCGTTGCCGGCAAACGAAGCCACAGGACGGCGCAGCTCAACTGCGATTGCCGATCTTCCGATTGGCACATGGATGGAAGCGACCGGCAAGACCAGGGCGGGTATGACGCAGGCGCTGTTCGACAGTATGCGCTCGCCGGCTTGCATCACCGGCTACTTGGGGCAGTATTTGGCCGCCAACATGGCTTTCACGGCCGCGCTCGGATGGAACGAGCAGGAGTTGCGGGGCTTTGCGTTCTACGACTTGGCCCCGCCTTCCGATCGCAAGGTCATCATGAAGATGGGCGCCGACATCATTCGCACCGGAGGCCAGCAAGCGGTGTACCGCCGTCCAATGCGGCACAAGGACGGCAGCTATCACCTGATCGAATGGACCGTGTGGGCCGATCCTGCGAACCGGTTGGTGTACGGTCTAGGGCAGCTGCTGGGACCGGCCGAGGCGCCGTAGGCGCGACGCTGCGACGATCGCACGCGCCTACGCTGGCCGCCGCGTGAATGGGTCGCCGCCGGCTTTGGCCGTGTACCGGCGGTATAGTTACAGCCCATGACATCGACTACCTTGACGGTTTGGTGCAATCTGCCTCTTACCGACAGCGCGCTCAGCGCGCTCACCCTCGGGCTCTCCCCGCACCGCTTGGTTCGTGCCGTGGAGATGCCCGAGTACAACCAGCCCTTGGGCAGGCCTGATCGGCTGCTGCCCGAGGCCGACGTGGCGTTTGGGCAGCCCGAGGCCGATCAGTGCGTGGCGTCCCGCCGGCTGCTCTGGGTCCACCTGACCAGCGCGGGCTACACCACCTTCGCCAGCGCTGACGTGCGCGCGACGTTGCTCGAGCGCTCGGTACCGGTGACGACCAGCTCGGCCGTATACGCGGAGCCGTGCGCGCAGCACACTCTGGCGTTCATGCTCGCCGAGGCCAGGCAATTGCCACGTTCTCTGCGCGATCAACTCGGGCACCACCGCTGGGACACGGTCCCCACGCGCGCAGGTTCGTTCCTCTTGGAAGGCCAGACGGTCCTTCTGGTTGGCTACGGAGCGATCGCGGCGCGCCTGGCCGAGATCCTCGCACCGCTGCAGATGAAGGTGGTCGGCTTTCGCCGCACGCCTCGCGGCGACGAGGCCGTCGAGGTGCATCCGGTGGACAAGCTGCTTGCGTGGCTTCCACGCGCAGACTTCGTGGTGAACCTCCTGCCGTTCCACTCGGACACGATGGAGTTCTTCGACACGATCAAGTTCGCCGCGATGAAGGCCGGCGCGGTCTTCATCAACCTGGGTCGCGGGGCCACCGTCGAGCAGTCCGCTTTGCTGGCGGCCCTGCGCGGCAGCCTGGGGGCGGCGTATCTCGACGTCGTCAGCCCCGAGCCCCTACCGCCGGACCACCCCTTGTGGACCCAGCGGAACTGCTACATCACGCCTCACGTGGGCGGGGGGCACAGCGACGAATACGACCGACTGGTCGGGCACTTCCTCGCCAACTTCCAGCGCTTCCTGCACGGGCAGGCCCTGTCGGGCAGAGTGTACTGACGCCCGCGTGGGTGTTAGCTTCGGGGCCCTCACCATCCGGCCCGGCTCTTGCTGATCGAGGAAACATGGCTGCCATCGACTCGCTCTTGTCACTCATCGACGCCCAGCAGGCGAGCGGCATCGTGCTGCGCGCACGCGAAGCGCCGGTCATGATCGGCGGCAAGGGGCGCGGGTTGACCATGCCGCCCATGAGCCCTGTCACGATCGAGACTTTCGTGTCCGAGGTCCTGAGCCCGCAGGAGCTCGAGACCCTGAATGCCTCTGGGGCCTGCGACACCGTCTATCGTGCCAGCCAAGCTGGAACCTTCTCGGTGGAGGCCCGCCGAAGCGCGGACAATTTGTCGCTCAAGCTGCGCCGAGGGGCTGCCAGCGTGGCAAGGCCAGCGCCCGCATCGCCGCAAGCTCCGGCCGCGGCGACGTCTCCAACCGTGGCGTCGGTGCTTTCGCCGGTGCTCGCCGTCGAAGCACCCGCGGCGATCGCCCCGGCGCCGCCGCTGGATCCGGCCCAGGCGGCGCTGGCCTCTCGCCTGTCGGCGGCCTTGGCCCGCGCCGCGACCCACGAGGTCTCGGACTTGGTGGTGTCCACCGGCCAGCCCCTGTGGATCCGCACGGCATCGGGCTTCTCCGCGTCTTCGGCCAATGCCATCGGCGAGGTCGAGATCCGAGCGTTCGTCGATGCGATCCTCGATGGAAGACGACGGCAGATCTTGGAGAGCACCGGCAGCGTCGATGCGCCCTGGGTGGCTCCGGAGGTGGACGACGAGGGCGCGCAGCGCTTTCGCGTGAACGTATTCACCCAAGCCCATGGATTGGCCGTGGCGCTCCGCCCGATCAACCGGCGCGCGCCCTCGCTTGCCGAGCTGGGGCTGCCCGACAGCCTAGGCGCCTTGGCCAACCTGACCGGGGGGATGGTCCTGGTCGTGGGCGCGACCGGCGCCGGCAAGTCGACCACCTTGGCGGCGCTGCTCGAGCGGATCAACCGCAACCGCGCGAGTCACGTCATCACCCTGGAAGACCCCATCGAGTTCGTGTACCAGCCGCGCAGGTCGCTGATTCATCAGCGCGAGGTCGGCAACCACGTGGAGAGCTTCGCCGCGGGTTTGCGCGCGGCTCTGCGCGAGGCCCCAGACATCATCCTGGTCGGCGAGATGCGAGACCGCGAGACCGCGTCGCTTGCGCTCGCCGCCGCCGAGACCGGACACCTCGTGCTGTCGACCCTCCACAGCGGCAGCGCGGCCATGGCCATCGATCGCATCGTGGACATCTTCCCCGAGCACCAGCAGGGACAGGTGCAGCAGCAGATCGCGGGATCGCTGCGGGCCGTGCTCACCCAGCAGCTCCTGCCCGGCGTCGCACCTGCCACACGGCACCCGGCCATCGAGCTCCTGACCGTGAACTATGCCGTGGCGGCGCTGATCCGCGAGGGCAAGACCCACCAGCTGGCCACGCAGATCCAGACCGGCCGTGACGACGGCATGATCACCTTCGAGTCGTCGCTCTTCGAGTTGCTGCGCGCCGGCCGAATCTCTCGCGAAACCGCGCTGGGCGCCGCGCGGGACTCGGTCGAGCTGCAGCGGCGGCTGCGTGAGGCGCGGCTTTGACCCGAGCGTTCGATCGGCGGAACACCACGGCGTCGACTACCTGCTCCCCGTGAAGGTCGCCTTGCACTCCCGCGGTCCGGTGCTGATGTCGATGCTCGCCTGCCAGACGCCGCCCGCGATCCGGTCGACCACGCCGTCTCGGGGCTCGGCCGCCGACTGGTCCCACAGCTCGCCCCGGCCCGAGGCGAATCGGATGGCCTCGAAGCTCATTCCGGCGAGCTGGTCGTGCAGCTCGGCGACGGCGAGGTCTAGACCGCGCTCGCACAGCTCCGCGATGTCGCCCGCGTGCCCGATGCACACACCGAGGACGCAGCGGTTTGCCACCGAGTTGCCCATGGCCGAGCAGTCGAAGGCGCTGCCGAGGCGCGACCGCAACGACACGCCGGTCCCGTAACCGTCGAGCGCGGCGAACACGAGCTCTCCGTAGGCCAAGCCGAAGAAGTGGTCGCCCACGGCGAGCGTGGCATCGCCGGCCTTGTTCTCGCTGCCAGTGACCGAGACCGTCGGCGAGGCCACGAGCGCGGCGGGCAGCGGCGAGAGCGTGGCGATGACCGACGCCGGGACGGTGACCGGGATGCCGCCCGGTAGGTCGAGGGTGAGCCCTTGCACGACGTGCGTGCCCGGACCGGGCTCGACCGCGACCCCGGCTGGGACGTCCAGGCGGCTTGCCAGCGTGAAGTGCGCGAAGGCGGATTCGGAGAACGCGAGGATGCGATCGATCTCGGCGCCCGCGCCGCCGCTCGCCTGTCCATTGACGTAGTCGTTGATGGCGCCCGTGAGCTTGCCCTCGATGGCATCCGGCAAGACGTCGCGCAGGTTGCGCGCCATCGGCACACCGGCTTCATCGAGCAAGGTGAAGAATGCGGCGGCCGGATCGGTCCTGAGCTGCCGAAGCAACGCCAGGTAGTCCACGATGGTCTGACTGGCGAGCACCGTGGGGGGAACGTCCACCCGGCTCGACAGCCCGTAGCTGCCGGCGGCGTCGAGATTGGCGGGCGGATCGGGCGGGCGGCTTGCGCCACCGCCGTCATCACAGCCAACGAGCACGGTCAGGACGAGAACGAGTGTCGGAGCACGCATGGGGGAGGGCCCGGTGCAAGGCTGACGCCAGCGTCGAGTCCCGCGAGATGGCTATGCTTTCTCCGGTGGCGGCTTGGCGAGAGATGGAGCCTCACCGAAAGGTGTGGGAATCTCGACACCGGGCCCAGCCGAGCCGACTAGTGCCGCTCGCCAGAAAATTGGCCGGCAGATGCTGGTTGGTGCAAGGTGGT
>CAZYFU010000107.1:0-22178 GCA_964647025.1 uncultured Myxococcales bacterium | reverse complement strand
GGGAATGATCCAAAGCGGAATGACCATCGAGAGCGACGAAAGGCTGCTCCCAGGGATCGCGTCCGTGCTGGGCTACCTCACGCAGTTCCTGGGTGGCCCCCCCGCCCCGGTCGTAGAGCGCCTGCAGTGCCGACCGACCACCACGCCGCCTCTGCCGATGTCCGTCGAGCCCGCGAAGCCAGCGGGGTCGTGGTCGGCGACTGGCGAGGTGGACATGCCGCCGCGTTCGGACTCGGCCCGCGACTTTGCCGTGCCCGCGGGAGCACGCCCAGTCGCCGCGACCGTCGTGCTTCCTGGCATGGGCTCGGAGACGCCGCAGCCGATGGTCAGCCCTCGGGTGCAGGCGACGATAGCCCTGGAAGCGGCAGCGCCCGCCTTCGCGACAGCGCCCCCCGCCGAGCGCCCCTCGCCCAGGCCCAACCCCGCACCCGAGCGGAAGCCCCCGCCGCCACCCAAGCCACCGCCCGTGATCCCGCTCGAGAACCTGAGCCCCACCCTGTCGCTCCAGCTCGTGCGCATCGAGCGCCAATACGTGGCCCGAGCGGGCTGTATCGACGACCCCAACTCGACCCTGGCGGATCTGCAAGCCATCGAACGTCGGATCAGGAAGCGAGAAGCGACAGCGAGGGATCTCCTGGTCACGGAGACGGGCACCCAGGAAGCCGACGCCGGGAACGAGATCACGAGCATCGGGGCGTGGTGGTTCTGGGGCCAGACCGGCCAACTCGTGGCTGGCAACCCGCTCCTGGCGGCGACGGCCAGGAGCCTCGCGGCCGGCCCCGCCGAGGAGCACCGGATCGCCATCGATGTGGTGCGCATGAACCCCACCCATGCATCCGCCACGGACATCTGGGGGGCCCTGCGGGGGCCGGCCCTCATGCCGCTGCGGGCACGGTGTCTGCCGCTGCTCTTCGAGAACAACCTGCCCGACGGAGAGGCCCTGGTCAGGATGCTCGACGAGCCCACGATGGCCATGGCCGCCGCCTCGGCCTTGGCCTGGTGTCGAATCGACGGTGGTAGCCGGCGCCTGCTCGAGAAGGCCCGCGCTTGCCAGTGGCCCGAGCTGTCGGACGCGCTACTCCTCGCGAGCGTGGCCCAGGGCGATCGGGAGCCGCTGTCCGAGGTGCGCATCCGTCTGGCGACCGGCTCCGATAGCCGATGGCTGGTCGATGCGCTGGCCGTGGCAGGTGACGAGGCCGACGCGAGCCTTCTGCTCGACGTGGCGAGCGGCGACGACGCGTCTTCGGAGTACGCCCTTTGGGCACTGTCCCATTTGGGTGCCTCGAGCGCGCTCGCGAACATGAAGGACCTCGAAGCCCGCCTGGAGCCGGTGCTCGTGGAACGAGCCATCGAGCTCGTGGCGGGAAGCTGCGACCTTGGCGACCTGGCTCCCGGGCGCTACGTCGACGGCGAGCCGTGGAGCGTGTCGGCCCTCGCGCGCAGGCTCGAAGCACCTGCCGAGCTGCCGTTGCCGCTCCTGCGCTGGAGCGCCCTCGACCTCGCCATTCGCACCGGCGAGGCCGCCCCGTGCATCTACGACATCGGCGCCTCGACCGAGCAGCAGCACATCGCCGGTCGAGCCTTCGTGGCGTGCTACACGGCCACCCTGGAGCCAGGCCGTGGCGGCTGGTACTATTTCGGCCGCCCGGTCGGAAGCCACGCCTGACCGGCCAGGAGATCGATGGCCATTTACACCGTGAAGCCTGGAGACTGTCTGAGCTCGATCGCCGCATCTTTCGGCTTGGGCGACTACAAGGACATCTACGACGCACCGGCAAACGCCGAGTACCGCAAGCTTCGGCCCAACCCCGACGTCATTCAGCCCGGCGACAAGATCGTCATTCCCGACTTGATCCCGTTCACACGTGTGCTGGCCACCGGTCAGAAGCACACCGTCAAGGTGAAGCTGCCTCGGGCCAAGCTGCAGGTGTACCTCAAGGACGCCGACGGCGAGCCCATCGCCGGCAAGAGCTACGTTCTCCAGGTCGAGGGGCAGGATGACAAACCGGGAACCACCACCGGGGATGGACTCGTCGACGAAGACGTCCCCGCCGCGGCAAGCAAAGCGCTCATCGTGTTTCCCTCGGAGGGGTTCAGCTTCGACGTGGAGCTGGGGCGCGTGGACCCGCTGGGCGACGGGATGACACTCGCGAACCGGCTGAGCAATCTGGGATATCCGTGCCCCCGGACCTCGAGCCGCAAGGAATCCGCCGAGAACCTGCGCTACGCCCTCGCGCGCTTCCAGACCGACAACGGTCTCGATCCGACGGGCGAGGCCGACCAGAAAACCCGCGACCTCCTCTTGAAAGCGCACGACCAAGGCAAGAACAGCTAGCCTTCCTCGGCAACGGTCAGTTCTCCGCCGGATCGAGCGTACTACGCGGCCGAGGAGTATCGCCGCGGTGCGCGCGCGCATCGACGCGAGATCCATGGGCCGGCATACCTTGACTCCCCGTGAAACCCCGTGATAGACGGCGGGTCAGCTTTTCCTCGGTGGTTCAAACAGATGCCTCAGACTGGAATGGAAAGACGCATAGCCGAAATTCTCATTCAGGAGCTCAAGCTCGAGAACGTCACGCCCGACACGTTCGACGTGACGACGGACTTGGTGAAAGAGCTGGGCATCGACAGCATGGACCTCACCACCGTGGTTCTCGTTCTCCAGGGTGAGTACAAGGTCAAATTCGACGAGGACACCTATCCTCAGTTGACCACCGTTCGCGCCATCGCAGAGCAGATCCGCCAGTTGCAGAGTGCCGCCAGCTGACGCCACGGACCGGGGGTAGGCAGAGCCGGTCATGAACTTCGACCTTCACGCAAGCGTTTCTCCGGCAGAGGCTTCACCGCGGGCTTGGACGTTCGCCGAGATCGTCAAGCATCCGGACATCGTCGAGCGATTCG
Source organism: uncultured Myxococcales bacterium (assembly GCA_964647025.1). Classification (GTDB taxonomy): domain Bacteria; phylum Myxococcota_A; class Polyangia; order Fen-1088; family Fen-1088; genus Fen-1118. The sequence continues at coordinate 19,277 of CAZYFU010000107.1, read as the reverse complement.
CGCGCGTACGAAAGTACTTCTTCCTGCGGGAGTCGACCTACGACATGACCAGCCGGTGCAACGTGCGTTGCGACGGCTGCTACTACTACGAAGGCGACAAACAGAACGCGCAGGACAACGTGGATCCGGCCGCCTGGCGCGCGCTGTTTCGCGCGGAGAAAGAGCGCGGAATCACCTTCGTGGTCTTGGCCGGCGCCGAGCCCGCGCTGGTGCCCGAGCTTTTGCAGGTCTGCTACGACGAGATCCCGCTGGGGGCCATCGCCAGCAACGGGCTCGTCAAGATTCCCGCGTCGGTCGGCTACCGCATCCACATCTCGGTGTGGGGCAGCGACGCTACCTCCGAACGGATTCGCCGCGCGAAGCGCATGCTGGAACGCCAAATCGAGGCCTACGCGGGCGATCCCAGGGCGGTGTGGGTCTACACCTTCACCAAGGACAACATCGGCGAGGCCCCCGCCGTGGTCGCCGAGCTGGCCAAGAACGGCTGCAAGGTCACCTTCAACATGTTCTCCTCCACCGTCGGCTACACCGGGGCCCTGACCCACACGCCGGCGTCGCTGGTCGAGACGCGCAAGACGATGCTCGACCTGCTTCGCGAGTTTCCCGACGCCGTGTTGTTCTCGCCCTACAGCGCGGCCGCGCACACCGACGACAACTCGCTGCATGACCTGTTCTCCTGCCCCTACCCGCGGCAAAACCAGGGCGAGTTCGGGCTGGGACGATCGTTCCGCCAGTACCGGTCGGACCTGACCTGGGTCCGTTCGGCGTCCTGCTGCGTGCCCGACACCGACTGCGCCGATTGCCGCCACTATGCCGCCGGCAGCGCCATCGTCACGGCCCGCATGAACCGTCACATCACCAGCCCCGATCAGTTCCGCGCGTGGCTCGACTACGTCGACACCTACCTCGCCGTCTGGGTCCCGGGCTACACCAAGGGCGCCAACCTTTGCGAGGTCGCCGTGCCGCCGACCTTGGCCATGGCAGCCGGCGCCGCCGGAGGCGCCCGATGATCACCGTCCGCTCCCTGCTCGACGACGCTTGGTACGACCGCTACCAGAAGATCTGCAACCTGAACATCCGTAGCTCGATCTACGACGTCACCAATGCGTGCAACCTGCGCTGCAAGGGCTGCTTCTTCTTCTCGTCCGACGAGCACCTGACCGGCGAACAGAAGAGCGTCAAGGCCTGGGAGGACTTCGTCGACGCCGAGAAGGAGCGCGGGGTGAACCTGGCCATCCTGATCGGCGGCGAGCCCACGCTGTTTCTGGACCGGGTCGAGGCCTTCTACAAGCGGCTGCCCTCGTTCTGCGCGACCAACGGCCTGGTCAAGGTGCCGCGCGACCGGTTCCCCGACATGATGGTCGGCATCTCCCTGTGGGGCGACGCCGAAACCGAAAAATCGCTGCGCGGCAAGGACGCCTTCGCCGTCTCGTCGAGGAACTACGCGGGCGACCCGTACACCTACTACCTCTACACCATCACCTCGCAGCAGCTCGGCAAGGTCGAGCACATGGTGAAGCGCATCCGCGACATGGGCGTGAAGGTACACTTCCAGCTCCTGTCGAACGACGAGGACGCCGACGGCTTCGAGTGGTCGCCCGAGCAACTGGTCGACGTCCGCGCCGAGATGGACGACCTGCTCGACCGCTACCCCGACACCGTGATCTCGTCCCGCTACTACCACGAGGTGCTGACCACCGGAACCATGCTGGGGCGGCACTTCGGCTGGGGCGAGTGCCCGTCAGTGTCCGAGACGCACGACAAGCGCGATCCGCAGCCGCGCCGATTGATTCGCTTCCGTCGTTGGGCCGCTGATCTCAAGACCACGCACCGCTGCTGCACGTCCGCGACACGCGACTGCCGCACGTGCAAGGACGGCGCGGCCCACATGAGCTGGGTCATGGTGAACAAGCGCGCGCACATCCGCACCGCGAAGGACCTGCAGAACTGGGTCGAGGTGTACGAGATGTTCGCCAAGCTCTACCGCTTCATCCCCTGGTAGCGCGGACGCCCATGGCGAAGTCGCGACCGGTACTGCTGGCGTGGGATGGGGTCTCGTCGATGGGAATCGACTGGCAGGCCGCGTGGCGCCGAACCCTCGCGGGGCAAAGCGGGTTGGGTCCACTCACGCGCTTTCCGCTGCGCCCCGACTTCCCGGTCCGCATCGCGGGTCAGGTCGACCTCGACCCGGCGGCCATCGACCCGTGCCCACCGTGTCTGCGCCCGCGCGAGATGGCGCACTGGAAGTCGCCGGTCTTCCGCTACAGCATGCTGGTGGTCCACCGCGCCCTCGAGAAGGCGGGCATCCAGATCACGCCCGAGCTGGCGCCGCGGGTGGCGGTCACGTTCAGCACGGCGATCGGCGGGCTCGACGCCGTAGTGGACGCGGATCGGGCCTTGGTGGGCAGCGGAGCCCTTCCCCTGCCCTACATGAACCCCAACTCCTGCGTGAACATGATCGCGGGGAAGATCTCCATTCTGTCGGGCGCCACCGGCCCATGCATCACCACCGTCACCGCGTGCGCCACGGGCAGCACGTCCATCGCCATGGGCGCACTGCTCATCGACGCCGGCCGCGCCGACGTCGTCATTGCCGGCGCGGTGGATTTCCCGCTGGTCGAGCCCATCGTCGCGGGCTTTGCGTCCATGAACGGCGCCTTCCGACCCAAGACGCCCGAGGATGCCGCCCACCCCGAACGCGCCAGCCGTCCGTTCTCCATCGACCGGCGGGGATTCGTCGTCTCGGAGGGCGCCGGTTGCGCCATCATGTGCAGCGCCGAGTTCGCCAGCGCGCACGGGCTCGGCGCCGACTTCGAGTTGGCTGGCTGGTCGCTGACCTCGGACGCGAACCATCCGGTCGCGCCCCACCGCCCCACCATCGCCCGTTGCATGGCGGAGGCCGTCGCCGACGCGGGAATTCGCACCGACGCGATCGCCGCCGTCAGTGCGCACGCCTCGTCGACCAAGGTCGGCGACAAGATCGAGGAAGAGGCTCTGCACGACGTGTTCGGCCCCAAGGTGCCGCCCGTGTACGCCAACAAGTCGCAGTTCGGTCACGCCATGGGCGCGGCCAGCATCATCGAGTCCATGCTCTGCCTCGAAGGCATGCGCGAGGGCGTGCTGCTGCCCACGGTCAACTTCACGCGCGACCCGGACATCGACCTCGACGTGGTGACCGCGCCCCGGCCGCATCGCGACCAAGAGTACGTGCTCAAGAACGCCTTCGGCTTCGGCGGCACGAACACCTGCCTCATCTTTCATCGCCTGACGTAGTCCACGAATCGTAGGAGCCACCGTGACAGAAGCAAAGGACGCCCTCACCTCCGAATTGGCCCGCAAGCTGGTCGAGACCTTGGGCCTCGACATGGCGCCGGAATCCGTCGATCCGGCCGCGCCGCTCATCGGCGCAGGGCTTGGCATCGATTCGATCGACACCCTCGAATTGGTCGTGATGATCGAACGCGACTACGGCGTGAAGATCGACAACCGCGCCGCGGGCGTCGAGGCCTTCGCCTCGCTGGACGCGCTGGCCAACTACGTCCGCCAGCGCCGCAAGTCTGCATGAGCAGCGGGACGCGCGCTTATGTGACCGGCATCGGCGCCATCTGCGTCGGTGCCAACGACGTCGCCGAGCTGCGCCGCCTGCTCTTGTCGCCCAAGCCCTGTTTCGAGCCACCAACCGCATTCCCTGGCAAAGGTCCAGGCGCCGCCCTCCCGGTAGCCCAGGCCCGAGGCTTCACCGACGTCGACGACGCGGGCTTGCCGCGCACCCATCGCATCGCCTTGGCCGCCGCGCGGGAAGCCGTCGCCACGGGTCCCTTGCCCGATGCCATCGTGGTGGGCACGACCACCGGGGGCATCCTGACCACGGAGAATGCGCTCGAGGCCGGCGTCGTCGATCCGAGCGTCTACCGCTTCCACGGCCTCGACACCGTGGCGCAGGCGCTGGCCGAGGACTTCTCCGTGACTGGGCCCGTGCTCACGGTCTCGACGGCGTGCTCCAGCGCAGCGGTTGCCATCGCGGTGGCCCATGCGCTGCTGCGAGCCGGCCTGGCCAGCCGCGTGCTGGCCGGCGGCGCCGACTCGCTTGCCCGACTGACCTTCCACGGGTTTCGCCAATTGCAGCTGGTCTCGCCCGATGGGTGCAAACCGCTCGACGCGAATCGCGCCGGCATGACGGTCGGTGAGGGTGCGGGATTCCTGGTCGTGGAGTCGTCGCCCGAACCCGGTCGGCACGTTCTTGCCGAGGTGCTGGGAACCGGGCTCTCCTGCGACGCCTACCACGCCACCAGCCCGCACCCGGAAGGCGCCGGTGCCGCGCTCGCCATGCGCCGAGCCCTCGCCGACGCCGGCATCGAACCGTCTCGGGTGAGCTATGTCAACCTGCATGGCACCGGGACGCCCGACAACGATGCCGCCGAGGCGCGGGCCATCAGGCAGGTCTTCGGGCAGCCCCTGCCCGCCTTGTCCTCGATCAAGGGCCTGACAGGGCACACGCTGGCCGCCGCCGGGGGCCTCGAAGCCGTGGTGTCGGTCATCGCGTTGGAGGCTGGCTTGCTGCCCGCCAACACGGGCCTCGAAACCGTCGATCCGAAGCTGGAGCTCGCGCCCGTCTTGGAGCCAACCCGCGCTTCGGTCGAGGTCGTGCTGTCGAACTCCTTCGGCTTCGGCGGCAACAACGCCTCGCTCGTTCTCTCGAAACCCGCGCCCGTCACGGAGGCGTCGCCCGTCCCGCTGCCCGCGCTGCGCGTGGCCTCGACGGCATGTCTCACGAGCCGCGGGGGTATGGGGGACACCCTGGCAGCGCTGTCCGCTGGCGAGACCGCCATCGGTCTGGTTCCGGACGTGGCCTTCGCCAAGGCCGCCCCGGCCGCGTTCATCCGTCGTCTCAAACGCCTGCCACGGCTGATGCTCGCCCTGGCCAACACCGCCCATGTCGACTCGGGGGCGACGGCGGCCCCGGACTTCTTGGCCGTGGGAACCGCGTGGGGACCGCTCGCCGAGACGCAGGAGTTCCTGCGCAAGTTGTTCGAGACGGGCGACCAGTTCTCGAGCCCCACCGACTTCATCGGCTCGGTGAACAACGCCCCGGCCGGCCAGGTGGCGCTGCTGCTCGGCGCGCATTCGCCGAACCTGACGTTTTCCTCGGGCGACCGTTCGTTCGAGCAAGCCCTGCTCGCGGCGGCCCTGGGCATCAGCGCGGGAGCGCGCAACGCCCTCGTCGTGGCGGCCGAGGCCTACGAGCCCAAGCTGTCACCACTGCTCGCCCCCGAATCCGCGGCGGCCCCTTGCGACGGCGGGGCGGCCTTCGTCCTCGTGCCCGACGACGACCTGCCGGGGCCACGCGTTCGCTGGCTCGGCGAGGCGGGCGGCGCGGACGCACTTGCCACGCTCCTGCCCGCCGTGGCAGGGGCAGCCGGCGTCGACCGCTTTGACGCCATCGCCGTCGGCATTCCCGCCGCCTACGCCAACCGAGCCGACGCCTTCGTCCGGCGGATCGCCGACGCGTTCCCGAGCTGCCCGGTCCTGCCCTACCGGGCCTTCCTCGGTCAGCACGCGAGCGTCAGCGCCACGGCGGCCGCGGTCGTCGTGGCCGGCGTGGCCGCGGGCGCCCTACCTTTCGACCGCACCCCGCTGCCCCGACGACGCGTGCTCCTCCTGCAGGCCGGCTGGCGTTCGACCGCGCTCGAGGTCTTCGCATGAAGAGCAACGTGGTCATCATCGGGTCGGGCTTCGGAGGTCTCGCAACGGCCATCATGCTCGCGCGCTTGGGGCGCAAGGTGACCGTCGTGGAGAGCGCCGCGAAGCCCGGCGGCTGCCTGCGCAGCTACCAGCGTGAGGGCATGGATTGCCCCGTCGGGGTCCACTACTTCGGCTCGGCCGCCCCTGGCGAGCTACTCGGCGACTTCATCGACGTGCTCGGGATACGAGACGCCCTCGAGTTGCGTCGCATGGGCCAAGGCGGAGTCATCGATCGGTTCGTCTTCGACGACGAGGTCTTCGACCTGCCCGACACGGTCGACAAGCTGGAAGCCACGCTTGCCAAGCGCTTCGCCGACGCGCCCGACGCCGTCGCTTTCGTGATGCACGTCTGTCGCACGGCCATGGCCACCTTGCGCACGGACACCTCCATCACGACGCAATCGGCCCTTCCCATCACGCGAACAGCCTTCGACGTGCTGACCGAGAAGGGACTGCCGAATCGCTTGATGGACTTCCTGGCGCTGCAAGGGTTTCTCCTCGGGCTCGATTTGTCGGTCTGTCCGGCCGCGTTCCTGCTGGTCGCGACGGCCTCCCTCCTCTTGTCGGCCTGGGAGCTCGGCTGCACCGGCGCCGACATGGCGAACGCCCTCGCGGACTCCGCCACCGCCGCTGGCGTGAAGATGATCACCGGAGACGGCGCCGTCTCCATCCAGGTTGGTCTACGCGGCGCGAGCGGGGTGCGCTTGCGGTCGGGCACCACCGTCGAGGCCGATCTGGTGATCGCCGCGATTCACCCCAAGCTCATGGTGGACATGATCCCCGGCGAAGCGCTGCCGGCGGAGTATCGGCAAGGCATCGCGAAGCTGAGCGAGACTGGCGGCATGATGTGTGCGGTCGCGCTGCTCGACGAGGCCATCCACCCTGCGCGTGACTTCAACGTGTACCGCGTCCGCGGCACGCCCAGGCTGGGTCTGGAGGGGTGCTACGGGCAGTTCCGTCCGTCGGGACGGCCGGGCCTGACCCGCTTGGTCGCCCTCACCGAAAGCCCCTACGAGAGCTGGGTCAAGTGGCACGACACCGACACCGGGCGCCGCGGGCTCGAGTACCGCGCCGAGAAGATGCGACGGGCGCAGCAGATGCTGGCAGATCTGTCGGCCGCCACCGGACCTCTGCACGACGCCCGGATCGTCGATGTGTGGACCCCGCTCACCATGCGCGACTGGGTCGCGGCCCCGCGGGGGTGCACGTACGGCGTGAAGCACTCGATTCGCGACGGGCTCGACTTCTTGTCGCTCTCGCGGCCGCCCCTCGAAGGGCTGTTCCTCGTGGGACAGAACGCGCTCGCGCCGGGCCTCCTCGGCACTGCCATGGGCATCCTGCGCGTGGTCTCGGCCGTGGCTGGCCGTCAAGCGGTGGGCGAGCTGATGGGCAAGTGTCGCCCGAGGACGTCGGCGTGAGAGTCCTGCTCGTCGCCACCAACCGCATGCTCACGCCGTTTCCGGTGTACCCCATCGGTGTGGACTACGTGGCCACGTCGCTTCGCGACCGCCACGAAGTGCGCGTGCTCGATCTGGCCTGTGACGGGGCCGAGATAGCGCTCGTCGCCGCTTGCCGCGAATTTCGACCCGAGGTCGTCGGGCTGTCCATCCGCAACGTCGACAGCGCCGAGACGTCGAACCCGGAGGGCTTCATCCCGGACCTCGAACGCATCGTCGCGCTGCTGCGCGAAAGCAGCGACGCCCGCTTGGTGCTCGGCGGACCGGGCTTCAGCATCTTTCCGCAAGCGCTCATGCGACGCCTGGGCGCCGACTACGGCGTCGCTGGCGAGGGCGAACGACTGGCTGACTTCCTCGACGGGCTGGCCGCCGGCCAAGTCATCCCGGTGCCCGGCCTCTTGGTGGGCGATACCTGGCAGGCGCGACCATCGCCTTGGACGGGGCCGCAACGACGCACGGTCGCTTCGACGGACACGGTCGCCCACTACCTGCGCTGGGGCGGCATGCTGAACGTGCAGACCAAGCGCGGTTGCCCCTACCTTTGCACCTACTGCACCTATCCCGGCATCGAGGGGCGAAGGCTGCGCCTGTTCGACCCCGACGCCGTAGCCGCGGAATGGCAGGCGTTGATCCAGGCGGGTGCCAAGTTCCTCTTCGTCACCGACTCCGTCTTCAACAGCCACGTGGCCCACAACCTGGCCATCGCCGATGCCCTCAAGAGGAACGGCATCGCCACGCCGTGGGGCGCGTTCTTCGCGCCGCTGAGGCCGCGCCCGGACTACTACCGCCGCCTGCGCGAGGCAGGGCTGACCCACGCCGAGTTCGGCACCGAGAGCCTGTCGCCTTCGATGCTCAGGCAGTATCGCAAGCCGTTCACCGTCGAGCATGCGTTGGCTGCGCACGCCGCCGCCCGCGCCGCCGGCATCCACGTCGCCCACTACATCATGCTGGGCGGGCCCGGCGAAACCCAAGCGACTGTCCGCGAGACCCTCGACCGCTGCGACACGATCGACGACGCCGCCCTGTTCTTCTTCTGCGGCGTTCGCATCTACCCCGGCACCACCGTCCACGCGCAGGCCATTCGCGAAGGACAGGTGAATGCCGACGACGACCTACTGGCGCCGCGCTTCTACACTTCGCCGGCCATCGCCGTCGAAGACATCGGAAAGATGGTCACCGAGAAGGCGCGCGGCCGTCGCCACTGGGTCATCGGTTCGGGCGACGCGGACATGGCAGCCCTCATCAAGCGCATGTACCAGCGTGGTCGCGTTGGCCCGCTGTGGGACCGACTGGTCACGGTGTAGCGTGTCCGTCGGAAGGCTTCTCTTCTTCTCGAGCAGCGGCGCCGCCTGCGTGCTGACCGCGCTGGTGCTGACCTTTCCCAGCCTTCCGGTCTGTTTCCTCGTTGCGGCCCTGGTGGCGCACCTGACCATCGTCCTTCTCGGGGTGCTCAGTCCGCGACTGTCCATGTTCGCAAAGGTGGTCTGTTCCGCCACCAGCGGTCGCCCGGAGATCGCCCTGACCTTCGACGACGGCCCCAGCCCCCGCACGACGCCCAAGGTGCTGGCCGAGCTGGCCCGCCACGATGCCCGCGCCACCTTCTTCGTCCTGGGAGACAAGGCCGCGCGCCAGCCCGAGCTCCTCAGGGCCATCGCCAGCGCCGGGCACGAGATCGGAGTTCACGGATGGGCTCACGATCGGTTGCTCTCGCTCCGCCACCCGCGACGGATCATGGCCGAGATCGATCGAGCCCGAGCGGTCATCCACACGATCACGGGTTTTCGGCCGCAGCTCTTTCGGCCGCCCGTGGGGCACGTCAGTCCACGAACCGCCGCCGCCTCGCGCGACCTCGGGCTCACCTTGGTCGGTTGGAGCGTCCGCGCGCGCGACGGCCTCAGGCACACCACGCCTGCCGACGTCGTCAAGCGCGTGACCGGTGGCCTGCGGCGCGGAGCGATCCTGCTACTACACGACGCATCCGAGCACGAGCAGTTCGAGCCGGCTGGAGTCGCCGCACTTTCCGAGATCCTAGGGGAGGCCAACCGTCGCGGCCTTGCGTGTGTCACGCTGTCCGAGGCACTGTCGAAGCGCCCATGAAGTCGCCCAAAGCCGTCCAAGTCCTGCTCTCGACCATCCTGTGGACGTATTGGGTCTGCGCCTTCTTCGCGGGCTACTGGCTGGTGTTCTTCTTCGCGGCGTTGGTCCGTGGACGCCGCGGCATCGCCTGGGCACTGGGCAACTACTCGGCGAGCTTCTTCGCACTCGCACGGGCATTGCTGCGCGGTTTTCGCGTCGAGGTTCCCGAGCGGCCGCAGCTACGCGGCACCTCGGGCAGCGTGATCGTGTGCAACCACGTCTCGTTCCTCGATCCCTTGCTCTTGCTGTCGCTCCTGCCGGCGGTCATCACCGTGGTCCGTGCCGACTTCTTTCGCGTCCCCGTCTTCGGGTGGTTACTGCGCGGCGCCGGCTTTCTGGGACCGCACCTCTTCGCCGAAGGACAGCCGTGGATCGACAAGGTCGCCAGACATCTCCGCGCCGGGGGCAACCTCCTCATCTTTCCCGAAGGAACCCGCAGCCGCGACGGCAAGCTGACCAAGTTCAAGAAGGGCGCGTTCTTCCTGGCCAAGCACCTGGGTGCCCCCATCGTGGTGCTCCAGGTCGCCGGCACCGACAGGGTGTTTCCACCCGGGCAACTCACCTTCAACGCGCCGACGCAACCGATCGAAGTCCACCACCTCGCACGGATCAGCCCGGCCGAAGCCGCCGACGCCACCACCCACGAGCTCACCTCGAGGGTCTACGCCCTGCTCGACGGGCAAGCTAGCGACACTCGACCGTCCGATTGATGAGCTGACCGACCTCGGCCATCGCGTTGCTGAAGTCGTCCTGGCAGATGCTGAGGATCCTGCCCGCGGGTCCGAAGGCGTCGACGAACTGCTTGAGCCGCAGCCCGACGGCGGCCTTGCCGTTCGCCGACTTGCAGATCGGAATCGAAGCGAGCTTGTCCGCGAACACCGAGTCGGGATCGTAACCGACGGCGTAGAGCGCGTTCGTCGGGTCGCTCGGCCACCCGCCTATCACGGACACGGTTACGCTCTGCGTGCGCAGGCGCTTCATCTCGTCCACGAAGACCTGTACGGGAATCAGCTTGCCGCCGCCCTTCGGATCGGCCGTGCAGTGGTCGAGCGGCGTGGAGAAGACAGTGGCCGGCACGCGCGCACCATCACAGACGTGGCCGTGGATGGAGCAGCGCAGGCTCGAGTCCTGGACGCTGGGGGAGACGTCGTCGAACAGGGAGCCGTCGGCCGAGGCGGAGCAGTCGTCCTCGTCGGTGATGTAGACCACGGCCAGGTGGGCGTCGGGGCGCAGGAAGCCGGCGTTCTCGGAGACGAAGCCCGACAGCGCCATCCGAACCGACTGCAGCTGGTGCTCGAAGCCGCAGCCTTGCGTGCCGAGGCTGGCCATGCAGCTGAAGACCTCGGAGATATCGCCAGAGAAGTTGTTCCGGGTCCCACCGTTCTCCGAGACGAGGTAGCGGGCGCCGCCAAGGCCGCAGTCCGGCCCCCCCAGCATCACACCGCGGTCGCCCATCTCCTCGCCGCAGACCAGTCGATAGCCGGAGCCCGCCCCGAGATCCGACGACACGACGCCGAGGTGCAGGTCCGGAAAGCCCGTCGGCAGCTTCTCGAGCTCGTCCATGAGTCGGGGGAAGTTTCGCGCGAGGTTCGCCTGCTCTTCGTCCATCGAGGCCGAGTCATCAATCATGAACAGCAGATCCAGCTTCACCGGGGTGTCGAGCTCGACGACCCGCGGCTGGGTGCCCGCCGGACACTGGTCGGCCGATACCAGCGTGCGGCCGTCCGGGGTCGCCCCCGCGTCGCGGATCGGCAATCGCAAGGACGTCCGCCCGTCGCATCCCACGAAAGCCCCCGCGGCGAGGATGACGACCAGGGCCAACTTTGCTCGCGCCAGCATTTGTCGATGAAGATACCGCAAAAGCCGCATGGTCGTGCTATTCCCAGGATGGGTCCGTGACATGAAACACTCGACGTGGGTCCCATTGCTGGTCTGCTCAATTGCGTGCCTCGCGCTGCAAGCGTGCGCGGCTCAAAGCAAACTTTCGAAAGGTGACGCTGTGACGACACAAGCCAAGGCCTTCCCTTTTCCGACCACGGTCAAGACGCTGCCGAACGGACTTGCGGTCTTCGTGGTCGAGTACGATTCGCCCGGGTTGGTCGCGTACTACTCCGTGGTCCGCACCGGCAGCCGCAACGAGGTCGAGCCCGGCAAGTCGGGCTTCGCGCATTTCTTCGAGCACATGATGTTCCGGGGCACCTCGCGCTACCCGACGGAGAAGTACAACGCCATGATCAAGGCGATGGGCGCCGACTCGAACGCGTTCACCTCCGACGACATGACCGTGTACCACATCCTGGCCGGCAGCCATGCGCTGCCCACCATCGTGGACATCGAAGCGGACCGCTTCCAGAACCTGGACTACACGCTAGCCGAATTCCAGAAGGAGGCGCGCGCCGTGCTGGGTGAGTACAACAAAGGCGCGTCGAATCCGCTGCAGCCGATGGTGGAGGCGCTCTACGACAACGCGTTCACCACGCACACGTACAAGCACACGACCATCGGCTTTCTGCGCGACATCGAGGACATGCCGAACCAGTTCGATTACTCGCGGCAGTTCTTCGACCGGTACTACCGCCCGGACAACGTGATCCTGCTGGTGGTGGGCGACGTGAAGCCGGACCAGGTCATGCCGCTCGTGGAGAAGCACTACGGCGCATGGGCAGCCGGTCCGGCCCGGCCGACGATACCGACCGAGCCGCCGCAGACCCAGGAGAAGCGCGCCCAGGTCCCCTGGAAAGGGGCGAGCCTGCCCATGTTGCTGGTCGGGTTCCACGCGCCGGCGTTCTCCCCCAAAGGCATGGACGGGGCCGCCGTCGAGATCTTGGGCGAGCTCGTCTTCGCGGAACGCTCGCCGCTCTACAAGCGCCTGGTGCTCGACGAACAAAAGGTGGAGCACCTCGATGGCGGAAGTGAACGCCACGTGGACCCCAACCTGTTCAACATCCTCGCCACCGTGAAGGCGAGCGCCGACGTGCCCTACGTCGAGGAGGCGATCTACCGCGAGATCGCCCGCGTGGCCGCCGAGGGAACCGACGAGAAGACTCTGGCCGAGGTGGTCTCGCGCAAGCGCTACGCATTCGCCGGCCAGCTTTCCACGGCAGACAAGGTCGCCCTGGTGGGAGCCGAGTTCCTGGCCCTGACCGGCGGCCTCGATGCCATCGACGACAACTTCTCCCAGTTGGCCAAGGTCACGGTGGCCGACATCAAACGCGTGGCTGGCAAGTACTTCACGCCACAGAATCGAACCGTCGTGGTTCTCGAGCCCGAAGCGCAATGATCACCCACAGGACGTTAGCCATGATTCTGTCAACCGCCGTCGTCGCCGCATCAGCCTCCGCGCAGGCCAGCCAAGGATCGAGCGCCACGCCCATCCGCGTCGTTCGCCTCCCCTCACCGACCAGCCCCCTGGTGACCATTCGACTCGTGTTCCAGGTCGGGGCGGCAGACGACCTGCCCGGCAAAGAGGGCATCGCCAACCTCACGGCAGGCATGCTGGGCGAAGGCGGCACGGTCCAGCGCACCTGGTCGGAGGTGCTCGACGCGCTCTACCCGATGGCCGCGGCGATCCATTGCTACGGTGACAAGGACACCTTCGTGTTCACGGGCACGGTCCATCGCGACAACCTCGATGCGTTCGCGGATCTGCTCGCACAGCAGATCCTCACACCAAGGTTCTCGGCCGAGGACTTCGCTCGCATCAAGCAGGACTCGCACGACGCCATCAGCAAGACCCTACGCGGCAACGACGACGAGAACCTGGGCAAGCAGGCACTCGGCACCCTGATGTACGCGGGACACCCGTACGGCTATCCCAGCCTGGGAACAATCGCCGGGCTCGCCTCCATCACCCTGGACGACGTGCGTGCGTTCTACACCCAGCACTTCGTGCAGGAACGGCTCATCGTGGGCGTCTCCGGGGGCTATCCCGAGTCCTTCGCGAGCGCGTTCGCGGCCCGGTTCTCCGCCCTGCCCTCCAAAGGTGCCCCGCGCAAGTCCCTGCCCCCGCCCGCCCAACGCGAGGCGCCCGAGTTCCTGTTCGTCGAGAAGGCGGCCCTGGGCAAGGCCATATCGCTTGGCCACCCCCTTGAGGTCACCCGCGGCGATGACGACTTCTACCCACTGGCCGTGGCGGCCTCGTACCTCGGAGAGCACCGCACGTTCAACGGCGTGCTCATGCTGAACATGCGGCAGAAGCGAGGCCTGAACTACGGCGACTACGCCTACGTGGAGAACTTCATCCAGGATGGCTGGACCACCTTCCCCAGGCCCAACCTCCCGCGCCGACAGCAGCACTTCGAGATCTGGCTTCGTCCCGTGCCTCCGGCCAGCGCCGGCTTCGCCATTCGACAGGCCATCTACGAGACGGACCGGCTGATCCGCGACGGCATTCCGGCCGCCGGCTTCGAGGCAACCCGGGCCTTCCTGCAGAACTACATCAACCTTTGGGCCCAGGACGGCTCACGACGCCTGGGGTACGCCATCGACGCGGCCATCTACGGCAAGGACGTCATCGCGGAATTGAAGGCCCGGCTTCCCAAGATGACCAAGGACGACGTGGACCGCGCCGTTCGCAAGCACCTGTCGACGCGCAAGCTGGCGGTAGCCGTCGTGGGCGACCATGCACAGGCGCTCGCCGATGCCTTTTTGGCGGGCAAGCCGACGCCCATCGTCTACGACACCAAAGACACCCCCGAAAGCGTCCTCGCCGAAGACCAGATCATCGAACGCTATCCCATCCCAGTTTCCGCCTCGCAGGTGAAGATCGTCGCCGCGAAACACCTGTTCGAGAAGTAGAATAGCCGCGTATGCCGAAGCCCGGCAGGTACCACATCGCGCGCAAGATCGCCGACGGCGGCATGGCCGAGATTTTCCTCGGCACCCAACACGGCATGGAGGGGTTCGAGCGCCCCGTCGTGCTCAAGCGCATCCTCGCCCCGCTGGTCGCGGACCCGCAATTCCGAAACATGCTCATCGACGAGGCCCACATCGCAATGGGCCTCGGCCACAGCAACATCGTCCAGGTGCTCGACCTCGGACACGTACGCGGCCGCTACTTTCTGGTCCTCGAGCTGGTCGACGGCTGGGACTTGAGCCTAATCCTCACGCGGGCGACGGCGGCGAGCTTTCCCATTCCGCCTGAGCTCCTGCTCTACATCGCCGCCGAGGTCTGCCGAGCGTTGGCATACGCGCACGGCCGAACCCGCGACGGTCAGCCGCTGGCCATCGTCCACCGCGACGTGAGCCCGCAAAACATCCTGCTCAGCGAGCAGGGGGAAGTGAAGCTGACCGACTTCGGCATCGCCAAGGCCATGGGCCGCCGAGAGAAGACCAACCAGGGCATCATCAAGGGCAAGCTCGCCTTCATGTCGCCCGAGCAAGCCTCCGGGTCGGTCCTCGACAGCCGCTCGGATCTCTTCTCGCTGGGGACCATCCTCTACCTCTTCTTCACCGGCCGTCGCCCGTTCGAGGCGCCCACGGATCTCGAATCCATCATGCGCGTGCGCGAGTGCCAGTTCGCGCCCCCCGAGGAGGTCAAGCCCGGGCTCGACCCGACGATGGCCAAGATCATCCGCCGAGCGATGGAGCGTCTTCCCTCGAAGCGCTACCAGAACGCCGACGAGCTTCTGCTCGATCTCGAGAATGTGCAGCGCACGGTGTACCGGCCGGCGGGCCAGACCGAGCTCAAGCGCTGGCTGGCGGACCTGCAGGCTCGCGATCACGCCCCGACCATCTCGCGCGCGCCCGCCAAGCCCCTGTCCGGGGAATACGAGGAGCTGGACGTCGACGAAGGCGCCGAGGTGGTGTTCGACGATTCGGGCAAGGTGGACATCGGCGACGTGGTGGCCGGTATTCAGCCGACCATCGCAGCGACTCCACAGGAGCTCTCCGGCGTCCATCCCAAAGACAAGGAGCTGACGACCGCCGCGACCCCGGTTGCCATCAAGCAGAGCAAGATCCCGACGCGGATCGTGGTCTTTGCCGCGATCATCGTGGTGGCGGCGCTGGGCGGGTGGTGGCTGTTGCCAGACAGCGGCGGCGGCAACGGCAAGCCGCCCCCCGACGAGCGAAGGCATCACGGCGGCGTCGCCAAGGTCGCCGTGAAGGCCGAGCCGCCGGTCGCCGCCCCCAGCGAGCACAAGGCCGAACCAAGGCCCGCCGTCGCGGTCGCCGTGACAGCGGTCCTCGACGCCGGAACGCCCCCATCGCCCGCAGAGGCCAACGCCATCGCGGCGGCAACGCCGGCCGAGGCTGACGAGGAAGAGGAGAAGCTGCTCGAGCAGGCGGAGCCAGACGACGCGGAGCGGGTGATAGGCGAGGACGAGGGCGTTGCCAACCGGGCGGCCAAGAAGCCAGCCAAGGCCGTCACCGTCGACCCGGTCTCGGTCCACCTGGTATCGGTCCCCGAGGGCGCCGTGATCAGCGTCGGCAAGCGTGTCTTCGGCCGCGCACCCATGAACCTGCGCTTCCGTCCCGGCATCACCTTCGAACTGACCTTCGTCAAGAAGGGTTACCAGCCGGCCAGCAAGCGCATCACCGTCGCGAACCGCAAGAACCAAAGCGTCAAGGTGGTCCTCAAGAAGAAGTCGGCGCCGCACAAGAAGTCGCTGCTTCGCCGCATCTTTGGCAGATGATCCGCCTGGATCGAGGCATCAGAGGAGCGAGAGCTGCCTTGCCCTGCGGACTTGCGCGGCGACGCAATGGTCGCCCAGCAGGTCGGCACCGAGCTCGCGCAGGAACGGGCACGCGGCGTTTTCCAGCCGACGGCCGAGCAGGTTGCGCTTTCGCGCGGCGGTGAGCACCAGGCGGCGCTTGGCCCGGGTCATCCCGACGTAGAGCAAGCGCCGCTCCTCATCGATATCGGCCGGGGGCAACCAAGGCAGACGCAGCGGAACGATTCCATCCTCGCATCCCGCGATGAACACCAAGGGAAATTCGAGCCCCTTGGACGCGTGCAAGGTCAGAAGAGAGACTTTCTGCGCCGCCAGCCCGAGATCCGAGTCTCGCCACATCGCAATGGCCTCCAGAAAAGCGCGCAGGTCGGCGCCGAATGGCAAGGCCAGCGTGCAAAGCAGCTCGACCGTCTGTTGGCGGCGGGGATCCAGCTTTGCATCGGGATCGAGCCTCGCGAGCGTGTCGGCGAGGCACTGGGAGCCGGCCGTGGCCACCGCTCGCTCGAGTCGCGCCAGCAAATCCGCGATGTGCGGCCGGCCGGCCAGTGCGTCGGTGCTCGCCCGTTGGCACGGGATCGATGCTCGCCCCAAGGCATCCTCCACCGCATCGGCTTGCGCCGAAAGTCGGGTGAGCACTGCGATGTCGTGAAAGGCGAGATGCTCGGCGGAATCGACGGCCACGCCCGCGCCCACCATGCTCGTGCCACCGACCGCGCGCTCGATCTCGGCGACGATCAGATCCGCCTCGGCGCGCTCGTCAGCGACGATGTACCGGACCACCTCTGCGCCACCGGCCAGGCCGGCCACGAGGGTCCGGGCGCGCCGACCCGGCGCCTCTGCGATGACGGCCTTGGCCAGCTCGACCACCCTGCTGGTCGAGCGGTAGTTGCGTCCAAGATGGATGGTTTGGCAGGTTGGATAGTCGTCTGCGAAACGGTTGAAGTACGAGGGATCGGCGCCGCGAAAACCGTAGATGGCCTGATCGGGGTCGCCAACCACGCAAAGGTTGCAGTCGTCGTCGGGGGCAAGCAACCGCACCAGGCGGTACTGGCTCGCGTTCACGTCCTGGTACTCGTCGATCAGGAGATGCGCGCACTGCAGACGCGCACGCGCAAGCAGGTCTGGCCGGGTCTCGAACAGGCGCACCGCGCGCCCGACCAGATCGTCGAAGTCGATGGCGTCGATCGCCTTCAGCGCCAGCTCGTAGCGCGGAAGGATCGCTGCGATATCGCCCCCGAGCGCGGAAGTCGTACCGTCGCCCTTGGCCCGACTGATGGCGTTTGCCATCCGGCCAGCGTCGCAGTCGAGCCCCATCTCCGCCGCGACTTCCTTCACCACCACCTGGCGCGCATTTTCGCCGAGCACGCGAAAGCTGGGAGACAGGCCGGCGGCCTCGGGCCACTCGCGGAGAAACGACAGCCCCAAGGCATGGAACGTCGTCGCGCAAACCAGCCGAGCATCGTCGCCGATCCGCGCTCGCAGACGCTCTCGAAGCTCGCCGGCCGCCTTGCGGGTGAACGTGATGGCAGTGATGCCGTCCGGTGCGACGCCCTCGCCCTCGATGAGCCGCGCAATGCGGGCGACCACGGTGCGCGTCTTGCCGGTGCCCGGGCCCGCCACGATGAGCAACGGACCGCGGCCGTGCGCGATCGCCGCGGTCTGATCGGGATCATCGTCGGTCCACCCCATCTGCGGCCTGGCGGTGCGCGAGGGCTCCGGCTTGTGCGACACCGAAGGCGTCGGGGCATCCATGACCCGTGGTCCCGCGAAGCCGAAGGTCGTCTGCGCCAGCAGTCGCTCGCGCTCGACCTCGTCGAACACGCGCACGATGCCATACTCGCCGTCGAAACCCGCGGTCAGCTTCACCTCACCCGCCCGCATCCGCCGCAGGGCTTCTGCCAACAGCGGCGGGCCTTGGCGGGCAGCATCTTCGAGGGGCAGATCCATCAACACGGACAATTCGCTGCCCGCGCTGTCGAGCAGCTTGTCGTAGCACTTGCGTACGCGTCCGGAGGCCGCGCCAACACCCAGGACCTCGCCGATAAGCTCGACGAGCGGCACCAGATTGGTGAACGACTTGGCGCCTTCGGGCCGAGCCCCCTCGGGGCGGTCGGCGAGCGCATCCACGCGGCCCGCGACCCCGCCGGTGAGCGGCTTGTCGCAGCGAGGACAAACGTTGCCGACCGCCGCGGCCTCGGTCGGCGATAGGTTCACGCCACACGCACGGTGCCCAGCGTGGTGGTATTTGCCCTCTTCGGGAAAGAACTCGATGGTTCCGAGCAACCCCGCGTCCCGATTGCGAAGCGCATCGCGCATCGCGAAGTACGACAAGTCGCAATCGAAGCACGTGGCCTCGCGGCCCAGCTTCTCGGGCGAATGAGCGTCCGAGCTCGACACCAGCGCGACACGGTCGAGCGCCGACAGCCGCCAGTTCATGGCCGGATCCGACGACAGGCCGGTCTCGGCCGCGAAGATGTGCCCACGCAGATCGGCGAAGCACGCGTCGAGCGAATCGAAGCCGGACTTCTCTCCCAAGGCCGAGAACCACGGCGTCCACACGTGCGCAGGAATCAGGAAGGCGTCGGGCGAGGAGGTCAGGGTGATCTCGAGCAGGTCGCGCGAGTCCAGACCCAGGATGGGTCGGCCGTCGGATTCGATGTTCCCGATGCGAGCCAGCCGCGAGGCGATGCCTGCCGCCACCTCGAAATCTGGCGCGTAGAGCAGGTTATGCACCTTGCGTACACGGTCGCCGCGCTTGTAGATGCTGCTGACCTCGACGGAGAGAACGAAGCGAACCTCGGCCCTGCAGGCAGCAGGTACCGTTTCGTTCACGGCAATGGCCAGATCGTCGCGCAACCTGAACAGGCCGCTACCGGCGGGAACCAGCTTGTCGCGCAGCTCCGCCAACCAACGCGGATGGGTGAAGTCGCCGGTGGCCACCACGGCGATGCCCTTGCGCTGGGCCCACGCGTGCAGGTGCTCCAAGTCCAGCGCCCGGCTGGTGGCGCGGGAAAGGTACGAGTGAACGTGGAGATCCGCCACGAACGGCATGGCGGACGCAATCTAGCAGGAATCGTCGGACCGTTGGTCGCGAGCCTGACCGCAAGAGGCCAGCCCCAGCCTGTCGTGGCCTAGCAGCCCGTGGACATAGTCTCCACGTCGCCGTTCGGGCGGGTTCTGGCCCGTCTGCGGCGTCGCCGCTGCTATGAAACGGATGCCGCTGCAGAGATGGGGATCAAGGTGACCTGGTAGCCAAGAGCCTCGATCT
>CAZYFU010000106.1:1612-22387 GCA_964647025.1 uncultured Myxococcales bacterium | reverse complement strand
GGATGGCCTGACATCGCGCTCTGCTCTCCGAATTTCCCGACAAGCTCTAGCTAGCAGACCCGACCGGGCTCCCGAATCGGCCCGAAAGCCGATTCGGGTCCCGGTTGCACATCCGGAGTTCCCGCGGCAAGGTGAGCGACGATGTCCATGAACTTGCGCACGCTCACCGTTGGGCCGGTTTCCTGCAACTGCGCCATCGTGGCCTGCCCCCAGACCCGAGACGCCGCGATCATCGATCCGGGCGGGCATCCAGACCGGATCCTGGCCGAGGTTCGCGCGATGGGTGTGCAGGTGAAGCTCCTCCTCCACACGCACGGTCACTTCGACCACGTGCTCGCCACGGGCGAGGTGGCCGAGGCGACCGGCGCAGCGGTGGTCATCCATGGAAACGATCGTGCCCTGTACGAGAATCTGCCCCACCAGGGGAGGATCTTCGGCTTCGAGGCGCCCCGGCCGCCTGCCCCCGGACGCGTCCTCGCGGGCGAAGAGACCATCGCCGTTGGAATGCTCTCGGCGACCGTCATCCATACGCCAGGGCACACGCCGGGTTCGGTGGGATTTCATTTCGCGGCAGACGGGATCCTCTTCGCCGGCGACACGCTGTTCGCCGACTCGATCGGTCGGACCGACACTCCAGGTGGGTCGTTTCCCGCCATCGTGAAGTCGATCCAGAACAAGCTCTACGTGTTGCCTCCGTCCACGCGGGTCATCCCCGGACACGGGCGCGAGACCACCATCGGTTACGAACGCGAGAACAACCCCTTCATTCGCGCGACGTAGCCGCGCGCTCGGCCAGCACGGCGGCGAGCGCCTGCGCCAAGTCAGGGTGCTTGAACACATACCCCGTGCGCTCCGCCACGCTGGGCAGGACATGCTGGGACGCGGTGAGCACCTGGCTCATCTCACCGAACATGAGTCGCAGCGCGACCTTCGGGGCGGCCAGCACGGCCGGCCGGCGCAGGGCATGGCCGAGCTCGCGGGTGAGCTGCGCATTGGTGGCCGGCGTCGGCGCGACCGCGTTGATGGGGCCTCGAATGCGCTCGTCCTGGCTGGCGTGAAGCAGGATGCCCACCACGTCGTCGATGTGGATCCAGGGCGTCCACTGCTCGCCGCTGCCGACCCGGGCGCCCATGCCCACGCGAAAAGCCGGAAGCATCTTGGCCAATGCGCCGCCATTCGCAGCCAGCACGAAACCCGTACGCACGCAGACCACGCGGATGCCGAGACGCTCGGCTGCGAGCGCCTCTTGCTCCCATGCCACGCAGACGTCGGCCAGGAAATCGCGTCCGGGCGCCGAGCGCTCGTCGATGGGATCGTCGCCCGAGTCGCCGTAAAAGCCCACGGCGGACGCAGAAACCAGCACCCTGGGCCGCTGCGTGCACGCAGCAAGCCCGGCGATCAAGTTGCGCGTACCGACGACGCGACTGTCACGAATGCGCCGCTTCCGCTCCGCCGTCCAGCGGCCGTCGGCCACCGGTTCGCCCGCCAAGTTGAAGACCACGTCGACGTCGCCGAGCGCCTCGGCGGGAGGCGCGGCACTCTCTGGTGACCAGGCGAACGCGCGGGCCCCGAGCCCCCGCGCCGCGTCCGGATGGCGGCTCAACACCACGACATCGTCCAGACGACCGACGAGTCGTCGCCCAATCAGCCCAGTAGCCCCAGTCACCAGCGTCCGCATGCCCAGCCCTTTGCTTCTAGCGCAGCTCGCACCCGCGCGCGAGATCGCATGTGCACGGTAACAGCGGATGGGCCTGCGGACGCCCCGAGCGATGGTATCGTCTCGCCATGGGTCGCATTCTCATCATCGACGACAACGAGACCATGCGCGAGGGCATGGCCGCCACGGTCCGGCGCATGGGACACGAGGCGCTCATCGCAGCTGGCGGCGCGGAGGGGCTCGCGTTCATGCGCAAGCATGCACCGGACTTCCTCATCACCGACCTCAAGATGGAGGGCGTGGATGGGCTGGAGGTCGTCGAAGCAGCCAAGCGCATCGACCCGTCGTGCCCTGCCCTGATCGTGACCGCGTTCGGCACGGTGGAGACCGCGGTGGAAGCCATGCGGCTGGGCGCCATGGATTTCTTGCAGAAACCCTTTGCCCCCGAGGTGCTGCGCCTCAAGGTCCAGCGGGCTTTGGACATCCGCCACGAGAAGCTGTCGCGCCAGCGTGCCGAGGCCGAAGTCGAGGTGCTGAGGGCCGACGCCGCCGCGGGCTACGTGCCTGGCGAGATGGTCGGGCAGTCGCCGCTCATGATCGCCCTGTTCCAGGCCATCGCGAAGATCGCCCCCTCGGACGTGGTCGTGCACATCGCGGGCGAATCGGGCACCGGCAAGGAGCTGGTGGCGCGCGCCATCCACATGCAATCGAAGCGCGCGGCAGGCCCCTTCGTGAAGGTCAACTGCGGCGCGCTGACCGACACCCTGCTCGAGTCCGAGTTGTTCGGCCACGAGAAGGGTGCGTTCACCGGCGCGGTCAAGCGCAAGCTCGGTCGCTTCGAGCTGGCCGACAAGGGAACGCTGTTTCTCGACGAGGTGGGCGACATGACGCCCAACCTCCAGTTGAAGCTCTTGCGCGTCCTGCAGGAGAACCAATTCGAGCGCGTGGGCGGCGAAGACACGGTTCAGGTTGACGTACGCGTGGTGTCGGCCACGCACCGCGATCTGAAAAAGGCCGTCGAGGAGGGAACGTTCCGCGAGGATCTGTTCTACCGGTTGCACGTGGTGCCGTTTCGCGTGCCGTCGCTTCGCGAGCGGCGCGAGGACATCCCGCTCTTGGTGGAGCACTTCATCAGGAAGCTCGGGCCGCGCGCCAATCCTTCGGTCAAGCGCATCGACGAGGCCGCGCTGGCGCGGCTGGCGACCTACGCCTGGCCGGGCAACGTGCGCGAGCTCGAAAACGCCATCGAGCAAGCCCTGGTGTTCGCCACGGGCGACAGCATCGACGTCAGCGCCCTGCCCGGCTTCTTGCGCGAGGGCGCCAGCGACGCGGCGCTGGCCGTTCCCGGCGGCAACATGAGCCTGCCGGAGATCCTCGACGATCTCGAAAGGCAGCTCATCCAGCGCGCCTACGACCGCACCGGCGGCGTGAAGACCGAGACCGCGCGCTTGCTCGGCATCAAGACCAGCGCGCTCTACTACAAGCTCGAGAAGTACGGCATCGGGACGACCGCCGGTCGCCCGAGCGGCGCACCGAAGGAGTGAAGGGCAGCCGGCTCAGTCCTTGGGCGGCGCCTTCACCTTGGTCTCGGTGGTCGTCTCGGCAGCGAGCGTGCCGTCCTCTCGCGGACGGAACCGGATCTCGGCCTTCACCTCGACCACCATCTTCGACAGCGCCTTGGCCAGCTCGCCCTGGACGTCCAGGCGGTCGAGCCACGAACCGATCTCCGAGGTCGCGGCACGCACGAAGTCGTCCTTCGAGCGCGACGCCACCCCCAGCCCCGCCGCCATCGCTCGTCGCACGCGATCGGAAAGGCCACGGTCGGGCCTCTCGGGATGGCCCTCGCCGTCGGCTGACTCGCCGTCTCGTGATGGATTTCGCTTTCCCTCGTCGGCCATGCGCGAAGCCTAGCACCGCCCCGGATCCCTGCCTACCGGCGAACCACGCGTTCTCGCCGAACGTGCACCAGCTCTGCCGTCGGGATATGCTGGCTGGCCCATGACCCAAGCCCGTCGAGCAGCACGGGCCGCAGCCCACCGCAAGCCCATGCGGCGCCTCCTGCGTGCCTATTTCGTCACCTTGCAGGTGGTGCTGTCGTACGCCTTCTTGTCCGTGCGTCGGCGCTTCTTGGGCCGGGAGGCCGCGAGCCAGCTCGCGGATCGGGCGCACCGGCACAATGCACGCCGGGTGTTGGCCGCGATCATCGATCTCCAGGGCTTGTTCATCAAGGTCGGCCAGCTCATCAGCGTGATGGCCAACCTTCTGCCGGACGCATTTCGCAAGGAGCTGGAGACACTCCAGGACAGCGTGCCGCCGAGACCCTTCTCCGAAGTCGAGATCCGCCTGCGCGAAGAGCTGGCCGGGCGGTCCATCGCCGACGTCTTCGCCGAGTTCGACCAGACCCCGGTCGCGTCGGCCTCGATCGGGCAGGTTCACGTGGCCCGGCTGCACTCGGGCGAGAAGGTCGCGGTCAAGATCCAGTACCCGGGCATCGAGACCATCGTATCGACCGATCTGCGTGCGCTGAAGCGCATCTTCAGAATCGTGGGGCGGCTCCTGCCCGACTGGGGCTGGAACGTCATCTATGGCGAAATCCAGAAGATGGTCCTGGCCGAGCTCGACTATCGACAGGAGGCGGAGGCCATCGCCACCATCGCAGCCAACTTCGCGGGCCGAACCGACGTGCTCATCCCGAAGGTCATGGGCATCTGCTCGACCGCACGCGTGCTGACCACGCAGTGGATGGATGGGGTGAAGGTCAACGATCAGGCGGGCATCACCGCCGCCGGCATCGACCGCGCCACGGCCGCCCGACTCTGTATCGAGGCGTACTGCAAACAGATCTTCGTCGATGGCGTGTACCACGCCGATCCGCACCCGGGGAACCTCCTGCTCGTGCCTCAACGAAGCGAAGGCGAAGGGCCCGCGCTGGTGTTCCTGGATTTCGGGGCCACCGCGCGCATCTCGCCCGCCATGCGCAAAGGGATCGTTTCATTTCTGCAAGGCGCCGTCACCCGCGACGTCGCACGCATCGCAATGTCCATGAAGGAGATGGGGTTCATCTCGCGCCACGCGGACCACGAGGTCTTCGATCGGGTCATCGAGCACTTCTACGAACGCTTCCGCTCCCAGATGCGCTTCCAGAACTTCTCGACCGGAAGCCTCAGCTCGGGCCTCGATCTCCGGGGCCAGATCGCGACCCTGCTCGACCTCCGTCAGCTCGACGTCTCGCTGGCCGACCTGCGCGACGCCTTCCACGTACCCAAGGAGTGGGTCCTGCTGGAGCGGACGCTCTTGTTGCTGCTCGGCGTGTGCACCAGTCTGGAGCCCGAGCTGAACCCGGCCGAGGTGATCCAACCCTACGTGGACCGGTTCATCCTGGGGGAGCGCAAGGAGTGGTCGGAGACGATACTGGAGACGGCCCGGGAGGCTGCCCTGTCGGCGTTCGCGCTGCCAACCGAGCTGGGACGTTTCTTGAGCCTGGCCTCGCGCGGCGACATCGACGTCGGCGTCCGCAACCTGGGCGAGTCCACCCAGGCAATCTACTCGGTCGGCCAGCAGCTCCTGTGGGGCACCCTCGGTGCGGTCAGCTTCTGCGTGTCCGTGGTCTACGAGGGACGGGGCGCGCACTTGCAGCAGGCGGTGGCAGCCAGTGTGGCTGGGCTCTTCGGCTTGCTCTTGCTGGCTGCTCTGCTGCGTGGCCGCCGTACCCAGCGAAGCAAGCGACAACGTAGCAGATAACTTTACCTAAGCATACATGTAGGATATGATGCTACCCATGACGTTGATTCCTGTCATCGGAAGCACGATCACGGCTCTGGGCGCGTTGGCCATCTTCGTGGCGACCCTGCGGATCGGGAAGCCAGCCGTCAGCAAAGCTGGCTAAACGGGAAGATTTCGCAACAGCGCCACGACCGCGGTCGGCGCGCACGATGGCCAAGTTGTTGCGAGTTCCCATCGGAGGTGGTTTCGCCTTGCCGGTGCAAGGCAAGACGCCTACACTCCCACCGAATTTTAACCGATGGTTGGATGCGAATGACGCTGGTCAACACCGAGCTCACGCCGAGAGTAGAGCGGAACGGCACGACGGGACAGCAGGAGGGTGTCGAGCGTTGCGCAATATTCGAGTTGGCCGATCTGGCGGCGGTTCGAAACCTGGTGCGCGGCGGGTCGGTGATTGACTGGCATCGGCTCTACTTCACGGACCGGACTCAGGTCGACCGTTTCTTGCGCATCAACGAGTACGATCCGGCCAGCACGCAGGACATCGCCCGCCTGGAAGAGCTGCGTGAGCAGGCCGTGGAGTACCTGGAGCGGTACCTGGGATTCCGCGTGTCGGAAGAGGTAGCGTCTCGCCTGCCCGCGAAGGATCTCCTGCTGGTGGCGTCGCAGAAAGGCAAGCGACGTACCCAGGCTTGCGTCGTGCTCAAGGTGATGCACGTGCTCCACCACCTGGCGGGTGGGGAATTGGCGACGCGCCTGTCGGTCAGCCCTGACCAGGTCTTCCAGTTGGTGGAAGACAAGGTCCTGCGCACGGTCGAGGAGATGAAGGGCGCCGGCTGCCAAGTCGTCGAGTTCGAGTGGAGTCGCAAAGAGCAGGACAGCCTCATCACCAAGCTGCTCGCCAAGCGCGACAACATCGCGGCGCACGTCTACGACAAGCTGCGCTTTCGCATGATCACGCGCACCGAGGAGGAGATCGTCTTCGTGCTGCGCGAGCTCTTGCAGCGGTTGGTGCCGTTCAACTACGTGATTCCGGGCGAGTCGCAGAACGACATCGTGGATCTGCAGTCGTTCATCGAGAACGATCCCTATTTGCGCGCGCACCTCCCCGACCTGCTCGACCTGTCGAACGTGACCCCGGACAAGAGGGGCCCCACGACGAACGAGTTCTCCGGGCCGAGCTACCGAGTGGTCAACTTCGTGGCCGACATACCGGTGCGAATGGACAGTTATCTCGGGCTGTCGCCGGACGACCCCATCTTCGCCGATACCGGCAACTCGGTGTTCGTACTGACCGAGTTTCAAATCGTCGACCTGCGCACGTCCAAGGCCAACGAGCAGGGCGAGAACAGCCACGAGCGATACAAGGAACGCCAAGTGCTGCGGGTGAAGGCACGGCTCATGCACGGAATGCAAGACGAGGAGTCGCCGAGCGTGACGCCCGATCTCAGCGGGCGCTCCGACGGCGACCTCGGCCACGACTGAAACGCTCTCGCGCTTGGGCGGGCCGACCGCGATGCGGCAGAAACGTGTTCTCCGTGCCAGTTCCCTTTGTCCTGAGATGGTTTATAGTCGCCGTCCATATGAGGGGAACGCGGCCCAGGAGGGTGACCCGTCGGATGGCTGCCCCGAACAGAGCGCCGGGGCGGTCCGGTATTGGCCCTGAAACAGGGCATGGCATGAAAGACATGGGGAAGAATCCGTGACCCGCATCCTGCTGGTGGACGATCACGCGGTTGTCCGTCGAGGCGTGCGCGACATCTTGACCGAGGCCCTCGGCAAAGTGTCTTTCGGGGAGGCGAGCAAGCCATCCGAAGCCATCGACAAGCTGCAGGAGGAAGACTGGGACGTGGTCGTCCTCGACATCTCCTTGCCTGGACGTGGCGGTCTCGACGCCTTGCGCGACATCAAGCGCCTCAAACCATCCTTGCCGGTGCTCGTGCTCAGCATGCACGCGGAGGATCACTATGCCCTGCGTGCCCTTCGAGCGGGAGCGTCGGGTTACGTGAACAAGGACAGTGCCGCCGAAGATCTGGCTGGCGCTGTCCGCAAGGTGCTGTCAGGAGGCACCCACGTCAGCGTCCGGCTGGCCGAGACACTGGCCAAGAGCCTGCGCAGCGATACCTCGCGACCGGCCCACGAACGTCTGTCCGACCGCGAGCTCGAGGTCTTGCGTGGACTGGCGGCCGGCAAGACGGTCAAGCAGATCGGCATCGAGCTGTCGCTGTCCGAGAAGACGGTCAGCACGTATCGGACGCGCCTGCTCGAAAAGATGCAGATGCGCACGAACGCCGAGCTGATTCAGTACGCGCTGCGGGAGGGTCTGGTCGAATAGGTCTCCTCGGGATTCGGCCGCCTTTTTGGCCCACCGTCCCCGCCTACAGCTGTAGGACCGAAACTGACAACGAATTCGGAAATGGCCCGGCATGCGGGGTTGTTCGGATATGGCGAAATAGGACAGCATGCGAGTTCTCCCTGGAGCCGCCAAGAGGATCCTCCTGGTCGATGACCACCCCGCCGTCAGCCAACGCATCGGCGAGCTGCTTTCCACCGCGGTGCCCCACGCGGAAATGGTGGCGGCCTGTTCGGGTGAACAGGGCCTCGCGCTGGTGGCGGAGCAGTCCTTCGACCTGGTCTTGCTGGATCTCCGCCTTCCCGGTTGCGGCGGCATCGATGTCCTCAAGGAGCTGCGGGTTTCGAAGCCCGGCTTGCCCGTGATCATCATCAGCTCGCTGCCGGAGTCGCCGTACGCCACTTTGGCGCGTCGGGCTGGCGCCCACGGGTTCGTGACGAAAAGCTCGCTCGTCCAGGAGCTTGGCCAAGCCGTTCGCACGGTTCTGGGCGACTGCTCGCTCGCCTGAGCGCGGGCGCGAGCGCCGCCGTGAATACCGGTTGCGATCGGCGCGTCTACCAGCCGGAGGCCTTCCATGCGCATCTCACTCGCACTTCTGTGGTTGACTGTCGCGCTCACGTGGCCCGTATCTGCCATGGCAGACAGCGGGTTTCGGTGCAAGAGCGGCCGCTTGGTCTCCGTTGGAGATCGGATGGGCGACGTGCACAACCGCTGCGGCGATCCCGACACGACATCGACGCGTGTGGAAAAGCGCAAGGTGAAGCGCAGGTACACCCGCTGGGTGGGAAACGTACAGGAGACCGTGGTCGAAGAAGTCGAGGTCGAGGTACCGCTCGACGAGTGGACGTACGACCTCGGCTCCAATGCCTTCATCCGTTACGTTCTGTTCGAGAACGGCCGGGTGATCGAGATCGCGACCGGCGGCTACGGAAGAAACTAGCTCAACCGCTCGGGGAATCCGCGGCCTCGTCGGCGGCGCGCGGCCGGCGCCACCTGACGGACAGGACGGACTCGACCAGAATGAACACAATCAGCATGGCCGAGAGGGCGTGCCACAGCTCGACCCGATGCTTCGGGGGCTTGGCGCCCACGGTCGATACCGCGATCCGATCGGGGCGCTTGTCCGGGGCCAGCCTTCCCGGATCGGATTCCCGCGGGTCCAGGTTGACGGCAAAGTCCTGCCCGGTCTGAGCGACGAAGGTACCGTCCGGGCCGGCAACCCTCACGCGGTACAGGCCGATTTGATCGGTGCCGTCGTAGGCGATGCTGCGCGAGTTTCCCGCCTGCTCGCGTCTCGACACCCATACCGAACCGTCGGGACGGGTCACCTCCAGGGTCTGCGCGTCGCCGGTGAAGCTGAGCAAGCGCGGCTCGCCCACGAGCAGGGTAGCCGAGTTGTCGTCGTCGCCAGCACCGACCAGATGGCGGACCGATTCGCGCAGCAGCGGCAAGAATCCAGCCCGGATGGGCAGGTCGGTCCAGTCGCGATCGACGGTGGTGGTGAGCAGCATGACCTTGCCCTTGCCCACGGCCTGCTCCACCAAGGCCGGTGCACCGCTCTCGTAACGAAGGATCACCTTGCGCGAGCCGTTGTCGAGCGCCGGCTCGAGCAGCATGTACTTGAAAAATCGCGCCGACACCAAACCCTCGCCCTGCTCGGGGAAGACCGCGAGCAAGGGGGTGCGCCTATCGAGCGGCAGCAGCCGCTCAGCCGGACGCTCGTCCAGGGTCTCGCCGGCGCGCTGGCCGGGCGGCGTGGCGGCGGTACGGACGAGCCCCAAGGGTTGCGGCAAGAGCTTGCCCATGCGCTCGTTCCACAGCGCGCTGTCCACGCGGTCGCCCACCGAGATGAACAGACCCCCACCGCCTTCCACGAAACGCTCGAGCGCCGACGCCAACGCCGAATGGGGTGCGGCCACGTTCAACAGCGCCACGACGGTGTAGGCCGACAGGCTGTCGGGCGAGACGTCGTCGGCCAGCTTGGTGGTGACCAGGGCGGATGTGACGCCATTGCGCAGGGCCGCCTCGAAGAAAAAGGCCTCGTCCTCGTTGCGGCTCGTACGCGGGTCGCCGTCCACGGCGAGCACACGCACGGTGCGGGCCATCTCGAAGCGCATCTGGCGACGATCGTCGAGCGCGAAAGCGTCGCCGTCGATCTCGACCACCAGGTTGTGCGCGCTGGCTCCCCCCATGGGCAAGCTGTGCAGAAACCGCTTCCGCGCATGTCCGCCGGGCAGCAGGTCGACCGTACCTTGCGCGACCGCGCTGCCGTCGACCCGCAGGGTAACGCCCAGCGCCGAGCGTCCTTGCTTCGAGTAGTCGGCGATCTCGGCCGTCACGGCGATGCTACCCGGAGACTCCGCTGAGGGATCTACCCGAGCCTCCACGATGGCCCGATTGTCCCAGAGCGCGCCACCGGATACGTCGTCGACGATCACCTCGGGCGCATTCTCGCTGGGCAGACCCGCGCCGTCCTCCCAACCGGTGGCCTGCAGGTCGGTGAACAAGTAGATGCGCCGGTGGGCCTTGTTGCTCCCGGCCAAGATGAGGCTCGCCTGGCGCATGGCCGCCGTGAAGTCCGCCGGGCGTGACGAGCAGGTGGTCCGCTCGATGGCCAGGGCAATGCGCGCGCGGTCGGGCTCGAGCTCTCCGATGTGAGGCACCGATCCGGTCGAGGTCACCAGGAACGCCAACTCGGAGTCCGACGGGAATTGCCGTGCCAACCCTTGCACCCGGCTCTTGGCGCGCGAGAAGAGGGTTCCCACGCCGCCCGAGCGCTGCATGCTGGCCGAGTCGTCGAGGATGAGCACCGCGGCCTGCGAGTCGAGGCTCACGACAGGCAGGTCCGTGGTCTGCTCGGAGAATGGCCGCGCGAAGATCAGGGGAAGACTCGCGGCCGCCGCCGTACGCACCAAGAGCAGGAGGAGCTCGCGCAAGCGCCGCCGGGCGTGCACGCGACGTTCGGAGCGCAGGAGCAGCTGCATCGCCGCGAAGCGAACCGGCACGGCCCGTCGCTTGCCGATGCGGTGAATGAGGTACGGCAACCCCGCGGCGAGAAGACCCAACAGCAACGCAGGGGCGACGAACTGCATGTCAGCGCCTCGCTCGCCCTTGCCGGTCGGCCAGGAATGCGCGCAGCACCTCCGACGGCGGCATGTCGGTGCTGACGAATCGGTACTCGATCTGCGCTTCCAGGCAGGTTTTGCGCCAACGCTGGCGGAAGGCCTCCGATTCCTCGGCGAAGGCCTGCACCAAGTCGCGTGCCTCGGCGAGCAACGTGCGGCTGTCGCCGGGTTCGACGCCCTCGAAGTAGACCAGCTCGTCGAACGGCAGGTGCACCTCGTCGGGGTCGAGCACGTGAAAGAGGACCACGTCGTGGCCGCGTGCCCGCAGCTGGCGCAGCCGCTCGGCCAGCACGCCGGAGGCGGTGACCGCCGGCGGCGACGATTCGGCGTCGAGGAGGTCCGAGAAGAACACCACCAGGCTCCTCCTGTCGCAGACTTCGCTGATCGCGTCGAACGCGCGGTTCGGATCGGTGCCGCCCGAGGCACGCAGGTTCTCCAGCGCGAGCAGCACTTCCCGCGTCTGTCCCACGCGCGTGGATGGTGGCAGGAACGCACGCGACTCCGTGTCACACGCGACGATCCCGGCGGCGTCGCGCTGCTGTCCGACCAGATAGGTGAGCGCGGCGCCGAGGTACGTGGCGTACTCGAGCTTGCTCACCGACAGCCTTCGGTAGGCCATCGAGGCCGAGCTGTCCACGACGAGCATGAGACGCAGCTCGGTTTCGTCCTCGAAGCGCTTGACCGTGTAGCGGTCGGTGCGCGCCACGGCCTTCCAATCGATGCGCCGGACGTCATCGCCGGGCGCGTACTCCTTGTGCTCGGTGAACTCCAGCGACGAGCCCGGGTGCAGGTTGCGGTGCATGCCGGACATGGCGCCCTCGACGATGGCGCGGGCGCGCACGGTAAGCGATGCCAGCTTCGCCAGCTCCGCCGGAGCGAGCAGGCCCGAGGGCGGAGCCGCGTCGGAAGGGCTACCGGTCACGGCCGTGGCTGCGTCGGCACCGAGTCGACGACCTGTGCGATGAGATCGCGCGCGCGGACGCCGTCGGCTTCGGCGTGGAAGTTGCGGACGATGCGATGGACCAGCACCGGCCCGGCCAACTGGCGAACGTCGTCGATGGACACGGCGAAGCGGCCGGCCAACGCCGCGCGTGCCTTGGCGGCCTGAACC
The DNA here is from genome assembly GCA_964647025.1 of uncultured Myxococcales bacterium. Taxonomy (GTDB): domain Bacteria; phylum Myxococcota_A; class Polyangia; order Fen-1088; family Fen-1088; genus Fen-1118. The sequence continues at coordinate 10,418 of CAZYFU010000106.1, read as the reverse complement.
AGGTGCTGGGATGCGCGCGGCCCGGCGCCCCACGACACGTACTTGCGAACCATCGACTGCGCGTCGGGCCCAGGCCGGGTCGCGCGACAGATCTCCACCGCGTAGGCCAGCACGTGCTCCGTGACCGGCACACGCACGATGAGATCCTGCATCTCCACGATGCGCGCCGGATTGAGGATCTTCTGCAACGCGGGGCCGCGCGGCCCGGAGGTCTGCGCCGCGATGCGGATCTCGTCGGCGAGGCTGGGATATCCCACGTCGATCTGGAACATGAACCGGTCGAGCTGCGCTTCGGGCAGCGGATACGTTCCCTCTTGTTCGATGGGGTTCTGGGTCGCGAAGACCAGAAACGGCAGCGGCAGCGGATAGGTGTTGCCGCCCGCCGAGACCCGGTTCTCCTGCATCGACTGCAGGAGCGCGGCTTGTGTCTTGGGCGGGGTTCGGTTGATCTCGTCGGCCAGCACGAGGTTCGCGAACACCGGACCCTTGGTGAAGCGAAACACACGCCGGCCGCTGGTTCGGTCCTCTTCGAGCACGTCGGAGCCGGTGATATCCGACGGCATCATGTCGGGCGTGAATTGGATGCGACCGAACGTGAGGTCCAAGGCCTCGGCCAAGGTCTGAATGAGCAGCGTCTTGGCCAATCCTGGCACGCCGACGAACAGGCCGTGACCGCGGGCAAACAGCGCGATCAGCAGGTGATCGACGACCTCGCGCTGCCCGACGATGCGTTTTCCGATTTCGGCCGCCAGTGCGGCACGCGCCTCGCAGAGCTCGCGGACCATGGCCACATCGCGCGCAGGGACGGTGTCACCGCCCACGGACGGCACGAGAGGTATGTTGAGGTTGGGCACGGACAGGCGCTCGGACATCGCGCACAGGATGCCACGGCACAGGAAAGGGAGCAAAGCCACGGGTGGCGGGCTCGGGCATCCCCTCGGTCCGGATCCCTGCCCGCGCCCCGATCCGAAGCCCTCCCGGACCGTTTCCCGTGCCGGCGTCACCCGCTTGCGCGTGATAAGATCCTCCAGTCCTACCCTCTGCCCCCCGTCGGCTCTCGCCGACAAGGAGTTCTGATGAGCACGTCGCGGGCTTCGTCGCTGATCCAGACCATCGCATCGTTGCAGAACCAGAGCGTGTTCGCCGAGCTGTCCTGGCAGGGCACGTTCGAGGAGTACCTCGGGATCGTGAAGCAGAACCCGGCCGTGACGCGTACGGCATTTCAGCGCGTCTACGACATGATCCTCTCCTACGGCCACGAGGAGTACCTCGACAACAAGAAGCGCCTCATGCGCTACAACTTCTTCAAGGACGCGCAACACGGCGGCCAGGACGCCATCTTCGGGCTCGACATCCCCCTGATGCGGCTGGTAAGCGTGCTCAAGAGCGCGGCCGAGCGTTACGGCACCGAAAGACGCGTGATCCTGCTGCACGGCCCCGTGGGCAGCTCGAAGTCGACCATCGCGAGGCTCCTCAAGCGCGGCCTCGAGGATTACTCGCGCACGCCGGACGGGGCGCTTTACACCTTCGACTGGGTGTTGCCCGCGGACCTGGCCTACGTCGCGGGCGGACAGCAGGCCTTCCGATGCCCCATGCACGAAGAGCCGTTACATCTGATTCCGGTCGAGTGGCGCGAGCGTGCCCTGATCAGCATGGGGGTCAATACGCCCGACCACGAGCGCGTGCGCGTCGACGGCGATCTGGATCCGGCCTGTCGCCTGATCTTCCGGGAGCTGATGGCGCACCACAAAGGCGACTGGTCGAAGGTCGTCGAGCACGTACGCGTGCGTCGGCTGGTGCTGTCCGAACAGGACCGCGTGGGTATCGGAACGTTCCAACCCAAGGACGAGAAGAACCAGGACTCCACCGAGCTGTCGGGCGACATCAACTACCGCAAGATCGCCGAGTTCGGCTCGGACAGCGACCCCCGCGCGTTCAACTTCGACGGCGAGTTCAACATCGCGAACCGCGGCGTGATCGAGTTCATCGAAGTGCTCAAGCTGGACGTCGCGTTCCTCTACGACCTGCTCGGTGCCTCGCAAGAGCACAAGATCAAGCCGAAGAAGTTCGCGCAGACCGACATCGACGAAGTCATCCTCGGCCACACCAACGAGGCCGAGTACAAGAAGCTCCTGTCGAACGAGTTCATGGAGGCGCTGCGCGACCGCACGGTGAAGATCGACATCCCGTACATCACGCGCGTGTCCGAAGAGCGCAAGATCTACGAGAAGGACTACAACGCGAACAAGATCCGCGGCAAGCACATCGCGCCGCACACGCTGGAGACCGCGGCCATGTGGGCCGTGCTCACCCGCCTGGAAGACCCCAAGAAGCACCAGCTCTCGCTCGTGCAGAAAATGAAGCTCTACGATGGCAAGACCCTGCCGGGCTTCACCCAGGACAACATCAAGGAGCTGCGCAAGGAGTCCCAGCGCGAGGGCATGGACGGAATCTCACCGCGCTACATCCAGGACAAGATCTCGAACGCCCTGGTCAGCGATCGCGGCGAGGGTTGCGTGAACCCGTTCATGGTCATGAACGAGCTCGAATCCGGCTTGCGACACCACTCGCTCATCACCAGCGAGGAGGAACGCAAGACGTACACCTCGCTGCTGGGCCTGGTGAAGCAAGAGTACGAGGACATCGTCAAGAACGAGGTCCAGCGCGCGATCAGCGCCGACGAAGAGGCCATCGCCAAGCTGTGCGCCAACTACATCGACAACATCAAGGCGTACACCCAGCGCGAGAAGGTGAAGAACCGCTACACCGGCCACTACGAGGAGCCCGACGAGCGCCTGATGCGCTCGATCGAGGAGAAGATCGACATCCCCGAATCCCGCAAGGACGAGTTCCGGCGCGAGATCATGAACTACATCGGGGCGCTGGCCATCGAGGGACGCCACTTCGATTTCCGCACCAACGAGCGGCTGCAGAAGGCGCTGGAGCTGAAGCTGTTCGAGGACCAGAAGGACTCGATCAAGCTGACCAGCCTGGTGTCTCAGGTCATCGACAAAGACACGCAAGAGAAGATCGACGTGGTGAAGAACCGCCTGATCCGCAACCACGGATACTGCGAGATTTGCGCCACCGACGTGCTCAACTTCGTCGCATCCATCTTCGCCCGAGGAGACGCCAAGGAGTAGCTCTCTACCCCTCTCGGTAAACCATGGCCCTTCGAATCGACCCAGCTCACAACCGTTTCCGGGACATCGTGCGCGGGAAGATCAAGCAGAACCTGCGCAAGTACATCTCGAACGGCGAGTGGCTTTCCAGGCGCGGCAAGGATGTGGTCTCGATCCCGGTGCCACAGATCGAGATGCCGCGCTTCCGCTTCGGCCAGCAAGGCCAGGGCGGCGTCGGGCAGGGCCCCGGGCAGGTCGGCGACAGCTTGGGCCAGGCCGATCCCAACCAGAGCGGCCAGGGCAAGGCGGGCTCGAATCCCGGCGAGCACGCCCTGGAGGTCGAGGTCACGATCCAAGAGCTGGCCGCGATCCTCGGCGAAGAGCTGGCGCTGCCGCGCATCGAGCCGCGGGGAAAAGAGCGCCTCATCACCCAAAAGGATCGCTACGTCGGCATTCGTCGTGTCGGACCGGAATCCCTGCGCCACTTCAAGCGCACCTTCCGACAGGCGCTGCGGCGGCAGATCATGATGGGCAACTACGACCCGCAAAGGCCCATCGTGGTCCCCGCGCGAGAGGACAAGCGCTACCGATCGTGGCGTACCACCCCGCTGCCCCAGTCGAACGCCGTGATGATCTTCATCATGGACGTGTCGGGCTCGATGGGCGACGAACAGAAAGAGATCGTCCGCATCGCCTCGTTCTGGATCGACACCTGGCTGCGCTCGCAATACGACGGCCTGGAGTCGCGCTACATCGTGCACGACGCCGCCGCGCGCGCCGTCGATCGCGACACGTTCTTCCGCACGCGAGAATCGGGCGGCACCATGATCTCCAGCGCCTACAAGCTGTGCGCCAAGATGATCGAGGACGAGTTCCCTCCCGCGGAGTGGAACATCTACCCGTTCCAGTTCTCCGATGGCGACAACTGGTCGGCCGACGATACGTCGTCATGCATGGAGGTGCTCAGGCGGGACATCCTGCCCAAGGTGAACCTGTTCTGTTACGGCCAGGTAGAGAGCCCCTACGGCTCGGGACAGTTCATCACCGACCTGCGGGCCTCGTTCACCGAGGAGCCCAGCGTGGTTACCTCGGAGATCGAGAACAAGGACGACATCGCGGACTCCATCCGGAACTTCCTGGGGAGGGGCAAGTAGTGTCGCACCGAATCGCGCCGTTGCCCGAATCCCTGCTCGCCATCCAGCGCTCCATCGAAGAGCATGCGCGCAGCTACGGGCTGGATTTCTGGGAGACCAGCTTCGAGATCCTCGACTACAAGCGCATGCAGGAGATCGCGGCGTTCGGCGGCTTTCCGGTGCGCTACCCGCACTGGCGGTTCGGCATGGAGTTCGACCATCTGACCAAGAGCCACGTGTACGGGCTCTCCCAGATCTACGAGATGGTGATCAACAACAACCCGGCCTACGCCTATTTGCTGGAAGGCAATTCTCTGGTCGATCAGAAGATGGTGATGGCCCACGTGCTGGGGCACGTGGACTTCTTCAAGAACAACTACTACTTCTCGAGGACCAACCGGAGGATGATCGACAGCATGGCCAACCACGCCACGCGCGTGCGCCGGCACATCGAGCGGCACGGCCTGGACAAGGTCGAGAGCTTCATCGACACCTGCCTTTGCCTCGACAACCTGATCGATCCGATGTCGCCTTTCATCGTGCGCCACGCGACGCCCGAGCCCGTGGACAAGGAGCCGCAGCCGGTCGAGGTGCCGCGTCTGCGCGCCAAGTCCTACATGGACAAGTTCATCAACCCGCCCGACTACCTGGACGAGCGCCGCAAGAAGATGCAGGAGGAGCGCGAGAAGCCGAAGCGGAATCCGCCCGAGCCCGAGCGCGACGTGCTGTTGTTCTTGCTGCAACAGGCGCCGCTCGAGAGCTGGGAGCGCGACATCTTGGAGATCGTTCGCGACGAGGCCTACTACTTCACGCCGCAGCGCCAGACCAAGATCCTGAACGAGGGCTGGGCCGCTTACTGGCACAGCAAGCTGATGACCGAGAAGATCCTCGATGCGTCCGAGCTCATCGACTACGCCGACCACAACGCCGGCGTGCTGAGCGCGGCGCCCGGGCAGTTCAACCCGTACAAGGTCGGCATCACCCTGCTGCGCTACGTGGAGGAGCGCTGGGACAAGGGCCGCTTCGGCAAGGACTGGAACGAGTGCGACGACTACGAAGTGCGGCGGACCTGGGACAAGAAGCTGGGACTCGGTCGGCAGAAGATCTTCGAGGTGCGCAGGCTCTACAATGACCTCACCTTCATCGACGAGTTCTTCACCGAGGACTTCTGCTACGAAAACCAGTTCTTCTCGTTCGCGAAGAACGTGAGCTCGGGCAACTACGAGATCGATTCGCGCGAGTTCAAGAAGATCAAGAACAAGCTGCTCTACCAACTGACGAACTTCGGCGAGCCCCTCATCGCCGTCGAGGACGCCAACCACGAGAACCGCGGCGAGCTGCTCTTGCGCCACCGTCACGAGGGCGCCGACCTGCACATCGACCACGCCCGCGCCACCATGGAGGCGCTCCAGCGCATCTGGCGCCGCCCGGTCTGCCTGATGACCGCCGTGGAGAGCAAGTCGCGGCTGCTCCGCTGGGACGGGAACGAGCATAGCGATCGGCTGGTCTAGCTTTCACATTGTCCGCGACGGCAACTCGGAAATCGTGAAATGATGACGTGTCTTGCGTCGCGGGCTCACAATCGTCTTCGCCATCGTGGTGCTGCTGACCGCGTCGGCCGAGCTGTATCTGCGGTCGCGGGGAAGAGCGCACCTTCGTCGCGCCGAGGCGGCCGCCGAGCGCGAGCTTCTGGGTGGAGGGCTGCATGGTCTGCTGCGCGCCCGGGCGATGGCCTTGGGAGGCGCGTCCGTGGTCGACGACGCCGAGCCGGCCGCCACCATCGCCCTGGCCAGCGCCATGCTCGCCAGCGAGTACGGGCTGGATGAATCCGAGTCGGCGCGTGCCGCGGCGGATGCCGTCGAGGCCGCGCCGAGCGCATCCGATCGAGCGCAGTCCCTCAAGCTGGCTTCACGTGCGCTGCTGCGGGTCGCGGCCGGCCGCTTGGACGAGGCAGAAGGGCTCGCCAGGCAGTCGCTCTCGCTGGGGCACAAGCAGGCGTCCCCGTTCTTCGTCTTGGGCCGCGTCCGGCTTCGCCAGGGCAACCTGGCCGCCGCGAGCCACGCCTTCCAGGCTGCGCTCGTGCGCGAGCCAAACTTCATCGAAGCGCGCGTGGCATGGGCCGAGGCGTGGCTCGAACAAGGCGAGCCCGACAAAGCCAAGGAGAACCTGCTCAAGGCGCTGGAGCACACGCCCGACCACAGCCGCGCACGCCTGCTGCTGACCCAAGTGGACGTCGCGGCCGCAGACACGGGCCAAGCCGCGGCTTGGCAGACCACCTGCGCTCGCGACGAGGATAAGTCGCCGTTCATCGCAGGCGCGTGCGCCTTGACCCGAGCACAGAGGGCCACACACGCGGAGGACCGGAGCCAGGCGGTTCACTGGGCCGAGAAGGCGTGCCGCCAGCGGCCTCCGGAGCCGCGGGTGCTCGGTCGGGCCGCCGCGGTGCTCGCTGCCCTGGGCGACATCGACCAAGCCTCGACCTGTCTCGACGAGGCGGCACGCAGTGCGAGCCGGACGTTACCGTCCCTACGATGGGCCGCGCTTGGGATCGATCTGGGGCGCGGCAAGCTGGTGGAGCTCGCGGACGCGCCGAAGCTGGCATCTTCGCCGTGGGCGCCGCTCTTCGTGGCGCGAAACGCCTTGGCGTCGGGCGGCCTCAAGGCCTTGGCAGTGGCTGTTCGGGAGGTCTCCGAGACAAGCCCCCAACTCGACGCTTTTGCATCTCTCGCGAGAGGTGACCTGGGTGAAGTCGCCCCCGCGGCCATCGCAAACGATCCCATGCGCAGTTACCTCAAGGGAATGCAGGCCCGACTGCAAGGAAAGACCCCGCTGGCCGCCGAGCTGCTGGCACGTGCCCTGGAGGAGCACGGCGACGCGTGCCGTGCAGCGGGGGAGTACCTCGCGGCGTCCCGCGAGCTGGGACGCATGTCCGAGGAGAAGGCCTTGGCTTGGCTCCGGCGAACAAACGCCCGCTGCGCGAATTTGCCCGAGGTCCCGACGGACAGGCCCGCCGCCCCACGAGGCCAGGTCCGAATCAGTCACTAGCCCGGGGGCTCGGCCGATGTCGACTCGCTCGCCGTCGCGGGCTCGACTTTGTCGGCGCCATTCTCGACTTCGACCTCGCCGCCGCTATCCTCGGTGCCGAGGTCGGTCCAGAAGTAGGGCTCGTCACGCAGGTCCACGTGTACGAACTGCGAACGTGGGTAGTAGCCGACGCCGCGCACGCCCATGGAGCGCGCCAGATCACGAACCATCAGCGTCGTCATGCCGGGAATGCGGATGTCGGCCGCCATACCGCGCGTGTGGTAGCTGTTGGACACCGCGAACGCGGGCGTGCGGAAGCCGGAAATGAGGACGATCTTCTCGCCCGCGCGCTGAGACAGCTTGTACAGCATCTCGATGAGGCGTGGATCGATCGGCGCCTCGGCCCCGGTGCGGCGGCAACGCATGAGATGTTTCACCGCGCGGTACGTGGCCTCGTCCATGTCACCGCTTGCCGTATCGAAGACGACCTCGACCTGCTCGTTCGGGACGGCGGATTCCATGGTGAAGCGAGCCTGTGCGCCGCTCGGCTTGTGGACACGAACCGGGGAGGTGCTCGACGGCAACACGCCGGCCTGGGCGACCCCTTCCGGGGCGATGGCCATGGCGTCGGCGAGCTTCATCATCGCCACCACCCGGCGCTTGAGCCCGGCGAGCTTGCCGCTCATCGACCAGGTGCTGAAGCTGAGGCCGACCGAGATCAGCACGAGCATCAGCGACACCGCGAGCAACGCGGCAGGGATGAACCGTGGGATGGTCAGCGTTCGCACGGGCCGCGTGGGATCCGTGGCAACGATGATACGGATGGGATAGAGCCGCTTGCGCGCCAGCAACTTGCGCAAGCGCTTGAGCTCGGGTGCGATGACGCCATCCGGAGCCGACGACATGGATCCTCCGCGCTACCTGGCCGCGCTGAACTGGGGAGACAGCTCCGGCGCGGCTTTCTTGTGCTCCTTCGAGTCCTTCTGATCCTTGGGCTTGCCGCCCATGCGGCTCGTGCCCGCGAACACGCCGCCGGTCTCAACACGCAGGCTCTTGGCCTCGATGTCGCCCTCGATGGTCCCCGTGCTCATGATGTCGAGGTGCCCCGTGCAGGCCACGTTTCCATGGATCTTGCCGGCCACGAGCACGTCCACCGCGCGGATGTTGCCTTTCACCGTGCCGCTCTCTCCGACCACGACCGACCCCTTCGATTCCACCGATCCTTCGATGGTTCCATCCACGCGAAACGCGCCATCCGCGGACAGATCGCCATGCACCGTGCACGAGCGTCCGACCACGTTCTCGATCTTGTCCACGGCTTGATTGGGTTCCTTCTGACCGCGCCAGCCCATTGGTTACCTCACGTGCTTGGGTTGCCCTGGAAACGCCGCGCACCTGGGGTCGCAGCGGTCCCATACCGTTGATCGCAAGAAGCTCGTCGGGACTTGAACTGTTTTTTGCCTTCGACCGTCGCCCGCGCTGACTTCGTTGCGCGGCGTGCGTGACAACCGAGGAGGCCGCCGCCCT
>CAZYFU010000106.1:0-1512 GCA_964647025.1 uncultured Myxococcales bacterium | reverse complement strand
CCGCCGCCCTTGTGGGGCTGGAGCTCGGGCTCTATCATCCGCGAAATGCAGCCACGTATCCCGTTCCGTCGCACCATGCAGGCCTACCTGTGTGTGCTGGTGCTGGGGCTCCTCTGCATGCCTACACGTGCCGCGGCCGACGTGGCGCCGGCCGGCGGGGGATGCGAGTGCAGCCAAGCCCCTGGCGACACCGACCACGAAACGGCCGGCGCAGCGAACGCCAGCAAACGCCGTCTCGGCATGGCCCTTTTCGCCGGGCTTACGACTGGCGCGTTCCTTTATTCCGCGCATCGCGTGCGCCAGAAGAACCGACAACGCCAGTAGGTGCGCAGCCGGGATCTGGACCTTCCGCGCGGCCTGGTTCAAGATGCCGGCCGTGACCAAGGAAGAAGCTCTCAAAGAACTGCAGGACGCCGAGGTGGTACCCTGCATCTCGGGCGGCATCGCCGACGTCAAGGAGGTCCTCGAGGCCTGTCTGAGCATCGGAGTTCCCGCCATTCTCGATCGGCAGCAGTCGTGTGGGGCCCATGGAACCTGTGCGCCTCGCATCGACCTGTGCGTCCGCCCCGACGATCTGCCCAAGGTCATGACCTTGATGCGGGAGCGCTGGCAGAACCTGCTCGACCAGGAGGGTACGCTGCCCGATTACGCGCAGGCCGCGTCGGAATCGGAAGATCCGCCTTGCCCCGCGTGTGGAACCGCGGCGCCCCTGGTGGAAGGGGCGTGCAAGGAATGCGGCCTGCAGCTCGAGTAGGTTCTCCTGTGTTTGCGGCTGCCAGAGCGTAGAATACCCCGACATGCCTACCGACGACTTGGCACCCGGGATGCTCCTGGCTGCCCCCAGCCTGCGCGACCCCAACTTCCTTCATAGCGTCGTGCTGCTCGGACGATCGGGGGACGACGGCGCCCTCGGGTGGGTCGTGAACGGTCGCGAGTTGATGACGGTCAAGGAGCTGCTGACCTCGTCGGAGCTGATCCAGGCCGACCAGCAGATCCCGAATACGCCGGCCTTTGCTTCGGCGGTTCGCCTGGGCGGTCCGGTCGCGCCCGCCGCTGGCTGGCTGCTCTACCGTCGGCTGCCTGAGCCCCTGCCAGGCGAGATGACGATCGGCCCAGACCTGGCGATCACCGGCGAGCTGGCGGCCTTTGGTGCCCTCCTTGGCGGAAACGGACCGACCGACTTTCGCATGTTGCTCGGATGCGCAGGCTGGGCCCCTGGCCAGCTGGAGGCGGAAATCGGCGCCGGTGCCTGGCTTCCTGCGCCCGTCGCCACCGGTCTCATCATGGATTCTCAGGCCGCATTCATCTGGGACGAGGCCTACCACCTCACGGTCGGAACCGAGCCGGCGGCCTTTTCGCGCCACCGCGGCAGAGCGTAGCGGCCCGTGGACAAAGTCTCCACGTCGCCGTTCGGGCGGGTTCTGTCCCGTCTGCGGCGTCGCCGCTGCTATGAAACTGATGCCGCTGCAGAGATGGGGATCAAGGTGACCTGGTAGCCAAGAGCCTCGATCT
>CAZYFU010000105.1:0-22963 GCA_964647025.1 uncultured Myxococcales bacterium | reverse complement strand
TTTCGGCACCACGTTCACCGTCGATCTTCCCTTGGCCGATGCCAGGGTGCAGACCGGCGCTGCTGGACGTTGATGTTGCGCCGGCCTGTTATCGACGTGGGCCGCCGCTCACTGCAGCAGGTAGCCTTCGACTTTCTCCCGTAGCACTCGGCGCGCGCGGTGCAGTCTCGTCTTCACCGTGGCCTCGGACAGGCCGAGCAACTTCGCAGTCTGTCGGGTCGACCAACCTTGCACTTCGCGGACCTCGAAGACGGACCGCAAAGAGGGCGGCAGTCGCTCAATCGCGCCTTGAATGATCCGCCTCAGCTCCTGGCTTTCGAGTTGGGCGTCGGGCCGGTGACGATCGCCGACATCCAAATCCACCTCCCGATCCAAGTCCTGCCTCGAAGATCGATCGATGGGCGCCAGGTCGACACACTCCGGCCGTCGCTTGCGGACACGCAAGTGCATCAGCGACGCGTTCACCGTGACCCGGTAAAGCCAGCTTCCAATCTGGGCGCGGTCCTGGAACCCGGGCAGTTTCCGCCACGTGGTCACGAACACGTCCTGCAGGACCTCCTGTGCATCGTGCTCGTTGCGAACGAAGCGAAATGCGAGTCGCAACAGGTTCTCCTCGTGGCGGCCGAGCAGCTCTTCGAAGGCGCCCAGGTCGCCGGCCCGCGTACGCGACACGAGCGCATCGTCGCTCAGCGGTTTCAGGTCTTGCTCACGAACGGCGGACGCCGTCGTCGAGGGCAGGCTTCTGCTGAGAGTGGGGGCGACGTGGGACACGGCGAAGTTCATCGGTCAGACCTCCATTCGAAAGTTGCTGTTGCTTGCCAGTGGAGCGCAGGCGCCCATTGCACAGGCAAGTCGCATGCCGAGGCTGTCCTCGCGTCGAGAACCCTCGCCGGCGATGACCAAGCTCTGCCAACACCGCGGTCCACGTCGTCTCTGTGCTACTTGGGCGTCACTGCTCGGCGATGCCGCGATTCCAAACGGTAGCGGGCTCGATGCCCGCGCCTTCCGGCGGCGGCAAAATCCGACACGTGGCCGCCAATCTCTTGGTAGGGTATGCGAATGCCGCCTGGCCACGCGTCGCTGACGGTCGGCTCTTCTCGACGGGAGGAGCCGCTGTTGCTCGTGCGCGCGAGCGATGCCTCGCGGCTTTGCGGGAGCGGCAGGTACCAGAGGGTAGAGCCGACCGAAGCGACCCTTCCGCTTGCTTGGTTCCGCCGCGGAAACATGACCGAGCTACGTCGGTTCCTGGTGCAGTGTCAGCGGCCTCGGTTTCCCATCGCCGAGCTCGACGATAGCCAGCTTCTGACCTTGCTTCGGCGCGAGCTCGGGGCCGCCAATGTCGCCCTGCTTCGCGAAGGTCACGGTGTCCTCGCGACGGACTCTACCGCCGAGCAGCGCCGCCTCGTTCGCGAGATCGAAGCCGCAGTCGGCGACCGCCTCATGTTCGACGGGGCCATCTACCGACTGGTGGCCGACGCCGATCTGGCCAAGCTGCCCGACCGCAACAGCTACGAGGTGGTCCTTCACGAAGAGGCCAAGGACATCCTGGGCGCCTTGGCCGAGAAGGCCGGCTCACCGAGACGGGCGGAGCTGCTCCGCAAGGCGATGGGCAAGCTCACGCCCGACTGGCGCCCTCCGTTGAGCGCGAACGGACTCGTCCTCCTACGACGGCGTCCCGCTGCCGAGATCGCGGAGAGCCTGGAACCCGCCCTCACGCCATCGCAGATCAAGAAGCTGGCCGGCAAGACCGAGTGGATCGAGATCGAGGTCGTCGACGAGCTGGGCAACCCCTATCGGGGCCCCTACCGTATCGAGCGTCCCGACGGCACGGTCGCAAAGGGGCGTTTCGACGACGAAGATGTGTGGGGTGACTACGACATCGACCCAGGCAAGTGCAAGCTGACGCTGCCCGAGATCTTCGAGGTCAAGCCGGCCGCTGCGGACGTCACGCAGAAGTCCTGGATAGCAATCACCCTGGTCGACGACGACGGGGAGCCCATCGTGGGGAAGCCATTCTGGGTGAAGCTCAGCGACGGATCCACGCGCTCCGGGATCACTGGGCAGGACGAGATCCTCTACGATCCCATCGACCCCGGGACCTGCGAGCTCCACCTCGGGCCCGCGCCGCCGTCACCGGCCCCGGGCGGCGATGCGCCGACCTCCGTCGGGCCCACGACGCCGTCAACGTTGCCGCCGATGCCTTGTGCCGACGTGCTGCCCGGTGTGATCGATGCGGTCGTCATGGACGACGAGGGCAAGCCGCTGCCCAACCTGAAGTTCGTGGCGGAATTCGGAACCGGAGCGGCCGTCGAGGGCGAGACCGACGCCCAGGGCCGCATCCACCTCGAGGACTGCCCCGGCGAGACCTGCGCGCTGACGTTGTTCGAGGCTGGTTAGCCTCCCATCGCCCTATGGACTTTGGCGCCAACTGCTCTAGTCTTGCCGAATTCACGGACCGACCATGCGAGCGAAACCTGGGTCAGTACATTCTGCCTCCACCATCAATGCATCGGCTTCGCCCTCGGTGCGCGTAGGCTATGTGGCGAGCGGCAGCAAACCTGGCAGCCTGCTCGTGGACTTCGACGGAAATCCCCGGGGACCGCTCCCGGCTCGCTCGATGATCACGCTCGACGGTGAGACGCTCAAAGAGGTCGTCTCGAGTCGGAGACCGGCCGTGTTGCTGTTCGAGAATCAGGATCCCGCGAAGCCCATCGTGGTAGGCCTGATCGCGCCCGACCCGGGGGCGGCGTTGCTGGGCTCGCTCTTGCGCAGCCCCGCCGCACAGCCGCCCAAGCCCGTCGAAGCGCGGGTCGACGGCAAGCGCGTGGTCCTCGAGGGCGAGCAAGAGGTCGTGCTCCGCTGTGGCGAGGCCAGCATCACCCTCCGTCGGGACGGGAAGGTGATGCTGCGTGGTGCGTACGTAGAAACCACCGCCAAGGGGCTCAATCGCATCCGCGGCGGCAGCGTGAAGATCAACTGACATGCCTCCAACCTTGGTTCGCCCCATCATGTGGGACATCTACGAAGAGCATCTCAACGAGGCCGCTTGGCTCTGGGGTGAGTGGGAGTCCTCTCTCGATTCGCCGGTGTACGCCATCGCCGACGTGGCGGTTGGCCCCGAAGAGCGGTTGCTTGCCCACCTCGATGGTCTGGTGCTCGGTGGTGCCCGGGTGGCAGAGAAGCTGCTCGTGCCTGCGCTGGCCGCCGAAGACCCTGGCCTCGTGGCCGCAGCCGCGTGGGCGCTCGTGCAAGCGGAGGACGCCGATCACCAGGACAAGGTGATCGAGACGCTGGTGGCCGTCGGTCCAGCGGCGACCGCGGTCGGCCGCGCCCTGCAACTGGCTCCCCGCTTGGACATCAGCCGCCTGATTCCGCACTGGGAGAAAGGCTCTCCGGCCTTGCGCGGGATCATCATCGACATCTTCACCCCGCGCGAGCCCGATTGGGTGATGCAGCGGCTCCAGGCGGCGCTCCTCAGCGGCAAGCTCGCCTTGGTGTCGGCGGGGCTGCGCGCGGTTCGCACCTTGCGCAACGAGGTGTTCAAGGATCACGTCCAGATCTCCATGCAGCTCGACGATCCGAAGGGCCTGCGCGCGGCGCTGTCGGCGGGGCTGTGCATGGGGCTCAAGATCACCTGGGATGTCTGTCGGCTGGCCGCCGATGCCAAGGACGACAGCTGCCGATTTCCCTTGGGACTTCTGGCCAGCAGCGCGGATCCGCTCGATCGCGCCACCGTACGTGCCAAGGCCGACGATCCCGACGTCGCGCCGCACGCGCTGTGGGCGCTGGGGTTTTCGGGTGACCTGGAGACGGCGGATCTCCTGGTCGCATCGCTGGACAAGCACGGCAAGGTCGCAGCCGAAGCCCTCTCGGCGATCACGGGTCTTGTCGTGGATGGCCCGTTTCGCAAGCCGGGCGAGACCCACGGCCCCGACGAGGAAGAGGTGGGTGTCGACGATCCTCCGCCCGAGGTCCGTCCCGAGGACGCATTGCCTGAACCGCACGTGGAGGCGGTGAGAAAGTGGTGGGCCAAGGACCGCGAGCGATTCAAGCCAGGCGTGCGCTATCTCTACGGTCAGCCACGCAGCGTGCAGGTGCTGCAAGCCGCGCTGATCGGCGCGCCGACCTGGCGGCGTGACTACTTTGCGCTGGAGCTTGCCGCCATGAAAGCTGCGCCCAAGGTCGACCTGCAAGGGTGGGCGAAAGATCAACTCGAGCAGCTGCGGTCCGTGTGAGGTCGGCGATGGGGCACCCACAAATCGACAACAAGACGCCGTTCGTTCTGGAAACCCTGTTCCTGGTCGACGAGGACTTTCGGCCGCTGCTGGTCCCCGTGGTGAAGGCGACGTGGAGCATTCAGCCGAATGGCCGGCTTGCGTTGGCAGAGCAGCAGGTGCCGCTCAACATCGGAGGCGAGCTGTGGGGCGAGGATTCCGAGAAGTCGTCGTACAAGTACGAACCGGAGGTCGCATTCATCAAGCCGGCCACCGACGTGGTGATGGTCGGGCACGCCTATGCGCCGCGGCCCGACACGAAGGAGATGGTGGTCGGCCTGCGCGTGGGATCGCTCGTGAAGGAGGTTCTGGTGTGCGGTGATCGCATCTGGTTCAAGACCCTGGGCTCCGTCGCCATGAGCGGCGCGGTTCGCTTCGAGAAGATCCCGCTAAAGTACGAACGCGCTTTCGGCGGGTGGGATCGCGACCACCCCGATCCACGCAAGCACAGCATGGAGGCTCGCAATCCGGTGGGCGTGGGGTATCGGTCGGCGGGCGGCTTCCTCGAAGGCCAGAAGCTTCCGAACCTGGAGGATCCCAGGGCCCGCATCAAGGGGCTGGGCGATCGACCGCCGCCCGCTGGATTCGGCTTCGTGTCGCCGCACTGGCAGCCTCGCGCGGCGCTGGCCGGCACCTACGACGAGGCGTGGACGAAGACACGCTCGCCGCTGCTTCCCAAGGACTTCGATCGCAGGCACATGAATGCCGCTTCGTCGGGGCTGGTCGCGTCGGGCTACTTGAAGGGGGAGGAGCAAGTCACCGTGGTGGGCGCGACCCCCGTGGGCCGCATGTCGTTTGTGCTGCCGGGGCTCCCGCCTCCGACGGTGCAGGTCACCTTGAGCGATGGCGGCCCCCATCCAGTCGCCATGGCCTTCGATACGCTCATCATCGAGCCGGACGAGAATCGGGTGCAAATGCTTTGGCGGGGCAACGTTGCCCTTCGAACTGGCCCGCACGACGTGCGCAGCGTGGTGGCAAGCGCATGAGCGACCTACCACTCGATACCCTGCGCCGACTGGTCGGAGAGCGCGGACGTTCGCCCATCGATGCCGCCGCGAAGGTGGCGTTGCCCCCGACGGAGGTCGAGGACTTTCGGCCCCTGGGCGAGTGCCTGGAGTGGCGCCTGGCCGACGCCTTCTGGGACCAAGCAGGCGTGATCCCCTTCGTCCGCAACGACGTGCCGTACCTGGTGAACAACAGCGGGCGGCTGTCGGAGAGCGCCGCGGAGTTGGTGTTCACCGCGCTCGGGGAGATGCTGCCCTCCCTGCCGGCGCGGATCTCCATACTGGAGCTCGGCGCGGGTAGCGGGCTCTTTGCACGCTACTTCCTCGACGCCTTCGCCGAGCGGTGTCGTGATGCCGGTAGCGATCTCTACCAGCGCTTGACCTACGTGGTGACCGATCGGTTCTCCAGCATGGTCGAGGGCTGGCGCAACGAGGGCCTCTTCAGCGGGCACGAGGCACACGTCGAGCTGCGGGTGTGTGACGCGAGCTCGGTCGAGGCGCTCTTCGCTCTGGGTGGCACACCGGCTCCCGTGGTCGCGTTCTGCAACTACTTGCTCGACGTCTTGCCCGCGCGGATCGTGCGGCGTTCGGGTGAGCATTTCGAACAGCTATGCGTGCGGGCTCACGTGCCGGGTGGCGAAGCAGCGCTGCGGGCAGCGGGGCTCGCCAGCTTGGACGAGGCGCGTGCCCTGGCGGCGTCGCGACGCTTCGAAGACCTGCGCCGGCTGCTGCGCCTGCTTCCGCAGCTCGAGCTGGAGACCGCGTTTCGGCCGTGGATGCCCGCCACGTCGGCCGAGGCCGCGTTCGCCGACGCGATGGCCGACAACGAGCGGGTGATCCTCAACCACGGCGCCATCGCCTGCCTCGATCAGATCGTTCGCCATCTGCACCCGCGTGGGTGTTTGTTGATCAACGACTACGGTCCGGTTCGCAGCGAGGAGGTCGGCAGTCACCTCGGCGTCCAGCGCTTCGGCGGCAGCATCGCGCTCGGTCTCAACTATCCTTGGCTCGAACGCGTGCTCGGCGATTGGGGCCTGTCCTGCCTTTCGCCCGAGGGGGACGAGCAGCGCCGGATCCACACCCGTTTCTTCGCTCGCAGCATGGGCGAGAGGGCGGTGGCGAGCTTGCACGAGCACTTCGGGCTGGCCCGCGACAAGTTCCTGGATGCGCCGCAGGAGGAGGCCCGCGCGCATCTTGCGGCCGGGCGACGGAGCGAAGCGCTGGATGCGTACCGTCGGGTGGTTGAGCGCAATCCGCGCGATTGGCAGATGTTGGGGGAAGCCGCCGAGTACATCGGGCTTCAGCTCGGGGACCACGCGGCTGGGCTGGACATCGTGCACGCGGCGCTGGAGCGCAATCCGTGGCGAAGCGCATGGCTTTGGAACATCCTGGGCGACTGCCTTTTCTACCGGGACAAGTTGGCGGACGCGCACGCGGCCTTCGTGCAGGCCCAGCGCATCGACCCGGAGGATCCGCGCACGAACCTGAATCTCGCGTACACGCTGTCGGCGCAGGACGATCAGGCCGGCGCCTTGGCAGCGATTGCCCGGGGTCTGGCGGGAGACGGGCAGGGGAACTACCGGCCGAGGCTCTTGGAGAAGCAGGGACAGGTGCTCGCAGCCATCGCCGACAAGGCGGCCGCGGAGAGGGCACGACTGGCGCGACGGGCGCAGCGATTCGCGTAGCGCGTGTTCGAGTCGGAACGGCCCCCAGGCCCTATCGTCGGCGGAACACCAGCAGCAGCGGATCGATCTCGGGCGGCAGGATCAATCGGGAGAGCTCGGGGTCGGTCTGCATCTCGAAGGTCGTCTGGCCTTCGTAGGCTTGCCAGTCGCCGGCCGCGAAGCGGTGCTTCGTGGTGATGACGATGTAGAGCTCGACCGACGCGGTCTCGAAGACGGCGTGCTCGAACGTGTTCTTGGGCGGCGGGTACGAGCAGACCACCACCTTCGGTTGGTAGCGTTCGAGCGCGGATGCGGCGTCGAGCTTCTCCACCGATTCGGGGTAGCGGATGTTCTGGGTCCAGCTGTGGTCATCGGTGGCGCGAATCTCGACGCCAGCCGCACGCAGGAACGTGGACAGGCATCCGTCGCCAGCGGCGATCTCCAGGGCAGGGCGCCCATCGAAAAGCCGGACCAGCGCGGCGATCAGCTCCTGCGAATAGAACGCGTACATCCCGCGGGGCTGCACCAGCGGCATCAGCAGGCGCTTCTGGGTGACCAGCGGCCATAGGCGGCGGAACTGGCGCATGGACACCGGCTTGCGCACGAGGCCGCGTGAGAAGAACAGCCGCTGGACCAGGAACCCGCTCCACAGACCGAAGCGCTTGCGGCCGGGGCTCGCGCCCAGGGCAGCCGCCTGCAGCGCGCGCTGGGCCGACAGCACGGCCATGCGCTTGCGCACCAGGAACGGCATGGCCGTGGCCAGCACCTGCGGGTTCTTGCCGCTGTTCTGTACCCGCTGCTCGTGGGGGTGGGCAGCTTCCTTCGCCGCGCGGATGAACGCCTCCAGGGCTTCCGGTCGCTTGGTGGCCGTGGCCTCGACCAAGCCTTTGCCCACCACCTCCCAGTCTTCGGGGAAGTTCTCCATCAGCCAGTCCAGCGGCGCGGCTTCGATGCGGGCCAGCTCTTTCAGGTTGCGGTTGCGGTGAGCCATCGGTGTCGCCTTGGCATATACCCCAACCTCGGGCCGCTGGGACAGGGGCAGCTGTGTCCCGACTTCTGCGTTTGCAGTTTGCGGGGACGCCCATTCCGGGTAGCATCACGCAATGCCCGTCACCGTTGGAGTGAACAACATGAGCGTTGTGCACGCTGGGAGCAACGGTATCTCCATCGCGTTCCCGGACGTGTGCAAGACCCCGGCGCCCCCGGCGCCGTTCGTTCCCATTCCCTATCCGAACATCGCCAAGTCCTCCGACACCTCCAAGGGCGCCAAGAAAGTCACCTGCGACGGCAACCCGCCCTGCGTGAAGGACTCGAACTTCATGATGAGCACTGGCGACGAGGCGGGTACCCTGCTCGGCATCGCCTCGAGCAAGATCAAGGGCAAGGCCGAGTTCATCAACTACTCGTTCGACGTCCAGTTCGAAGGCAAGAACGTCCCCCGGGCCATGGACATGATGCTCCACAACGACAAGAACACCCCGCCCGTGCCGGTGATTCAGGGGCCGATTATCGCGATAGGGATGCCGCCGGATCCGGTATGCCTTCTGTGTGACAAGAAGTTCTAGCGGCGGGGTCTCATGGCACAGGATCGGCACGCCGAAGAGTACAAGAACGACAAGTTTTGCGCGCGCGTGCCGTGCGATCACAGCGACTACATCAAGTGCTGTCAACCTGGCTGGGTCGCCTGGACCTTTGCCCAGCGAGGTGCGCGCGGCAGCGTCATCGGGAAGAAGTACGAAGCACATCACCTCCTGTGCTGGAGCTGCGTGGTGAAGGCTTTCTTCAGCGATCCCAAGGCGAAGGACATCCTGAAGGGGACCGATTGGTGCGTGAATCGCAGTACGAACATGATTGCGCTGCCGCTCTGGGGACACACCGTCAAGTGGTACGCGAACAACGACGGCCCTCCGCCGTTCGTGAACTTGCCGCAGCACGATTGGGACCACAATTGCACGGGTGGGTACACCTTCGAAGTCAGTCAGAAGCTGCTCACCTTCGCCGCGGACATCAAGACCATGAAAGAGGCCCACGAGCTTCCTCCTCCCGAGGACATCGCCGGGGCCCTGGTGAGCAGCTCGGGGGAGTTTCGCGCAGAGCTCATCGCACGTGGATTGCGGGGCGGGGGAACGCATGCGTCGTTCGAGCTGGGTGGCACGACCCCTGGCTGGTACTTGCCGTTTTCCATGGCGAACGCCGCCATCGCAACTCAGCGACGGGCTCCGACGAGCTTCGACAAGAAGCGAAAGGCAAAACTGGATGCAATCTTGGCCGCTGTGGCCCTCATTGGAGGATAAGAGCTCATGCTCGACTATGTGATCTGGACTTGGCTACCCAACGTGAAATACGCCGCCGCGCTTGGTGGCTTCGTCGATTTCGAGAACAGCCACCTGTTCAGACAGGGACACCTCTTTGCGGGAACCTTCCCACCAGAGGCCAAGATGGCGTTCGATCTCGACCATCCTCGCGAGACCGTGCTGACCGACAATCTCATCAATCCCAACCGCGTGCTCGTGGTCTCCGAGCGCCTTCGTGATTTCTTGGCGAAACGAGAGCTGAAGGCGGTGGAGTATCTGCCGATTCCGATTCTAGACCACAAGAAGAACCTGCTCGCCGAGAAGTACTTCATTGCCCACACGGTCGACAACGTCGACTGCCTCGACGTCGCTGCGTCGAAGGCGAAGTTCAGTCCATTGCTCAAGACCAGGGTCTCCGGCGTCGAGAAGCTGATCCTCGATCCGAATCGCGCGGATCCCGAACGGCAGCTCTTCCGCATCAAGAACTTCGCCGACGAAGCCCTGGTTCGACGGGATTTGGCTGACGCTATCTCGGCGGCCGGATTCACCTCGGTCGGCTTCCGCGAGCTGGCGAACTACAATCAGTAGCACTCCATCGTGATGACGCCGATCCCAGTCGTAGGGTGGGGAATGGTCTCGGCGCTTGGGGCCGACGTGGTCACGAGCACCGCTGCGGCGCGGGCGGGTGTGCGTCGTGCGCGTGCTCTGCCCGAGCTGATGCTGGCCGATCCCGACAGCGGCGCCGATGCACCGCCCATCGGCCATCCCATCGACCGTTTGACCATGGGCTTCGAGGGCCGGGCGCGATTGTTGCGGCTGCTCGTGGCCGGGTTGGAAGACCTGGCTCGGCAGAGTTGGCCTGGCGAGCCCAAGGGTCCCGTGGACCAAGAGGCGTCGCTCTACCTTGCGCTGCCGGATCCGCGCCGGCCGTTCAGCCAGCTCGAGGACATCAGCGATGACGAGGTGAGGAAGTCTTACGAGGAAGATGCCGCTGCAGCGCCCTCGGAAGCCATCGAGCAGCTAGCGGCCGAGCTGCTCGGTATTGCACTCCCGATCCTCGGCTGGACGATGCCGCTTCGGCTCGCCTTCGTAGGTCGTGGCCGGACGGGTTTTGCCGCGGCCCTGGCGCGTGCCGCCGCCGAGCCGCGTGCCGCCGGACCATGTATCGTCGGTGGCGTCGATTCTTTGCTCGATCCGTCCACGTTGCTCTGGTTGCATCGGCGTCGGGCGTTGAAGTTTTCGGGGAACCCCGTGGGGATTGAGCCTGGCGAAGCAGCGGCGTTCGTGATGTTGGACCGAAGCGGCCGCGGCAAGCGTGCCCGGGGACTTCCCGAGGTCAGCTTGCTGGACGTGACGGTTCAGCCGCAACCGTCTGGCGCACCAGCCGCCCTTGGTCTTGCGAACCTCATCGTGTCGGCGCAAGAGTCGACCCGGTCGTCGGCTGCCCCCACCTGGCTGTCCATGGATCTGGATGGCACTCCCGCCGTTGCGAACGCATGGGGGGAAGCCTTCGTTCACCTGTCGAGGCGTTGGACGGGGTTCAATCCGCGCTTGCAGCTTCCTGCCGTCTCTTTCGGCGAAACCGGTGCGGCGACCGGCGCGGTGGCCACCTGCCTGGCCTTGGCCGGTTGGAGCCGGCGCTGGGCAGGCGGATCGAGCTGCATCCTCGCGGAAACCGATCCGACGCATTTTGCCGGCCACGTTCTGGGCGAAACCAATAGCCGACGAGGAACAGCATGAGCTTGGTAGATGACCTCGAACCATTGTTGTACGACGTTGCCTACTGGATTCAGGGTGTGTGGGACCCTTCCTATCCACTCGAGGATTTGGGCGATGTGTGCATCGAGGTCGGACACAAGCTTTGTGCCGTCGGGATCATTTCGCTGCTGACGAAAGCGAAGGTGGACAACTTCCAACACAACCTCGTCCGCAGCGCCGCCTGTTGGGAGACCTTCTTGTCTCGTTGCCATCGCGAAAGCAGAACCGATGAGCACGATTTCTGCGCCGGGAGATTCGATGCTTTCATGGCCGCCCTCGCGGGCCACGATACCCCCCGTGCGACCCACCTCGCCGAGTTGTCACCCAAGGACTATCGCCCAGGGCACGAGTACGAAAGCGACTATGCCTACGCGCGTTCCCTGTATCACTTCGTGGGCGTGGTGGACGAGTCGGCGGTGCCCGAGCTGCTGGACCGCTGCGCCCGAACGGGTGACGATATGGGAAGAGCCCGGGCTGCCGTGGTCGGAGCGCTGCTGGCACGTGACCAGGCTGCGTTCGACGACACATTCCCTGCGCTGCTGGGCGCGCGCAAGGCAGTCATCCAGGCCGAGAAGGATCGCGGCAGGTTGCCCGACCCCGTGGTCATCGCCGAGCGCGAAATCTACGTCGAGGGGCTAGCTCTACTGGCGATCGCCGAGGCCCGAGGGCTCGCGCTCGAGTCGGACTATCTCTTCTGTCCTTCCCTCGCGCGACGGCGTGCCAGCACGCCATTCCCCGGTCGTTGAGCCGGTAGGACCTCGGGTTCCAGTTTGAGTCGGGTCAGTTCTGGCCGACCTTGCTGCCCTTGATGATCACGTCGCTGTCGGCCTTGACGTTGATCTTTCCCGACCCTTTGAGGGTGATGTCCTTGCCCTTGATGATGATGGTTCCGTCCTTCTTCAGCGTGATGCTGGCATCCCCCGACTTCAGCATCATCTCGTCACCGGCGTCGATCATCAGCTTCTTCCCGACCTTCAGTTGGTCGTCCTTGGCGATCTGCTGCTTTCGACTGTCGTTGACGTTCAGAGTATCCGACTTGCTGATCTCGACGGAGCGGCTGTCCGAGACCGTCAGACCCTCACTCTTCGCTACCGAGACCTTGCGGTGACCGCCGACGCTGACGGTCTCGTTCTTACCTACCGACTCGACGCGCGCCCCGTCGATGCTGATTTGCTCGTCCTTGGACACTGATTCGGTGCGCCCGCCGCTGATGCTGATCGACTCGTCCTTATCCACTGTCTCCGTGCGGCTGCCGTGGATGGTGATGTCCTCGTTCTTCCCCACCTCCTCCGTCCGGTTCCCGTCGACGTTCGTGGTTTCGTCGTTCTTGACGTGTTTCTCGCGATCGTGACCGACCTCGCGCGTCTCGTCGTGGCCGATCACGGTGCCGCGGTCGTTCTTGACCAGGACGTTCATGTCCTTCTCGGCCTGCATGAACAGCTCTTCGCTGCCCTTTTTGTCTTCGAAGCGGAGCTCGTTGAAGTTGCTGGCGGTGCCGCTCTTGGTGCTGCGGCTCTTGATCCCGCTTTGGGTCATGTTGTCCGGCAGCGCGTAGGGCGGCATGTTCTCGCTGTTGTAGACCCGACCGGTGATGATGGGACGGTCGGGGTCGCCGTCGAGGAACTCGACGATGACCTCCTGGCCTACGCGGGGAATGTGGATGGCACCCCACTGCTTGCCGGCCCACACCTGAGCCACACGTACCCAGATCCCCGCCTTCTGATCGTTTTGTCCCAGGCGATCCCACTCGAACTGGACCTTCACGCGCCCGTACTTGTCCGTGTGGATCTCGTCGCCACTGGCGCCTACCACGATGGCGGTCTGTGGGCCTTCGATGCGCGGCTTGAAGGCGCGCCTGCGCGGCATGAACTGGGTGTGGCTGTCGAGTAGGGTGTACGTGGCGTGGAAGCCCTCGTCGGACGCGGGCGCGGCGCTGCCGGACTCGTGCTGGTCGATGGTGAACGAGTAGGTGGCCGAGGTGATGAGGTATTCCTTGGTGAAGTCGCCTGCCTTCCAGAAGGGTACGGAGGCGAGGTCTCCGATCGCGCGCGTCAGGGTCACGAGGTCACCCACCCCAAGGCCCATCGTGTTGGCCTCGACCTCGATAATCGTGTTGGCGACGACGTCGCTCTCGAAACGGACGTTCGCGTCGGCCTCGGCATCGGCCTTGACGATGAGGGCGCCGGCGTTGTCGTAGTCCTCGAAATCGGGTCCCGGCGCCGTCGCGCCGGAGGGCTTGTTCTCGAGGTGGGGCGAACGCAGGCGAGTCTTGACGTAGTCGTAGTTCTGCAGGGTCGAGAACTTCCCCGGATAGAGCGCGCCCGCCACGCTGAGACCCCAGAAATGCTCCTCGCCCTCGGCGCCCGTGGCCTCGGTCGGCACGTACATGACGGACTCGTAACCCGTGACCTTGCCGTGGGCGGTCGACGAGTCGGCCAGCACCATGGTGTGCTTGCCTTGCTCGTGCTTGAAGAAGTAGTAGATGCCCTCCTCTTCGAACAGCCGTTGAATGAGGTTCGAGCAGCTCTCGCGGTACTGCACCAAGTACTCCCGGGTGCGGTACTCGCCCTTGAGCATGCTGGGGTCGATCTCGCCCCCGTGCTGCGAGAGCAGATCGCCGGCCAAGTCGGGCGCCTTGGCGCCGAAGAAGATGCGGCAGTCGCGCGTGTAATCGAGCAGGGTCAGCTTGGGATTCAAGACGGCGGCGTAGCGCGTGTGGCGCACGGTGATCCCGGTTTTCGCGAAGTACGTGACCACGCCGGTGAAGAATCGGAACGCACCCGAGTCGAGTGTGATGCGTATGGTCATCACCTGACCCAGCACCGTGTCGGGTGCGATGGCCGGGTCATCGGCCAGGAGGGTCACGTTGTAGAAGAACGGGGTCCCCAGGGCTTCCTTGCCCTGAAAGGTCTCGAGCAGGAGAGCCCCCTCCGCGAGCGGGCCAGTAACTACGATATCGCGTCCAAGCAGTGCCATGAGCGTGTCCAGAGGTTAGGGTTGATATTAACGGAGCGCCAGATGGCCACGCGAAGGCTACCACGGCGCGTGGTAGTTCATACACTGGATTCCATGGCGCCGCGGAAAGCCGCCGTCGCGATCCAGAGAGGCGTCAGCCACACAAACGCAGGACTTCGCCGGCCAGGCCCTGCAGGGGCAGGACCTTGTGCACTCCGCCGCGCTTGACTGCCTCCGCGGGCATGCCGAAGACCACGCAGGTGGCCTCGTCCTGGGCCAGGTTGGTCGCGCCCGCGTCCTTCATCTCGGCCATGCCAGCCGCGCCGTCGTCGCCCATCCCGGTCATGATTACGCCGACGGCGTTTCTGCCGGCGTAACGGGCGACCGAGCGGAAGAGCACGTCGACGGAGGGGCGATGGCGTGAGACCAGGGGGCCGTCCTTGACCTCGACGTAGTAGCGCGCGCCGCTGCGCTTGAGCAGGGTGTGGCGGTTGCCCGGCGCGATCAAGGCGCGACCTCGAATCACGGTGTCGCCGTCCTCGGCTTCCTTGACCTGCACGGCGCACAGCGAGTCCAGGCGCCTGGCGAAAGCGGCCGTGAACTTCTCCGGCATGTGCTGCACGATCACGATGCCTGGGCAGTCCGCCGGCAACACCTGCAAGAACTCTCTTAGCGCTTCGGTCCCGCCGGTGGAGGCGCCCACCGCGACGATGCGCTCGGTGGTTTGAATCATCGCCTGGCTCGATCCCTTGGCCAGCACGACGTCAGCGGTCAGCTTCGGCTGCACCAGTTGCGCGATCTGCGGCCGTGCCGTGCGCACCTGCACCCCCACCGCGGCCTTCACGGCGTCGCAGATGCGGATGCGTGCCTCCTCGAGGAAGACCTTGGTCCCGAGCTTCGGCTTGGTGATGATGTCCACTGCGCCGAGCTCGAGCGCGCGCACGGTGGTCTCGCAGCGGTCTTCCGCCAAGCTGGAACAGATCACCACGGGGATGGGGTGCTGGGACATCAGCCTTTCCAGGAAGGTCAGCCCATCCATGCGCGGCATCTCGATGTCCAGCGTGATGACGTCGGGAACGAAATGTCGCAGCTTCTCGGCCGCGACGTACGGATCGGACGCGGTCTCGACCTCGTTGATGTCCTTGTCCGACGAGAGAATGTCAGCCAGCGTCTGCCTCACCACCGCGGAGTCGTCGACCACCAGGACCTTTAGGTTTCTGGGCACTGGCTAGCCACCCTTCCGGTAGACGGTGGGCACGACCTGGGTCAAGGGAACTGACAAGCCGTTGGTGGTCTCGGAGTGGCCGAGGAAGACGAAGCCGCCCGGTCGCAGCACTTCGACGAATCGATGCAGGACCTCCTGCTGGGTCTTGCGGTTGAAGTAGATGAAGACGTTGCGGCAAAAGATGATGTCGATGGGGGCGGGCACGTCGTAGCGGCGGGACAGCAGGTTCAAGCGCCGAAAGGTCACCGTCTGCCGCAGGCCGGGGACGATGCGTACCAAGCCCTTGTCGCGATCGCGACTGCGCAGAAGGTACTTGCGTTTCAAGGCGGGCGGGATGGTCTCGGCGACGTTCTCGCTGTAGATGGCCCGCCTGCCACGCTCCAAGACCGCGGTCGAGATGTCCGTGGCGAGGACCTGCCAATGCATCGGGTGCTGCAGCGCGAGCTCGCTCAACACCATCGCCAACGTGTAGGGCTCCTCGCCGGTCGAGCTGGCCGCGCTCCAGACCATGAGAGGCCGTGTCGTCCCGGCATTCTCCTCGGCCAGCAGCTGCGGCACCGCGCTTTGGACCAGATACTCGAAATGATGCGGCTCGCGAAAGAAGTCGGTCTTGTTCGTGGTAATCGCGTTGATCAGATGGACGATCTCGTCCTCGTCTCGCTGTCCGCCGAAGACGTAGTCCGTATATTCGCGGAACTTGGACATGCCCAGCGCGCGCAGGCGCTTGCGCAGCCGCGATTCGACCAGGATGTGCTTGGCCGGCGGAACCTGGATCCCGACCTCGCTTTCGATGAAGCTGGCCAGTAACCTGAAGTCGCGCGGTGCGAGCCGAACCTCGTCCCAGCGCACGTCGAGCGAGCGATTGGCGTTGGAACCGTCCATCATCATGCCGCCTGTTGCACACTCCTGAGCAGCGCCGGAACGTCGACGATGAGCGCCAGGCTACCATCGCCGAGGATGGTGGCCCCGGACAGGCCGCGCACGTTCTGGTACATGCGCCCGAGCGACTTGATGACGGTCTGATGCTGCCCCACGACGGCGTCGACCACGAAACCGTAGCGTTTGCCTTCGATGGTCGTGATGGCGATCTGTTCGATGCTGGGCCGGCTGCCGGTGTAGCCAAACCAATCGCGAAGTCGGATGTAAGGGACGAGCTCGTCGCGAACGTTGGCCAATCGATTCTCGTGGGCACGTTCGATGTCGAGCGCGGTCAGCTCGACGCACTCCTCGACCAGCGACATGGGCAGCACGAACTTCGCGTCGCCCACCGTCACCAAGAGGCCCTCTATGATGGCCAGCGTGAGCGGAAGCTGCAGGCGGATGGTGGTGCTCTTGCCCGGCTCGCTGGCGATGTCGATCTGGCCGCGCAATGCCTCGACGGAGCGCTTGACCACGTCCATGCCGACGCCACGCCCCGAGACGTTCGTGATCGTCTTGGCCGTGGAGAAGCCCGGCAGGAAGATCAGCTTGTAGATCTCGTCGGGCGGTAGCTGCGCCGATTCGTCGAGGAGCCCCGAGGCGACGGCCTTCTTGCGGATGGTCGTCGCGTCGAGCCCGGCACCATCGTCGCGAATCTCGACGAAGACGCTCTGTCCCGAGTGGTAGGCGCGCAGCATGAGCGTGCCCGTGGCGGCCTTCCCGGCCAAGCGGCGCACGTCCGGCGCCTCGATCCCGTGGTCGCAGCTGTTGCGGATCAAGTGGACCAGGGGATCGAACAGCCGTTCGATCATCGTCTTGTCGAGCTCGGTCTCCGCACCCTCGGTCGCGAGTTGGATGTCCTTGCCGAGCTCGGACGCGAGGTCGTGCACCAGCCGCCTGAAGCGCACGAAAGTCGTGCCGATGGGGATCATGCGGATATCCAAGGTGTTGTCGCGAAGCTCGGCCGACAGCCGGCCGATATCCTCCGCCACGGTGAGTAGCTGGTCGTCGGCCCGCCCGGCCGCGAGCTCGGCCAAGCGCGCCTGCGCGATGACCAGCTCGCCCACGAGATCGACCAGGCTGTCGAGCTTCTTTGCGGACACGCGGATGCTGGACGCGCTGTCAGCGATCGGGGCTCGTCTTTCGGCGACCGCTGCGCCTGCCTCGGCAGAGCCGACCGCGGGCCCGTTGGACGAGGTCGGGTGAGGTGGCTCGACCATGTTCGCGGGCAAGGTGTTCTGCGTGATCTGTAGATCACAGCGATCCTCGACGAAGATGAAGACGTCCCGAATCGCGTTCTCGTCCTTGCTTGTCTTGAGCAGCAGGTCGAACTGCAGGTGACAGTCTTCCGGGTCCAGGTCCTCGAGTATCGGAAGGCGGTCAAGCTTGGTGGTGGTCTGGCACGCTCCCAGGGTCGCGAGCTCGGCGAGAATACCGAGCGGATTGCTCCCATTTTGGAAGAAATCGAGGTGGGGAGCCCATGCGATGTGGTACTCGACCATGGGCTGCGCTTCGCCTTCGGGGTGAGCCTCGGCGGCGGGAGCGACGACTCCCGGCCGGGCAGGTGGCTCGCCCGGCCCCTGCTCTGCGAGAATCGCCCGATGAGCTGCGCACAGGCGTTGGTGCGCATCTGGCTCGGGCGCCGCGTTCGGATCCAGCATCGACCGGATCAGATCCTTGGTCTCCAAGGTCAGGGCGATGATGTCGGGCGTGGCTTGCAGCCTGCCTTGCCGGATCTCCACGAACACCGACTCCACCTCGTGGGTGAGCGACGTGATCCGCTCGAACCCGGCCATGGCGCTCGAACCTTTGATGGTATGCAGGGCCCGGAAGGCTTGCGCGATCAGCTCGGGATCGTGCGGGCGCTGCTCGAGCTCGAGCAACGTCGTTTCGAGCGTCGCCAGATGCTCGGTCGCTTCTTCGCGAAACAATGTCGCCAGTTGGTCGTTGGATGCCATGCGCGTGTCCTAGCCGAGGATTCGCTTCGCGACGGAAAGCAGCTGATCAGGCGTGAACGGCTTGACCACCCAGGCCGTGGCCCCCGCCGCCTTTCCCTCTTGTTTCTTCGTGTCCTTGGATTCGGTCGTGATCATGACGATGGGGGTGAGGCGGTTGCTCGTGCTCGCGCGTGCGTGCTTGATCAGCGATACGCCGTCGAGATCGGGCATGTTCAGGTCGGTCAAGATCAGGTTGAAGGTCGTCCCGTCGATCTTGGACACGCCCTCTTTGCCACCAGATGCGCAGACCACCTCGTACCCCGCCTTGCGAAGCACGCTGTCCTCCACCTGCCTTATGACGGCAGAGTCGTCGACCACCAGAATCTTCTTAGCCATGGCCAAAGTCCTCATTGCTCAAGTCGCGCGATCCGAGGCCCAACAGCTCGAGTGCGCCGCTCACGGCGTCACCACGTGCGTGCGCGGGAAATACGACCTTGGCATTCCTGCGTGCGGCGCTCCTCATGGCGGTCAGCAAGAGCTGCAGACCGGCCGCGTCCACTTCGGCCACGCCCGTGGTGTCGAGCTCGAGGGGGCCGGGGGCCGAGATGGCACGTAGAAGCTCGGCTTTGACGGTCGCCGCCTTCGCGATGGTCAGCTCACCTTTAAGTTCGTGTCTCATCGAAGTACTTGTCTCCAGTCGAGGTCAGAAAAACTCGATCGACCCCTCCGCGGATGGAACATCGGCAGATGGGTCGGATTTTTCATGCGAGGCCGCGTGGTTCGCGGCAACCGTCTGCCGCTGGATCTCCCGCTCCTGTTCCATGGTGTGGCGATGGTTCTCTTGGTGCGTTCGATCCGGTGGCGGCGCGGCA
Source organism: uncultured Myxococcales bacterium (assembly GCA_964647025.1). Lineage (GTDB taxonomy): Bacteria > Myxococcota_A > Polyangia > Fen-1088 > Fen-1088 > Fen-1118. Next base: position 4,062 of record CAZYFU010000105.1, on the reverse strand, counting down.
CCTCGCGCATCCACCAGTGCCAGGGTGTGCAGGTTGGCAAGCTCATGCGAGACTTGGTGTAGCTGCTTGGCTCGAGCGATGAGGCCATGGAGCGCCTGGCTCGTCTTGCTGACCTCGGCGCGGAGGGACTCGCTGCCCGATAGCAGCGTGTCCACGACAGTGGCGAGAGACGACTGATACGCGCCGAGCTCGACGACCAGTCTCTCCAGGCGAGAGGCGACCTCGCTGCTGCCCTGCCTGGCGGAGTCGTGACTGCCTGGGCGCGCGTCCATCCGGTGGGCATCCCGTCCGATGGCGTCCATGATCTCCGTCGCCGATGTGGTGAAGCGTTGGATTTGCTCCGACACGGTCTGGATCTCTCTCGCGAGCACGGTCAGGGTCTCGCCGCCTTGCCCGACTCGCACCGCCTTCACCATCGCGTTCAGCCCGATGAACCGAGCGTCTTCTCCCAGATCGGCCACCTCGCTGACCAGTTTCCGGGCGCCCTCGCCGGTCTCGCGCACCTTTGCCAAGGCCCGCATCATGGTGTCGGCTTGCATGTCATGGGTCCGCAGCGCCTCCGTGGTCAACCGGATACCGCGCTCGAGCTGCGAGAACACGGACGTCCCGACGCCCCGGCCCGAGACGCGTGCGCTGTCCTTGGCCAACGCGGACAGCAGAGCCACCACCGCTTGCAGGCTGCGATCGATCCGTGTCAAGCCCTCGACGATCCGGCCCGCGGCATTGGCGAGCTGCGCCGATTCGAGCTGGCTCACGACGGCGAGCTCCGCCAGCCATGAGCGCAGCGTGGGTGAAGAACGGTCCAGGCTGATGACCTGCTCGGCGCTGTCCGCGAACTCCACCAGGTCCTCGACCACGTGATCGAGCATCTGGCGGGCGAGGTCGTGCACCTGAAGCGACTGCAGCACGCGTCCCACGCTCGACCGCACGTCGGTCATGCTGCCCTTCGACCTGTCGGACAGATCTTGCGCCGTTCGGTAAGCGTCCGACATCGCCGCGAGCTGGCCGCGCAGGTCCCGGCGCAGCAGTATGACGTCGCGGCTATGGCGATCGAGAAAGGCCCGGCCCTGGGACAACGCCGACTCCGCCGTCAGGCGTACCTCTCGACTCTGTGACAGGACCTCGGTGAACTTGGGCTTGATCCGCAACGCCATGCTGCGCACGTCGTTGACCACGCTGTCGAAGCCAGTCTGGGCCGAGCGTTGCCTGGAGTTTTCGAGGCGCGTGGTCGAGGCCAAGGCGTGCAGCGTCGCGACGATGAGCTGGAAGTCGCCGTCCAGGCGCGAGAGCTTCTCGATGCCCGACAGGATCGTGGCCAGGGCGGCGAGGCCCCCCTCGGTGCTCGTCCTGACGCGCTCGAGATGTTCCTCGAGCTCTCCCAGTCCTGCGCGCAGGCTCTCGGCGGGGCTGCTGCTGGCGCTGCTGATGCTCGTCTCGCTTGCCGACTCGGCCAGCATGCGATCGGTCTCGCTCTCCAGGTGCTGAAGGCTCGCGCCAGTCGCCAGAAACACCTTCTCCGAGTCGGACATGAAGCGGCCAAGCTCGTCCGCCATCATCCGGAAGCGAGCTATGGCCGATTCGAGCGACTCCGCTGCGTCCATATCGAGTGGGCTGCCGTGACGGTGCCGGTCCGGCTAAAGGGGCAGTCCCTGTTCCGTGCTTCGTCCCGGCATCGCCGCCGCGGATGCACGAAGGTCCTCCGAGGTGAAGACGCGATCCAAGTCGAGGATCATGATGAACTGATCGTCCCGCCGGCCCATGCCGCGAATGACCGAAGCGTCGATGCGGCTGCAGAGGTGAGGCGGCGGAGCCACCTGGCTGGCGTCGAGGTCGAGGACCTCCTGGACGGAGTCCACCAGCGCACCCAGGACGATGTTTTCCCCGTCGACCGACACTTCCGAGATCACGACGCAGGTGTCGACCGTCTTCTGGGTCATGGTGAGGCCCAGCTTCAGCCGCATGTCGACCACCGGAACCACGTTGCCGCGCAGATTGATCACCCCGCGCATGAAGTCCGGCGTGCGCGGAACCTTGGTCATGGTCGTGAATTCCAGCACCTCGCGGACCTTGCCGATGTCGACGGCGAACAGCTCTTGGTCGAGCTTGAAGGTCAGGTACTGCGAGGTCGAGACCGCGAGTTGGTTCTCCATGATCTACTTCTCCGACGAAGAGAAGTCCTCGAACCCGGCATCCTCCGCGTCCGCGCCGAGGTTGAGCACCATGCCCTTGTTCGCCTTGCGTGGCGTTGTCGCGGCGGGGGCAGCGGATTTCGGCTTGACCGCCGCATGGGCTCTCGGGCGTCCCACCTGCGCGTGCGCGATGCCACTGACCCGGAAGAAGGTGATCGCGGATTGGAGCTGGCCGGCCTGTCCCGCCAACTCCTCGGAGGTCGAGCTGGTCTCCTCCGAGCCCGATGCGTTCTGCTGGATGACCTGATCCAGTTGCTGGATGGCCTTGTTGATCTGGGCTGCGCCGCTGTCCTGCTCGCGGCTCGCAGCCGCGATTTCTTGTACGAGCTCTGCTGTCTTCTGGACGTCGGGAAGGATCTTGGACAGGAGGTCGCCGGCCTTCTCCGCGACCTTGACGCTGCTACCGGATAGCTCGGTGATCTCGCCCGCCGCCTTCTGGCTGCGCTCGGCCAGCTTGCGGACCTCGGAGGCCACCACGGCGAAACCGCGACCATGCTCGCCTGCGCGCGCGGCTTCGATGGCGGCGTTGAGCGCCAGCAGGTTGGTCTGACGTGCGATCTCCTCGATGATGGAGATCTTGCTGGCGATCTGCTTCATGGCCTCGACCGTGCGTGACACGGCATCTCCGCCTTCCTTCGCGTCGGCCGCGGCTTTGAGCGCGATCTTCTCGGTCTGCAGGGCGTTGTCGGCGTTCTGCTTGATGTTCGAGCTCATCTCTTCCATCGACGACGAGATTTCCTCGATCGAGGATGCCTGCTCGGTCGCGCCTTGGCTCAACTGCTGTGCAGACTGGCTCAGCTGCTCCGAGCCGGCGGCGACGTTGTCGGCCGAGCCCTTCACCTCGACCACCACCTCCGAGAGCTTCTTGACCATCTCGGCCAGCGCCTTCATCAAGGCGTCCGCATCCGAGCGCGGCTTCACCTCGACCTGGAGGTTGCCCGCGGCGATGTCCTCGGCCATCGCCGTGACGCCCTGGAGGCTCTTCACGGTGACCGCCATGGTGGAGAGCAGTTGCCCCGCTTCATCCTTGCTCGGGTTGTCGACCCTCATGGACAGGTCGCCTTGCGCCAGGCGATCGGCCATCTCGACGCCCGTGCGCAGGGCACGACTGATCATCCTCGAGATGATCACCGCCAGCGCGATGCCGAGCAGCGCGCCCAGGCACAACACGACGGTGATGAGGATGCGCGCGTTTCCGTACATCTCCTCCGCGTGGCGCGTCGCCGTGGCCGCCCCTTTGGTGCTGACCTCGATGTTCTGTTCCAAGGCTTCGATGGTGACGTCGAAGGGCTTTCTGGCCTCCACGTTGAGCGCCGTCGCTTCGGCCTTCTTCATCGCTTGGCTGAGAATGACCACCTGATGATGAGCCTCCGCGTACGTGGCGTACGCCGCCTTCATCTTGATGAACGCCTGACGTTCCTCGTCGCTGGCGATCAGCTTCTCGTACTTCGATTCGGCGTCCGCCAGCTGGGCGTTCGCTTGTTCCATCATGCGCTCGTAGCGGTTCATCGCCTCTTTGTCGGTGGCGAGCAGGTGCGCCAGTGCGGCGCGCCTCACGAAGTTGATGGCCATCGAGGCCTTGCCCAGCAACTGGACGCTCGGCAGCCAGTGCCCCGAGATGTCCCTGCTGACGTCGTTGACCTTCGACAACTGGACCACGGAGAAGACTCCGAGGATGGTCGTCATCGCCACCACGGAAAGCACCGCGATCATCAACTTCATTCCGATCTTGAGATTCTTGAAGAATTCCATGGGTCGACTCATCCTCCGGGCTGTTTGTTACCGCGTGTGGTGGGGCATCGACAGAACTCGTCTCGAAGCTGAGCGTGCGACTCAAGCCGAGGGCGCTTTTTGCCGATCTCCTCCTATCTAG
>CAZYFU010000104.1:0-23056 GCA_964647025.1 uncultured Myxococcales bacterium | reverse complement strand
ACCGACATTGCACTGACTATCGGCAGCCCCTCACGGCAACGTTCGTTGCACCTAGGCGGAACGATTGCGATCAGAGCAATGGGTGCAGTCACTCCCGTGGGTATCGGCATCGCCCAGACGCTCTGCTCGATCCGCAGCATGACTTCTCGAATGCAGGAGATGCCGGAGCTGTACTTCTGTGCTTCGCAGGATGCCGCCGTCGATCCGCCCCAGCCAGTGGTGGCGGCTCGACTTGGCTTCCTGGAGCGAGACAAGCGCAGTGAGCAGGACCAGTGGCGCTGGTTGGCACGCATGCTCGTGGCGGCGTTCGACGACCTCAGGCGGACCTTCCCCGAGCTATGGAAAAATCCGTCGCGCACGGGACTGTTCATCAACTTGCCGCTGCCGAGACCAGGCCTCTCGCCAGAGCTGGCCAAGCCGCTGCTGACATCCTTCTACAACCATGCCCGCATCGACGAATGTGCGTGTGCCCGTCTGTATTTTGGAGGTCACGCGGGCTCGTTCACGCTTGCGATCGATGCATGTGAGGCGATTCGTCAGGGGAGCATCGACACCGCGCTGGTCGCGGGCGCGGACTCGTACCTGTTTCGTCCCCTTCTGACCAGCCTCGACGAGGCGTATCGATTGAAGAGCGAACGGAACCTGAGCGGATTCCGCCCGGCTGAAGGCGCGGGCTTCGTCGTGCTCGAACCCGCCACCCGCACCGGGCCGCCTCCACTCGCCCTACTCGACTGCGTTGCTTCGTCGGCACGGCCGACTGGTGAGCAAGGGTTGACGGAAGTTCTTCGCAGCCTTGGCGCGCCGGGCACCGCACCGACGCGGATCATCTCCGACATGAACGGAGAGACGGCGCCAGCACGCGAATGGGCCATCGTCGCGACTCGGCTGGGCCAACGTCTCGGCGATGCCGCGATCATCGACCACCCGGTCATATCCACCGGTGACATCGGCGACCGTGGCGCAGGATCAGGTGCTTCCGCTCGGACTGCACGGCGGTGAGGAGATGCTCCTACTCGGCCTTCATCCGCAAGCCAAGCAGCTTCGGGTGACCGTTCCGCGCTTCAACTACACGGCAGAATTCGTGGTCAAGTCCAGCAGTCGTCGCATCCCCATGGTGGCCGACACTCTGCTGGTCCTCCCCGATGAAGAGAAGCTGGCGATCACCTTCCGTGCGTCCTATCCCATGGACGTCGACATCCGCTACCTTCGCTCGATCACGGTGGCCGAGGTGCGTGCAGGAGGCCGATCCTAATGAGCCTACGGGCGAAGTTCCTGGCGGATCTGTGCGAAGAGCACGGCAGCGAGGTGGGCTTCCTCTACGAGCGCCGAATCCGAATCATGGACCAACCGCTGGTGCAGTGGCCGTTCCTGGAAGATCTGGAGGAGCGCATCGAAGCCCACGCGGAGGCCATGGTGGTCGAGCCCGAGCCGGTCGAATCGATGGCCGAGCAGTGGCTTGCCGACGGGGATGCGGGGCTGGGCTACGCGGGCCTGCGGGCCCTGGCCGGGGCGGCGCCCAGCAAAGCCTTCTGGGAAGCGTTCGAGGCCACCCCGTGGGAGGACAGCGCCCGGGCTCGAGTCGCGACAGATGCGCTGATCGCGGTCGCTACCACCGACTGGACATCATCCTTGACGGAACGGCTTGCGCTGTCGCAGGGCTTGGCCGCCGCGGCGTTGGCCAAAGCGGCCGTGCTTCGAAGGCTGCCGGTGGGCGGCGCGATCCAGGCTGCGGCACGCAGAGAGACCGGCGATTCCTCAGTGCTCTTGTGGGCCCTTGGTGGCGCCGACTTCACGGCAGAGGTTGAGCGTCAGAAGCTGTCACTGGCGAACGATCCGGTTTCGGCACGGGACGGGCGTCACGAAGGTCACGTGTTTGTCGCGAAGCTGTGGCGCTGACGCTCTGGGTGTTCGTGGTACCTGACGTTCGCCGGTGAACGCATGGCGGGAGCTCCGGGCTGATCCCTGACAACCGCCGCGCGCATCGAGCCCGAAGGACCCAAACACCAAAGGAGGATCCGATGAAGCGCTCTCTGTCGATGGCCATGATGGCCCTCACCCTGTTACTGTCCACGGCCTCGGCCGCACGCGCGGACCAGAGCCCCAAATACGTCTTCTTCTTCCTGGGCGACGGCATGGCCGCCTCGCAGATCCAGGCCGCCGAGGCGTACCTCACCACGCTGCACGGCGGCTCGGCCAACAAGGCGGCCGACCTGCTCAAGCCCGCGAACCGCCTCAACATGTCGAAGATGCCCGTGCAGGGCATGCAGACCACCTACGACGCGTTCGCGCTGATGACCGACTCGGCCTCGTCCGGGACGGCCTTCGCCTGCGGCATCAAGACCATGAGCGGCGTGGTGGGCATGGACGAGACCAAGACGACCAGCGTGAAGAGCGTGGCCCAGCTTGCCCACGAGCGTGGCAGGAAAGTGGGCATCATCAGCAGCGTCTCGCTCGACCACGCCACCCCGGCTTCGTACTACGCCAGCGTCGCGAACCGCGGCTACATGAACAACATCGCCACCCAGTTGGCGAACACCGGCTACGAGTTCTTTGGCGGCGGCGGCCTGGCTTCACCCACGGCCGCGTCGCGCTCGGGCGACTCCGCGAACAACGTCTGGAACCTGCTCGCCACGAACGGCTACACCGTGCTCAACGATCGCGCCTCCATCTTGGGCCTCAAGCGGTCGCCCAAGGACAAGGTGGTCGCCATCAACCCCTGGCTGCAGGACTCCGCGGCGATGCCCTACGCCATCGACACGCCCGCTTCCAACCTCTCGCTGGCCGAGATGACCGAGGTGGCCATCGCCAGCCTGTCCGAGGGGCGCGGCGGACGCTGCGGTCACAAGAAGGAAGACGGCTTCTTCCTCATGGTCGAGGGCGGCAAGATCGACTGGGCCTGCCACGCCAACGACGCCATGGCTACCATCGGCGACATGCTCGACTTCGACGAGGCGATTGGCAAGGCCTTGGAGTTCTACAAGAAGAACAGGTCGGAGACCCTGATCGTGGTCACCGGCGACCACGAGACCGGCGGCATGAGCGTCGGTCACGCGACCACCGGTTACACCGCCTACTACGACCGGCTGCTCAATCAGACGAGCAGCTTCCAGTATTTCGGCGACAACCAGTGGAAACAGCACAAGGCGGCCACGGCGGCCACCGTGTGCCCGAGCTGGTCCAATCCCGACAACCTGGCCAGCGACACCACCATGCTGGGCCTGATGAAGGACGTGTTCGGGCTGGATTGGGCCACCTTGAACGACCATCAGAAGGAGAAGCTCGAGGATGCGTATGACAAGTCGCTGTGTGGCAGGAACAAGAACAACGCCGCGGCGAACGCGCTGCTCTACGGTAGCTACGAGCCCGTCATCGTGACCATGACCCACATTCTCAACGAGACCGCCAGCATCGGCTGGACCAGCTACTCGCACACCGGCGTCCCGGTCCCGGTGTTCGCCCAGGGCGAAGGCTCGGAAAGCTTCGCGGGTTTCTACGACAACACGGACATCGCCAAGAAGCTCGCCAAGCTGATGCGACTGCCGAAGCTGCCTGTCACCAAGTAAGCCATTTCCGCCACCTTCCCGGGGAGACGGCCCCTTGGCGGTCTCCCCGGCGCATTGACAGCCTGAAGAGAAGGTCCTCCATGAAACGCTCCACTCGCGACCTGGTCTTTTCCCTGGTCATCGGATCCATCTGTGTCGGATTGGCCTTCCTGGATCTTTCGGGCGTGCCCCCGGCGCCGCACGGCCTGCACGCGCGCGGCCTGGTCATCGAGGTCGACAACAGCAACGTGAAGACTCACCTCATCGTCAAGACGCAGGCCCAGGTGCTCAAGGTTCGCGTGCTCGGGGGCCCGCACGAGGGACATGAGGTCGCGGTGACCAACATGCTCACGGGGAAGATGGAGCTCGACGAGTTCTACGAGGTAGGCGCCGTCATCTTGCTCGAGTACGACGTGGCGGATGGGCAGATCAGGAACGCGTTGGCCCGGGGACACGACCGCTTGCGTCTTCAGGTCCTCCTCATCGTCCTGTTCGCCGTCTTGCTGTTCGCGATCTCGGGGCTCACCGGACTCAAGGCGGCCTTGTCATTCGTCTTCTCTGCCATGGTGCTGTGGAAGCTGTTCTTTCCGCTGCTCTTGCGAGGCCTGCCCCCCGTGGCCACCGGGCTCGGGATCACTGCGCTGCTCACCGCGGTCATCACGCTGTCCGTGGGCGGTCTCAACCGGCGCGGCGTCACCACCTTTCTCGGCAGCATGTTGGGGGTGTTGCTCACCTGCGGACTCGCGCTCTGGTTCACCCACGCCTTTCACCTTCACGGCGCGGTACAGTCCTTCGCCGAGACCTTGCTGTACTCCGGGCATACAGATCTGCAGTTGACCGACATCTTCGTGGCCAGCGTGTTCGTTGGCTCGTGCGGCGCGATCATGGATCTGGCGATGGATATCGCGGCCAGCATGGACGAGATCAAGAGCAAGACCCCCCATATCGGCTTTCGCGAGCACGTGCAGTCGGGGCTGCGTGTCGGGCACGCGGTGGTCGGCACCATGACCACCACGCTGCTGCTCGCCTACTCGGGGGCGCACGTGGCGATGTTCATGCTGTTCCTGGCCAAGGGCCTGCCCCTGCGCAACATCCTCAACGCGCCCTTCGTGGCGGCCGAGATCTTGAACACCCTGGTGGGCAGCTTCGGCGTGGTCACGGTGGCCCCGCTGACCGCCGTGATCGCGGGCCTGGTCTACCGTGGCGCGCAGGGCACCCAAACCACTTCCTGATCTTCTTGCCGCTGGCGTCGACCAGCCGCGAGATTGTCGCGCAACTGCAACGGATTCGAACGGGCTCGGCGCGTAGGGTCGCGCTGTTTCGTCATCTGTGCTTCTCAACTCAACCAACGGAGCTAACTCATGTACCATCGTCACGGCTTTGGGGCACTGGCCTCGTGTCGGCCCTTTCACCTGCTCGTGCTCGCCGGGCTCTTGTCCGCTTGCTCTGGACGCGGTTCCAACGAACCTCGCCCCTCCTCGGTCGGCGATGTCCAGATCGCGCTGCAAGTCGCCCCTGGTGTCTCTCTCGATCAGGTCAACTACAGCATCACGGGGAACAGCTATGCCAAGTCGGGCCTCATCAACCTGTCGGGCAGCACCACATTGTCGGCGCGCATCGACGGGATCCCCGTCGGTGCGGGATACCAGCTCACGGTGAACGGCACCCTGGGCAGCAACGGAGGCACCTGCTCCGCCGCGGCGGCCTTCGACATCGCTCGCGGACAGACCACGATGGTTTCCCTGTCCTTGCGCTGCCGACTGACGGCCGACAATGGCGGCCTCCAGATCAGCGGCCAGGTGAACGTGTGTCCCGCCATCGGTTCGGTCGAGGTGATGCCGGCGGAGGCCTTCGTGGGCCGCACCATGGCGCTCCGGGGCACCGCCACGGACGTGGACGGAAAGCCCGCGGCGCTCACCACCGTATGGACCAGCACGCGCGGCACTGTCTCGAACGCGAACAAGGCCGAGGCGACCTTGACCTGCACGAATGAGGGCACGGGCACGGTCACCTTCACGGTCAGCGACGGTGATTGCAGCGACATGCTCGCGGTCCCCGTGGTCTGCTCGCGCGCGCCATCGTCCGGAACACCTTCGGTCCACATCAACGAGGTCGAGTCGAGCGGTGGGCAACCCGGTGACTGGGTCGAGCTGGTGAACACGGGGACGGCGGCGGCGGATCTCTCGGGATGGACCCTCAAGGACAACGACGACTCGCACGTCTTCACCATCGCCAACGGGACCACCCTGGCCGACGGAGCGTATCTGGTGATTGGCGAGCCCGAGATGACCTTCGGTCTTGGCGGTGGAGACTCGGTCCGGCTGTTCGACACATCGGGCTCGCTGGTGGACAGCTTCACCTGGACCGCCCACGCGGCCGTGACCTATGGCCGATGCCCCGATGGTTCCGAGGTGTTCCAGAACACCCCGGCCAGCACGCGAGGTTCCGCCAACGCTTGTGCCTCGACGGTGGACGCGGGCGCCGGGCCGGATGTTCCTCCGGAGGTCGGAGCCGTCGATGGGGGCGCGGCCGTCGTGGTGCTCGAACCCTGGCCAGGCGCCAACGCCGTGGTCGAGACCGACAACCTCAACCAATTCGGCGACAACCTGAGCGGGCTCACCTACGAACCGGGAGGAATCCTGTGGGCCGTGCTCAACTCGCCCTCGAAGATCTACCGCATGGTGAAGTCGGGCTCGGTGTGGACCTTCGACACCAGCAACGATTGGGGGACGGGTAAAGCCATCCATTACCCATCGGGCACGGGCAACCCCGACAGCGAAGGCATCACCAAGACCGCATGGGACTCGCCCTTCATCTACGTGGCGAGCGAGCGCAACAACGACGCCAGCTCGGTCAGTCGCCTCGCGGTCCTGCTCTTCGACACCAGCGCCACCGGCAGCGAGCTTGTCGCCACGCACGAGTGGAACATCACGTCCGACTTGCCCGCGACGAGCGCCAACCTGGGCAGCGAGGCCATCACCTGGGTGCCCGATGCCTTCCTGGTCGCCGGCGGTTTCATCGATGAGAAGACGAACGCCGCCTACGTCCCCGCGAACTACCCGAACCATGGCGATGGACTCTTCTTCGTGGGCATCGAGGGGACCGGGATGGTCCACGTCTACGCCCTCGATCACGCCACGTCCGGCTTCAACCGACTGGCGAGCATCACCAGCGGCCATCCGGGCGTGATGGGGCTCGAGTTCGATCGCGACGCCGGCGCGCTGTGGGCCCATTGCGACAACACCTGCGGCAACGTTTCGAACATCCTCGGGATCAGCGCCGGAAAGTTCGTCGTGAAGCGAATCTTCTCGAAGCCCGGCACGCTGCCCGACTCGAACAACGAGGGCCTGGCCATCGCGCCCGATTCGGAGTGCCTGGGCGGCATGAAGACCATCTTCTGGTCCGATGACTCCCACTTCGCGGGACACGCTCTGCGCAAAGACACGATCCCCTGCGGTCCCCTGTTCTGACCCGTTCGCGAGGGGGCGAGCGCCAGCGACGCTCGCTCCCGCAAGCGACAGTGGACCGACGAAGCCAGCGAGCGGAGACGAGCAGACCGGCGTGCCAACTGTTTCTGCGATGACCCAGGGTGCTCCTTGACTTAGTACTGATAATGAATTATCAGTACCAACAAAGACGATGGCCCCGGTCTCTCGCAAGACACGACAGAAGCAGGCGGTTCAGGATGCCTTTGCCGCCGCCGGCAGGCCGCTCAGCCCCCAGGATGTGGTGACGCTCGCCCAAGAGACAGTGCCCTCGCTGGGGATCGCCACGGTCTATCGGACCATCAAGGACTTGGTGGAATCCGGGTGGCTGGTTGCCGTGTCGACGCCGGCTGGCAGCCGCTTCGAGCTGGCGGAGATCGAGCACCACCATCACTTCTATTGCCGCATGTGCACGCGCACGTTCGATCTCCCGGGCTGCGTTGCCGACGTGGAGCGCATGTCCCCGCGGGGGTTCGTGGCCGAGGATCACGAAGTGACCATCACCGGGAAATGCAATCTGTGCGCGAAGCAGAAGAAGGAGCCGAGCGCGCGCGCATGAAGATCGTCGCCTGCCACCGTGGCCCCCAACCTCGACCCTGGCGCGTCTCGATGCGCCGGTTGGGATGGGCCATGGTCGCGCTGCTGGCGATGGCCCAGGTTGGTGCCGCCGCGCACTTCGTGCTGGTTCACCACGCGGTTTCTCTCGCCACGGGCGGACTGGTCCACTGTGGGGACGATGACCCGCCTGGTTCGGAGAACCACGGGCCCAGCGATGACCGTCACCAGCGTTGCGAGATCTTCGCGCTGCTTTGCCAGGCCTCCAACGTGGCTGGGTCCACCCCGACCATCGAGGCCCCCGACGTAGTCGTTCAAGAATCGACGTATGGGCCCCCGGACCGCGGTGTCATCGAGTCGTGGCCCATTTTCATGCTCGCCCCTTCGCAGCCGCCGCCTGCTGGCGCGGTTTGATCCCTTCGTAGAGCTCTCACACCTCCGAGCCCATGGCACGGCGTAGTCGCGCCCAAGGCTCGCGCTCGCCTTCGAAGCCTGCGGTGCCACCTGCATGCCTGGCGTGTGCCATTTGTGTGCCCACACGCGCGCGTAACACCCGTGCCTTGCCCAAGGAATGCCCAACGTGTATCTGCGCCCCCAAACACATCGTCCACTCCGGAACCTCTGCCCGCGCATCCTCGCGCTGGGCGTGGTCCTTTGCGCACAGGTGGGCACGGCGGAAGCGCAACCCGCGTCGGTCTCCCCCCCCATGGTTCTGCGGAAGGTCGCGCCGACCTTTCCAGCGGGGGCCATTCTCGACCGCGAGATCCAAGTCGTCCTTTCAGTGACCGTCGAGATGGACGGCCACGTAGACGAAGTGGCCGTGGTGACTTCCGGCGGGGAGGATTTCGACGGCGCGGCCATCGCGGCGGTCAAGCGGTGGACCTTCGCGCCCGCGATGAAAGACGGGAGGCCGGCCAGAAGTCGCGTTCGCATTCCCGTCGGCTTCGTCAGCGGTATCCCGGATGCCGGCCTGGGCGATGGGCCTCCACCCCTCGTGGCCGAGGCGACCGAGGGCCCGGTCGATGGGTCTTCCCTGGCCACTGCCTCAGCCGCGTCGACGGCGGGAGCGACCGCTTCGCTCGATGGTGGCGCGCCCGAAGCCGCGGCGTCCGTCAGCGTCCTGGACGCGGAGCCGGCCGCTTCCCCGGAGGGCCCCCCGTCCGAGGGCCCGGAGACCTTCCTGGATGTCACCGTGTCAGGCGAGCGGCGCGAGCAGGCCAGCACCACATCCGATTACGTGGTGGAGCTGGCCAAGCTGCGCATCGTTCCGCGCCAGAGCGCGGCCGAGCAACTGATGTTGGCCCCGGGCGTGCTGACCACCAATCACGGGGGCGAGGGGCACGCCCACGAAACCTACATGCGCGGCTTCGCTTCGAAAGAGGGGCAAGACATCGAGTACACGGTCGACGGCGTGCCGGTGAACGACGTCAGCAATCCGCACGGCCACGGCTACGCCGACCTGTACTTCGTGCCGCCCGAGTTCGTTCGTTCGGTGCGCATCACCGAGGGACCATTCGATCCCGCGCAGGGCGATTTCGCCTTTGCCGGCTCGGCCGACTACCGGTTGGGCGTGGACGAGCGAGGCACCCGTCTGAGCTACGGCTATGGTTCGTGGAACACCCAGCGGTTGCTTCTCAGTACCGCCCCCGAGACCGCCCATCGCGATACCTTCGCCGGGTTCGAGCTGCACCGGTCTGAGGGCTTTGGACAGAACCGCGCATCCCAGCGCGCGCTTGGGCTCTGCCGCTATGCCGGGGTTCTCGACAGCGGCCTCACGTGGCGACTTTCCGCTTTTGGCTACGCCACCCGTTTCGATCAACCCGGGGTCGTCAGACAGGACGACTTCCTGACGGGGCGAATGGGTTTCTTCGACAGCTACGATCCCAATCAGGGCGGCGAGAGCAACCGCCTGCTGCTCACGCTGGACACGATCTCCGGCCCCGCGGATCGACGCCTGCGCCAAGTGACCTGGATCGGGTTTCGTACCATGCGACTGAGGGTCAATTTCACGGGGTGGATGACCGACGCGAGCGTGACCGCCGAGGGCCGTCCGAACACCCAGCGGGGCGACGGGCTCGAGATGGGCTATGAATCGCTGAGCGCCGGGTCGCGGGGGAGCTACGACGTGCGAACCACCATTCGCTCGCTGCCCCAGACGTTGTCGGTGGGCTATGCCTTGCGCTTCGACCAGGGCGATTCGTCGCAGCTCCGCCTGCGCTCGGTTACGGCCATCCCGTACCTGCGGGTCTTCGACGACCGATACACGATTCTCAACCTGGGCGGGTGGCTGCGCGGTCAGATCAAGCCCGTCGATTGGCTGGCCCTGCGAGGTGGGGTGCGCATCGATGGGTTCGCCTTTGGCGTGACCGATCGGAACCAGCCCACGGCCGACCGCGAAGGCACGCGCGTGTCGACCCAGACCAGCCAGTCCTTCGGCTACGCCATCAACCCACGTCTCACCATCGACACCCGGATACGCCCTGGTCTTCACGTCCTGGCCAGCTACGGTCAGGGAACGCGCTCGACCGAGGCCGCGGCGCTTTCGGACAACGAGACCGCGCCCTTTGCCAGGGCCCAGGTTCTGGAAGGCGGACTGGCGCACGATCTCGATGCGCCCTCGTTGCGTCTGCGCATGAAGACCCAGGCGAGCTATGTCTTCACCCACGTCGACAAGGACATGCTCTTCGATCCGGTCTTGGGCCGTAACATCGTCTTTTCATCGGCGGGCAGCAGCAACCCGGTCGGTCCCAGCACGCGCCACGCGGTGCTCTTCAGCACAAGGGCCGACTACGAGGGCTGGCTGGACACGCTCGTCAACCTGGGCTGGGCGCGCGGTAGGCTGGACTCGACCGGCGAGCTGCTGCCTTACATCCCGCAACTGATCGTGCGCGTCGACACCGGGGCCACGGGCCAGCTCTTCGCGTGGGACATCGGCGGGGTGCCGGTGACCGGCCGGGTGGGCGTGGGTTTCACCTACGTTCCCGGCCGTCCGCTTCCCTATGCGGCCAAGGGGGACGACTACTACCTTTTCAACCTCGGGGGCCAGGTGCGGGTCTGGCACCTCTCGCTGGGGGTCGAGATGCGCAACCTCTTCGACCTGCGCTACCGGCAGTCCGAGCTCAACTACGCCAGCAACTTCCAGGGCCCCAATGCCGTGCGCTCGCAACGCCCGGTCCGTCACTTCACCGCCGGGGAGCCCTTCTTCGTCATGGCAACCCTCACCGTCCACCTGGAAGCCCTGGGTGGGACAGCAAGCTCACGCAGCATCACCCCGCTCGACGCCGTGTCGACCGGGGACAACTAGGAATGTGAAAAGGAATGGCAACATGAAAACAGGAACAGTCTTCGTTCTGGCGGTTGTCGAGGCCCTGAGTGGTTGCGGTAGCGGCAGCACCTCGATGAGCCCCGACACCGGAACGACCACATCTCTGGCAGACGGCGGACCCGTCAGCCCCTCGGAGCTCGAATGCATGGAGGGCCGGGACGGATGGGAGCAGTGCGTGGACAACAAGGTCCAATACTGCCACCTCGTCTCGGGCATGGCCCCCCACTTCCATTGGGGCTCGGACTGCGTGTCCCTGGGTCTCTCCTGTATCGAGCTGAGCGAGAGCAAAGCAGGCTGCATCGACATGGCCAGCTCGTGCACACCGGGCGAGTTCAAGTGCGAGAGCAACACGGCCCACACCTGCGTGAGCCAGGGCGACCTCGGACACTGGGTGGTCGAGCCCTGCGGCACGGCCAAGACTTGTCACGTGGAGGCGACCACCGCCCACTGCGAGTCGCTCGGCGAGGAGGAATGTGGTGGGCACGGGCACCTGCACGACGACGAATGCCACTGCGACCAGGGGTACAAGGTCGATGCCGCCAACAAGCTCCTGTGCGTGGCCGCGGTGGACTTCCCGACCCAGGCGTGCACCGAGTTCGCCGCCGCCACGTCGGCGGAAGCGGCCATCTCGGCCTTCGCGGATTTCAGCAAGGCGCACATGGACCTGGACAAGCCCTATCTGATCACGCTCCCGGCCGGCCTCCCCAGCTACGTGCATTTCCCGGTGACGGTGACCGGTGAGTACGTGGTCTTTCTGGGCAAGGCCGGGGTCTTCGACACCTTCATGCACCGTACCGGCACGGATGTGACACCGGCGCCAAGCGGTGGTGTGGCCAACGGCAAGTGCGCCACCACGATCACCGACCATTGGCACGCGGCTCTCACCTTCGACGGCGCCGCCACCGATACCAAGGTGCCGTACATCATCAGATTCAAGGCCCAGGCGGTGGACGGAACCGTCGTCGTGATGGTGAAGCGGAATACGTCCGCGACCGAGCATGAGC
The DNA here is from genome assembly GCA_964647025.1 of uncultured Myxococcales bacterium. Classification (GTDB taxonomy): domain Bacteria; phylum Myxococcota_A; class Polyangia; order Fen-1088; family Fen-1088; genus Fen-1118. The sequence continues at coordinate 11,145 of CAZYFU010000104.1, read as the reverse complement.
ACGATGAGGACGCCGAGCGCTTGGTGATCGTCGATTCGGTGGAGGCCAAGGCGACCATCTTCGACGTGACCACGAAAGCGAGCGTGGGCAGCTTCGCACTCGGCGGCGCGGCCACTGTCTACGCCGGACCAGGCGGTCGCTACGCCTATCTGGTGCAGGGAACAGCCGCTCAGGTGCAGATCATCGACTCCGGTCTGGTTCTGGAGGATCACGGCGATCACAATCACCACGAGCGCGAGGCACCCGCCCTGCTGACTTTCCGCTTCGTCGGAGACAAGCCGGTTCACTTCGTCGGCCACAGCAACCTCGTGACCCTCTTCTTCGATGGACTCGGCGTCGCGCAGGTTCTCGACGAGCGAACCCTGCTGACCATGCCGGCCCCCCTCACGGTACAGACCGGACAGCCGCACCACGGAGTCGCGCTCACATTCGGCAATGCCATCCTCGCCACCTACCCGGAGCTTGCCGAGGGAACCACGACCGCCAAGGCCGCAGGGATTCAGGTCTTCACCCTGGCCGGAGTGAAACAAGGCGAGCCGGTGCTCGACTGTCCCGGTCTCCACGGCGAGGCCTCGAACGCTTCTTTCGTGGCGTTCGGGTGCACGGACGGTGTTCTCTTGATGACCCCGTCCGCCACTGGGTTCACCAGCTTGAAGGTGGCGAATCCACCTCTCGATCCGACCAGCACAGGCACGGCGCCGCGGGTGAGCACAGCCATCGGCCACCATTCTTTGCCGCACTTCATCGGCAGTTTCGGGGCTGCGGCCTTGGCGAAGATCGATACGACCGGGGCCGGCGCGATCACGCGCATCGATCTGCCCGGGGCGCTGGCGACCGCTGGCTACTCCGGCTTCGCCTTCGACCATGATGGGAGGCGCATCCTCGTGCTGGGCAAGGACGGCGCCCTCTACGCATTGGACGCCACCACCGGCGCCGCCCTTGGCCCCCCCTTGCCGGTGGCCGCCGTGGCCGAGGGGCTCACGCCTCGTTTGGCCGTCGGTAAGCATGCGGTCTACGTCAGCGATCCCAAGCTGGGCACGGTCCGCATGGTCGATCCCGCGACCCTGGTGGTCCAGGACAGCTTCGTGGTGGGTGGGACGCCGGGCAACCTCGCGGTGCTGTCGTTCCCGGAAAAACACTAGAGGCACGGTGAACCCATGAATCGTCATCGACTACCCGGTGTCCCGGGACGGATGGAGAGTCTTCTTGTGGCGGTGGTAGCCGCGAACCTGCTGTCGTGCAACGCCACGACCACGGGCAAGGAGATCACGCTGTCGGTCTCCGTGGCCGGCGGGACCAGCGCGAACACCCCGACCACGGAGCCGTTCACGACCTACGCAGGGTGGTCGGTGACGCTCAGCCAAGCCCTCGTCGCCGTGGGGCCCCTCTATTTCTACGAGGGGGCCCCTCAGGCGAGCCTTTGGCGGAGGGCCTTCTCGATCCCGAGCGCCCACGCCTGTCCCACCCACGCCCAGTACAACAAGGGCACGGTGCTGGGAGAGGTCTTGCGACAGTACGTGGTCAATCTGCTGGCCCCGCCCATGTCGTTGGGCTCCGTGCTGGGACTCGCGGGCACCTGCCGGACTGTCGAGCTGCACCTGCACCCCCCCGGAGAGGTGTCCCAGGGGGCGTCCGCGACGGAGATCGAGCTGCTCGAAGGCAAGAGCGTGCGTTTGCAAGGCAGCGCCAGCAAGGCCGGGGTGACGGTGCCTTTCATCGCCCGGCTGACCATTCCCGACGAGGGGCTGATGCGTATTGTGGAGAGCATCGCCGCCCAGGTGGAGCTGGCGGATGCCAGCCAACGGCCGGGGGCACTGCTCATCGAGCCCCTGCTCGACATGTGGCTGGCCAGCGTCGACTTCGACAGCCTGACCCAGATGGAGGGGAGCAGCTATGTGTTCTCCGACGATAGCCAGGCCTGGGCCGCGCTGGTTCGGGGTGTTCGCTCGCGCAATTCCTATCGCGTCTCTTGGAGGACACAATGAAAGCTTGGTGCAAGAGTCACTTTCGTGCGGTCTTGGTGGTCGTCGCCGTGTCGGCGGGGTGCACGGGTGAGCAAACGGCGGGAAGCGGCGACTTGGCCCTGTCGGTGAGCGGGGGCGCCGCCGTTCGCGACGGATTTCCGCACGTAGAAGGCGACGCCACCTTCGCGTTCGCCGACGGTTGGGGGCTGCAGTTCACCAAGTACGTGGTCTCGGTGGGCAACGTGCGGCTAACCCAGGCGCGTGCAGGGGGCGAAGAGGCCTTCTGGGCTGGTCCGCTGGCGCTCGATCTGAAGAAGAACGCCTCCGCCAGCGTCGATCTGACGGTGCTGACCGGGGTGCCCGCGCTTCGTCAGGACATCAGCTTCGGCTTTCTGGCCGCGAGCAGCGCCATCGCCCCGGGCAACGTGGACGCGGCGGATCTGGACCTCATGGCGCAGAACGGATGGTCGCTGCTGGCCGAGGGAACCGCCACCCAGGCGAGCAAGGGAACCGTGCGTTTCCGCATCGGCTTGCCGGCGGTCACCCACTACTACGAGTGCATCAACGGCAAGGACCAAACCCAAGGGGTCGCGGTCGAGGCCAGCAAGACCACAGGCGTCTTCATCTACGCCCACGCGATGCACATGTTCTGGGACACGCTGGGGACCGGCGACGAAGATCTGCGCTTCGACGCCTTCGCCGCGGTCAAGGGCGCGGATGATCTGGTGACCGAGCAGGAGCTTCTGTCCCAGGATCTGAACGACCTGCGCGATGGCGCGGGCCACCCCCTGCTCGACAGCGCGGGCAAGCGCATCTTCTACAACGACAATGGGAAACTGCCCCCGGGACAGCAGACCCTGTACCACTTCGTGCTCGAGGCCTTTCGGGCCAGTGCCCACTTCAACGGCGTGGGCCTGTGCAAGCAGCAAACCCTGGGAGGCTGATGATGGGGACCACCGAAGCCGTCAAGAGCATCCTGTTGCGCTCGGGCGCCGATTGGATCCTGTGGCTGTTGGGGGGCCTCTCGGTCCTGTCGCTAACCATCATCGTCGAGCGGTGGCTGTTCTTTCGCTCGCGCGACACCAGCATCCGCGCGCTGGCCAAGAGCCTCGACGAACAGCTCACGAGCAAGCAATGGGCCGCGGCCATCCAGTCGCTCTCGAATTTGCCGGCAGCGGCGGCCAGCATCGCCCTGGCTGGACTGCGGCTGGCCGACCGAGGTCCGGCCGCGGTCGATAAGGCCATGCAAAGCGCCGCGGCCCTGGAACGCGGGCAGCTCGAGAAGCGACTGACCTACCTCGGCACCATCGGCAACAACGCCCCGTTCATTGGGCTGTTCGGCACGGTCATCGGCATCATTCATGCGTTCGAAGAGCTGGGCAGTGGGGCCGGAGGGGCCGGGACGGGACATGTGGCGTCAGCGGCCATCATGGCCAGCCTGGCCGAGGCGTTGGTGGCCACCGCCGTGGGGATCGTGGTCGCCTTGCCGGCGGTTGCGGCCTACAACTACTTCCAGCGGCGAACCGCCGCGCTGTTGGGCCAGACCGAGGTCTTGACCAACCTGGTCTTGGCCCACGTGGTCGAGTGATGGCGGGCTCGACGCATTTGGGAGACAGCGCCATCGCGGGGATCAACGTGACCCCGCTCGTGGACATCACGTTGGTCCTGCTCATCATCTTCATCGTCACCGCGCGCATCGTGGCCACGCCCGCCGTGCCCATGGACCTGCCGGTGGCGACCACCAGCGAGACGGTGCAAGTCGTGTTCTCGGTGGTGCTGCCCCAGGCGGGAGCGGTGACGGTGAATGGACAAAGCGTGCCCAACGATGCCGAGCTGGCCCGCCTGGCCAAGCAAGAGCTGGGCAAGACGCCGGACCTGCGGGCGGTGATCAGCGCCAGCGGGTCGCTCCCCCATCGTACGGTCATCCACACCCTGGACGTGCTGCGCGCGGTGGGGCTTAGGCACATCGCCTTCGGGACGCTCGTGGAGGAACCGACGCCATGAAGGCGTGCGGACAGATGGTGCCCATGCAGAAGCCCGAAGGCATCACCGACGTGGTGCTGGGGGCGTCGAAGCCGCCCGTCCGCCGGCAATGGATCGTTCCCGTTGCCCTGGCCCTCTGCGTTCACCTGGTTTTGCTTCCTTCACTCTCCCACGAGGAGACCGGCGAGCATTGGGCGCTCGCCACGGCCGCGCGCGTGCGTACGTTGATGGCCGACAGGGAAGCGCGCCCGGTGGACATGCCGCCGCCGCCCCCCTCGAACCCCAAGGTGGATGAGCCGCCGCGCTCCGAACCGCCCCCTGTGGCGACGGCCAAGCGGACCATGGCGCGCGCCAAGGCCCGGGCCCCTGCCCAGGCTGGCCAGATCGTTGCCAGCGTTCCCGACACGGACCAACCCATCGATTTCGGAGAGGGCTTCGTGGTGGGAGATGGGACGTTCTTTGCTGGAGGTCACACGACGTCCTCGGGGACTTCGAGGGAGACGGTCGAGGAGCCGGTGTCTCCCCCCGCGCCACGAGAGCCGACCGTGGTCAAGACGTCGGACCTTTCCAGGCCCCTGTCCTTGTCCGATCCGGATTGGACCTGTCCATGGCCGCGCGAAGCCGACGACATGGACTTCAACCAGCAGATCGCCATTGTCAGGGTGCGGGTCAGTGCCCAAGGTCGGTGCGAGAGCGTGTCGGTGGTTCGCGATCCGGGGCACGGCTTCGGGGCCCAGGCCGCCCGCTGTGCCAAGGAGGCGGCCTTTCAACCCGCACTGGATGCCCGCGGAGCCCCCACCCCTGGCAGCGCCGCGATTCGCGTGAGGTTCGTGCGATGAAGCGTGTACTGCTGATCTTGCCGCTGCTCTTCGCCTGCTCCCGTCGGCATCCGGCCAGCGAAACCGAATGCACTGCCGTGCTCGATCAGTTGGTGGCCCTTCACCTTCGCCAGGCCGGGTTTCGCGATCAGGTTCTCGAGAAGGCGCGCGCGCACGAGCTGCGTCCCCTGTTGGCGCCCGATCTGGCGGCCTGCCGGCGATTGCGGTTCACCGATGCGACCGTGCCTTGCGCGCGCAAGGCCGCCACGGTTCGCGACCTGGCCCACGACTGCCTCCGTTGAGGCCTCGACGCTGCGGAGCCTGCCACCGCGCCCTGACTTCACCAGCCATCCGTTTCTTGTCGCTCGCCTCTGCCTGCAACTTCTGCGCGTGCGGTCCGATGGGGAAGCGTCGCAGATACTCGGCGATGAGCAGAGTGGCCTGGTCGCAGTCTCCCGCTTCCAGTCCCAGTGTGGCCGACAGGGCCAGAGCGCCGCCGATGTGCGGCGAGTTTGGAAAGGTCGCCCGGAAGCGTTCCAGGCACGGTGCTGGTCTCGCCGGAGGCCCCCGAGCACCTCACCCTGCTCGCCTGGGGCGGGGACTACAGGCTTGCCGACAATCTGATCTCGGCGCCGCATGTCTTCGAGATCGTCGACTCGCACGACAGGGTTCGACTGAGCACCGAGGCACTCGAGTTCTCTTCTGGTCGCGCACATCAGCTCTTCGTGTACGGCGACAAGGACAGCCTCGAGTGCCTTCTTCGCGAATACCGATGCCGAGCTGGCCGCCATCCCCGCCGGGATGGTCCTGGGCCGTGCCCTCAACCTGCGGCCCGACCGCCAGGCCTTCCCGCTGCGCACCTGCCCTGCCGGCAGCACCGACATCAATGAGTGCGCCCTGGTGGCCGAGTCCTTGGGCTACGGGCAGATCTGGCAAGCCATCGTTCGTCGCGCGATAACGCTTGGTATTCCCTGCTCCCCTGACACCCCTGATCCCCTCTGCCAGCGGCTGGCACTAGCCCCTGGCTCCCTCTTGCCGAGCAGAGGCGGACTACTTCTGGTGAGCGGCACAGTCTGCCCAGGCCACCACACTCTTCACTGCAGCCCAAGACTCTTCGCCCCCCCCCGACTCACCCGTGTATGATCCCGCATTCTCACACCGCGTTCGACACACCGAGATTCCTATGAGCAATTCGACGACCGTAGTCGCCCTGGTTTCTGTCGCCGCACTTGGGGCAGCCAACTGCGCACGGACAGGCTGCGCTGCGAAGAACCGGCCGACTGCCGAATCTGCTGGCGGGACCGCCAGCCCCAGTTCCGAATCGAGTTCACCCGCAGCAGCTTGGGCGCAAAGTCCGCCTTCAGCTTGGCCGCAGCTCGTTTTGACGAACCAAGCCACGTTTCGCGGACACTCGGCCCTGGAAGGCGCAAGCAGCTTTCTCATCCGCAACTCCAAAGGAGTGGTTGTTGCCGCAACTGCGCTACATCTTCTAGGAGCGGCCGGCGGGGTGACGCCGCCGATCGCCGTCTCCGAGCTCAACTCAGTGCTGGAAGAGTGGCGGCTCTTCCCCAGAACCGAGCCGGAAAGCTATGCACTTGCGGAGCGTGTCGCCATTGGCGGCCCGAAAGTGGATGATCGCGACTGGCTGTTACTCACGGTCGCAAAGACCCCCAAGCTACCTGCGGAGCCCCTCGGGGTGCGAAAAGAGCCGGTGCGAGTCGGAGAAATCGTCTATCTGGTGGGATGTTCATACCAGACCCCAGAATGTCGGCAGGATGTCTTCAGGGGAAAGGTGACCAAACGATTTCGCGGGGACTTCTGGAGATTCGACCTCGACACGCCCACTGAGATCCCGGGGTTCAGCGGTGCCCCGATCATTGACGCGCGAGGCGTCGTGGTCGGGGTGACGACGATCGCTTTCAGGCCGAAGATGGACGGGGAGAAGTTTCTAGAAAGCGGTGGCGAAGACGTTGGTGACCTCTACGAAGCATTGGAGCGACTCTGAGAGGATGGAACGGACGTTCAGAGGATCCGTCGCGTGGCGGCTGGGTGCACATTCTTGGCTCTCCAACGAAGTCTCGAGGGCCGTGCACAAACCGTGAAGCTTGACCGCCATGACGCGGCAAGAAGCTCTTATTGGTGTCGAAGTTCAGGTGGGCCATCGCCGCCGTCCATCGGCCGTACCGCGTCCTCGTGAGGCACCCGGGTGTGCGGTCGAGAATCGAGCCGCACACCCGTCGACGGTACCTGTGGCGTAGCTAGGCTAGTACCACGAGACCCAGGATCCGTTGTCGCGTCCCGTCTGGTACACGCGCTGTCGGCCGTCCGGGGCCGGATCGTCGGTGCCGAAGCGGACGCCGCTGCTGGAGTAGCAGTTCATCTTGAAGTATCCGGTCACCGTGTACTTGTCCGGCCCCTCGTTCGTCACGTAGAAGCTCTGCTCGTTGTTCGATGCGCTTCTGGAGGTCACGTAGATGTAGCGATGGCCCCGCGACGTCGTCGTGGCCTGGGCACAGTGCAGACGCCGCGCCGAGGACTCGTTGACCACGCGGAGGCCATACGAGGCGGGCTGGAAGTACCATCGGTCGGCTCCCGAGTTCGCATACGACTGATGCACGACCTCGAAGTCCGTGGAGGTACCGCCGACGGTCAAGACGTTGCTGGGATGGAGCGCATCACCGGTGCTCCGGTCGAGCACGGCCACGCTCTCCGTTTGCGGGATTCCCGTGACCTGGTAGGACGCAGAGCGCGCCAGGTTGAGCTGTTCGACGACCTCGGCAATCCCGGCGGTCGCGTCGAAGCCCAGCGAAGCGATCTTTGCCTTGCACTTGTCGAGGTAGGTCTGGATGTCGCCCTTGATCCTCGAGCGGGTGAAGAGGGTGTCGCGATAGGTCTTGATCTGGTTGAGCAACTTGGTTCGCGTGGTGGCGTCCTCGCGGATCAGCTTGGCGATCACGCCGTTATTACCCAAGCGGAAGTAGCGCCCGTCGTCGCTCGACGGGTTCTCTGGCGTGCGCTGCAGAATCATGTCCAACCCCGAGGGGATGTACTTGAACCTGATCTGTCCGGAGGTGGCGGAGGGAGTTCGGGTCTTGGCCGCGTCGTTATAGAAGTACGTATTGTTGTGATGGTGTGCGTAGCCATCCCAGTGTTTCAGCAGGAACTCCATGGCGTACGCCTTGATGAACTGGTCCACGTCGACAACCCTGGATAGCCCTGCCATTCCGGTCTTGATCTGCCCAATGGCATTCTGGAAATCGACTTGATACCCCTTCTCGCAGTCCCACTTGCCATAGGACCACTCGCATTCGTCGTAGGCAGAGGCGGACTCGGTCCCGATGTAGTCCGTCGGGGTCACGCTGGCGCTGACGAAGTCCTCCTCGCCGTAGATCTCGTACACGCCGTTGCCGCCCGTGGGGTAAGAGAACTTGTTGGCCGGGTTGGACAGCAGGTGATCGCGAACCTGCTCCAGGTTGATGTAGATGCCGTTATCGATCTTGGTGCCATTGACCCAGACCTCGGCGTAATTGGCCCGTGGACGGGGCAAGCCGGCTTCGCCGAACAGATAGTAGCCCAGGGTCTGCCTGACATAGGACTGACTGTCCTGGATGCTGTTGTTGAAGGTCATATGCTTCGTGCCCAGCGTCTCCACGGCAGCATCGTCGAACTTCAACTTGATGGATGGCTTGCTCTTGGAGAACGACCCGCAGAAGGACTTCTTCTTGATGATGACGCTGTTGAAGGTCCGGGACGTGGTCAGATACTTGCTGCCCGAGATCTTCACTTCCGAGGCGAGGTACTCCGGGAACTGGTCCTTTCCAGCAGGCACCCTCGTTCCACAGCCCCCGACGAGCGGGTCCCCATGCAAGAGCCTCATCCAATCGAGACCGTCCATCTTGATTTCGACCTTGACCAAGTTGTCGATGTCGTAGAGCTGGTTCAGGCGAGCCTGAGTCTCGGCGACCGTCAACGCGTGCCCCGTCGACTCTTCGATCTCGGTCGGGAAGTCGCCCTCTACGCAAGCTGCCAGAAGGCTGCTCGCCGCGAGCAACAACGGTCCAATTCGCCGTCTCTGTTTTCCGTTCGTACTTGCCATGCTGTTCACTTCTCCGCTTTCTGTTGTTTGGGTTCCGGTGGGCGAGATCAGGGCATCTCGAGCAGTTGCTGGGCCGAGAGGGTCGAGCTCCATCAGGAAGACGCTGTGGCTCGACCGTCGGCGGCTCGATCGCTGGCTCGATACGGCCCGGGTCTCGTCGGCGCGATGTGCAACTTCCGAACCAGTCGCTCAGGGGACACGTTGATTCACTGGGCCGCGGATTCCTTGGCGATTGGCGGTCCGGCGGGGTAGTCCGCGCCCGGCGCTGTCTCGATTCCGGTGTTTCAGATCGAGACAGCTTCGGGTCACCATCGGTTGCAGGCGCCCTACCCTCGGTTCGAGGGGCTGGCTGGTGTCTCCAATCGAGACACCCGGTGCAAGGTCGCCCTTGGCCATGATAAGGAGTGGCCCGTGCGCAGTCCCCATCGCAGTCCCTGGCCAGGAGTCTTCCTCGCCTGCACGTTTTTGACGATCCTTCCGGCCTTCGCGGCAGAGCCGGAGCGGATCAGGCAGGAGACCGCGGAGCACTACCGCCACGCCACGGCCGCCTTCGGCCTGGGCGACTACGCGGTGGCCGCGGCTCACTACGAGCAGGCCTTCGCGTTGACCCCCGATCACGCGCTACTCTTCAACGCGGCGCTGTCGCATGAGCGCGCGGGCAACCGGGAGCGTTCGAGGACCCTGTTCGCCAACTACCTCCGGCTGTACGCGAAGGGATCGAAGGCCGCCGAAGCTCGCCGTCATCTCGAGCAGCCCTCGCCCAAGAGCATCGACACCTCCGGCACGCCGAACGGCTCCAACGCTGTTCCGGAGGTAAGCGGCGTCGATGGCGGCCAGGAGATGCCGAGCCCAAGCCAGGAGGCCGTCCCGGCAGCCCAGGGCGATACGACGGCCCAGGGCGCCGAGGCCCCACCCCGACCAAGCGCTCCGCCCACCCCGCCCCCGCCGAGCGCCGGCGCGAGCCGGCTCCTGTTGCAGGTCTCCTCGGAGCCGGATCCTCCCCCTCCATCCCCGGCTCGAAGCCGCCTTTGGCGGAGCCCCTGGCTCTGGGGTGGGGCCGCGCTGCTGGTTGGGGCCGCGACGGTCACCGTCCTGGTCATGGGCCGAAATTCGTCCAACGCCAGCGACCCACCACTCTGGGGCCGCATCCAGCCATGATCGGCTCCTCGTCGCGCTTGCTGCTTGGGGCCTGGCTGCTGCTGGCCATGGCGTGGTCCGGCTGCGATCAGGCTTCGCATCCCTGCCCCGACAAGGTCCTGGTGGTCGTGGTCAACATGCCGGAGACCGTCACCGGCGACAGCCTGAAGGTCGACGTGCTCAACGGCCAGTCCCTGTTGCGCCAGGGAACCGTGACCCGGCCCAGCACCGGTACGCGCGGACGGATCGAGGTCGACCTCGGCGACGCCTATGTGCCAGGAGATACCCTCCGCGTGTCCATCTCGCCGGTCAGCGCCGGCGCCCTGCAGGGGCGAACCGAGGCCACGGTCACGCTTGCCCCCACCTGCTCCCGTCTGGAGATGACCGTGACCAACGACAAGCCAGCGCCGGATTGGTCGTGCGTGGGCATGGTGGACCTGGTCACGCGGCGAACGGGAGAGAGCGATCTCGGCCAGTACCGATTCGTGGACATGCTGAATGCTCCGCTGTCCGGCGTCGCGGCCACGGCGTGTGCCGATCTCGACGTCACATGCCAATCGCCCCTCTGGCAGGACGTGACCCAAGCCGGGGTCCTCTCGCAGAAGAAGATCCATGCGGGATTCGATGGCTTCATCGCGCTCTCCGCCCCGGGCTTCTATCCGGCCATGCTGGACCTCACCCGGTGTGCCGGCATCATGAACGCCCGGCCCGTGATCGTCCTCATCAGCCCCGAGACGCTACAGCTGATGGCGACGATGACCGGCGAGCCCCTACTTCTGCAGGAACGGGGCAGTCTGATCTTGGCGACCTTCGATTGCCGAGGCTACCGGGTGGGAGGAGTCGGGTTCACGTTCACGGCCGCCCCCGCCGCGGCGCCGGAGCCACGGGCTTACGTGTTGGCCAACAACTGGTATCCAGACAGGACCCTCGACGCCACCGACGACACCGGGACCGCCATCATCAGCAACCTTCCGCCCGGCATGGTGAGGATCTCGGCCATCCACAAACCCACGGGCACCGTCTTGGCCGATTTCAGCACCCGGATCGTCGCCGGGACCATGACCTACGTGGCCGTCGAGCCGAACTGACCCAGGGCTAGACCGAAGTTCCCCGGCAGGTTCGGCGTAAGTGTCTGAATTTCCTCGCA